>JBATDG010000119.1:0-14579 GCA_049663345.1 Bacteroidota bacterium
CCCAGCCCGGCAGCGCGCGTCTCGAACTCTACGACCTTCTCGGTCGCCGCCGCGCCGTGCTTTTCGATGGCCACAGCGACGCCGCTCGCCGCACGGTCTCCTGGTCGGCCGGGGGAGTCGAAGCGGGAGTGTATGTGCTGCGGTTGGTGGTCCGGGACGCGGTGGTTTGTAAAACGTTCGTAAAGAGATAAAGTGGTAAAGAGGTGAAGCAGGAATTCGTGAAGACGTAAAGACGTAAAGGGTAAAGCCGGCTTTACCCCTTTACCCCTTCACCTCTTTACGACAAACCGCAATCACATATAACGAATAGACATGCTCAGACTAACTTTCATCCTTCTCGCCATCGTCAGCCAGTCGCTGCTCGCCCAGCCGCTGGATGTACGCATTCACTCCATCGATGCGCAGGCGCTGCCGCAGATACGGATGCAGGTCGCGGTCACGAAAGGCGGTAGGGCATTGCCGCAGCCGGGGAAGGCGGCGTTTTCGCTGCTGGAGAATGGACTCGCGATGACGCTGGATGTGGATTGTCCCGACAGCGCGGTGATGAATAATGTCGCCCTGGTGCTGGACAACTCCGGCAGCCTCAGCGGCGCGGCGTTCGACAGCCTGAAAGCCGGAGCGCATGCCGCTGTGGACAGCCTCGGAAATACCGACGCCACGGCGATCTATCATTTCTCCAACGGCGGGGAACGGGTGCTGGACTTCACCACGGATAAAACCGCACTGCATACAGCGGTCTCCGCTCTCGCGATGGGAGCCAATACGCCGATCTATCAGACTACGGATCTGGCACTTGGCGAACTCGCGGCACGCACAGGAAAGAAATACTGTATCGTGTTCACTGATGGAGTGGACAATGCCTCCAGCGTGCAATGGCAGGAACTGATACCAAAGGCACAGGCGGCGGGCATCCGCCTATATATCATCGGCTTCGGCAACACGGAGCTTTCGGATGATATCCTTTCGGCACTCGCCCGTGAGACCGGGGGACGCTATTGGCGCATATTCTCTCCCGCCCTCATCGCGGGCATTCTGCGGTCGATCGCCGGGGAAATTGTCTCGCCCTATTGCACGATTTCCTATGAGGCTACGGGCTGCGCCGACAGTCTGCGCTTCCTGCAGCTCAGCGCCTCGCTGGGAACGGAGACCGCTGTCGATGACACCGTGTTCGCCGGACCCTTTCGCGCGGATACGCTTCGCGCCCGCATCGTGGCTCCCCGGCGCATACTTCCCGGGGGACGCGAGATCGTGTATATCGCCCTGGAGCCGGGTCTGCACATCGGACTCGAACTGAGCTTCCGTTTCCTCATCCGCTACGATCCGGCGCTGCTGAATGTCACGCCCGTGATGCCGGTTACCGTCGGTACCATCACGCAGAATACCGGTGCCCGTCTGCGGCAGCTGCGGCCGGGGGTGCTGGAATTCTCCGCCGAACGTGTGTCCCCCGGTATGGCAGCAGGAAATCTCATCGGCGTGGTACTGCGCCATATCGCGGCCGACAGCAGCCGTCCCGTGCCGCTTATGCTCGACAGTCTGACGCTGATCGCGGGCTGTCCCACCACCATCATCCTCTTCTCAGACACGATGGACGTCTGCCAATGTGTCGAGACGCTCGCCTACGCATTCGACACCGTGGCCGTGGCTTCGTCGGGGAGTATAGCGGACATACCGCTCCGGATTCCTTTGCCCGTGACGGATATTCCTATCCTGCTCCGTGCCCGCCTGCGCTGGGATGCCGCGCATCTGCGCATCCTGAGCGTCGCTGATGGCGACGGCGATAGCTGGGATATCCTGGCTGATGAAACCGCCGGTACGGCCATGCTTTCTCTCTACACGCGAAGCAGGAAGCCGGCGCTTTTACCCCGGCTGCAATTTGCGGTGAAAGGGGATCGTTCCCCCGTGCGCACTCACGTACGGGTGGACAGCATGACGATGTACGCCGACTGCTGTGCCGACGCCGGTGCGGATTCCGCCCTGCTGTGGATCGACGGCATCTGCAATCCGCTGCTCCGGCTGAAGGATGCGGCCCTGATCAGCGCCGCCTGGCCGAATCCCTCACGCGACATTCTCTACGTCCGCCTGCAGCTGCAATCAGCAACTGCCGGGGATGCGCTGCTCGAACTCTACGACGCATCCGGAACCCTCGTGCGCAACCTGCGCATCGCCGGCACGGAAGCAGATGTGCAGTACATGCTTTCTCTCACCGGACTCCCTCCCGGGCGTTATACACTCCGCTTAGCGAGCAACGGAATGCTGTCCCTGCGGCCGGTGATTGTTGTGCGCTGAGGTGGGCACGCCAAAGCCCGGACGCGATTTCCCCTTGCCTCTGTCGCGAAAATTTCGGAGAATGCATAGCAGGTCACAAATCGGGAACCATGAATGAGCGTATCGCGTACCATGAGTAGCAAAAAAAGGACTCTACTCATGAAAACCCTCATATATTCTTCGCTTATCCTTCTGCAGATTACGCTGCTTTTTCCCGCATTGCTCGCACAGAAAACAGGCGGCAGCGCGGCGCAGCCGGTGCCGCTGCGCACTGTCGATCAGAAGGCCTTCGGCGTGGGAGAGGAACTGATCTTCGACGTCAAATACGGCTTCATCACCGCGGGCCAGGCGATGATGACCATTCCGAATTATTCTTGGCAGAAGGGCCGCAAGTGCTATAATGTGAAGTTCCTTGTCAAGTCGAAGCCGTTTTTCGACAACCTCTATTATGTGCGCGACCGCTATGAAACGCATATCGATGCCGAGGGACTCTTCCCCTGGAAATTCGAGCAGCACATTCGCGAAGGCGGCTATAAGCGCGACTTCAGCGCCCGCTTCGATCATGAGGCGCAGAAGGCCTATACCACCGAGGGCGAGTATCCGCTGCCGGCGTTCACGCAGGATATTCTTTCTGCTTTTTACTACATGCGCAGCTTTGACTTCAGTAAGATGAAGCCGGGTCAGCGGGTGGAACTGCAGAATTTCTATAAGGACACTACCTACACGCTCACGGTCATCTACCACCGCAAGGAAACTATTGATGTGGAGGCCGGGACCTTCCGCACCATCGTACTCGAACCGATCATGGAAGAGGGCGGACTCTTCAAGGCCTCCGGCCGCATCCTCGTATGGATGACCGACGACGAACGCCGCATTCCCGTGCAGGTCGATGCGGAAATTCCCATCGGGTCCATCACTTCCGAACTGATCGAATACAAGGGGATCAATGGTCCCATACGTGCGAAAATAAAATAACTGGCGCCTCCCCTCTGTCCTGAATCATCCGTTTTTTCGTACTTTACGGGGAGCAGGCGGCACTCGTCTGCATTGCACATCCGGTGACCCGTCATGTTTCCACAACTCGATTTCAGCCAGATTCAAACACAGTCCGTGACCCTGCGCACAAGCAAGGTCAATCTGCAGGATTGCGCGCGTCCCGCCCCCGCCGGCGGCAGCTTCGCCGATTTCGTCGATTCGCTGCCTGCCATTCTCAAAGCAAAGGAACTTAAGGAATTCGCCGCCGCTGTGGCCTCCGCCGCGCGTGCGAAAGAACCCGTCATTCTCATGATGGGCGCGCATGTGATCAAGGTGGGACTCGCCCCGGTCGTCATCGATATGATGGAGCGCGGCATCGTCACGCATGTGGCAATGAACAGCGCCGGCGCGATTCATGACTCCGAATCCGCACTTTTTGGCGTGACCTCGGAAGATGTGGCCGCAAATCTGCAAGACGGCAGCTTCGGCATGTGGCGGGAAACGGGCGACTTCATCAACGGTACCCTGGCCCGCGCAATTGAAACGCAGGAATGCGGTTTCGCTGAGGCGCTCGGGCAAGGACTTATCGATTCCGCCGCACCGCATCTGCAGTACAGCATCATGGCCGCCGGCGTACGGCTGGGAGTGCCGGTGTCCGTCCACGCAGCGATCGGCACCGATATCGTGCATCAGCAGCCGTCCATGAACGGCGCGGTGACAGGGGAAATGAGCTTCCGCGATTTCCGCGTACTCGCGCATTCGGTCAAGGACTTGCGCGCACACAGCGTGGTGATGAACGTCGGTTCCGCCGTGATTCTGCCCGAGGTTTTTCTCAAGGCTCTGACCGTGGTGCGGAATCTCGGGAACGAGGCACGCGGATTTTCCGCAGCGAATTTCGATATGATACAGCATTACCGGCCGAATGTGAATGTGGTCATGCGTCCCACCCTCGGATCGGGACGCGGCTTCGTCTTCACCGGCCATCACGAAATCATGCTGCCGCTGCTTGCGGCCATGGTCAGCGAACAACTGAAGGGGAGCGCCGATGCTGGAGCATGATCCGCGGGATATGACTGAAAACGAACAGCCGATAACCGGGTCCGATAATCGGTCCGCCACTGGCCGGGACGAAAGCGACTCCCCGGCGGACCAGACGATTTCCGTTCCGTCGGCTGTTACCTCATGGCGGCAGGCCACTGAATTTCCCTTGCTTCATCCGGTGGGATTCGCACTCCTGCTGGTGGTGGCGACCTTCGTGGCCTATCAAATCATGGGCGGGATTATCACCTACCTGCTTTTCGGACTAGATACCGGGAAACACGTTGTCGGCGTTCGCGTGGTGACGGTGGTTTCCCAGCTTCTGTTCTTGATGCTGCCCGCAGTGCTGCTGTTGCGCTTCCAGGGCTGGAAAGTGCGCGAAGTACTGCGCCTCAATATGCCGAAGCTGCAGCCGCTGCTCGTGGTGGTGGTCTCCGTCATCGCGCTGCAGTTTGTCGTGCAGGCCTGGGTCGAAGTTCAGCAATTCGTCATGCGCGAATACCTGCTGCCGGATTTCATGATTCCGATTCTCGATGCCTTCGAAAAATTGCTTGAGGAATTGTACGGACAGCTTCTCGCCATGCATTCGCCGTTTGAGGCGATCGGCGTCTGGATCGTCGTCGCGCTCACTCCCGCGCTCTGCGAAGAAGTGCTGTTTCGCGGCGCAGTGCAATTTTCTTTCGAAAAAAAGATGCGTTTGCGCTGGGCCTTCTTGTTCTCGGGCGCAATTTTCTCGTTCTTTCATTTGAATCCGGTCACTTTCATTCCGCTCGCACTGCTGGGTACCTATTTCAGCGTCATTACCTGGCGCGGAAATTCCCTCGTCTATGCCATAGCGGCACATGCGACGAACAATACCATCGCGGTAGTTGCGATCTATTTCTTCAAGAGTGAAAACCTGCTGCCAGCGGAAAGCACCGGCGGAGATCCTTCACTGAGCACATATGCCCTGAGCGGAGCGGTTGCGCTCGCGGTCTTCGCGGCCTGTGTCGTGTACTTCTGGAAGCTGACGCGTCCGGAATCATCCGACCCCGCTGCAACAAACTGACTCGTTATTCCAAACACAGAGGAAACGTTATGCCGTACTGTCCTCAATGCCATACCGAATTTCAGGCCGATGCGAAAGAATGCACCGATTGCCTGATCCCGCTTGTCGAAGGCAAGCCGCTGTTTTGTCCCAATTGCGAGGAGTTCGTCACCAAGGACGACACCTTCTGCGACAATTGCGGAATTTTCCTCCCGAATAGTCCTGCCGACGAAGCGCCCGAGTGCGATAACCATCCGGACGTCCAAGCCATCGGCGGCTGCGTAGTCTGCGGCAAACCCGTGTGTGAGGAATGCAGCACAGAACAAAACGGACGGCTTTTCTGCGAAAACGACGATCACCTCAACATGCATCAGGGCTTTGTCGTCGCCTACACCACTTCGACCGATTATGAAGCCGCGATGATCAAGGCCAATCTCGAAGGCGCCGGCATTCACGCCACCGTATTCAATCAGCACGACCATGTGTATTTCACAAACATGGGCATGCTGGCGCTCGTGAATGTGATGGTGCCGCGCGCACAGCTCGAAGATGCGCAGGAAATCATCATGGCTCTTCTCGCCGATGAAGGCCTTGCCGACATGGATGGAGATGATGAGGACGATGCGTGAGTAATACGCGCACGCGTGTCCTCTTTGCCTTAGCGGTAATGCCCGGCGTGCTGCTGCTCGCCTGGCTGGGCGGCTACGCCTGGGCGCTGTTTGTCGCGGTGGTGATGTCCGCCGCGCTTGTGGAGTTTGCGGCGATGGCGCGTGCGAAAGGCGCCGCGCCGCAGACTGGCCTGATGATCGCGGCAGGAATCGCGCTCCTCATTGTCTTTCTCCACGAACGGCTCAGCGCCGACATTCCCGCTCTTGTAGGAGGCGGCATTCCCTGGCCGATGCAGTGGCAGGCCTTCATCTGGATTGTCATTCTGTTTATGTCCGCCGCGCTGCTGTATGAGTTGTTCCGCGGACTTCCCTCACCGCTGCTCAACATCGGCATGACAGTGATGGGTACGCTGTATATCGGACTCTTTCTCGGCTGTGCCGTGGGCATCCGTGAAATTTTCACCGTGCTCGAGTTTCATGTCGGTCCGATCTTCGGTACCGCTGATCTGAGTGCCGCGCAGTATGCGCAGCTCGACTTCTGGGGCGGCTTCACCGTCATCGCGCTGCTCGCCACCATCTGGATGTGCGATACCGCCGCGTATTTCGGCGGACGCGCGATGGGGCGGCACAAGCTTTTTCCCCGCGTGAGTCCCAACAAAACCTGGGAAGGCGCGATCTGGGGCTTCGCCGCATCGCTTGGCACTATGGCCGCTGCGAAATACATCGTGCTTGACTACCTTTCCCTTCCCGAGGCGCTGGTGATTGGTGCGATCGTCGGCACTTTCGGACAAATAGGCGATCTGATCGAGTCGCTGCTCAAACGCGACGCGGGAGTAAAGGATTCATCCTCACTCCTTCCCGGACACGGCGGGATGTTCGACCGCTTCGACAGCTTCATTTTTGTTTCACCCGTCGTATTTCTCTACCTTGATTTTGTAGTTTTTGCCTAACCCCAACCCACAAAATCCGATTTCCCCATGTCTTCATCGAAGCAAACCAAATACGTATTCATAACCGGCGGCGTTGTTTCGTCACTCGGAAAAGGAATCGCCGCGTCGTCTCTCGGCATGCTGCTGCAGAGCCGCGGCCTCAACGTGACCATTCAGAAATTCGACCCGTACATCAACGTCGATCCGGGTACGATGAGTCCCTACCAGCACGGGGAAGTCTACGTGACTGAGGACGGCGCGGAAACGGATCTGGATCTGGGGCATTACGAGCGCTTCCTGGGCAAGGACATGTCGCGCGACAACAATACGACGACGGGGCAGATCTACAACCATGTCATCCAGAAGGAACGGCGCGGCGACTATCTCGGCGCCACGGTGCAGGTGATTCCGCATATCACCGATGAGATCAAGCACCGCTTCGCCAGGCTCGCCAAGCAGGATGACTACGATGTGATCATCACCGAAATCGGCGGTACGGTGGGCGATATCGAGAGCCTGCCCTTTCTCGAAGCCATGCGTCAGTTCGTGCTCAACGTCGGGAAACGCAACGCGATCATCATCCATTTGACGCTCGTGCCGTTTATTCCCTCTGCCGGCGAATTGAAAACGAAGCCCACACAGCACTCGGTCAAGATGCTTTTGGAGCTGGGAATTCAGCCCGACATGCTGCTGTGCCGCTCCGATCGTCCCTTGCCGCGGTCAATAAAAGAAAAAATCGGTCTTTTCTGCAATATCCAGCCCGACTTCGTAATCGAGGCGCTCGACCTGGAATCCATCTACGAAGTACCGCTCGAATACAGGAAGGAAGAATTCGACAGGAAGGTCGTCAGTCTTTTGCATATGCGTCCCAAAGACGCGGAAATCGACCGCTGGACCCGCATGGTCAAGCGCATTAAGGAGCCTAAGCACGAAGTGCATATCGCTCTCTGCGGAAAATATGCCGAGTATCACGATGCCTATAAAAGCATTATCGAGTCGTTTATTCACGCCGGCGGCGAAAACAACGCGCGGGTGAAGCTCGACTGGGTTCACTCCGAGGATATCGAGAAGCACGGCGCCGCGAAATATCTCAAGGACGTCGACGGACTGCTGGTCGCACCGGGCTTCGGCGAACGCGGCATCGAAGGAAAGATCAAGGCCGTGCAGTACGTGCGCGAGCACAAGATGCCCTTCCTCGGCATCTGCCTGGGACTGCAATGCGCAGTGATTGAATTTGCCCGCAATGTATGCGGTATCGCTGATGCCAACAGCACCGAGTTCGGAGAAACCAAGAGCAACGTGATCGATCTGATGCTCGAGCAGAAGAGCATCCAGACGATGGGCGGTACAATGCGTCTCGGCGGCTATCCCTGCGTGCTCAAGCGCGGTACGAAGGCGTACGAAGCGTATGGCAAGAAAGCGATCACCGAGCGGCATCGCCATCGCTACGAAGTCAACAACGCCTATCGCGAGATTCTTGAAGAAAAGGGACTGGTCTTCAGCGGCACGTCGCCGGATGAAATGCTGATGGAAATTATCGAACTTCCCGATCATCCCTGGTTCGTCGCTGCGCAGTTCCATCCCGAGCTCAAGTCGCGCATGATCGATCCGCATCCTCTGTTTATTCAGCTGGTCAAGCACGCCCTTCAGCACCGCCAGGCGCGGGAACAGGCCGCCGAAGCGGCCGCCGCTGAGCTCGCCGCTGCAGCAGAGCAGATGGCGACTGAACAAGCTGAGTAAGCCGAATAAGCTGACAAGAAGCCCGGATATTCCGTATATTTGCGTTTGCATGCATCAGAATTTGCAGGAGTCCCCATGAAGTATTTTGCAACGCTCGTACTTTTCTGCAGCCTGTGGACAGTGGCCTCGGCCCAGACCGATACGCTGCAGTATGACGGACTGAACGACATCGTCGACGGAAATCTCGTCGCGGTGACGCGCTTCCCGGGCGAACTCGATGTCATCTTCAATACACGATTTTCACCTGCTGAAAAATGCACGCTCAGCACAGTGCTGGTCGGCTTCAGCGTCGTCAAGTTTCAGGCGCTGACCGGCAACGACACACTTCTGCTGTTCGTCTTCGAAAACGGGACGGTGCCTCCCTCGCTCATCAGCCTGGAGAAAACCTACAAGGTGAATCTCGGCGATGCGGGGTTCCCGAGTCCGAATATCCGATTTAATGATCCGCTTGCCGCCGCTGCGCGCGACGTGCTCGCTGTCAAGCTCAATCCCCCGATCATTTTTTCTCCCCGCCGCGACTTTATTATTGGAGTCAAGCTGCAGTCCACACAGAAGCTCGCCGTGGGGCAGGGTTTGTGGAACGGATTCAGCGTGCTGCTCAATCCCAATCAGCCCGAGTTCGATCGGTCGCGGCGCTACATGATCGCCACGCAATCGGCGGGTAATCGAAATGATCTGGCGACGCAGGGCGCTTCGGCGGCTCTGTTCATCCGTGCGGTCGTCGGATACAATCCGAATCTCCCGGTCGTCGTTCCTACCGGTGTGGAGAATGCGCCTGCGCCTGCGGACATTGCCCTTGAACAGAATTATCCGAATCCCTTCAATCCCACCACCATGCTCAGCTACCGGCTCGACGAGCGTCGGCATGTGCGACTTGCAGTCTGCGATGCGCTGGGCAGGGAAGTGCGGGTGCTGGCCGACGGCATGATGGATGCGGGAAGGCAGCAGGTCAGCTTTGACGCCGCCGATTTGACGGATGGTCTGTACATTGCCCGACTCACGACCGGAGGCCGCACACTGACGCGGAAGATGATCCTGCTGAAATGAGAATTCCCGAAGAGAAAATCGAGGAAGTACGCGCGGCCGCTGACATCGTCGATGTTGTCAGCGGCTTCGTACGTTTACGGAAGTCCGGAAGGAATTATTCCGGCCTTTGTCCGTTCCATCGCGAGAAAACTCCCTCCTTCAACGTCAATCCCGAGCGCGGCATTTTCAAATGCTTCGGCTGCGGAAAGGGCGGCAACGCGATCACATTTCTGATGGAGATGGAGAAAGTCTCCTTCATCGACGCGGTGGAAATACTTGCCGAGCGCTACAACATTCTCATCACGCATGAGGGAACGGCGCGGCCGGAATCCCGCGAAGAGATCGAGGAAATGTATGAGGCCAACCGTCTAGCCGCGCGCTTTTTCTACGACACGCTGCAGGGGGAAGCCGGAGCAGTGGGACGCGCGTACTTCGACAAGCGCGGATGGAACGCCGCATCCCGCCGCACGTTCGGACTCGGCTTCGCTCCCGACAGCTGGCATGATTTTCTCAACCATGCGCGGGCGCAGGGAATCAGCGAAGACATGCTCGAGCTCACCGGACTCATCGTCCGAAAGGAGGGCGGCAACGCCTACGACCGATTTCGCGGACGCGTGGTTTTCCCGATTTTCAGCGTGTCCAAAAAAGTCCTCGGCTTCGGCGCACGCACGCTAAAAGGGGACGAGCAGCCGAAGTATCTCAATTCCCCTGAAACCCCGGTGTACGTCAAGAGCAAGGTGCTTTACGGACTCGCACAATCGCATCGCGCCATCCGCGACGCTGATGCTGTGATACTCGTCGAGGGCTATGCCGATCTGATTTCCCTTTATCAGGAAGGCATCACGAACGTCGTGGCCACCAGCGGCACCGCACTCACGCCCGATCAGGTTTATCTGCTTTCGCGCTACACGCGCAATTTCTTTTTCCTTTACGACGCCGACTCGGCCGGCATGAGCGCCATGCTTCGCGGCATTGACGTCATCCTCGAATCCGATTGCGATGCGCGCATCGTGCAGCTCTCCGCCGGAGAAGATCCGGACTCCTATGTCCGCAAATACGGCGCAGACAAAGTACGCGAGCGCATAGGTGATGCGGTGTCCTTTGTCGATTTCGTCGCTTCGCGCTTCCAGGCCGACGGCGGGCTCGATACCCCCGAAGGCAAGACGCAGGTCGTACGCCGCATCGTGGAGCTCGTGGCGAAAATGGATGACGCCATCCGCCGCGAATTCTACATTCACGACATCGCCCAGAAATACGGCATCTACGAAAACCTGCTGTACCAGGAATTGGAAAAGGAGCTGCGGAGCAAGAAGAGGGAGCGTCCCGCTGCGCGTCCCGTCGAACTCATTCCCCAGCATGAAGAAGAGGCGCCCGAAACCGGTGAAGTCCCGAGAGAGGAAAAGGATTTCTGCACGCTGCTGCTTCAGGCCCCGTCCGAAATGCAGAGCGAAGTGCTGCACAGCGTGCGCAGCAGTCATTTTCACGACAAGCGCATGCAGAAGCTGCTTCACGTGCTCTTCGAACAGGAGGAGCATGACGGTCATATCCGCACCGACGCGCTGTGGTCGTACGTCGAAGACGACATCGCGATGCACTCCCTTCTTGCCGACATGCTGATCGAGCGAGCGCCCATCAGTGAGCGCTGGGAGAAACAGCAGGTCGTGCGTCCCACCGACAACCGGCTCCTTCTCCTCGACGCCTACAAGCGGCTCCTTCACCGTCACGTGCAGCAGCGCCGTGAGCGCCTGAAGGAAGCCCTGCGCGCCGCGCACGATGCCGACGAGCAGCGCCGCCTCGCCACAGAGCTGCAGCAGATGCTGCACCTCGACACAGCCGTCAAGAGCTGCGAAGCATTCTCCGACCTCCCCGAGGTTGAAGAGGAATAAGAGAATCGATTGCGATTGCGAGAGGCGAGATCGAAATCGAGGATCGAAATCGAGGGCGGAGCGCCTGCTCCGCCTCTTCGCGCTGAAAGCGCGGGCCGAGCGCGAAATCGAGGATCGAGATCGAAATCGAGGATCGAGATCGAAATCGAGTGGCGAGGGCGAAATCGAGTGGCGAGGGCGAAATCGAATGGCGAGGGCGAAATCGAATGGCGAGAGCCCCGAAGGGGCGGCAGATCATAGCCCAGGGCCTTAGCCCTGGGTCAGGCGGTCCCCGTTAAACCCTCTCCCCGCCCTGAAAGGGCGGCCCCCTTCCTCACTCGCGCCTGAACCATACGACCCCTCCGGTTGTTGTGCCAATATCAGAATGACATTCACCCGAAAAGGAAATATCTCATGTCCGTCCTTGATGCACAGCAGATCGCAGCAGAATTAGCAACAATGCCCGGTTGGGCAGTCGCGAGTGGTCAGATCACGAAGAAATTCAAAGCCCCGAGCTTCCACCGCGCGATAGGCTTTGTCACGCAGATCGCCATCCTCGCCGAGAAGGCCGACCATCATCCCGACATCGATATTCGCTACGACACAGTGACGATAGCGATGTCCACCCATAGCGAAGGCGGAATCACGGAGAAGGATATCAGTATGGCGCGGGAGATTGAAAGCGCCCTGTAGAATATATGGCTGATAGCTAATGGCTTATGGCTGATTGGGAATGGCTAATGGCTAATGGCTGATAGCTGATAGCTAATGGCTCATTGAAGATATCAGCGTCTGGGATTTTCAGCTTCAACAGATCGTGCGTATATTTTCTCCGAAATCAGCCATTAGCCATCAGCTATTCGTCATCAGCCATTAGCCATTAGCTATTCGTCATCAGCCATTAGCCATCAGCCATTAGCTATTCGTCCTTATAATCTTCCGGAGTGAATCTCATGCCCAAATCCCAACACGAAATACTCGAAATGTTCAAAGACTGCGGTGCGTTTCTGGAGGGACATTTTGTCCTGACGTCGGGATTGCACAGTCCGCATTACGTGGAGAAGTTTCGCGTGCTGGAGTTTCCGGCGCTGACGGCGCAGCTGTGCGGGGAGTTTGCGGAGGAATGGCGAAGCGAGCGTCCGACGGTTGTGTTGGGTCCCGCCACAGGTGGAATCATCCTCGCACATGAGACAGCCAAGCAGCTCGGCCTGCGTGCAATGTTCACTGAACGCGTCGACGGCGCGATGGTGCTGCGCCGCGGCTTCACGCTCACACCTGAGGACCGGGTTCTGCTGGTAGAAGATATAGTGACCACCGGCGGCAGCATATTCGAAGTCATCGAATGCGTGAAGGCAACCGGTGCGCAGATCGTGGGTCTTGCCTACCTCGTTGATCGCAGCGGCGGCAAGGTCGATTTTGGAATTCCCGCCAGCGCGCTGATGACGCTCGATGTCGTCACTTATAAACAGGACGAATGCATCCTCTGCCGTGACGGTGTCGAAATCCGCAAGCCGGGGCGGTCGGGGAAGAAATAAGCGTCGAAACCTGTTCAGTTGGCAACGGCCCGATCCTCACGATGAGAATCGGGCCGTTTTGCATTTGAGGGAAGTGGATATTATCGCAGCAACATCATCTTCCGTTGAATCACTCCAGCATCGGTGGTGAGGCGGTAGAAATAGAGGCCGTTCGGCAATGAGCCACTATGCAGCACTGCTGAATGCACACCGCGCTCATAATCCGCATCGGCGACGACCGTCACTTCGCGGCCCATCGCATCGAACACTGCGAGACGCACATGCGTCGTTTCACCGAGTTTGAATGTGAAGGAGGTGATGTCGGCGAAAGGATTCGGGTAATTGGGCCAGACATCAATGCCGGAAGGGAGCACGCGGTCGATCAGGTCTTGCCCGGCCCGTTTGGGCATTGCCGGTGATTCAGGATGAGAGAGTCTGCTGTAGAGAACCGGATACAAGTCGATGAATGGCAGAAGCAGACTGTCATTCAGGGAGCGAAGTGAGTCGAGAGCAAGCAGGCCATCCTGATAACCGCCCCGCCAGGCACGGGGATACAGCAGCGCCTTGCGTACCAGCACCCGCTTTTGAAGTGTAGGCGATCCGGCGAAACTGTATGCGTTCAGTATCCCGAGCGCATCGGTATAGAGACTGTCCTCGGCGGCGATATCCGACGCGAGCAGTTTTGATTCCATGTCCGTCCGTGTCAGACAGATCGTCAGCAGGGAATCGATCCCTCCCCTTCCATGAGCATTCCTGAGAGCGCGATGCAGGAAGCGCAGCAGCTTGAAATCCGCTGTCGAGGACGCCGCTGATTGGAGAAACTGGCCGATCAGATGCCGGGTGCTTCCGTGATTCTGCTGTGCCAGCGCGGCCCGGACCTGCCCACGCAGATCCAGAGGCGGAGGCGAGGTAGTGGATTTCGAGAAAGCATTGACTTTGGTGAGTGACGAACCGCCACTTCCCGTGAGCGGGATAGGATCTGTATACAATGGCGGGGTCCATTGAACGACCCCGATGAAGCTCAGGGGAGGAATGGAGCCATTATTGTACGGTTCCCACCAGCATTGTCGTGCGTAGGTATCGCTGGTACCGTCAACTGCCGCATGATAGCCGAGCGTTGAGATTATTATCTCGTTGAGCGCTTCCTTGGATGTGTCCGAAAAATTCATGCCGAAATTAATTTCAGCATGATTCATGGCCATGAGACCGAACGTCGTGGCCTTGATACTGTTATTGCCACCATCGACGGGCAATGCATTGTCCGCGTCACCACGAACAATGGCATCTTCAACACGCATACCGCGCCAGAATGAATCAAAGGCACACTCGTCGATCTGGGTCTCCTGCGAATTACATGCGACGTCGATCGCCGTGGACACGGGATACATGGCACTGCCGGTAGATTCGTCACGGATCAGCTGAATAGGTCCGTTCCCATAAGACAGCAGGTGCCCCGAAACATTTAAGGACTTGGTGGAATTGCTGTAGATGGCTCCTCCCATATTCGTCAGTGCGATGGCTGTGCCCTGTATAGTGCAGCCCTCATCCAACGTATCGATTGCATTGGAACCCACAACGACACCAGCTCCGTT
>JBATDG010000120.1:0-7301 GCA_049663345.1 Bacteroidota bacterium
AGTTTGCGCGGGGGAGGATTCGCGCTTATCTTTTATTGCTGTACATGATTTTCAAAACGGGATAGATCCATGCTGAATATTTCCGAGATCCTCATACAGGAATTTTCCCTGCAGCCCTGGCAGGTAATGAATACGCTCGCTCTGCTGGCCGAAGGCGGCACTGTGCCCTTTATCGCACGCTATCGCAAAGAGCGCACCGGCGAACTCAATGAAATTCAACTCCGTGATATGGTCGAACGCAATGACTATTTGACGGAACTCGAGGACCGCAAGGCCACCGTGCTCAAATCCATCGAGGAACAGGGCAAGCTGACCGATGAATTGCGGGCGCAAATCGAGGCCTGCATGCAGAAAACGGAGCTGGAGGACCTTTATCTTCCCTACAAGCCGAAAAAGCGCACTCGCGCAACCATCGCAAGGGAAAAGGGACTCGAACCCCTGGCCGACTTCATCCGCGCACTGAATGCGCCTGAAGTCATAACTGCCGCGATGGACGAAGAGGCAATGAAATTTATCGATGAAGAGAAGGGAGTCAAGAGCGTGCAGGAAGCCCTCGCAGGTGCATCCGACATTCTCGCAGAGGAGGTTTCGGAGAAAGCCGAGCTGCGTGCGCATGTCCGCAGCTTTATGGCAGAGCAGGGGCTGTTCCGTTCGCGCGTCAAAGACGAGTTCCCCGAAGGCAGCACGAAATATGAAATGTACCGCGACTGGAGCGCGCCCGTCCGGGACATCCCGGCGCATAATATGCTGGCCCTCCGCCGCGGCGAGACCGAAGGCGTGCTGTTTTTCGATCTGGAATTTGAACAGGAGCAGGTCGTCGGCTGGCTCGAGGGAAAGGAATCCCACGGCGGGGCAGCGGAAGTTCGTGCTTACTATCAATCGATGATCAAGGATGCTTTCGAACGGCTCATGAAGCACACGCTCATCGGGGAAGTGCGCCTTGAGAAAAAACAGGTCGCGGATAGCGCTTCGATCCAGACTTTCGAAAACAATTTGCGGGAACTGCTGCTGTCGAGTCCTGCAGGAATGAAGCCGACCCTTGCTCTCGATCCGGGTTTCCGTACGGGCTGCAAAGTCGTGGCGATTGATCGCACGGGAAAGTTTCTGGAGAATCAGACTATCTATCCTCACACCGGCGACTACAAGCGCCTGAGCGCGGTGGAAACTCTTCGGGATATGATCGAGCGCTTCGGAACCGAGCTTATCGCCATCGGCAATGGCACGGCGGGTCGCGAAACCGACGCGTTCGTCGCCGAAGTGATCAAGGGAATGGACCCCATGCCCGTGAAAGTCATGGTCAATGAAAGCGGTGCGTCGATCTATTCCGCCTGCGATGTGGCCATCGAGGAATTTCCCGAACTCGACCTCACTGTGCGCGGCGCGATCAGCATCGGGAGGCGGTTGATGGATCCCCTGGCCGAGCTTGTAAAACTCGATCCGAAGTCTATCGGCGTCGGACAGTATCAGCACGACGTGGATCAGCGTCTTCTAAAGAAGAAGCTGGATGAAACTGTTGAAAGCTGCGTGAACTTTGTGGGAGTGAATCTCAACACTGCGTCGAAAGAATTGCTCAGCTATGTCGCGGGACTCACCCCGGCCGTCGCGAAAAACGTGATCACTTATCGAAACGAACACGGTGGTTTTCGCAGCCGCAAGGAACTGCTGAAAGTGCCGCGCTTCGGCCCGAAGGCATTTGAGCAGTCCGCCGGCTTCCTGCGAATCCGCGATGGCGAGCAGCCGCTCGACAGCACTGCCGTTCATCCCGAGAGCTATCATATAGTGGAGACCATCGCGCGGGATCTGGACGTTTCACTGGAGCATATTCAGGAGCTTTCCGCGAAAGTGAAGGGGCTCGACATCAAGCGCTACGTCACCGACGAAGTCGGCGAACCCACTCTCCGCGATATCATGCGCGAGCTAGAAAAACCCGGACGCGATCCGCGAGCCAGCTTCCGCTATGCGGAATTCAAGGAAGGCATCACCGAACTCTCGGATCTCAAACCCGGGATGGTGCTTGAGGGCGTGGTGACCAACGTGGCGAACTTCGGCGCCTTCGTCGACATTGGTGTGCATCAGGATGGCCTGGTGCATGTCTCCCAGCTGGCCGATCGCTTTATCCGTGATCCGAAAGAAGTTGTGAAAGTGGGACAGATCGTCAGCGTCACCGTCGTCGAGGTCAATGAAAAGCTTAAGCGCGTCGCGCTGAGCATGAAGAAACAGCCGTTGTCGGACGGAAGCACGGGAAAGGGGAAAAAGGAGCAGGCACCCACCGAACCGAAATATTCGCTGGATGATTTGAAGAATAAATTCGGGCGGTGAATCAGGTGTTTGGAGGATGAGCCTTTAGGCTCGTCCACTTAAATGACGAGCCTGAAGGCTCATCCTCCAAAAATCCAATCTGTGAAATCCGTGAAATCTGTGGTTACACTTCTACGAGCCTGCTTGCCGCGGCGTAGGCCCGCATTGCGGGACGAAGACAGGAAGGCTCATCCTCTGAAGATTAACGTATCAGCGCAATTTTCCGCACAACAGTTTTTTCGCCGGCACGTAGCACTGCGAGATAGGTTCCTGCCGGGAGATTGCCTGCGGCGAATGTGGCTGAGTGGCTGCCGGCCTCGTATCGGCCGCTAGCGGGAGTGGCCACTACGCGTCCTGCGCTGTTGTAAATCAGAAGCTGTACACTGCCGGATGATGGAAGTGAAAAGCGCAGCGTGGATGATGAAGCGATGCCGCTGCCAAAGGGATTGGGCCAGGCCGGATCGAGCGTGAGTCCGCCGGCTGCGGGGACTTCAGCACCGATGCTGGTGACCGCATCGGTCGACCAGACTCCTCGTCCGTAAGTACCGACAACCAGACGATTGTCTGTTGTCAGCTTCATATCATAGCACACGCAATTCGGAAGACCGTTGCCGAACTGCTTCCAGTTCACACCGCCGTTGATCGTGTACCACACGCCGAGATCGGTCGCGATGAATACCGAGTTTGAATCGGTGCGGGAAGGAATGATCGAGTTTGCGGGAATATCGGGGAGATCTCCGCTGATGTCTATCCAGGTATTGCCGCCGTCGACTGTCTTCCAGGCGTGGCTGCTGCCGTAGCCGGAAAGTGCGGCGTAAACCGTGCGCAGGGTGCCCCAGCCGACGTGAATATCGCTGATCCACCGATTGGGGAGTCCGGTGCTTGCCTCGAACCATTCCGTGTCGAGGGAAAACAGATTCTCGCAGACGTACACCTTGCCGTCGCTCGAAGCGGAATACATCCAGCGGGGATTGGGCTCGGGCATATCGAGATCGGTAATGACGCCGTTGCTGCGAACAAGTTTTTTCTGGCTGACGGTGAGCCAGCCTGTAGCATCCTTCGCGGGACTCAGACGATGCACCCAATCAGACGCGGTATACAGCCGGTCGCCATTCGGATCAAGCACCATGGGACGCACCCAATTCCCGCGGTAGCCGTTGAGTCCGGTCACGAGGGGTTGGAAATTCACTCCGTCGAACGTGCGGTATGGGGTGCTGTTGATTGTGAGATACACAAGGTCGTTGTTTTTCGGATCGACGGCCATTCGTCCACCGTCTCCGCCGCCAAGATAATGCCAGTTTGTCTGTCCGGGCGTCGATAGCCGCATGTTGCTGTTGTCCTGAGTTCCGCCATATAGTATGCTCGGATTCGATGGCGCATAGCTGATGCCGTAGAATTGCGTTGTTACCAATCCGCTGCTTCTGTCAAACCAATTCGACCCACCGTCGCTGCTGAGGAAAATTCCGCCATCGCATGCGATGACGACGGTATTCGGATCATCGGGTTTGAATGCTACATAATGCTGATCGGCATGCACGTAGGCAGGATTTTTCGGATCCGTGACGCGGTACTCCCAATGCGTCATTTTAGCGAACCCATCGGCCTTCGTGATGCTGCGATGCATGTCAATGCCGCCTAGGAAAACGATGTCGGGATTGGACGGATTCGCCATGATGGTCAAATCGTAATAGCCCTGCCCGCGGGTGAAATCATTGGAAATGGCGCTGAGCTCGCGCCCCCAGGTAGCGCCGCCGTCGTTGGAGACGAAGACGCCTTTAAAATCCACATCGCCGTCGGTAATTTTTCGCCGATTGAGTCCGATAGCCGCATATATGCGCTCGGGATTCGAAGCAGGGATGCTCATCACGACGCGCGCGGTGGAGTCTCCTGGCGGGAGATTGTTATCGAGGCGTGTCCATGACAGCGGATCGCCGCCCGAATGTGATATGTAAATGCCATTGCTGGAGCCGCCGTATTGATCGCCAATAGCAGCGAAAACGGTAGAAGGGTCGCCCGGCTTATACAGCACTTCGGTGATGTGTCCATTAAGCGCGCTGATCCAGTTCTGCCCGCCATCCGTACTTTTCCACAGCTTGTCGATACTTGCAACGAGCAGGGTATCAGAAGATTGCGGATGCAGGGCGATGCGATGCACGGCGCTTTTTTCAGTGGGCCAGGGCAGGAAATTCCAGGTCTCGCCGCCGTCGTCGGTGCGCATGACGCCGAGTCCGTCGTAGTAAGGCGATCCGCCGCTGCGGCCGAAACCGGTCCCGAGCGGCTCGCCGGTTCCTGCAAAAAGGATATCCGGATTGTTGATGTCGATTGCCAGGGCCGAGACCGCCAGGCGCGGCATCGCGTCAGTTAAGGGACGCCAGTTCAGGCCCAGATCCGTGCTTTTCCATACGCCTCCGGATGCTGCTCCGGCGTATATGATATTCGTTTGCGTCGGGTGAAAGAGCACCGCGCGCATTCGTCCCCCGATATTCGCAGGACCTTCCAGCCGCCAGGAATTTGCAGCGGGGAAAGGCTTCATCATCGCGCTTTGAGGTGAGAATGCAACCGCCTCCCAAGCCTGCAGAAGCCGTTCACCGATATTGATGCCGGGATTTCCGTATGATCGTTGTTCGTAAAAATACTCCAACGCTTTCACCGATTCGCGCCAGGCCTCGCTTTTATCCAGCGACACTCCCTGCTCATCGAGAAAGCCGGGACGACCGTTGACGAGTAACAAAATGACTATAGTGCACGTATACATCCCCGCCAAAAAAAGCGAAGGCAGCCGAAACAATCGGGACATGAAAACTCCGTAAATCAGAATGGTCGGAATCACACACAGGCAGATTAAGCCATCATTAAAGATCCCAAGTTTTTTCACCATTCGCAACGGAAAACGGTGTCCGCAACCTTTCGAACAGCCGCTGGGAGATCGCTTCCAGCAGCTTTATATCCGCTGCAAGGATTTTTGAGAAATTCCTGATTTCATTACTTTTCTCTCTCCACTATTTTCAGAGATTCAAATGAAGAACATGCGTCAAACCATTGTATTCCTGCTGCTGCTCTCCGCCTGCACTGTCCCGATGTTCGCCCAGGAAGGTGAATTCACCATCGGTCAGGGGATGGGCGGAATCAATTTCATGCTAACCTTCCCGCAGGGAGAATTCAAGGAAACGTCGGATAGAGTCGGCTACGGTCTGGGGTTGGAGGGTGCTTACGTGCTTCCCGGAATGCCGCTCGCTGCGGGATTTGCCGGAACTTTCGCCACCTACGGCAGCCGCACATTTAATGTGCCGTTCAGCGGCACGGTGCAGCTTGTCAACGTTGACCTGACTACCTCAAACAACATCGCCACGGGACACGTTTTTTTACGTCTGCAGCCGCAGGACGGTGTGTTTCGTCCGTATTTCGAAGGATTGCTCGGACTGCATGTATTCTGGACCGAATCGACGGTGGAAGACCAGCGCTATGAAGACAGCGAAATTGCAGGCAGCACCAATTTGAGCGATGTCGCCTTCAGCTACGGCGGCGGCGGCGGTATTATGTACTTGCTGCACAGAGGCGAGACGGAGATCCCGGGTGAGGGCATTGAAATTCTGCTTGATCTCAAGGTGCGCTTCCTGTACGGCGGTGAAGCCGAGTACTTCGGCGAGGATTCCATCACTTTCGATGCAAATGGCGTGCCGGTGCTTCGCCGCGAAAATGCCATGAAATCCACTACGGATATGCTTCAAACGATGATTGGCTTAACTGTGCGTTTCTAGCCTGACCTCAGGTATCGCAGGTCTGCGGGCACGGGGCGCGGGAAGTTTGTGTTATAGGAATTCGGGCATCATGGATGCCCGTTTCCGTACACGCCACCTTTCGTTCACCAGCGCCGGATGTTCATGCAGTCCGCTGAAGACACAACAAACATTCCGAACAGCGATTCTCAGATCGTCGATCCTGGCCGCCGCCGCTTTCTCAAGCAGGGCGCAGCCGGTCTGACTGTTATTACATTTTCGAATCCCCTCGGGAATATCAGTTCCGAGCAGGAATTCGAAGTTGTACATAAAACGGTTAAACTCCCGCGATTGCCGCAAGAGCTGAGGGGATTGCGCGTGGCCATGATCTCCGACATTCATGGCGGGCCGTACATGTCCAAAGCGGACATCGACCCCTACGTCGCGCGCATCAACGCTCTCAAACCCGACGTGATACTCTTGCCCGGAGATTTTGTACAGAGCCGCAACGAGGAGGTCGAGCGCGTCTGCGATGCTTTCCGGAAACTCGAGGCACGGTACGGTGTGTACGGCAGCACGGGCAACCACGACTATTTCGATGACGCTGATTATATATCCAACGAACTCGCGCATGCGGGCGTGCGCATGCTGCGAAACGAGCATGCCGTGATAGAAATCAAGGGCAAGGAGTTGGCTCTGATCGGCCTCGATGACATCCGCGGCGGACATCCCTTCGAAAAACTTTTCCGCCACGCTGTCGAGGGCCTGGACGCAAGGCTTCCCAACATAGTGCTCTGCCACAAGCCCTACTATCTTGACGAAGCCGCCTCGTTCGGCGCGGGCCTCATGGTCAGCGGCCACACCCACGGAGGACAGATTGTACTCGCGCGCATCTTCGGAACGGTGATCACGCCTGCCGCCCTGATCTCCGGTTATGTCGAAGGATTGTACCGGCTCGATGCCACGCAGCTCTACGTCACCCGCGGCATCGGCACTGTCGGCCTCCCGATTCGCATCAATTGTCCCCCGGAAATCACGTTGCTGACGCTGGTGTAGAAGAGCCGCACAAAGGCACAGGACCGTGGAGCGCCAGCTCCACGCAACAGGGCCGTCGAGCACCAGCTCCACGCAACAGGACCGTGGAGCGCCAGCTCCGCGCAACAGGACCGTGGAGCGCCAGCTCCACGCAACAGGACCCGCCTTCGCTCTGCTTCGCAGAGCTTCGGCGCGGCGGGGGGACCGTGGAGCGCCAGCTCCGCGCAAACAGGACCCGCCTTCGCTCTGCTT
>JBATDG010000121.1:0-38336 GCA_049663345.1 Bacteroidota bacterium
CCCTTGGATGCTGCGAGCACGGTCACGCGCTGAAAGCGCGCACTGTTGCAGCCCAGGCCACGTGCCACGTCGGAGCGTAGCGGAGACGGGGCAGGTGCCCTGGGTTGCGGCGCGCCCAAACCTCCTCCCCCCGCCCTGAAAGGGCGGAACCGGTATTTGCCCGCGAATCTGTTCCGGGCGAACCGACGAAGGGGACGAAACGCCATCCCGGTTGTCCGCATCCATAGGTATCGAACGTTCGGTGCAGTATGGAAGGTGGTTCGCCCTCGCCACGGCGAGTCTTCGACCTACGGGGTGGGCGTCCTCACGCGCTTTCTCCTATCGCCCTATCGTCCTCACCGCACCACCGTCACCATCCGGCTCTGCATGCCGCTTGGCGCAAGCAGGCGCAGCAGGTAGCTGCCGGGCTCGAGTCCCAGCACTGCGGGGCGCAGAATCAGGACCTCGCTCTCCGTTATAACGCCGTCATGCAGAACGGCGCGCTCGCGGCCGAGGAGGTCGTGCAGCGTGATACGGGCGGTGCTTCCATTCAGGGGCGTGATGACGATGCGCGCTTCGCCCTGCAAGGGAATCGGATGCGGGTAGACAGGCCCGAGAGAAAGCGAGGATGGTGCCGGGGTTGTGCCTGTTCCAGTCAGACTCGTGATCAGATATTCCACTTCGATCTGTTTCGGCAGATTCTGTGCTGTACCCGCAAGTTCGATGGCACTTGTGTGCATGCCTTTGTTCAGCGTGGTGGTGTTGGGACGCACGGCAATTGTCGCTGCATGATCACCCGTAACAGGATCCAGATCAATGTACCAGATATCGGATTGCGCGGTCCAGGGCATGGAGAGTCCGTTGCCGGTCCAGAGCTGGATGTTTTGCGCTGCAGGCAATGTACCGCCCATCTCCGCTTCGAAATACAGATGCAATGGTGTGAATACTATACCACCGGATGCGTCAGGCACCAGCTGTACGGTGTGTGAACAGCCGGCGACTGTTCTCTGCTCATCGCTGCTCCACTGCCAATTGAACTGGTAGGGACCGAATGCAGAAAGCTGATCGGAAGGTGTCAGCGTCCACCAGCGCTTGGCTGTCTCACCCGGTGCAAGTGTGCCGAAGCTCTGGATGCTGTCTGATCCCGCAAGCGCAAAGCCTGGAGGAAGTATGATCGCAGCTGTGCAGTTCGTGAGCGTGATCGTGCCGCTGTTGGTTGCGGTGTAGGAGATTTCGAAGGGCTTCGGAATGATGTCCTCGTACTTTGCATCGGCATGAAGGGAATCGTGTCCGCCTGTCGCGCAGAGTACTTCCGTGATCTCTGGCCAGGCCTCGATGATGATCGAATTCCTGCATTCCTTCCAGACACCTTGCTCAGTACTTCGGTAGCGGATGCGGATGTCCTGTGATTCATCGGTCGGACCCGGTTGCGGAGTGAGCAACCAGGTGATTCCAGCCGTCGTGTGACTGTCGATGCTTGCGAGAGTTTTCAGCGCGTTCTCCCCTGCCGCAAGTACGAAGCGCGGAGCATTCGAAAGATCGATCTCGGCTTCGATGAGTGTTTCTTCGGTGTCGAGGATATTGCTCAGATCAAGTTCTATCGGCAGCGGATCTGGCACGTAGCGCAGACTATCCCTCTCGAAGCGGACGCTGTCTGTTGCGGAAATCGCACAGCGCAGGCCATCGACTTCTTCGATGGCGATGGACGCGCTGCAGACGGACAACACCGTATCGCCTCCGCTGATATTCGTGCCGAAAGCAGTGACCGTGCAGTTGGCATTGCGTGCGGCGCGGAGTATCGAAGCGCGAAGTCGCACGCTCCACGGCAGTGAGCTGCCGGGGCCTAGTTGCATACCTGTCAGCGTGATGGCATCGAGAGCGTTGAGGCCAGCGTTGGCAGGAGTAATTGCAAGCTCCAGTCGGTCGACATCAACCGGCACGGTGCCGACGTTGGAAAGTGTATAATCGAGATCTATCTCGGTGCGGGATTCAACTTCGGAGGCGTTGAGCGTCGAAGGGAGCTGTATCTCGCAATCAAGCAATTCCTTCAAAGGCGTGATCTCCACGACCCGGGTACAGGTACTCACCCATCGCCCGTTTCCGGCACGGAGCCGGTATACAACAGTGTCATTGACAACCTGGGTGGGAATCGATGACAGCTCCATCACCCATTGCCATTGCTGCGATTCATCGGAAGCCATACGCATCGGACCCCGAAGCGGATTCTCGCCCGCTGCGAGGGCCAAATAGCGACAAGCGGAAAGATCGATTTCACCGGAGACGTCCTGCAGCGTCGTGTCGAGTACCTGCCGCACAGTCACAATCCCCATGATCGTATCCGGTTTCCAGCTTCCTGTTTCGGGATTCACGCGAACACGCGTTGTACCACTCGCCTCGCAGAGGAGTGGGTCAAGGCCTGGAATGAATATCTCATCCGTGCATCGGGAGAGAATATTCCCCAGTTCATCCTCACCCGTTACGATGACCTGCATGAGTCGATCATCTGCCCGGCGCAGTACCCGCATCTGCCAGCTCAGCGGAAGAATCGCACCGGGGTCGAGTGTCGTGCCCGGACGATAGCGATCCGTCGGCGGTACCGGTGCCCCGCCCATGTTTCCGCCAAAGCCGAGTGCGAAGCGCGCGAAGATTTGCGCTCCGCTGCCAGTATTCTCGATGCTGAAATTCACCGGAAACACTGGAGGCGCATATCCGTCGAAAGATGAATTGCGCAACAGGCTGTCAGGTGCATCCACCGTGCAGGCGAGGACGGGTTCGAAATCGCCAAGGCGCACGAAGCGCAGGAAGAAGTCACACGGTGATGCGGCAGGGGCACCCGCCTGTGGAAATTCAGCATCGCGGTAATAAGTGACGGCATCGACCCAGACGCCATCTTCTTTGATCTGGCTTGTATCGACACGCACCGTCCAGGTGAAGCGCGCGGTCTCGCCTGAACGCAGCAATCCCGCGTTATATCGCTGTCTGACGGATTGCGAGGCAGGATCGAGGACAAGACCCGCTGGCAGTGTTATAACGCATTCGATATCATCCGCACTTCGCGTCGGATCGATGTTTGCCGCGTCAACCACGATTGCGATGCGTTCAGGAGAAATGAGCGCGGGATTTGCATAGATGCGCACGGTATCAGGCATGTCGATGCCGCAGGTCATGATCTCGCAGCCGGGGATGCGGGTGCGGATGAGAAACATATCATTGTCTCCACCCGCGTACTCGCTCTGAAATGCACGGAGAAGAGTAATGCTGTCGGCATACGCTCGAGGCACTCTTCCAAGCATTATGAGATTATTGTTTCTTTCTTGCCTGAAGGCCTGAAAGTTTATATCAAAGATATTTCTTGCAGCAAGTCCCACATACGGAACATCCTGCTTTGCATACTTTTCATCTGCATGCCAGTAGCCTGAAGATCGAATACTTTGGCCGTCAGCTTCCAGTGTCGTGAAAGAGACATTGTTAAACCGGCTTCTCACGGTATCCAATGCTCTCTCGAATAACATGTTTTCCGCGCTTGAATAACTGAGAACAAAAATATCGCCACAACGAAGTGGGATTGCATTCCTCACCGGATTATTAGCTGCGCCTTCAACGTTAGTCCATGGGAGGTATGTGGAAAATACTGGTTCTCCTCCCTCCGGTGGGAACTTGATAATAAACCCGACATGTGGACCGCTAGAGAGCGACCGTACCACTGGAATTCTGTTGAAATAGTCTGTGTTTCCGGCCAGAATGATGTTGTCCTCCGGATCGATTGCCAGATCAACGATTTCTGCCCAACCGCCCAACCAGGTAGTGAATATATACCTTGAGAGGTCCGAATCAATTTTCACAAGGATAGCATCTGAGTATCGAGCGAATGGGCTTTGCCAGGAATTAATTTCTGGTGGCCTGTTGAGGGTATCGATGTCGCTCGCTACGACGATGACATTATCGCCTGCATCAAGACGTATTGCGATATTGCTCCCACTTGAAAATCCCGGGATCGAAAACAGATAAGTCCCGGCGATGATCGAATCATATTTGGACGTAATCTTTGCAATGACCGCAGAACTCATCAAAGAATCGTAATTCCCGGGAGGCGGCATGAATGCATCCTGCAGCGATCCTGGCGTTACGAACCATTGCTCGCCCCGGCAAAGCCCCAACACAACGATATTATCCCTCGAATCCATCTCGATATCAACACCGAGAAATGGTTTCGGATTTCCAAGCCAGGTGGAAGCATCCAATTTCCCCATACCGCTGAGGCGCACAATCGCACAATACGTCCCCGCAAACGGTGTGAGTGGTGGCAATTTCGTTTGTATGACATCCTCCGTGATCGGAAAATCCGTCGACATGGTGTTACAGAGTAAATGGGTCGAGGAGCTATCCCCGATGGCAAGTAAACGGTTGCTCTCCAGACCAATATTCCCACTATTTGGGACGGCACCCCACTCATCCCCGGTACCTCCGAGGTATGTTCCGAATATCATTTCGAGCTTCTCGCTGAGGACAATGATATAGTTATCCAGATTCATACGCTCACCGAGATTGTTTACCGGCTGAAAAGCACTCTTCACTGGGAGATCCGTCGAGGAGGTAAGTATAGCGAGATGGATATTCCCCTCATCATCGATATCCAATCCCCGTGCCGCTTCATATCCGTTTCCGCCGAAATAGGTATTGAATTCTGTTTCGATCACTTTCCTTTTTTCAAAGAAATTGCGGTACGGCCGAACCCTGGTTGTGTCTCCTGAAATGACAATTTCTCCATCCGAATCACTGCCGGCACCAGCTGTTTTCACTGCCTGAATATCCCTGCTTGTCAGATTCTTCGTCGTGAATGCAATTCGGTTCAAATCCGCAGCGGGCCCTGCAATAATGCGCTGCACGAGCTTCCCGTCATGTTCTTCATACTCGATATCGATTCCATCCCATACATTTTTGTATCGAATTCCCCGGTACGTTGATACATCCTCTTTCCATTTATTCGCATCCTTACCGATGTAGAATTGCGTCCGCGCCTTCATCTCTCTTAATCCCTCAATCCGCATATTCGGAGAGGGATTGACAAAGCGCAATACCGAGGATTCCAGCATCCGACTTCCCAGCCCGCTTTGCCCCGTGAGCAGGTCTTCCGACTGCTGCACCAGCATCGGCCGCTCCTGTGGCCGAAAAAGAACGATCCCCTCTTTCGTGAATGCCGCCTTGTCCATGCCGCGTATAATCCCGTACTGAACTTCCGCATCCCATTGCCCCGCATTCGCGATGAACTGCAGCGGCAGGTGTATGCGGGTGAGCTCCGTGGGATCGTCCCCAGGAATGCCGCCCGGAGTGCTGGCTATGATGGGAATTGTGTTGAGTAGGAAGACGAGGGGAATGAAGGAAATAAAGGAAATGAGGGAAATTTGTATCAGTGACTTTTTCATTATAGGTAGTCCTCTATCGGTAGCAACTTTCGTAAATCATTCAAGACTGGAGGGGGCGCAACGCACCCCCTCCACGAGACGACGACTGTATCCCGGTATGTCGAGCACACTAGAGATACTACGTTCACCGTCAACGAAGGACAGTAAAGGTTTTGGTTACCTGCTGTGAATCGCCATGAAGTCGAAGCACATAGACACCGGAGCGAAGTTCAAGTTCCGATGGAGTGAACTGTACCACGAGTCCTGTTTCATGCATCAGCCCACGATACAAGGTAGCTATTTTCCGACCGAGAAGATCAAAGACATCAAGCGTGACATCTTCAAGTTGTCTGCCCGTGATACCCACCTGAATCGCCGATGTGTTGATACTCGCGGGCTGAGGCCAGATACCCGTGATCGACAGTGTGGTTTGGAACTTCGGTTCGGTATGCCGCTCCGGATTCTTCGCCCACGCGATAGCGCCATCCAATTCCGGCAATCGGGTTCCCATGATGCCCTTGTTTCCGGTCTGGCTGTCGTACCAGTACACCGACACGCTGTTGGGCAGGCCCGGATTGACAATCGGATGCGTCTGTTGATAGTTTCCAGCTCCCGGACCGATCATCTCTGCCTGAGTCCACTGCGTACCCGGATACATCGCTGCAGCATCATAGAGCACATATTGACCATAAATTTCGGTCGGACGAGCAGGATTGCATTGACTGCTCTCCCCACCGCCCTCCCAGACCACGACACCGAAGGGTCCGTAATTCGGAGAAGGATTTGTCACCCGCGCGATATCCGGATAGGTGGCTGCGCTCAGACCGGATGCGAGGACGATCGGAGTACCGAATTCAGCAGTAGCGGTCAAATTCGGATAGACACCCGAAGTAACCTTGTATCGGTCAGTTTCAACTTTGTGATAGAGTGGATTGGGAGGAACGAGATAATCGGTATCCCAGGCGAGGAGAAATCCCTGTTTATTGGTCACTTGAGAAACTACGCTATCTGGAGATATCGCGGGCATCGTTGAATTATAACCCGAGCCAGCGGCATGAGCTGTAACCGGTTGTGTGAACGCCAAGGGGCCATTCTGATACTGTCCTAAATACACGTTATACGGCTGATTAAGACCCGTAGATATAGAATAGGTAAACAAGGCCGGAGTCCCAGCACCCATTCTGGAATCCTGGTGATTGAGATCGTATCCACCGAAGGAACTGTACTGGATGGAGGCATATGAATATATGGCGGATGTGTAATAATACTGCGCTAGAACAATTGAGGTTATGTTGCTCGAATCTGCTCGGGTCATGGTATACAGATTGTTGGCACCATCGAATCCAACCCTTAGATCAGAATGGTTACGATACCCTCCCGTTAGGATCGTTTGACCATTTGCCACGACTCCGAAGTTATCGAATTTCACCGCGTACGGCCTCCGATTACCAACTCCATCATCTTCAATGGCACCGACAACACCGCCACCGGCTCCATCAGTAAGAACGCGTGGACCGTAATAGTTGTTTGGTGGAACATTCCAGGTTTTTCCTGCTAAGGCGAATATTCCAAGTCCTCCTTGGGCATCAATGTGTCTCATTGGGCATTCATCAATCCCGCTCGTCCGGGTTTTCTGCTGCCAGATTACCCAGGCGCCGCCCTGGCCATCGATACATACATCCGGGAGCTGCACATCTGTTGTGAGAAGCAGCAGGTTCGGATAGTAATTGTTCACCACAACCCCATTGTTGCTCCAGCGGGGAACTCCGTCCTTGTCGAGCTTTTGAATGAATACATTCGACCAATCGGGATCTGAATGACGGTTTTCCACCCAAACTATATAGGTGGATCCATCCGACGGATCTGAGACATAGCGGAAATCCCGTGCATCCTCACCGAAGGTCCACTTGGCGAACATGTCACGCCAGTTCATTTCCGTCGGACCCGTGCACATACCCGGGGTCTGACAATAGATGTTTTCGTCATCCTGATTGTCGTTCGGGATAGGGTCGCGTCGGCCATCCTGCCAGACGAACACCTCACGATTTGCCTGGGGAAGCACCTGATCGGATTTGGCTTCGGTCACCGGCCAACCGTTTACTGGCCATGATTCGATCCAGGGCGGGAGCGCGATCTTCTGCTCACGAATATCAAGTCCTACGCCTGTCGGATGTGTCCAGACAAAGACCGTCTGCTCACTTGTATGGGAATTGTACTTCACGTTATCCATCGACAACTGCGTCTGATCGTATGGCAAAACGCAGATCGGCTCACCCGCAGGACCTGCCGGATTCATCATCATTCCCGGTGCCCGGGCATCTATCAGTCCGCCATAGATATCGATACCGGACTGTGCGTAATTCCTGTAGTCCAGCCAACCGACGGTCACATACGGGATATACGTACCCAGAAGCGGATCACCGGATTCCCACAGTGTTGGCTGCGGAATAACCTGCGATGAAGGAGCCTGGCACACCATCAATCCATTCGGACCCGGAAACTGCGGCATACCGAATTGGTCGAGGCATTGGGAGTAGATGTCCGTCCATCCCTGGGTCGGATCGTCGATCATATCCTGCCAGACGATGACCGCCGACTGATTCGTCACGGTTGGACGTTTGCCCGTAGTCACGATGCGCGGATATTCCTGATTCTCATTCGACGGACCTGCCGCGACATCGGCTGTCCATGGCGGAGTACCCATGGTGTACATCTGCACTCCGTTCGCATCGATACGGTTGGCGAAAACCGTCCAGACGGGCAGTCCTGAATAATTCCCGATGTAACGATCATCCTGATAGGTCACAACAACACCCTGCGTCAGTTGTCCCAGAATATCGAGCGTGAAAATGTTGTCGGAATCGAGTTCCGGATTAGTCTGATCCGCCCGCTGATTGGTCGGCACGCAAATTCCATTCGCCACCCAATTCGTCGGCGGAGGTGGCCAGCTGGCCGTCGCACTTTGAATGTACTGCACAAAAACATCACGATCCCGCGGCGTTGTTCCCGGATCATTGCGATAGTCGATCCAGGTTATGAACGCGCCGTCCACTGTCCCAACGATGCGGGGACGTTCATTGTGAGAACCAGTCTGACATACCGGGATTCCGTCGATTGGCCATGCGGGATCCTGTCGTCCGGTCGCGATCACGATGCGTTGTGCGTAAATGTCGGCAACCGTGTTCATCGGATCATTGCGATAGTCCTCCCAGACAACGATCACACCGCCCATGCCATCGTACGCAGCGCGGGGATTGCGCTGATCGAATTCGGCTTTGCAGACGGCAATTCCGTCGAAGCGGTCGGTGACTATATCATTATAACCAAGGCCCGGCACTAATGCGTTGGGTCCCACCCACTGGCTGACGCCGTTCCCATTGTCGACGCTCTGAATGTAGATATCGGAGCCCAGAGAATCGAGATCCCTTTCGTCCTCCCAAACGGTCACAGTAGAACCGGCTTGCGTGGGATAGGCGATCGCGGGATTGAGTTGATGGTTTCTCGCAATCGAAACATACCGATCCTTCCACTCGGTCTGAGCCACGACGACGCCGGTCAGCGTGAACACGAATCCGAGGACGAATACAATGCCGGCGAGAATACCGGATATAGGGGGGGGGTATTTGTACGAATATACCTGCTGGACAGGCCGTGGTTGCTTCATGGCTTGCGCTCTGTGGCGCAGACCCGATTCAGGAGAATGGAGATTCATAAGAACTCCTCGTTTGAGAAGATACCGCGACTGACGTTCTTCGTCAATCGCGCGGCTGTCGGGAGGGACAGCCTGCTATTCAACCATTTCATCACTTCTTCGTACGCGATCAGCCGGGCGAGGGCGGGTCTAAACAAGCAGAAAATACTGAACATATCTTTTAAAGGTGCATCATAATCACTAATTCTCGTATAATCAAGAATTATTTCACGTTTTATAAATTATCTTTCACGATTCATGTCCTTTATGTGATTTCATGCCTGTTTTTTAGGCAATAGATTCCTGTTCGCAGCCAGCTTGATGATTGTGATGCCGTGCGTCTTTCCGACGAGCGTGCTATGTGGCGTATTGCGCTGCCTTCGCTCCATACCTCTTAATCGTTATAGTTCATGGGTTTTGGCCAAAATTTTCTTCACTTTTTTCACTTTTTTTTTCATTTATTTTTCGTAAAAAACGTATGTCGTTAATTATTCAGGACATAAAGAAATGCCGGGTTGCGTCTGGTTGTGCGTTTTTCGGTGATTTTGTTGGATCGGTAGGTGCTTCGCGCTCAAACGGAGGTTTGGAGGGCCGCCCCTTTGCCCGGGGCTAACTTTCGGGCGAACCGATGAAGTAGCCGAAACGTCGTCCCGGTTGTAGTCACCTGCCTGCATCGAACGTTCGGTGCAGTATGAAAGGTGGTTCGCCCCTACCAGGTTGGACGTCCTTACGTCCTATCGTCCTTGACAACGATTGGAATTGTGCATAACTTTAATCAACTGGTGTAAAAGCCATAGATTACGCAGTATTACCACTGGCTCCGGAGTGCGAAGATGTCCACAAAACGCTCCTCCATCCGCGCGATTGTACTCATTTCCCTAACGGCGCTTTTCCTGTTTTTCCTGGCTGCTGGCGTACTCCGGGCGCAGCCGCATGCGGCATTTACCGTCGATGTGGGGTCCGGAGCCGCACCGCTGTCGCTGCAGTTTTTGGATCAGAGCACGCCGACGGATTCCATAATCGGATGGGATTGGGATCTGAACGGCGATGGCGTGGCGGATTCGCATGATAAAAATCCTCGATGGACATACGAGGTACCAGGACTGGTGACGATCACGCTCATTGTGCGGGACAGCACAACGAGCGATACAGCGGTGTATGTGAATTTCATCGACGTCGCTCCGGTGCAGGACGATGACATCGCCTGCCTGGTGAAATTGGTGGAATACTCTGCTCCGCTGGCAAAGTATATTGAACTCTGGGGCTATACGGGGAGCGGATCGCCCGCGCCCGTGTCTCCGCTTTCAATTCGCATGCCGCTCGACAGCAGCGGCTGCGCAGTGTTCTATTGGGCAAAGTTTCTTCCGGCGTTCAGGCAAAATTTCACCGATGTGCTCGTGCTTGACGAAAATTATCGCGTACTCGGAAAGGCGGGTTTTTCTTATCCCTACAAGGATCTTGTCGCCCGGCGCCGGCGAGAGGCTGTCGTATTTCTCCACCGCGACCTGACATCATACCAGCAGCATCCAAAGGAAATGATCGCTCTTTCAGGCTGGATTTTCCCGACGCGCGTGCGTTTTCCATGGCTGCCGGGAATGCCTGCTTCCGCATTGGCTGCAGGAGGGGATCCGCAGGACGGTCCGCTGTACCAAACCACAGTGCTTCTCCCACCGGCCTCGCATGACAGCGGAGCGGCGGGCTACGCGCAGTTCCGTTTGGGAAACATCCGGCCGGATCGAATTCCATTGCTGCTTCTGCCGGAAATGGGGATGATGCGTGATGCCTGGGGCGAGGATTCCGACATCATTTCTCCCACGGACACCCTGCAGGCGAATTTCAACGGCCGACGCGATTATGTGTTCACTTCGTATGCCGGACGGCTGCAGCGCTACGATCACTCGCACGCCAACCGCTTCGACGTGTGGGAATATTACTATCCGCCCGATCAGAGTTGGGAGGAATCCGCTTTCCTCTTCGGACGTGATCTCCATTGGCTGCTTGATTCATACGACACGACGCAGGCTGCCGTCGCAGCCGTCGGTGCGGGCGGACTCGTGCTGCGATCCTTCCTCGAGGGTACGGCAAACAACTTCACGTATTTCGGCGATCCTGCGAGCGCAATCTCCTATCCGGGCAGCGTGTACAAAGCAGTCTTTCTCGGGACGCCACATGCGGGTCGGCTCCGCGCAGGACTTTCCTACGCCGCACCGGATGCACTGCCGCAGTTTGATGTCGCCGACAGACATGCGCCCATGCTGCGCGAACTGATGCCCGGGCGGGATGCCCTTACCCGGCTTGATCCGTTTCACCTCCCCTCCGGCATCGACATTCTCAACATCGCAGGATCCGCCCCCGTCACTTCTCCGGCATTGCCGATTGAATCCGCCTTGCACGACGACGGACGCACGGCGCTCAGTTCCGCCACCTATCCCGCACCGCGAACGATCAACGCAGTGCTCGGCGGGTATGCGGCAACAATGCTGCAATCCCCTGAGGACAAGGATGCCGGACTGCTTGACGTCCCTGATCCGCAGCTGCTGCCTGAGCTGATCTACGCCTTCGTCGTGAGCGACAGCACGCTCGCGGCGTATCGATCGCGCTTTCTCATTTACAATGCACCTGACACGCTGCGTTTTGCTCAGCAGCAATATCAGGCCGCCGGCTCATTGCCCCTGCGCGTGGATGTCGGTATCCCCTCCCTTCGCATGACAGCTGCAGGCGCAGCGTTTCCGGCATCGAATCGTGTGCGGCTGCGCCTCGATCTAACCGGCGGCAATCGCCTCCGATTCGAGCCTATAGAGTCCTTCGCAGACATGATTGATCCGGGCTTGTATTTCTATCCCGCATCGATGTGTTTTTCAGATGATCCGACTATTCAGCAGTTAGCCTGGCAGGATGCCGCCTTCTTCGGCGTTTCAAGCCAAGGCGGGATCCAGCCCTTTCGGGGAGGTCCGATAACGCTGAGCGGTCTCGGCTGGCAGCTCGCGATTCAGCAGCAAAGCATAATTCCCGATCCGATTATCTCACGAATGGATGATCGCGGGCGCTCGTTCGACATCGCGCGCATCGCTGGAGACGTACTCATGGCCTGGTCGAGGGAAAAGCGTTCAACGCTCACCATCACTCCGCACGAAGCCATGGCTCTTGATCCCTTGCGTACCCTTCGCGGCATCATTCCTGACCCGGGCGCGTTTGTGGATTTCACCGCTGACTGCCTGACCGACGAATTGACCGTCCTGCTCGATTACAGCGGCAGCACAGAGCATCTTTTCGCATTGATGGCTCCGGACGGAACGCCTGTCGATGCGTCGGCGGCTGATGACACGACAGTATTTTTCACCCACAATGCAGGGCTTAAGATAAAGTTCATCACCATAAAGAATCCCGCACCTGGGGATTGGCGTCTGCTGGTCGACAACGCTCCCTCGCTCCCTCCCGGCTGCCGCCTTGCCGCAATCACCGGAGCGTCGAAGGAACTCCGGCTCACGCTTACTCCTTCCGAGCCGCTGAGTCGGCAGCAGCTGACGATATCACTCGCGCTTGATAACACGGGTCCGGCAGCGACCGAGACCTCCGCCAGTTGTGTCATTGTCGACAGCACCGGCAACCGTGCGGTGATTGCAGTCGCGGATGATGGAAATGCACCCGACGTCACTGCTAACGACGGGATCTTTACCGGCGCAACATTGCTGGGACGCGCTGGAAGTTATCGCATTGAGGGTTTTTATTTCGCTACTGCCGGCGGCTGCCGAATTCGCCGCACTGATGCACGCAATCTCCTGCTTCTTCCTTCGCTGGAATTACTCGCACCGCTCGGTGCGGAGGAATGGCACAGCGGATCGCAGCAGCGCATTCGCTGGCAGGGAGTTTCCGCACAGCAGGTGATGCTCGATTTCAGCGTAGACGGCGGGGCTTCGTGGGTGGAGTTCGCCGGACCGCTTCCTGCCTCCTCCGGAGAGTATGTGTGGAACGTGCCAGGTGTTACATCCACTGAATGCCGCATACGAATTCGTGATGCCGCAAGCGGACTCAACGATATTTCTCCCGCCGATTTCACGGTATACTTGCGTCCGGTGGTCACGATCACTACCCCAAATGGCGACGAGGCCTGGCAGGTCGCGACGAACCACGATGTTGCATGGACCTCCATCGCCGTCGACCAGGTGAATCTCGCGTACTCGACGAACAACGGCAGTACCTGGCTTCCTATCGCAAGCGCCGCCAACGCGCGTCTGGGTGGGTATGTCTGGCATGTCCCGGTCACGCCTTCCGATTCCTGTCTGCTTCGTCTGGTCTCGAGCGACGATGTTTCCGTCTTCGATCGCAGCGACGCTGTGTTCCGGATCGCGCCGGTTCCCGCACTTTCCCTGCTTTCACCCGACGGCGGAGAGCGCTGGCGCATCGGCAGCAGCCATTCCGTCCGTTGGCAGAGTGCGGAAATCGATAGCGTGCGGATCGACCTGAGTATCGACGCCGGCGGCAGCTGGGAGCGGCTCGCAACCGAGCGCGCAAGTGACGGCCAGTGGGACTGGACCATCCCTGACCGTATATCAGACCGCTGTCTGATTAGTGTGACCGCAGCCAATCAGCCCCAACTCACCGATGAGAGCACACGGCTTTTCGCGATTACGCCGGATCCCTTCCTTCAGCTGCTTGCTCCGATTGGCGGTGAAAGCTGGGAAATCGGTACATCGCAAAATATCCTTTGGGCGAGCGCGGAAATTTCGCGCGTCGACATCGACTATTCGGTGGACAATGGACAGAATTGGGTAACAGCAGCTCTCAATATTCCCGCGTCCTCCGGCAGCTACGCCTGGGCAGTACCGACGGAGCCGCACGACTATTGCCGCGTCCGTGTGACCGACACCTACGATTCGATGCGCGTGGTGATCTCACCGCTTCCATTCCGGATCAGCGAGTCCGAAACACGTCCCACGCTGTTCGCTCCGCAGGATGAGGCTGTGGGTGTATCTACACGTCCGACTATACGCTGGATTCCGTTCAACGGCGCGCTCACCTACCAGCTTCAGCTTACCAATGATCCAACATTCAACAGCTGGGTGATCAACGAATCCGGTCTCACTGCCACGAGTTATCAATCTCAGGAACTGGCACGCAACACGAAGTACTTCTGGCGAGTGAAGGCGTTCCGCAGTGGATGGGCCAGTGACTGGAGCACGGTGCGCAGGTTCACAACCAGCGGTAGTACGCTCGCGGCGCCGCCGCTTGCCATGCCGCTCAACGGCGCAATCGGCCTTTCACTCAATGTAAATCTCAGGTGGAACGCTTCGCCCGACGCAGATGCCTATCATCTTCAGGTAGCCTACGACGAGCAATTCAATTCTCTCGTCCTTGAAAAAACGGGATTGATCGGACTGACCGAAGCTGCTTCGGGTCTTCAGCCGGATACCGAATATTGGTGGCGGCTCCGCGCCGGCAACACGGGGGCGACAGCGTTCAGCGATTGGTCGCAGCCCTGGAAATTCAGCACCGCACCGGCAGCACCGCGACAGTTGACGCCGTTCGATGGTTTTCCTGACGTACCGCTCAACGTGCTGCTCAACTGGTATCCTGTAACCGGCGCGCGCAGCTACCGTCTGCAGCTGGCTTCTAATCAGGCATTCACAGATATCGTCTACGACAGTTCCGGCATTATCGGCACGACTATGCAGATTCACGGACTCTGGAATTTCTGGAATTATTACTGGCGATTGAATGTCAGCACTTCCCACGGCACCAGCGACTGGAATTCCCCGTGGAGGTTCCGCACTATCGACATCGGTACCGGTGTCGGGAACGCACTCCCTGCGCTCACGCAGCCGACTATCAGCGCGTTGTGGCCGCAGCCGGCTTCGGGAACTGCGATGATCGCATGTTCCTTCCCACGGCAGATGTACTACAGTCTCGCCATCTTCGATCTGCTGGGACGCGAGCTCCGGAGCTTCCCCGAGATGCCGTCGGATGGCACCGCCGCGCTTCGCACGCTGAATCTGGATGGACTTGAAAGTGGTTTGTACTTGCTGCGTCTGCGTACACCCGAGAGCAGCACTGGAAAAGTGATCGTCGTTAAATAATCGGTTTTTCGCTTTTCCCGCGCTCCCTTTCGTCCCTCGTCCTTCTCAGAACAGGAAGCATCGCGTTATCTTTCTCCGAGCCGGTTCCCTCGAAGTGTGCGTCATTGCGTAATCTCGTGATTGCGTTGACCTGATCCTGCAATACCTTCAATCTTTCTTCGGGAGAAAGGCTGAGCATCCATCGTATCAGGGTGACATCTACCCCATCAGTGTCTACCGGAACGGGGTGTTCATGCTCCGGAGTCACATCGGTTTGAGAGATATCCGAGTTCTTTTCCATGACGTTCATACGATTCATGCACGTGGCAGTGGGTATGGGCAGAGTAACTCTACTCTCTGACAACCGCGACTTTGGCGACGGCGGATTGGGATCCGTTGGGAGCGGCGGCGATGATGAAATACACGCCTGAGGGAGCGTATTCACCGGTGCTTGTGCGTCCGTCCCAGAAGCCCACGCGTCCTCCAGGAGTAAGGATTTCCTTAACGAGATTGCCTGACACGGAAAGCACCTTTATGATGGATGCTTCCACGAGTCCGTCGATCATGACATGCTCATCGATGCCGGGGCGGAAAGGATTCGGTCCGACGGATAGTTCGCCAAACGTGGTCTGCGGCTGCACGAACGCCGTAGCAAGGCTGGAAAGCCCGCAAGGCGTAGCGATGTATGCGACGCCGGTAGTGGGATGGATGATCAGAGTCTGTATTTCATCATCAAGCAGCGGACTGTTATCCGTATCGTAATGTGCCAGGATTTCGCTGCCGTCGGCTGTGAGTACGAATACGCCTTCCTTCGTTCCCAGCCATTTATTGTTCACCGGATCAATCGCGATGGAAGTGATATACTGCCCTTCGACGTTGCAGCGTGTGTTGAAGCAGGTCTTTGAAACGCGATCCGGCTGGGTAGGATTGAACACGGTACGTATTCCCCGATCAGTTCCGATCCACATATCGCCCAATAAATCCACGGCAACGGCAGTGGCGTCCTCCTCTGCGTTGATCACGTTCGCATCATTGGCACGAAGCCTCGTCCACGTATCGTCAGAAGGATTCGTAAGCGTCCCGTTATTATTGAAGATGAGAATCCCGCGAAAAGCTCCATCGTCCAACAATATCCAGAGCTGATTAAACTGGTCGATCATAAGATCCGTGACGATCATACCGCTGGGTAGACCGGGATCGCTAAAGAAATACCATTGTCCGGTGGGTGTCATGCAGCCGAGCATATTGGAGCTCGACAGGTAGTGCAGCACCCAGAGATTTCCTCTGCTGTCCAGCTGCACCGAACGAACCGCAGCGTATTCGGTATTATCCGTGATGCCCGGAAAACCGGCGACATTTTTTCCGTTATATATGGTGACATCCCCGTTCTTCTCTCTTCGAAATACACCGTCCCCCCAGGTGGCAAACCACATGGCGCCACCGTCAGCGGGAGTCGCATCAGTAATCGCATCGGTACCGATACGAGGATCGCTGGCAATGGTGAGGTTGCTCCAATCGGTCCCATCGAAAGCGTAGGCGCCGCGTCCGCCGTCAGTGATACCCGATGCCGCCCAGAGCGTACCGCCGTCATCGACAGAAAGCGCCCTGAAGAAATTCGAGTTCGGGCCATCGGGGCTGGAGAAGGTCCAGTCGCTCCCCGCCTCGTACATAACTATGCCGAAGTTGCTGCCAAGGGTGATGCGCCCGTCGCCTGCAATCTCGATGTCCATGAATCGCGCACCCGGGGGATACTTCCCTGAATTGAGCATGTCGCCGAGCAGCAACGGATTCTGGCCAAATTCAAGTTCGTAGAGTGCGAGATCGGTCATGAGATAAAGAAAGCTGCCGTGGGAGGCAAGGCGCAGCATCGTTCCACCGGGTGAGCCCAGCTTCGGAACCCATTCGTTGCCGTTGAAGCTGATAATCGTGTTGCTTTCTACTATCGCCATCGGGGCACCCCATGCGACGAAAATATCCCTCACGTCACCCAGACTCCGACCTTCTACGTTGTCCCAGGACGTCCAATTGTCAGGATCTTTGAGGTTGAGGTTTTTCAGATCACCCAGCGCAATGCCGGCGGAGGTTGCGACCCAGATCTCGTCGCCATCGAACTGCACTGCGTTGACCTTGCTGCGCAGCGGCAGCGAACCGAATTTCTGATAGGTATCTCCGAATTCCCGCCGCTCGAGGTCATACACTGCCAACCCGAACTCGGTACCGATGTAGGCCTTTCCCTGGTGTGTCTTGATGGTGGTAATACCGCGGGAGGGAATTTCCTCGGCGCGTGCAATGTCGGAGACCTCGTACCATCCGCTGCCGGGCACGAATACGTTGATCATGCCGGTAGTGGAACCCGCGATGACCACACCATTCTCATCCATTGCAACAGCGGTATAGTCGATGGCGGAGAGGCCGTCGATGTTGGTGTAGCGTTCAAAGCTGCCGTCGGGAAACGTATGGAACACGCCGCCGCTTGTCGCTGCCCAGAACCCATCCTTGCCCGCTACGAGATCGCGGACGAGCTTCATATCAGTGTACGTATGCCATGTCCCCACCTGCGCCGTCGCGGCGGAAGTGATGAGGAGAAGCAGCAGGACAACGTGCTTCATGCTCTTCCTTCTGCGTGAATATTATTTTCCGTCAATTGCCGCGAACAGGTTCAACATTTCCATGACTGTTTGCGCAGCTTCCCACCCTTTGTTGCCGTGCTTGAGACCCGCGCGTTCGAGCGCCTGTTCGGTTGTATCGGTTGTCAGAACTCCGAAGGCGATCGGCATCCGGCTTTCCATCGCGAGATTGGCGATGCCCTTTGTGACCTCGGACGCGATGAAATCGAAATGCGGTGTCGAGCCGCGGATGACCGCACCGATGCAGATGATGCCGTCGTACTTCCCGCTGTCGACCATTTTGCGTGCGACCATCGGGAGTTCAAACGATCCAGGGCAGAGAATAACTTCGATCTGCTCTTCTTTCGCTCCGTGGCGGGAAAGACAATCAACCGCTCCGTCAATCAGTCGACGAGTGATGATATCATTGAAGCGGCTCGATACGATTCCGAATTTATACGAACCGGCATTGAGATCGCCTTGAATGGGAGTGTACATGAGCTCCTCGGAAATTTCTATTGAATAAATAGTCTGCGCTTCATCGCATCCACAACATCGGTTGTGACGCAATAGCTGCCGAAATTCTTGTGGTCGTTGCGCTTGCCGCCGTGAAAATCAGAGCCGCCGCTTTCGAGCAGAAAATAGGTCGACGCGATGCCTCGGTAATAACGCTGACGATTCACGTCATGAGCAGGATGCACTACTTCGATTCCGTCGACACCTGCGTGTATCAGGTAGGAGAGATCCTGCTCGCTTACGTACCAGCCGGGATGCGCGACGGTGGAGACACCGCCCGCGTTGGCGATAATGTCGACAGCGTCCTCGGGAGAAATCTTGTACTTCGGCTCGTATGCAGGACCCGAATCACCGATGTAATGAATGAATGCCTCTGCATAATCGCTGATCAATCCTTCATCCAGCATGGCGGCCGCGATGTGGGGACGCCCGACAGCTCCATGGCCCGCTCTTTCAAGCACGATATCAAAATCCAGAGGCAGGTCAAGATTGTTGAGCTTTCGCACGATGCGCTCAGCGCGTATGAAGCGCTCCTTTTTCAGAAACTCCAGAGTTTCGCGCAGCTGCTTATTGCTGGGATCGAACATGTAGCCGAGTATGTGAATGTCTTTCCGGCCAAGAGTAGAACTTAACTCTACCCCGGGTACCACTTCAATACCAAAATCCTTCGCTACTTCGATAGCGGGTTCGATACCGGCGATGTTGTCGTGATCGGTGATGCTGAGAGCCGACATTCCGACTTCATGGGCGCGAAGCACCAGCTCCCTCGGTGAGAGTGCGCCGTCTGAGAAGTGCGTGTGCGTATGAAGATCTACTTTTCCGGCCATGGCTCAACTTATTTAGGTTGTAGCAGGGCTTCCAGAGAAAGGTCATTCATCGAAAAGGCGATAAATGAAGTACCCTAATCCGACCTGAAGCAATGCAAGCGATACACCTGCATAAATATCGTACTTTTTCGTTTGAGATAACAGAGATTCGTCTCCACTCTGCAAGTAATCACTGTAATATGCATCCGCGCTCTGCTTGAGCATCACTGCGGCAATTCCGGCCAGAAGACTGGCGCCAGCCGGCAAAAGGATCTCCGATGAGGGCAACCGAAGGGATTGAGTCTCCTTCGTCGCTCTGCCAGCGGGCGTCCCGAGAAACAGCGCGCGCGCATCGAAGCGGAGGAAGCGTACTCCTTCGCCGGCATTCGGCCCCTCCTTCCCCGGCCGCAGCACCTGAGCGTTCCATGAATCGCGGGCTGGATACCAGACCGCAATACTGTCAAGCTGCGCCAACTGCACGCGCATCGGAGTCTTTCCAAGCAGCGAATCGCCTGAAAATATTTCCGCTCCTGAGGGCTCCGACGCCAGTTCCACCAGACGCTGCATGGGCGGCTCGCGATCCTGCGCATGCGCGTCTGCCCCAACACCCATCATCAACACGATGAGCATCACTCCGTAACGCAATCCCACCTCCAATATTTGAAGCGCAGCTTTCATTTCTTCATTCCCATCCTTCCCCCATTTCCTACATTCCCCTCATTCCCCTCATTCCCCTTCTCCCATCCAACCATCACCGCCTCCCCTTCCTCATCAACCAGCACAATCCCGGCTGGTGTAACCAACGGCGCCGTTTCACTCCGTGAATCCATGCGCGCAATTTCTGTCACGCTACCGGAAACCGGGTCAATGCCGACCAGCACGCCCCGGCGCTGCAAAAGCAGAATGTGGTTTGCGTAAAATATCGGCGCAGCACCCGGGAGTTCGCCTGTGGAAATACGCGCGAGTTCTTTTCCGTCCTCAGGGTGAAGGATGACGAGGTCTCCTCCGGAGAGTGGGATTGCAAGTGCATTGTCCTTCCAGGCGATTCCCTGATAGACGGGTTCGCCAAGCTCGACCTGCCAGCGGATTTCTCCGCTCGACGCGTCGATCATTGTAATGACGCCGGCGAGATTCGCCGCGACAGCAAATTGTCCGTTCACGGTCGGACCCGCCACAAAAGCACTGCCGGTGGAGATTCGCCAGAGCTTCCGGCCATCGCTCACAGAAAGACCATTGAGATCGCCGTTCTGACCGGCGACGACCACCACGCTATCGTTTGCCGCCGGAGCGGCGGTGATTAGATCATGAAGAGCTGTGCGCCAAAGCGGGACCGTATCGCGCTCAGCGTAGCTGCGCACTTCGCCGTTCCTTGCCGCGAGGATCACTCGCTGCCCAACCGCGCAGAGCGAAGCCTGAACGGAGGGGATACCCGTTCTATACCGGATTATCCTATCCTTTAAATCGAAACAGAGCAGCAAGGGAGAATTGCCGTTGGTGGCGACGAAAAGACAGCCCGCCGCGATGGCAGGCGTGGCATGGATGTACCATTGACAGGGGAACGCCCCGACCTTATCTCCGCTTGCGAGGTCCACTGCTTCTCCCCATCCGGTTTTGGAGAAAAACAGCACCGTCTCCTGCAGCAGCAGCGGCGCGGCCTCACCGGCGGGACCATCCAGACTGTATTCCCAGATAATTTCTGCGCTGTCGGTCGGCGCAGGGAAATACGCAGCGCGCCGGGCTTCCGAAGGTTCGCGCACGAAGTTGCTCCGGCCGGCATCGCCTCCGTATTGCAGCCAATCATGGGGCTGCGGGACCAGAGCATGATCAAGTTCGTAGGAGGAACTGCAGGCAGTCAGCAGCAGCGCAGCAATCGATATGATGGAATACCTTCGCATCAAAAGTCCCATCCGAAAAAGAATTGCTGGAAGAGATCAGACTGCAGATGAGTGAAGTTGTTTTCGATGCGCTTGCCCACGTCATAGCGAAGCACGAGCACGCCGAAAAGGCTGAAGCGAATTCCCGCGCCGATGCTGCCGAGGGTTATCTCGTAATCGTTATCCCAGGAATTCCCGGCATCGAAAAAGATCGCGCCGCGGAGTACGCCGAGGGTGATTGAGCCGAATGGGAGATCGAGTCCCACGCGGTCGAGTACGGGGAAGCGGAGTTCATGGCTTGTGACCCAACGCTTCGTACCGCGGATGGACCATCGCGGCCAGCCGCGCAAATCCCAGCTTCCGCCGAGAAAATAGCGCCGTGCTTCCTTGCCGTGATTGTAGAGAAATTCGAACCGTGTGGCGAAGGCCGATCTGAGTCCGATGCGGAAATAGCGCCGGTAGTCGAACATCACCGAATAATAGTTGACGTTCGAATAGCGAAGATCGGTGGTGTAGGACAAGGTGAAATTGAAGCGGCTGCCGTCGATTGGCCCGGTCCAGTAATACAGCGCGTTGTCCTTCACGTAGGAAATCGAATTCGTCAGAAGCAGTGCTTTGCGCTGACGGACCTCAGCAAGCGCCTCCTTGTCCGAATTGCTGAAGCTGAACGATCCCTCAATGCGGCGGAACTTCGAAAGCGGATATGCAGCAGCGATAAATCCGCCATACGCGCGTTCGTAGAAATACAGATCCGGGTCAAGCAGATCGTAGCGGCGTCCGGCGTGATGGAATACACCATAGCTGTACGGGGTCTTCTGCGCAAGCGAAAGCCGCGATACCGCAATGTTGAAGCTCGTGAGCAATTCACTGGAAGACTGTGCCGTATTCGAGATCAGAAAATAATATCGGTCGTCACCGAGCACATCGCTCATACTCAGCATGGCGCCGCCGAGAGTTCCGAAAACAGGGTCGGTAGAAATCGCGCTTTGAGCAATGTCCACCTGGTATTCTTTTTCATAGCCGAGACGGGAAGAAACGCTGTTCCCACCCAGCGACGGAACCGACCATTCCTCAGTGGGCCGCACTTTGCGCGGAGCGTACACAGCCTCCAGCGAGTCAACCTTCGAGCCGATCTTTCTCAATCCCTGAATCTGAAAACTGCCGCCGTCGTAGGCAGTGTAAATCACATCCCCTTCCGGCGTCCACACAGGGTCGAACGCGCCGGTCGTGAAATGGGACAGCTGCCGCACGGCAGGAAGTTCCGGCTGCGCGTCATCGAGCTGGATAACGTACAGGTTGTGTGTACCGTCGCGGTCGCAGGTGCATACGATGTTCATTCCATCGGTTGACCATGACGGAGACGAATAGCTGCTGCTGTCCTGCGTCAGGTAGCGCATTGCGCCGCTTTCAAGATCGAGCAGAAACAGCTGCTGCCGTCCGTGTTCTCCACCCGGACCGCGATCAGAAGTAAACACGAGGCGCGTTCCATCCGGCGACCATGCCGGATCTCGATCATCGAAGAGATCGTTTGTCAGGCGAACGAGTTCACGCGTGGCGACGTCCACCACATACAGGTCATTCTCTCCTGCTTCGTTCAGTGCGGCGAACACTATCTTCGTGCCTTCCGGATTCCAGGAGGGGGAACCTATCATCACCAGTCCGTCGAAGGAAAGCGTCTGCACCAGCTTCTCCGCACCGAGATCATAGAAGTGCAGCACATCCGATTCTCCGCTTTTTGTCACGAAGGCCAGCATGCCATCCGCGTTCAGCGTCATGCGGCTGCCGAATAAATGGAAGGCCTCTAGCTGGTCGGTCTTCTCTCCCTCGAGCAGCAGCTTCGCCTCGCCCCCGGCGAGCGATTTCATGTATAGTCCGGCATAGCCGGTGTTGTTGGCGACGTAGACCACGTACGATGAATCTCCGCGGGAATAGTACACCGGCTTGGCGTTGAATCCTTCGCGCACGATTGGCGTGCCCACGTCGCCCGGACGGTCATAAGTTTCCACGAGCGGATAAATTCGCTTCCGAAGATCGCGTTCCCACGCGCGGTCGAATTCCTCGTAGCGAACGCCAAGCGTCAGACGCATCACCTCCTGGAAATCTTCGGACATCCAGAAATTATCGATGAGCTGCACGACTTTCTCTTTCCCATACTCGCGTGCGATGAAGCCGAGAGCATCCTGGCCTTCCTTGTACATGAGAAAGCTGCCGCTGATCGCATAGATGTAGGACACCGGCGCGAAGTAGCCGCTGAGCACCGCGTCGCGCAGCACCATCTCCGCCTGGGCGTCCCATTTTGTGGAATAGAATTCCGCGAGTCCTTCGACGAACCATAACGGCAGATAGCGATCGGCACGCTGTCCGTTGCTGCGGAGTGTCCACTCCAGTTTGTTGTGCATGAATACATGCACGAGCTCATGATTGATCACATGGCGGAACTGCTCCATCGACCCCGAACTCGGAATGACGACGCGTCCTTTAATGAACTCGAAGAACCCTCCCACGCCATCGGGAATAAAGCCGGGAGTCACATTCGTCTGCTGAAAATGTATCGGCGAGGAATAGAAAATGAGCGGGATGCGGTGTCCCACTGTGAAGTTGAATATTTTCTCCAGCTTCGAATAACTCTCTTCCGCAAAGTGCGCCCCTTTCCCTGCCAGTTCCTCCATCTGCGGATAGTAGTATATATCGAAATGCTCGGTCTTCAGAATCTGCCAATCGAAGTTCGCATACTGGACTTTATTGCGGCCGAACGGGAGGAATTGGGAAGAGGCTGTGTGTGTCGGGAGAAGGATTAAAAAGGCACATAGGCACAGAGGCACAGAGGCACAAAGGCGAAGAATCGCATGTAGGGGCGAGCCACCTTTTAAATGCCGACGGCCGCTCGTTCCGGAAGGAGAGCGGAAATGTTGTGGTGCGTCCGGATCACACTTCGGCTCGGCCCCGTTGGCACAAAGGCGTGGACGCGTTGCTCTTGGCTGGTCGCGGTGACTGCTGTCCATGTCTGCTATGCGATCGTTATGTGCGGGGATTGGCTGCAACTGCCCTCATGAGACTGCTGAGCATTCGCTCAATTTCACGGGATTGTTGATAGAGTCGTTCAATATTTTGACGAGTCACGATTTCAACGCGAACTGACAATTCAAGAAGCGTCTGTACTTCGTAGTCTGAGGCCATAGCGTATCGCAGATGTTTCAGATAATCGCCAGTTGTATTTCGACCATAGCCTTCCGCGATATTGGCGGCTATAGAAACCGACGCTCGCTTCAATTGTGACACCAACCCGTACAATTCGTCCTTCGGAAAAGACTTCAACAGATGATACACATCCGTCGCCAAGTCCATAGATTTCTTCCACACTTCCAAATCTCGATACGTCTTCATAACAAATCTCCCAATTGTCGTGAAAATATTCCCCGTGCCTTTGTGCCAACAGGTGCCTTTGTGCGTTTTCCGCGCCGGAGCCTGCAGCGGCGTAGTCCCGCATTGCGGGACGAAGACGGGTGCCTCTGTGCCAACAGGGCCGAGCCGATGTGCGGTTCGAACGCACAATTAATTTTTCGACCTCCTGTGAAAACCAAAGGCCGTCGGTATCCGGAAGGTGGCTCGCCCCTACAGGTGCCTCTTCGCCTTTGTGCCTATGTGCCTTTGTGCCTTTGTGCCTATGTGCCTTTGTGCCTATGTGCCTATGTGCCTATGTGCCTTTGTGCCTTTGTGCCTTCCTAACCTAACTCCGCCTTCAGCCGATCGATGTTTACAATCGGAAATGGATCGACGCCGCTTGTCATGGCGAGGTAGAAACTAACCCAATCGCCGAGGCAAATCAATCCTAAAATACGGGCGAGCGGATGGTCCTCGTTCGCGTAAACTTCGATGATGTCGCCTGCGAGGGGACGTATAATATCGAGCGTCACGGAGATGCGTTTGCGGATCTGAGGAAGGTCATCGCGATCATGAAGAACCACCACCGCGATGCGGCGCAGCATCTCCTCATTCTGTTCCCAGCCGACGATTTCGTTGTGATTCATTTCGGGAAATACGTTGCTGTACGACAGCATCTTCGCGTTCTCCTCTATCTGGCAGCGCCAGCGCATCAGGACGGCATCCAGCCCAAGCTGCGCGCCGTAAAGCACCGGCAGTTTCCCGCGGAGTCTTTCCGCGATGGCGATGGCCTGATTTTCCTGTGAGAGATGGTCGGCGTAATCGCGTGTGCAATCTTCAAGCACAGCGATCGCGGCCTGCAGCGCCGAATGCTGCACGTCAAGAATATCCAGTCGCGCGGCAATCATCAGAAGTGGAAAGAACAGATAGCCGAGTGCGCAGCGCGGTGCGAGTCCGCCCGGAATAATCGCTGCGGGTACGCCATCGGCCTCGGCCTGCTGCAGCAGTTTTCCGCCTGACGTTACTACCACGCATTGTGCATTGCGGCGGCGCGCTTCCGCATAAGCCGCGAGGGATTCCTCGGTGCTTCCGGAGTAGCTGACGACGACCACCAGCGAATGCTGATCGATATATCCCGGAATGATATAGCCGCGATTTACGGCAATCGGTATGCGTGCTTTCTGTTCGGCGAACACGCGCAGCACATCGCCGCCGATGGCCGAGCCACCCATGCCGCAAACCAGCATATTCCTCAGCTCGGGTGCCGCGATGCTGCTGAGGTTGACGGCATTGCCGACATCCATACCCGTGCGTGCCTGTCCCGGATAATCGCACAGCACGCTGTAGATATCGTGGGAGTCAAGCAATGAAATGCGTTCGGCGTAGTCGTTACTGCTCATGACTTTCCTTGACAATGAGAATGAGAATGTTCGTTCAACCTGTGATGGCCCCGCCGCCCCGCGCAACTTGTGCGAGAAGTGCAGCGCGGCGCTCTTCGTTGCCGGGCTTGCCGAGAAGTGCAAACATGTTTCGTTTGTAGTCCTCGACTCCGGGTTGGTCGAAGGGATTGACCCCGATCGCGTAGCCGCAAAGCGCTACCGTTCTTTCGAAGAAATACAGCAGGGCTCCGATGGAGGCGGGACTTATCCGGGGCAAGAGAATTGTCGCGTTAGGCACGCCGCCGTCGAGATGCGCGAGGGAAGTTCCCAGAAGCGCGTTCGCGTTCACCTCGGCGAAGGTACTTCCGGCCAGATAATTGAGGCCGTCAGTATCATCGTCGGCGGCAGTGATCGTGATATCGCTGTCAGCGTTCCTCGAGAAAAGGAAGGTTTCAAAAAGACGCCGCTCGCCGTCCTGGATGTATTGCCCCATGGAATGCAGGTCGGTGGTATTCGTCACCGCGGCCGGAAAAATTCCCTTGCCGTCCTTTCCTTCGCTTTCACCAAATAATTGCTTCCACCACTCTCCGATGAAGGTGAGCTGCGGATGGAATGAAGCGAGTACCTCGATGCCCTTTCCTTTTTGGTACAGCGCATCTCGAAGCATGGCGTAGCGCATGACAGGATTGCGTTCAGGATCGTCGCCTGCCGCGATTTCTCGCATGGCGATCGCGCCGTCGAGAAAGGCGGCCGCGTCGATGCCTGCCGCAGCGATAGGGAGAAGGCCAACAGGAGTCATAACGGAAAATCGTCCGCCCACATCGTCGGGAATGATGAAGGTCGTGTAGCCTTCCTCATCAGCAACCTGGCGGAGTGCGCCCCGCTGCGCGTCCGTCGTAGCGTAGATGCGGCGGGCAGCTTCTTCCCTGCCGTAGCGCGCTTCCATCCACTGCCGCAGCACGCGAAACGCGAGCGCCGGCTCGGTGGTAGTACCAGATTTTGATATCACATTGATGGCGACGCGTTTGTCGGCGCAGGAGTCCATCAGCGAACGAAGATATCCGCCGTCGATCTGATGTCCGGCATATACGACTGCAGGGCCTTCACGCTCGAATGGCGGACAGAGAGCCTCAATCACCGCGCGGGCGCCGAGATAGGAACCGCCGATACCGACGACGATCAGCACGTCCGCTTGTTCGCGGATGCGCTTCGCCGCCTCAAGCACCGGTGCCAGCTGTTCACGGGAGTGCAGAGGAAGGTCTATCCATCCGAGAAATTCAGCGCCGGGGCCGCTGCGCGAAATCAGAGTCTGCTGCGCAGCGGCAATGCGGATGCGGGCTGCTTCCATCGACGCAGCATCGATGCAATCGAGTGCGTTGGCGTAATCAATGCGGATATGTGCGTCAGTTGGATTCATTATGATCTCCGTTTTCTCCATTCGAAAGCGTTGCCATGAAATGCGGGTACCGCTCGCTCATAAACGCCTCGAGGTACGATCGTATGTCGGTAGCAGTGGGCAGCCGCATCACACCTTCCGCGACTTGCTTTGCTTCTTCGTAATTAGTGGAACGAATGATTTTCTTCACTTCGGGAATGACAGACGGAACCATGGAAAATTCGTCGAGTCCCATGCCGAGCAGCATCACCGTGGCGAGCGGATTGCCGGCGAGTTCGCCGCACATACCTACCCAGACGCCATTCGCATGTCCCGTATCAATGATGGACTTCACCGCACGTATCACTGCAGGATGGAATTCCTGATACAGATCAGCGATGAGTTCATTATTCCTGTCTACGGCTAAAAGATATTGCACGAGATCGTTCGTGCCGATGCTGAAGAAATCAGCCCGCTTCGCGAGCTCGTCTGCCACGAAAATAGCGGAAGGTACTTCGATCATCAGCCCGACTTCCATGTGTTCGTCGAAAGGGACGAGCTCATCCAGCAGTTCGGCTTTCACATCTTCGAGCAGCGCCAGCACTTCATCGAATTCAGCCACTCCTGAAATCATGGGGAACATGATCTTGATATTCTTCATCGAGGAGGCACGCAGAATCGCACGCAGCTGATGACGGAAGATGTCCGTCTTGTCGAGCATCATGCGGATGCCGCGCCAGCCGAGGAAGGGATTCATCTCCGCGACGCTGCGATCCAGCAGCTTGTCCCCGCCGATGTCGAATGTGCGGAAAATGACCTGCTGCGGATACATCGAATGCGCGATCTCGCTGTACTGAATGAACTGCTCCTGTTCCGAAGGAAATTCACCCTTCTCTATGTAGAGATGCTCGGTGCGATAAAGCCCAATGCCGTTCGAGCCCTGCGTGATGATATATTCGAGTTCGTTGACAAACTCCGCGTTCGCAGAGAGATCGACCTGGTGGCCGTCTGATGTCTCACTGGGGAGATCGACTAGATCCTCAAGTTCAGCTTCAAGCCGGGCGATGCGCGCGATCTTTTTCGCGTACAACTGCTGATGTTCGTCGGAGGGATTGACGATCAGCAGCCCGTGCTGTCCGTCGAGAATTACGAGGTCCCCGGTAGAAATTTCTTCGGAAACACCGTGCAGAGCAGTGACTGCGGGAATCTTCAGCGAGCGCGAAAGAATGGCCGCATGCGAAGTGATGCCGCCGACTTCAGTGGCATAGCCAAGAACGTCGTTGCGGCTGAACAGCAGTGTATCGGAGGGCGTGAGCTGCTCGGCGATGATGACATGCTCACCTTCCACTGTGGAGTGCAGGCGTTTTTTCTGCAGGTTGCGCATGATGCGCTGACCGACCTCATCGAGATCGACCATGCGGTCGCGCATCATTTCATCTTTCGCTGCACTGAAGATGACGCGGTATTTCTCAAGCTCATCATGTATGAGAAAATCCGCGTTCTTGCATTCCTGCCGCAGCCGACGCTCCAGCGCTTTCTGCATTTCCTGATCATCGAGCATCATAAGCTGGCTCTCGAAGATGAGGGCTGCGTCTTCGTTCAGCTTCTGGCGTGCGAAAGTGACAATTTTATTGAGTTCGGTACGCGAACGAGCGATTGCATCCGCGAGAAGGTCGCTCTCCCGCTCGACCTCCGCTTCGGTGAGGATTCGCTCCGTCACATAGACTTCCTCCCTCTCATAGACGTAGGCGGGACCGATAGCAATCCCTCCCGAGGCAGGGAGCCCTTTATAAATCCGTTCCTGTTTCCCGTTGTTCACGCGAGGGTTCCTCGTAGTCGTGAAAGTGTTTATAATTCGCCGAAGCCATCATCAAAAAGCAGGCAGACAGCGTCGGCCATTTCCGCTTCGTCGCTGCCGGAGAAGCTTAACAGCAGCGTTGACCCCTGCTCGGCAGCAAGCGTCATGACGCCGATAATGCTTTTCCCGTTGATCTCGAAACTGTCTTTCTTGATATAGAATTCCGATGTGAAGCGCGCCGCGGTTTTCACCAGAGTTGCTGCCGGACGTGTATGCAGGCCGGATCGGTTTTTTATTGCTACAGTGCGTTCGATCATGCGTGTCAGTGTTTGCGTTCAAGAAGCATCTGGGCAAGCCAGACCAACATCTGCCGTCCGTCGCTCTCCTCGAGTGCTTCGAGCGCAGCAATAGCTGCGGCAGTGTCCTGTTCAATTTTTTCGCGTGCGATATCGAGTATTCCCAGGCGCAGATACACATCTGTCACTTTAGCGACCAACCCGTCATGAGGAGCGGTGCGAGTTGCCACCGCTTGCAGCAATTCCAAATCCGTGCCCGTCGCGCGATTCAAGGCCCTGACGAGAAGGAAGGTTTTCTTTCCTTCAATGATATCGCCGCCGATGGGTTTTCCGAATTCGGCCTTGTTCGCCACGACGTCGAGCAGATCGTCCTGTACCTGGAATGCGCGTCCCAGGCAGCGTGCATACTCCACCAGCGCGGTCCTTTCCGAATCGTCTGCGCCGCCGATGATGGCACCCAGATCTGCCGAAATTGCGACCAGCCAACCAGTTTTTTTGCTGATCATCATTTCGTAATCGTCTTCGCTTACGGTCGGCAGAAGTTCGAATTCCTTGTCATAGCTTTGTCCCTCGCAGACCTCGATCACACCATCGGTGAACACCCTCGCCAAAGTACGGACATCGCCTTTCTCCGTTTCAAGCAGCGTTTTGTAAGCGATCCCCATCAGTTCATCACCGACCAGTATCGCAATATTCTCATCCCACTTCTTATGCACGGTCTCGCGGCCCCGGCGGGTGTCGGCGCGGTCCATGATATCGTCATGCACGAGAGTGAAGTTGTGCAGGATTTCCACCGCCACGCCTGCGTCCACAGCATCGCGCGGATTTCCCCCGGCAGCTTCGCATGCGAGCATCACGAGTACCGGCCGGATGCGCTTGCCTCCCCCGCTGAGTATATATCGCGCGGGATCGTACATGGACACTGGCTCGTCCCGATCGATCACCGATGAAAGTCTGGCGTCGATCAGAGATTTGTATTCGTCGTAGCGGGCATAAAAACGATGCATGGGTCCGTTATGTTGTTCAGGTCTTGTGACTGTAATCCAATGCGGCGTGTCCGGGGACTAGTGCTCCCTTGAATGACTGATAGGTTTGCGCTTCAGCTGTGAAATCGTTTCTGCGCCGGTGAGAAACATCACGCTGACAAGATCGCGTTTCCAGCCGCAAAGCCGGTTGCGGAGGGCGTCTGCTCCGCCTTCGAATAGCGCAGTGAGCAGAGGACGAGCAGCGCCGGCAAGTTCCGCACCCAGGGCGAGGCACTTGGCTATCATCACTCCATCGGTGATTCCGCCCGAGGCGATCAGCTGCAGATCTGCGGGACAATTGAAGCGCAATTCCTCAAGCGCGCGGGCAGTCGGAATGCCCCAGTCCCATAACTGAGGCGAGACTTCACAGCCGTCGCGACGGCGAAGTATCTCGACGCCTGCCCAGCTCGTTCCCCCGGCGCCCGCGACGTCGATCCATCGTACGCCGACTTCATGAGCGCGCATCGCTGCCTCGCGTGAAATTCCAGCGCCAACTTCTTTGAGAATTACCGGCACTTCGAGTTCACGTACAAGCATTTCCAGTCCGTCGAGGACACCGCGAAATCGCGGCTCGCCTTCCGGCTGCAGAAGTTCCTGCAGAGGATTCGTATGCACGACCAGCGCATCGGCTTCGAGCAGATCGATCAGGTAGTGAGCAGGCCGCGCATCGCGCATTGCCGCCACTTCCACCGCACCGATGTTAGCGAGAATGGGAATGTCCGGTCCGTTGCGCCTCAGGATTCGGTAGGATTCATGGTACGTGTCGTTTTCCAGGGCCTGCCGCATACTGCCCGCACCGATAGCGATGCGCATATCCTGACAGGCTTCGGCCAGCTCGCCGTTGATGCGTTCAGCCTCGTTGTATCCGCCCGTCATGCCGGTAACCAGCAGTGGAAAAGATAAACGATGGCCGAGAAATTCGACGGAGGGGTCGATGTCCTCTGTATTGATTTCCGGAAGGGCGTTGTGTACGAATTCCCAGTCCTCAAGACCGTTGGTCTTCTGCTTGAACGAAACCTGTTCGTTCACACAGAGATCCACATGATCCTTCTTTCTGGACGGAGTGCTCGACATGGGACCACTTTTCCTTAACGACACAAAACTCCCGATTCTGAATTGGGAGGGCCATTTTGGCATGATCAGGATAATACGAAAGATCAGGGAGAATAGCGAAAACGACAGCCCTCGGCTGTCGTTTTCGCGATGTAGGATGTAAGACGTAGGATGTAGGATGTCAAAATCTCGCAGCAATAACGTCCACTCCTATATCCTATATCCTATATCCTATATCCTACGTCCTACATCCTACATCCTACGTCCTACGTCCTATATCATACATCGCGGCGAGCAGAGCGAGCCGCTCATTCTGCCGCTTTGCTCAAGCCGTCGCGGAGGAAGCGCAGGAACTCTTCCGGCTTACGGGTGAGACCGGGGAAAGTGGTGAGCTGTTCGTCATCGGATGACATCGTCACGTACAGCGGCAGTGCCACGGTTCCGAAGCGCGATTCCTGGAAGACACGATTGCGGTCGTAAACTTTCCCTCGTCCATCGGTATAAAGGCGCACAAGGACAAAATCACTGAAGAGGGCCTGCACATCCTTCCGGGGAAATATGTTCGACTCCATCCAGCGGCAATTCGTACAGGCGAATCCGGTGAAATCAATGAACAGCGGCTTCGACTGCGCCTTTGCCGCCCTCAGCGCCTCATCGTAATCCGAATACCAGGTCATATCCGCCTCGTTCTTCTCCCCTCCCATCGTTCCGACATCGCCGAGGGAAGCAGCGCTGATAGTCTCGGAATAATTCAGCGGCGGAAGGAAGGCGTCGAGTTCGCCAAGCGGCTTGTCATTGAGTCCGGTGAAAATGTAAATGGAAATTCCGAGAAAGAATATGGACCACAACATACGGAACACACCCACATTCTCCAGCTTGCTGTCATGCGGAAGCAGGAATTTTCCGAGCAGGTACAGGGTAATGAGAATGCCAATGCCGACCCAGAAGCTGAGAAAGAGGTCGCGGCTGAGAACACCGATGCCCCAGATCAGATCGACGTTGGAGATAAATTTCATCGCAGCCGCGATTTCGAGAAAGCCCATCACTACCTTGACGGAATTGAGCCAGCCGCCGCTTTTCGGCATGGATTTCAGCCATGAAGGGAAAAGCGCCAGGAGAAAGAACGGCAGTGCGAATACACTGGAGAACGCAAGCATACCTACAATGGACCACCAGATCTCGCCTTTCGCGGCGGCGACCATAACTGTACCGACGAAAGGAACTGTGCAGGTGAAACTGGTGAGCGTGAAGGTGAGTCCCATCAGCAGCAGACTCGCGATGCCCCGGCCGCTGCCGGAGGCAATGGTCAGTTTCGTGAGAATGCCCGAGGGCACGACGATTTCAAAAAGTCCGAAAAGATTGAGGGCGAAGATAATGAAGACCAGCGCTATCAGGATGTTCATCCACGGATTCGCGGCGAACTGATTTATTCCCGAAGCGCCGAATATCAGGGCGAGCAATATACCCAGCCCGGTAAAGGTGAAGATGATGCCGAAGGAATAGATGAGCGCATCGCGGACAGATTCAAACCGCGTCGCGGCCTCGCGCTTCGTGAAGAAGCTGACAGTGATCGGGATCATCGGGAATACGCAGGGCGTGAGCAGCGCGAGTGCGCCGACGGACATTGCGAGTCCGATATACGCCCAGAGGCCTTCTTCCTTTGCATTCTCCACATCGCGTTCATCGCCGTAGCCAAGAGACTCGCGCTCGGGAGTGGTTGTCCCTGCGTCGTTGCTTCCTTCGGCAGTCATGTTCTGTGTACTGTCAGCCGGAACTGCAGCTGCGTCATCCACAGCTGCATCGGCCGACTGCGCTTCTTCGCCAGCAGCCTGTGAAGCATCATCGCCCTGCTCGATCGTAAGTTCGAATGGGACTTCCACAGTTTTCGGCGGAAGACACATGCGGTCGTTGCAGGCCATGAAATAAACTTCGACGATCATTTTCTGCTTGCCGGGTTTGGCATTCGCTTTGACCTTGGCGGTGACGGTGAACGTCACGTCCTTTTCGTAGTATTCCGTGTCGACGCCGAAGTTCTCATCGTACTTAGTGACGGGCTTCGGCTGCTTGATTTTTCCTGCACGACTTAGCGGCGCATTCCCGGCAAACGTAATATCCGTTGGTTCCGGACCTTCATCCTGCGGAGTCGTGGAGTAGATGTGCCAGCCTTCGTTGACTTTTGCTGTGACTTTCACCTCGATAGTCGCGCCGGTTTTCACCGTTGCCGTCACCGGCTTTGCGCTCCACTTCGCAGCTTCCTGGGCCATACCGGATGAAGCCATCATCAGCGTGAGAATCAGAATTACTGGGAAAATCGCGGCTGTTTTTTTCATGTTCGTATCGTATTCAAATGCGAAAAGAAGTCAATTATTAAAATTTACGAACTTCCACTCCCAGCGGCAACGTAAAAAAAGGCCCCGTGCAGGAAAGAGTAACCACAAATTACACAGATTTCACGGATTGGTTTGTTTTGGCGCAACTCGACAGGCCGGATGGTTGATGATCCAGTCCTTCTGGAACCTAGCACTTTACAACCGAGGAGCGCTTAAAAAAATCTAATCTGTGTAATCTGTGTAATCCGTGGTTACTCTTCCCTGCACAGGATTTAATAGATTTCCCGGTCAGACCCTCTCTTCTCCAGCTTGATATCTTTCAGCTGCGAGGCCTTGAGGCCGAGGACAAAGTAGAAGTTGCGATAGGGACCGGTGGGGACCCAATTGAAGTTCAGTTCCCAACAGTGGAGGTCCTTGCGGATGTTGATTTGCGGGGTGCCGATTTCCTTGTTGACGATGTCGTAATAGGTGCTCATCGTGAAATGCCATGATGGCGTCAGGCTGAATGTCAGGTTGGCGCGGAGCCCGGAATTGCGCGATTTCTGTTCGGGATTGAACTGATTCATCGTGTAGTCGTAACCGAGCGTAAGGGTCCATGGTATGCTGAAATTGTACGGCGCCTTCAGATCGAGCTGTATGCTGCGTCCGCCCCCTTCTTCCTCTTCATCATCGAAACCAGCCTTCGCGGTGTCCGCTGCAACCTGGGCTTTCGACTTGAACATTTCATGAGAAAGCGTGGTCGAGAGATTGATCGAGAAACTTGTCATGCGTCCAAGGCCGTGCTGGTGATTCCATACGTACTCGTCGATCTCGTGTCCCGGCAGCGTCACATGACTCATTTTATCGGCGGAAAGCACCTTGCGCGATTTCTGCCATTCATACGGCGAGAATGTCGTACCTCCGTAAATATCGAGCACTCCCTGAATGCTGGTTCGGAACGAGAGGTTCAGCGGCGCCAGCTTCAGGCTGTCCTTGACCATGTTGTAACTCGTACTTGCCTGCAGGGTGAAAAGCTGGAATTTCCGCGGCGTGGCAGTGGAATCATCCGCGCGGGGATTGAGCTTCATCTCGAAAATATTCGAGAGGTTCATGCCTATAGTTTGGGATTCGCCCGACCCCGCACCTCCAAACACAGCACCAGGTTTGTACAGAAATCCAGAATACGGGTCATAGCGCACGTCGCTCCCTGTACTGTCGACATAGCTCTGATAATACCCCCAGTTTTCTTTTGAGAAATCGGGGTTCCAGTTGTAGCTGATTGCCGGCTGCAGGGTGTGTCGAATACCGATGATCCCGAAGGCGTTTGGTTCGAACATTCCGTACAGCTTTGTGCTGGCTGTAAGACTTGCGCGGAATGTGCGGTAGCTGAAAAAGCCAGTGACATCACGGGCCTGCACGACGGAATCCGTTGGGTTATAAAATCGCTCGAGCCGATGATCGTACCAGACTTCGTCATAGGAGAAATTCGGAGAGATGGTAAAGAACCCCAACTTCGGAGTTGCGAGCAGCGAGAGGGAATGCTTGACGCCGCGTCGGTCGAAACGCTCTTTCGTATTCACGAAAGCATTGGCAGTTGTATCGTACACATCAGTCGCATACTCTTTCAGCTCGATGCGGTTGAGCAGCTTGCCGTTGTAATTGAAGCCGATCATTTCATACCAGGCCTGATCACCGAACGCATCGTCGCTGCGGAAAGGATAAATCTGCGATTGGTTGAATGAGATGTCAGGTAGGGACATGGTGTACGTCCCGTTGACGAGATTCTGATCCCGCGTAATGCCCATGGACATGCTGCGGCTCGTCCCCTCCCAGTTCTTCGAATAAAGCGCAGAAGATCGCGCGGTCTGATTCAGCAGCTCGTTGATGTTCTTGCTGAAATTCTGGTAGTACGAATTTGTGAGAAATTGGAAGTTTACGTTCACTCTCGAAGTCGGATCAATCTCTTGATTGTGGGCGAGCGTAAGGCTCCAGTCGGTACCGGGCTCATCGTCTGTGCTGAACACGTTGCCGATGTTGTATGTCTGCTTGCCGTAGGTGGCGGTGACCGAGCCCGTGTAGTTGTATCGCATCGCGTACCGTGCTTCGGCTCGAAGCAAATACCCGCCCTTGGTGTAGATATCGCCTGTGAGCGACAGATCCCAGTAATCGCTCATGGCAAGATAGTAGCCGCCTTTGAGGAGATAGCGTCCGCGAGTGGGACTCGATCCGAAGGCCGGCACGATGATGCCGCTGCTGCGTCCGCCGCTGGAGGGGATTACTGCGAAAGGCAGCCAGAAGAGCGGGATGTCCTCAACATAAAAAGTGATCGGACGGGCCACGACGACTTCATCCGGCACGAACTTCATTTCGGCGGAGCCGAAGTAATAATGCTTATGCTCGGGATTGTCACAGGTGGTGTAGCGTCCCCCGCCGATGAAATACTCATTCTCCGAAACACGTTTGATGCGTTCACCGAGATAAAAGCCCTCGTCGATCGCGGTTTCTCCCTTCGTGATCACGCCCTTCTTCGTCTTGAAATTGTAGGTCATTTCCTCGCCGGTGAAATCATCCGCTCCCTCCTTGAGCACCGGGGTCCCCTTGAGCTTTCCGCCAGCGGAGGAATCCGCCACGCCGTTGGCCTCGATCATCGAGTTGTCCCAGTTCACGGTGATGCGCGCGGCGCGAATGGCCGTCTTTCCGTAATCGATCGCAGCCTCGTCGTACATCTTCATTTTCTTGTCCTGAAGAAAGTACACGACGGAGTCCTTCGCCTTATAGCTGATGATCGTGTCGACATCGTCCTTGCGCGCGAAGACCGAGAGACTATCGTTTTCCATCCGGAGAGAATCCTGCGCGGTGAGCGAGTCGCTCACAGTGAGAGAATCCGTCGCCAACATTCCCAGTGAATCAAGCAGCAGCCGGGGCTCCGCTCCTGCAGCGGATCGAGGCATGAGCAGGGAATCCTGCACCACGCTGCTATCCTGCGGCACCTGCGCCAGCGCGGCATACGGAAGCAGCACGATGCCCGCGAGCAGCGTGAAGCAGAGAACGGCGATATGGATTGCGGTTTTCACGTATGGATGCCAGTTCTCACGAAATGGCGAAATGCCTGATTTCGGAAGAAATCGAATCTGATAAGGTACGAAATCGCCGTGAGCGGAGAAACGGAGAATATCGCCCCCGGTTCCGACAATGCCCGCTTTTGTGTAGTTTAGAATCATGCATCCATTCTACCATATCTCTCCTCTCTATCATGTTGAGGATTACGAACGCCTCGGCAACGCCTCCCAGCGCACGGCCGAACACCGCGATCCTTTCGAACGCGACCGGGCGCGCATCATCCACAGCTTTTCATTCCGGCGCCTGCAGTCGAAAACTCAGATTTTTGCGCTGAATGAATCGGAGTTTCTGCGCACACGGCTGACGCATTCGCTGGAAGTCAGCAATCTTGGACGCGGACTCACCGCCGTGATCAACCGTCAGATCTGGCCGGGCTATCCGCTCGGCGAGGTGAAGCCGGAATTCGAAGCGCTGGGCGGTCCGGTGGATACCAGCCTGATTGAGGCGGGCTGTCTCGCGCATGATCTCGGACACCCGCCCTTCGGACATCGCGGCGAGGAGGCTCTCAACCAGAGCGTCTGGACCCGCTGGCCTGGACGCAACAACGGCTTCGAAGGCAACGGACAAACCCTCCGCCTGCTCACAAACGACACGCTCGAAGCGCATGGCGAACGGCATGGACTCAACCTCACCCGCGCCACGCTGCAGGCAGTGCTGAAATATCCGCGTGTCTATGCCGACCTTGTGAATCCGGAGAAATATCCCGCGGATGGCGCATGTCCCCCGTTCAAGCCCTGGGCTCCGCCGAAGTGCACTCACAATGAGGAAGCGCCGCTGCTGGACTGGCTGCTCGCGCCCTTTCCGGCGGCTGACCGCGAACGATTCCTCCGCATTGAAGCACGGGAAGGCAAACACGCCCGCAGCACGCATAAGACGCTGGAGGCCAGCGTTGTCGAACTCGCCGATGACGTCGCCTACGGTACACACGATGTGGAGGACGCTTTTTTCTCGCGGCTGATTTCTCCGGATAGAATCATCGGATATCTGAAGCGCGAGGAGTTTGAGAATACCAAGCTGTACGATCGCTATACCGAGCTGATACGGCAGATGGCTATAGGTGCGGGGGGCGGCAGCCGTGACGCTGTGCATGAAAAGAAAGGCGCCGCATCCGCGCTCATCAGCATGCTGATTTCCGCTGCGGAGTTGTATGAAATTGATGGCTTCGAGCATCCGCGTCTGCGATGGAACATCACGCTGCCGCGCGATCACCGCATGGTGCTCGACGCGCTGAAGGATTCCGTCTACGATCATGTGATCAATGGACCCGCTGTGCAGAGTCTCGAATATCGCGGCGGCTTCATCATTCAGAGAATGTTCGACGCCCTGCATCAATCCCCGGAACTCCTCGGCGGAAAGCACGGGCATCTCCTTCGCGAAGCGACGGACGAACCCGCACGCCTCCGGGTCCTCGCCGACTACATCTCCGGCATGACCGACACCTACGCCGAGCGCATGTACAACCGCCTCTTCCAACCCGGCAGCGGCTCCCTCTTCGATCGCGTGTAGGGGCGCTGGGATTGGCGCGCACCAGCGCGCCGTTTCCAGGCAGGACGGTCGACAGGGGGCGCTGGGATTGGCGCGCACCAGCGCGCCGTTTCCAGGCAGGACGGTCGACAGGGCACGCTGGGATTGGCGCGCACCAGCGCGCCGTTTCCAGGCAGGACGGTCGACAG
>JBATDG010000122.1:0-1732 GCA_049663345.1 Bacteroidota bacterium
GGATAATCAAGTTGTCGGAGTAGGCCACCAATAAAGCCTGGCCCCCCAGGTGAAACAATTACGTCCCCCTTGCGCGCATTTAAAAAACGGCCGGGTATTTTAACATCCTCTTCCTCATCAGTAAGCTGGCAACTCACTGCTGGACTGGGAGGAGAACCACAGGTATCGAGCGAACACACGTTAGGATCGAGTGGTTCTGTAGTTTCATCTTCCTCTTTGCATTCTGTTGGTACCAAGAGACTGGTTACAGCATGCCCAATCTCCACAGTGTCTTTAGTTACCTTATCATGGTAAAGCAAAAACAAATCTTTGTATTTCACTACCTTTGGGTTGCTGAGCAACTTGCTATCCCGGAGCAGTGAAAGAGCCTTTAATGTTTCAGGGCGACTAACCGAGCGTGTCCAGAAGTCATCCTTTATATCAAAATAAGCGCTAGCAAAGGCATTCAGGCCACTTGCTGTCTTACCGCGAAGATGAACGGCAAAGCCTACTACATCGGAACCGATTTCATCTGCTACAAACTCTACCCTTTGCTTCAGCGACTGCTTTGGCCCAACGCTCACTTTGCACTCATCAAGTTTAAATGATGTTGATAATTCGCCAGAATCATTGTGCCGATATTCGATACGGCGGGCCGAAAAGGTCAACCTCTCATTTTCTAGATTTCGTATTGTATATTGACCAAAAATCAGGGTGCGGTCTCGTTTCGCGGTATGATCAGCCTCAACCCTGGGTTGAACAAACCCATGTTGTTTATTGAAGTAATTAGAGTTCCAAGCTGAAACCGTTCTGTTGATTTCAAATACCTGATGACTATCTTGAAATATGCTGACCCGAACTTGAAAAACCGTATAGGGAGTATCAATTCCGATGGCATTTTCGTAGCAGTGTGATTGATATGGCATCCTTGTTAATATTTTACTACCGTCACCGAATTCCCACGCATACATTGGGTTTTCCAAGTTTAGTTCATCTACATTGACAATTTCGAAGTTGGCAGATAAATAATCAAAGTGGCTTTGTCGCATCTCTAAAATAGGCTGCTTGTTTTCCGGTTGAGACTCAAGAACAACCATCTTAACTTCTGTAACCTCTACGTATTTCTCTGAGGTTATTGCACATATCACGAGCGTTCTTGCTCCTGGTTTACCATTCATCTGGAGTTGCTGGACATTGCCAATTTTACCATTGATCCAAACGTCGACGCGCCTCCATGGGGCAACCGGATGGCGAGTATAAACCGTTATTCTAAAACTTTCTCCAGGAAACACTTTACTCTTGGAAATATCAATATGTTGAATAAGTTTTTGAGACATATTCTCACTCCTAGCAATTGCATATCGAAGAAAATCTATCTGAAATATAAAATAGGTTTGTTCCCAAATAATCGAACCTGTTTTTTAGGACACAGATTAGCCTAGATGACTTACGGATTTTGTCGCTTCGCTTATGGTTTTCTATCCGTGTTTTCCGCGTTAATCCCTGTCCCATTTTTATTCAGGAACAAGTCTAATATTTGTCATTACTTGTTTGGTTTGTGCGTGAATTGTAAAGTTTCCTCGCAACTGTCACGTACCAACGGCCGTTAACACCGGCCCCCGCGTCACGGCCGTTACCCCCTCCATCACCTCAAACTGCTTCACGCTGAAGTCGCGCAGGATCGGGTTGCTGACAATGGCAGCCACAATGTCGCTGTTCAGATAAGCGTCCAGCGAGTGACTGTCGGCAAACA
>JBATDG010000123.1:0-32580 GCA_049663345.1 Bacteroidota bacterium
GGCCATGGTCACATGATGCAGCACCGTGCGCCGGCGGCGGCATTGCGCCGCGCCCCCGATTTTTGCGACAGGGGAGACGATGTCGTTGATCGGGCGATAGCTGGCAGGGATTCCCATTCCACGCAATGCGCGAATGACCCACATGTCCAGGAAGGCGAACGATTGGCGGAAGGATAATCCCTCCACCACAGACTCGGGGACGATGAGCGAGAATGTGATAGTGCGCTCCGGTTCCACCACCATCGCTCCTCCCCCGCTGACACGGCGTGCGAAAGAGAAGCCTTCGCGCTTTGCAACATCCGGATTGAATTCCGCTCCCACGCTCTGATACGAACCCAGCACCACCGCGCGTTCGGACCAATCCCACATCCAAAACACGGGTTTCCGTTTCCCTTCCACTGCGGCGTAGAGCAGCGCCTCATCGATGGCCAGGTTTTCTTCTGCCGTCCGCGGCTTTTCCAATATCACATCAAATTCCAGATCATCGAGCCGCGAGTTGAGGGACTGATCCCATTCGGTTTCGCTGAAGGCGGGATCCCACCTGGGGTAATTGCTTAGAACACCGCTCCCCGCTGCGTTGCCATCGCGATCAGCGGCATCGCGATCAGCGGCATCGCGCTCAGCGGCGATGACTAGGACGGGATTCGTGTCACTAAGAACTCCGCGGTGTGGTGTTGATGTCCCCGATGTGGATCGCAGGATTTTCCAAATTGCTTCGATGCGCTGCTCCGCAACGCCTGCGGTTTCCGCAAAATCGCGCCAACGCCGGATACTTGCGGCGACAAGATCGTACATTTCGCCGGCTGGCCCTTTCTTGATCCCGGCGGTTTCAGCCAGTGTCATCAGATCCGCACGAACGATGTCGTCTCGCTTCCCATTGATGCTCATTTGATGACGGCTTGTCCACTGTCCCGCAGGATCATAGGCATACGTCACATCATACGCAGGCGAAAGCCGCCATTGACCACTGCGGTTCATGAGAAAGGCAATGTTCTTCACATGGTCGTCGCGATTCCAGGCGAGGACGTTGAACATCGCCCGCAGTACTTGCTGCTGCAAATCATCTGCCGGCAGATCAAGCCTGCGAATTATTTGAATCGCCTGCTCGTACGAATACAAGGAAGAGTCGTTGTAGTCGAAATGCGCCATTGCACCGAGCGATTGCATGTGGTGTTTATCCCCGCGGGCCGTACGATCGAAGCGCCGCGTCATGAAGTGACTGCGGCCGCCTTCCGGGTGGAGCCGACACGGCATCATGCTGATACCGGCATCGACTGCCATGAGGTGATAGGCAAACTCGATCTGACCGTAGCCCTGCGGGTCGGCCAGTTCCTTGTCGCGGTTATTCGATATTCCATCGAATTTCATTATCCAGTACTCAAACCCGTCGTCCGCACTGATCTGACCGGAGCGGAATTCTCCTGTCGTGGGATTCCATGCAAGAATCGCTTTCGCCCTCGCGCCGCCAGCCGATGTGCCGACGCGGAGAATATCCTCAACAGCGCTGCGGTCATCCTTTCCATCGAATATCCCGGTGAGGCCGGCCCGTTCATCCAGCACGCGGTTTGCCAGAGCGACGAGCTTTTCAACATCCTGCGTTCGTGCCGCAGTGGGAGGACCAAAAATCGAGGGCTCATACTCCAACGCTCCCATGCCGCGGCTGCCGGTGTAGCACAATCGCTCTACTGAGTTGAAGCTGGCAGCGGAACGTGCCTCAGACGCGAGCCATGAATCGATGATTGCGTTGCCGAAGCGATCAGGGAGGGAATCTGCCAGAAGACCGGGGAGTCCTTTAAATGTCTGGCGATTCAGCGATGGAAACTCATACGGAAACTCCCTCAGCGGCATCGCGACCGGAGCCAGCTCTATGCCGCTGTCGCGAAATTCAGGAGCATACTCAAACACTCCGACTTCCTTGTCGTCGAGCCAGCTGACCGCTCCGATAAGCCGTCCCCACAGCATTACCCTTGCATCGCTAACCATCGCGCTCTCCTTCGTCCCCCCATGACCAGGTTGATGGCTCTTTCGCGGCAGAGGAGGGACGCGCCCGTTTTCGCTCTCGTCCACCATGCATAATCCGTTCCATTGGACGCACCGACGGATCAGGCAGCAGCGTTTCGAGATTTTGCTGTACATCAAGTGCCATCAACACGCGGATGAACGTGTCAAGAGAAACACCAGCACCGTTCTCCATCCGACGGATTGTCCCCGTCGAAACCCCCGCTTCCGCGGCCAGCTGTGCCTGCGTGATGTTGCGTGCGAGCCTGATACGCCCCACCCGTTCGCACAAGGCCTTTTCAATCTGTGCACTGGAAGCCGTTCTGAATTTCACTGTAGCAGCCATAAATTAACTGTTAACCAAATTATTCGTGCTTTATTGCTAATATATAAGCTATTATCTATCAAAATCAATGAAAAAATGCAAACACAAAAAAAATGCCTCTTATATAAAAAAAGAGGCATTAAAATACAAAACGTTGGCGCTTATACGAAAAGATCACGACTCCATCGGTTTTTCCATTTCGAAGCTCACCATCCAGTTGATACCGAATTTGTCGGCGCACATGCTGAAATAGGAGCCCCAGAAAGTTGAATTTGGAGGCATCACCGCGACACCGCCTTCGGAGAGTCCGGCGAACAGGCGATCGACCTCATCATTGCTTTCCGCATTGATCGACAGAGAGAAGTTGGTTCCCTGGCTGAAATTCGCTGCCCATTCGCCGCCGGTATCGCTACCCATGAGCACCATGCCATTGCCCATGTCGAGAGACATGTGCATGACGCGCTTGCCCATCTCCTCTGTCATTGGCGGTGCGCCTTCCATCGGCGGCATTTCGCTGAACCTGCCGATATACGGAATTTCTCCACCAAGCACGGATTTATAAAAGAGGAATGCTTCCTCGCAGTTGCCATTAAACGTCAGATACGCGTTAAAACCGGTCATGGTTTTTCTCCTGATGAATGAAATGGTGTGGGAAATTGAGACTGGATGATAGCACGGGCGGGGCGTGCATGTCAAGAGCGAAAAACGGGCCCTTCCCCACGCAACACCGAGAGCACATTTGTCCATCTCCGCGAGCTCGGTCTGCGTCATGTTTGCCTTCAGCCGCGAGCCTGCGAACAGATTATCCACACGGATTTTCTCCATCTCCCTCCAGAATGCGATTCCTTCGACAGGCACCGTTGCTTCTTTCCTTACCCGGTCAGGATGGCGACGTTGTATTTATTGCGGATCCACGCGATCAGTTCGGCGATATCGTCGCCCTGGAGGGAAAGTTCAATACGGGGCTTTTTCACGAGTGCCAACATAATACACCTCATATTGCAGTTATATCAAGTCATATTCAGTGCTGAATGCACCTGGAATTTCACCACCAGTACAGGTTTGGAATTGGATTCTCCTATTCGCATTGGAATTGATATTCCCGTGAGATCTTCGCGATTTGTACGGAGTATGATTCGTACCAGCACTCGCGTCCCTCCCGCTGCGCCAGCACATGCTCGGGATGCGCCCTCCAGGCGGCGATCGCCTGTTGGTCGGGCCAGTACGAGAGCGCAATTTCCTCTTTGCCCTCGGTGACCGCATGAAATTCCAGGCAGCCGAAATCGCGCAGGGCGAGTTCGCGCATGCGCGCGGCGGTGTGGGAATACTCCTCATCGAAGGAGCGGAGCAAGGTTAGGAATCTACAGAGGCTTCCGCCGCTGGGTCAGCTTGGCAAACCAGCGGCATTATTCTATCCCGTCCAACGTGCCATCCCTCGGATCTTCGCAATACTGGCTTCGGGACCAGAATAGGTCTGGATCCGATTCGTCGCAGTACACTTCGAATTTCACTGGCGCACACTCACTGTCTGTCTTGAATCGACTGCTCCACTCACCCGATGCGAAACACCTTCATCACTTCGTCGCCGAGGTGGTTGATGACCTTGACGGCGATGCGGCCGGATGCGGGCGAGGGGAAAGGACGCGAGATGTCGCTGTTCAGGGACTCCCACGCCTCTGCGTTGATCTCGGCGCGCAATGTGGTTTTGAGCGCCTTGTACGGATCGTTCTGTCCGAGGAAGTACGCCTGCCGCACGAAGAAACTTTCGCCGTTGTAGTCGCTGTCGATGAACCAGCAGGCGATGCCGTCGGCAGAGTCGCTGCGCACTTCGCCGGTACTCGGATCGAACACATCAACACCGTTGACTTTCACCTGCAGCATGCTGTCCGCTCCCGTTACTGCGTTGGCGTCACCGGCGACGGGAAGAATGTCGATGTCGGGTTCGCCGAATATGACGAAGAGGTTGCCGGTGCTGCTTTTCTTGAGATCCTCGGCCATGTGTAGGTCGGCGTTCATGCGCGCCTTGAGGACGGGAATGCGGCCGAGTTTATGGAATTCATTGGCATGCGCCTCATAGTTGAAGGCGCAGGCGATAAGCACATCGAAATCGGCGTCGCCGGCTTCCCGCGCGGCATCGACGAGGTCGGGACGCGTCACGGTGCCGAATTCAGGGCCGATGAATATTCCGGCACGCTTCTCCTTTTCTCCCTCCAGGTAGCGTCCTTCGGCGCAGATGAACTCGCCCGGCCAACCATGCAGCGAGAGAAAGGAAATCCGGTCGGTCTTGTGCGCCTGCTGTACGCCGGCGACTTTCAGGTTTTCGAGAATCATGTGCTCGAAGCTCTGTCCCGGACCGTATTCCAGCGTCGCGCTCTTTACCTTCATCGGGTCGATGAGTTCGTCGTCTTCATCCACGCCGAGCACGCGATGGGGACTCAGACTCTCGACAGTGAAGGGTCCGGCCACGCGGACTTTCTTCTTGTCCTCATACGGCCGGTCGTACAGAAATTCGAATTCCGCCTTCGCGGCGATGGACGCGTCGATGGCCTGCTGCCTTGCGACGCGCGCCTTCCAGAATGCGGCGAGGGGCTTCTGCACTGCCGCGGGCCAGTCCTTCGGCGCTTCGCGGGGGACTTCCCATTCCACGAATGCGAATGCCGGCACCACCTCGCCGCTCGGCATGGTGAAAGTCGCCTTCTCCGCCGCGTCGAATTTCACATCCTTGCCCTGCCGACCGCCGGTGGTGACTCGGTACGGCGTCTTGTGTCCCCGCAGCGCGGTGTTGAGCTGCGCCAGCGCGTCCAGCACTTTTGGCTGATGCTCCTCGTAAAGGACATCGATTTCCGCATTGTTGGCGATGGACTTCAGCGTGATATGCGGCACGCGTTCATACACGAAGCCATGCCGGATGTTGTTGTAGGTCGGCTTCACCGTATACGCCCGTCCGCCGACCTCGGCTTCTTTCAGCAGTCCATCCGCCGAATCCGCCAGCATATAAAACGGATACCGCGCTCCCATAATCCGCGCCCTCGCCAGCGCCAGCGCCACACGCGACGTATCGATAGTGATCCACCGCCGTCCCCATTGCTCAGCAACGTATGCCGTCGTCCCGGAACCGCAAGTCGGATCGAGGACAAGATCGCCCGGGTCGGTGGTCATGAGGAGGCAGCGTTCGATGACTTGAGTAGCAGTTTGAACAACATATCGCTTTGGATCAGATCTGGATTGAACTCCCCATGTGTCATCCCAAAATGAGGATATTGGAAATACTGGAAAATCATCTAGATAGCGGACATATGCTACTGATATTCCTTCAACAACCAGTCTGTTAGCATGTGCCAACCTACTAATACCTAACTCATTTGTTTTCCAGAAGCCGGACCTTGGATATCTGGACCGCCCCTCGAACTCAATTGAGAATGCCGAAGATTCACCGCCACTTTGCGACACCATTGGGCTAGGTCTAAAGACGCGTGCATTTGCTGGTAAGATATCCGTGGCCAACTTACTCGTTGGACCACGCTCGCCGTTCTGAAGTTCGACGCTATTGTATTTTGTTCCTCCCTCTTCGCCTACCGCTTTTTTCTTATAGAGTCTTCGGAATTTTATAGACGATCGATTCTTTGCAAACCAGAGAAGATAATCGTGCGTCGAGGAGAGTAATTCACTGGTCTGACTACTTGTTGTCACAAAGGGTATTAACGCACATTCACTATTGTCCCCAAACACTTCATCCATCACGGCCCGTACCCGGTGGACATTCTCGTCGCCGATCTGCACGAAGATGGAGCCGGACTCGGTGAGCAGGTCGCGGGCGACGGTGAGGCGGTCGCGGAGGTAGGTGAGGTAGCTGTGGATGCCGTCGCGCCAAGTGTCGCGGAAGGCCTTCACCTGCTCGGGTTCGCGGGTGATGTGGTCGAGCTTGCCGTCTTTGACATCACGGCTGGTGGTGGACCATTGAAAATTACTGTTGAACTTGATGCCGTAAGGCGGATCGAAGTAAATGCACTGCACTTTGCCGCGGAGTCCTTCGCGCTCGGCCAGTGACGCCATCACCTGCAGCGAATCGCCGAGGATCATGCGGTTGGACCAGTTCTGATCGTGCTTGTAAAACTCCGTCTTGTCCACCCCTTCCGGAATGCCGTTGAAATCCGCGAAGAGATCGAAGTTCGCGCCGTCGCTTTCCTGCTCCGCCTTGCGGGAGGTGCGCAGCAGATCATCGATCAGGACTTTCGGATGGACTTTCTCCTGTATATACAATGGAGGAGCCTGTACAACCAGATCGCTCCAGTCCTTTTCATCCTTCCCGCGCCAGACGAGCTGCGGATCGAGATCCGTATTCCGCGGATAGCGCAGCGAGCGCGGGGCTTCCTGACCCTTCTCCAGCACCGACTGATGTTCCGCCGTCGGAATGTTTTTCCGCTTGTCGTCGCTGTGTTTGATGGTATCGACGGTTTTCTTTTTGGCGGCTTTTTTCGCCATGTCTATTTCTCCTTCGCAAGAATGTCGCGCATTGCAGCGACGAGTTGCTTCGATGTTGGGAGCTTTTTCTTCAGTTCGGCAGGAAGCGTTGAATTCAGCTGATATTCTGCAACACCAATCGGATTGTTTTTTGTCTTGAGAGCAAACTCCACCTCTACATCGTCCTTTTCCGCACAGAGGATGATACCGATCGACGGTTGATCCTCAGGTGCGCGTTCCTTCTCATTCAGGAGGTTCAGATAGAAGTCCATCTTCCCGCTGTGTTCCGGTTCAAAGGATCCGATCTTCAGATCGATGGCAACCAGTGCCTTCAGGAAACGATGGTAGAAAAGCAGGTCGACGAAGTACTCTTTCGAACCGAGCGCGAGTCGAAATTGCCGGCCAACGAAACAGAACCCGTATCCTAGTTCCAGGATGAAGCTCTGAAGCTGCGTAATCAGCCTGTCCTCGAGTTCGCGCTCCTTCACCGCTTGGTTTATTCCGAGGAACTCAAGATTGTAACGGCTTTTCAGCATTTCCTCCGCCTGTTCGGCATGATGCTCCGTTAACGCTACGTCGAAGTTGTGAGTTTTTTTCTCCGATATGGTTCTTCCATACGCATCAGACTTGATCTGATTCAGCAGTACCCGGCGAGACCAACCGAAACGAGCGGTCGCAGAGAGATAGTACAGCCGCTCTGCGGGAGCTTTTACTTTTTTCAGGATCTCAATGTGATGTCCCCACGGAACCTGCGCAAGCAGATTCACCTTGAATGTCCGATGGAGATCCCGCATTCGCTTCGGACTTGAACGGGAGCCCGATACTTGAACAGGCTGTTCAAGAGGACCGTTTTTCGGATCGGATAAAAATTGAACAGCCTGTTCAAGAAACGATGACTCTGAATACTCGGCGTAGAGCTGACGCATCATCCAGAGATTGTTGGCCGAAAAGCCGCGAATTTCCGGGAAGGCGGATCGCAGATCGGAGGCCAGTTTCTCGACGACTGCGGAACCCCAGGGTGCAGATTGCTGCGCCTCGAGGATTCTCTGTCCGATATCCCAGTAGAGGAACATCAATTCGCTGTTGACAGCACGGGCCGCGGAAAACCGCGCGGCCGAAATCCGTTGCTTCAATTCCGCGAGAAGTACAGGATATTCCGATGTCAGAATTGCCTGTCTCGTCATACCGTCACTCCCTGTATCAACGTATCGAGTTGCTCCTCCACCACCTTCGCGAAATCGTCTTCCATCTCGTACATGTCGGTGAACTCGGCAAAGGCCCAGCGGCCGAAGGTGCCGAGGTTGTTGACGCCGGGAATCCAGTACGAGTCCATCGTGGCCTTCTTCTCCTTGGCGTCTTCGCGGCGGTAGCCCTTGATTTCCACCACCAGATGCAGCAGGTCGTCGGGGCCATGGCCGTCGTCGACAAGCACGATGAAATCGGGCCGGTAGCGGCGCGTTTCCGAACCGTAGCGGTAAGGGACTTCGAAGCCCAGCGCGTGATTCTTGGTGTAGGCACGGACTTTCGGATGCGCTTCGGCCACGCGGCAGAACTCGCCCTCCCAGTCGCTGTCGAGGACGACCCAGTTGACCTGGTTTTTCGGAGGGGGACCTCCGGTATTCCACCGCAGCGTTCGTGACGTCGAGAAACGCACGTGCGCGGTCGACCCTTCGGGATTGTACGGATCGAGCAGGGCCTTGATCGGCTTCGTGCCTTCGAAGGCATTGCTGATGGCTGCGGTGATGCGGTTGCAGGCCGTGTCGGCCAGCTGTCGGTAGAGCAGCTGCGCGGGATGCGTGCCGCCTTTGCATTGCAGCCGCGTGGCGAGCCATTCGGCGGTGATGCGTTTGAGCTGTCCGAACAGATGCAGTTTCGCTTCCTCGCCCGGATCGCGGAACTTCGTGTAGAGCAGATGTTTCGTCAGCTCGAACTGCACGGTAGAAATACGCACATCCTCCAGCCGCTTCACGTTCAGATCCACCGTTTCGCCGATGATGCCGGAATTTTGCACCTGCGTGGGACCCACCACTTCCGGAGTCAGCACGAAGACATGATCATCGTTGAATTTCGCGATGAGTTTGTCCTCAGGCAGTTCCGTGCGATACCCTTCGACGCGGGGAAAACGGATTTCGAGTGCGTCGCGCTCGGGAAGCACTGCCTGCACCTGAATCACTGGACGCACGGGCTGGGGTTTGGGGTCAATCGGCTGCGTGGCGAAGTTGAACGGCACGCCGAAGATATCGGCGTACTCAGGTTCGAGCAGATTTTCGCCGTTCAGTTCGTAAGAATAGCGCCGCAAGGCACGGCCGACCACCTGTTCGCAGAGCAGCTGCGTACCGAAGGCGCGGATGCCGAGTATGTGCGTCACGTTGTTGGCGTCCCATCCCTCGGTGAGCATGGACACCGACACCACACAGCGGATATTCGCACCCAGAGTGTCCGGTTTGCCGACCGTATTCATCGCCTCGCGCAGCAGTTCCTTGTCGCTCAGGTTGTTCGCCTGGTCCACGTTGCCCGTGCGCGCGATAATTTCCCGGCGGAATCGTTCGATTTCATCCGCCGCGAACTCGCGGAATTTATCGTCAAGTGCATCGTCTGATTCCAGCTGTTCTGAATCGATCAGCAGCGTGTTCGGGCGGCCGAGTGGATTTCCATCCCTGTCAAAATTCCGGAAGAGCGGAAAGCGTCCGTTGGTCACCTTCGGTTCGCCGTGATCGTCGTCCCTGGTAAACCCGGAAACGAAGTCGTAGACCAGCTTGGAGATGGCTGTATTCTGACAGACGAAGATGAAGCAGGGCGGCACGGGAATTTCCGCCTGTTCCCACAGCGCATGGATTTTTTCATAGTGGCCATACAGCGCTTCCATCGCGGTGATGAGGCGTGTGGGGAGTTTCAGCGGGTCGAGTTCGCCACCGGTGCCGCGTCCTTTCTTCGGCATGTCCTTGCGGATATTCTCCCACAGATTGCGGTACATCGGCATATCGCTGCCGGGAATATTCTCCGCCACCGGCACGCGCGGCAGTTTCACAATTCCGCATTCGATCGCATCCATAAGCGAGAAATCCGACATGGTCCAGGGAAACAGCGTGCCTTCCTTGTATCCCGAACCACTGAGAAAGAACGGCGTCGCGGAGAGATCCACCACGCGGGAGAGGCCGAGCGTACGCTGTAATGTCTCGAGACCGGAAATCCACACGCGTGCGGCTTCGCGGTTCTTCTCCGCTTCCTGTTTCTCATCGCCCTTTAAAATTTCCGCATGTTCCTCTTCCGGTTTTTCCCGATAGCAGTGATGCGCCTCGTCATTGAGCACGAGAATATTCTTCATTCCCATGAGCGCCGGCATGACGCGCTGTATCATCTGTCCCTCGGTCTCCAGCGTTTGCGGCGCTTCGCCGCGACGCCCCTGCAGCAGTTGGCGACCGCCTTTCGAGATATCGATGCGTTCACGGAGTTTGAAGGCATGGAAATTCGTGATGACGATTTTCGCACGCTGAATTTCCTCCCGCAGGTCGGAAGGGATCAGTTCCCGCGTCGAGTAATAGTTGTGCGTATCATTCGGGAGAAGGACGCGCAGGCGATCCTTGATCGTGAGTCCGGGAGCGACGATCAGAAATCCCCGGGTAAAATTCCTGCTGCCCGGACGGCGCACGGCATTAATTGTCTGCCATGCGATGATCATGGCCATCACCGTTGTTTTTCCTGCGCCCGTCGCGAGTTTGAGTGCCAGGCGGGAGAGGCCGGGGTTCGCGCCGAGATTTGCAGCATCGAGATGCGCGAGCATTTCCTTGCCTGCCTTCGAAGACGGCGCCACTTCCGTCAGCCAGATAATCGTTTCAACCGCCTCGATCTGGCAGAAGAACGGCCGGTAGCTGTTGAATGCATGATGACGCCAGTGACGGAGCAGCCGCGCCGTTTCCGGCGTTACGCCCCAGTCCTTTTCCGGCAGCGCGCGCCAGCGCTCAACCAGTCTCCGCATCGTATTGATCGTCTCGGCGACGAGGTACTTCTGATCATCCGTCGAGATCTCCTTCACTTCACCGAAGAGCAGGTCCTCCTGTTCGACGTTCTCCGCTCCGGCCCCTTTCACTTTCTTCGGCTGTGGAATCGGCGTTACAAAATCCGCCGGTCTGCGCGTTTCCAGCAGCTTCTGCGTGGGTTGTCCGTCCGTATCCAGCTCCCAATGTTTCAGCGGATATTCATATGGCGAATTCAGGATCGGATGTTCGTAGAAAGCGTTGATGTTCATGCGCACAATCCTCAAGGCGAAACGAAGGGAACAGTAATGAAAGTAGACATTCGCGGGGAGGAATCATAGATGGAGACACACGAGCCACCCGCTTCGGGCGCTCACGCAAGTTTGAGCGCTCGCGCAAGTTTGAGCGTTCACGCAAGTTTGAGCGCTCACGCAAGTTTGAGCGCCACGCAAGTTTGAGGCTCGCGCAAGTTCGGGCGCTCGCGCAAGTTTGAGCGCCACGCAAGTTCGGGCGTTCACCGTGAAACGGGAAGCATGATCAGGACCGACTTCGCCGCAGGACGATATGCGTCGCGAGTTCCGACGGCACATGCTCGACACAGCGGTATCCGAGAGCACGCATGTCAATACCTTCGAACAGCGGTTCTCCTGTGCCGAGCAGCACGGGAGCGACGGCGAGATGGAGTTCGTCGACGAGGCCTTCACGGAGATATTGCCGGATGGTTTCGGCTCCGCCGCCGATACGCACATCCTTCCCCGCTGCCGCTTCGCGGGCGCGCTCGAGTGCCTCGTGAAGGCCACCGGTAACGAAGTGGAAAACGGTGCCGCCTTCCATTTCGAGAGAGGGACGCGCATGATGGGTGAGCACGAACGTCGGGACGTGGTAGGGCGGATTCGTTCCCCACCATCCCCGCCAGTTCTCATCCGGCCATGGACCGCGAACGGGGCCGAACATGTTGCGTCCGAGAATCCATGCCCCGATATTCACGAATCCCCTTGCCGCGAAATCATCGTCGATCCCCGTTGTTCCATCCGCGCCGTCGTCGTGCATGTTACGGAAGGTTCGAGTCGGGAACACCCAGCGGTGCAGCTCCGCCCCGCCGACACCGAGTGGATTATCGAGGTTCTGTCCCGGACCGGCACCAAAGCCGTCGAGAGAAAGGGAAAACGAGGCAACGCGAATCTGTGTCATTGTATACCTCATGCTGATTTTAGGAAATCCCCGTGACATCGAACCAGATGTGATGCGTGCCATCAGGGTCGATACGCATACCACCGCCGCCTGCAATGTCCCGAAGTTCACCGGTTCCGCTGTCCTTCACGATCGAGAAAAATTCGTCTGTTCGGTCCTTCCCGCTTGTCGCCGCCGAGTGGATGAAATTGAACGTGCCGTGTTTTCCGTTCAATGCGCCCTCGAAGGATTCCATTGCACAATACGCGCCTTTGCCGGACGTCGGATCAAAGGCGGCAGTGAACAAGGTTGCAGAGCGGCCTTCGATTTGTCCGGAATACCGCTTTTCCATGGTGGCCACACCGGTAGGTAATCCGGTCCGGATGTCCGGTGAAGGTGCAAGCGCTCCCGGGGTAAAGTCCTGGGTTTTGAAAGTTCCGCTAATCTTCATGTATGTGTCTTTCGGTTAGACTTGAGAAATTTGTGAATTTTCCGTGGATACGCTTGTCCGGCGAGTACAGCTCAGACACCCTCTTGACTACGAAAATGAGCCACGAGCGCGTTTGCATGGCCGTGACCCATTTTGTGTTCGCTCTTGAGCCAGGCGACCATCTCCATATGCTTGAGACCTTGTTGACCTCTCAGCAGATTAAACCAGTGACTTACCGGAAACCCGTACTTCTTTTCGATCGACGGGAAGTACGAAGCCGGACCCTTTATCTTTTCGTTTTCAGACATGCTGCACTCCGGGTTGGTGTTTTCATAATGAAGAACGCGGACATCGCCTATCCGGGTTCCTTCATGAGAACTTCCCGATTAATCGCGGAAAACGCCAGCGTTGTTCAACTCCCCTGCATTTCCTCCTGGTCATCGTAGGTATCCAGAAATTCTTGAAAAACCTCAAACAGCCTGTCGAGTCGCTTCTGGAGTTTCCGATCCTTACAATGATTGGCTTCGGCTGCTACGTATCCCTGGATTTCCTCGATATCGTCCAGCGTGAGGTCGACCCGTATTTCTTCCCCTTCCATGATTGCAGTATGGAATGCATCGCCGGGATAAAACGAATGATCGGCGATCAGGTCTCGCTGTTCCAGGGAAAGACGCACGGGGAGCTTTGTGCCATACGGTATTTTTTTCCGATTCATAGGATTCCATCCTGTTCTGATTCCGCCATTTTCCCGTTCCAGTATTCCACATACGCCAGGTACCCTTCCCGGGTGGTCAGAAAACGGATGTGGATGTCCGGTGCCACCTTGTACGCCTGCAGGGTTTCAAGACCGAGGCGCCGTGCTTTTTCCATGCGATGATTTCCATCGATCAGGTTCCAGCGTCCAGGAGCGATTTCCGCCAGAATAACCGGCGGGGGCGTTGTGAAGATCATGGTGCCGCAAGTTCCGATGCGCGTTCGTCAGGTGCGGAAACCTCGGCGAATGCCAGTACGTGTCCATCAGGGTCGCGTGCATAAGAGGCCGTGTGGCCCCAATCCCTGGCGGAGAGCGGACTCAGTTCCACGGCTCCCGCGGCCAGTGCACGATCATGCCATAAGCCTGCGGCATCGACGAGCAAGTACAGTTCGCAGCGCGGGATTCCGTTCGCTTGCGCCGGATCCGGAATTGCCGCGCCGAGCAGCGCGATGATTCCCCGCTCCGGCATTAGGCCGAGAACACCGCCGCCCGGCAGCGCAAATTCCGTCATACCCGGAACGTTCAGCCGCGGGGCCATCTCCAAGGTGTCGGTGTAGAACTTCGTGCTGCGGACCTGATCCGCGACATAGAGGATGAAATATGATTCCATTGGACAACCTACAGATGTATCACGTTATGTTCAATCCGGATGAGGCAGTATGCAATCGAATCCGCTGACAACTTCAGAATGGGAGTATCAGCGCCATCTCTCCTTCACCTGATCAGCCCGGATTCATTTTGCGCGCGCGTCATCGGATTTCGCCTTTAGTTTCAGGGCATGGCGCATTATGTCGTCGCGATTCGGATGATCAAATTCATTCGCCAGTTCAACGGCCCTGGCTATGGCCGCCTCTGCATTCTTCCACATGCCAGCCTGCTCGTATGCATCAGCAATACTGTCGAAGGCATTGACGGAATTCGGATTCTGATCGATGTTCCTTTTGAACAAGGCAATCGCTTCGTCGATATTTTCATTATTCAGTGCTTCATATCCGAAATTATTGACAACAGCTTCCGGAACGGGTATGGCGTACCCGACCGTGCTGGATACCTCCTGAAAATGCCGATCCGCATAGGCAAACCCCTTTTCAAGAAGATCATCATGGAAGCGGTACCCGGTATAGAGCTGGCGCAGCGCGTCAATGTGCGCGAGCAAGGAAATACTTCCGTGCGTCTCATTCGGGTACCCCTTGCCAATCCAGCGGAATCCCTTGGGAGATCCGCGTTCCAGCGTTTCAACAATTTTCTTATCGTCCGCAAGCGCCTGCCCGAGATCATCCGACCAGGCGAAGTACAGGAATGCTTTCAGGCTGTCGGTATGAAGAAACGATTCTTCCAGCGATCGCTGCGGAAGGTGATCGTCCCAGGTCAGGTCCGGACTGATCGCGAAATATGCATTGAATAGCGAGGGCTCGGAGGACAGTACGTACAGCACAAATTGTCCTCCCGCCGAGTGACCGGAGAGAATGCGAAAGCCGTTGCTGCGGAAATCCCTGTTGATGACCGGTATGAGTTCTTCTGCGAGAAAGCGCTTGAAGTTCTGTGCTCCGCCTCCGCCAAACCAATGCGAGGACCAATCCGTTTGCGTAAAGTCCCGTATTCTCACCGTGCTGGTAATCGCCACAATGATGCATTCCGGAATTTCTCCCTGCGACGAAAGGAAGTCCGTGGAACCTGCCGTATGAAGAAAATGCGACTCGCCATCAAGCAGGAAAAGCACCGGATACTTTCGCTCCGGGGCCCACTTATAACTAGCCGGGAGGGAAATCTGATAGCTGCGGTCCTCATCAAGAATGTTCGAGTGCATACTCCGGCTTTGGCCAGCCACGATCTGCGCCTGACTGAAACCAATATGCAGCAGGAAAACAGGTATCAGAAGAAGCATGGTTCTGTATGTCATAGGGACTCCATCATATCGCTGGATCGCGAACGCGATCGTAATCGTTTATTTAAGTTTATCCCTCCCACGCGCCATCAGACCATACTCGCCACCGACGGGGGAAAGGCTGCTGCCCGGGGATACGGGCCCGTTATGGACACTATCAAATCAGTTCGACGCGTCAATATCCGCCTCAGAAGTGCAAATAGCAAAGCGGCTGCTCATGGTCCGGCTTGCTGTGCGAGGGCTGAGCGTAGCAGCGGCTCGCCGGGATCGCGACAACTGAATGAACCGCGGAGGGATTCCGCTCAGGTCACCCCATCCTGTATTGACTTCGATGCGACAATGGAGGATATTATCGGATATCCGTTTCCACATGACACCGGAGGAGCCCATGCCGTCCGTTCTGCTTTCCGACACTGGCCGTAAGTGGGATAGCACCGCGCTCGCGATTGTTCCCGCGCTTCCAATTCTCCCTGCACTCCTGTTTGTTGTCCTGCTCTTGTTTGCGGCAGGCTGCTCGAAGGATGAGACGGTAGTGCAGACCCCGATCTGTCCGTCAACGGGAATTGATGCGCGGCTGGTCGGCGACTGGATGCAATGCGATTCCGCCGGTAACTTCGGGACGAATGGCGGACAGTACGGCCTGCACATCGAAGCGGATGGGACCTTCACTCAGCTCGCCGTGGACTGGCGCGACGGGTCCGTCGCAATCAACAGTGAAACCTGCGGCACGGATCTGTACTACTGTGTCGGGTCGAACACGATCGGCAGATCGGTTACCCCTGTCGATTACGACACGGTAACTTTCTCCATCGACGGTGACCAACTCATTTTCTCCCGGCCCGGTCCACCGGTATCTTCGCAACAGTTTCGGCGGGTAACGCTTGGACAGATTATCGAACAGCCCGTCGCATGCTCTCTCCTCTACACCTTCGACTCTACCGAGTATGGCGCTGTGGTGGTCTGGCCTTATCCGCCGGTGCGCGTCGGAGTCACGTCAGGCAATGACCCGATGTTTGTGCTCGAAGGGTCCGGACTCAAGGCATTCTGGGTGCGTATATCCGATTTTCATGGCGTCGGCACCTATTTCCTCGGAGAAGATGTCTTTCAATCCCATGCGTTTACCATGTACGGCTGTCCGGTCATTAATCAGCAATTCGGTACGCGTGACGACGATCGGAGCACGATCTCGATCACGGAATTCGATGTCGGGACAGGACGCTGCAGCGGAAGCTTTGACTTTACGCTGTGGAATTATGCGGACGTCTCGCATCACGTCATCGGGACTTTCAACGCGCCGATTGTGGAATAATTCTCAGAGCAATAGACCTGCTGCGTATGACGCTGCACTGGCCGCCGGTGCTCCGGCAATTTCTGCGGCGGTTGGAAATGCGATGCGCTGGTTTTTAATCGCGCTCCCCCATGCCAATGCCACTTGTGAAGGCGTCACTTCCTTCGCCGTCGCGATTTCCTTGACCTTTTCGACAAGCTTCAGGTTGTTTGCCATCGCGTCTTCGCTGAAACGGGGGGTGTGCAGCCGGAAGTCACCTTTTTCATGATATACGCTTCATGGCAGCGAGGAGGCCTTCAAGTATCGGTTCCGATACTGCGGATGGGAATCGATTCGGCAGCTCTGCCTCCACAGTCTGAATCGCCGCCGGTGTCCGGGACACAATTTCCTCCAGTACCGAATCAATCTCTGAGGCGAACCCGCATCGGGCCGCTGTCTCTTCCCAGTGCCGGCGCTGAATCTGATCCCACCGATAATGTCTGTTCGTGCCGGACACTGCCATGGCCATCCGCGCGTCCTGCCGTGCAAGCTTGTTGCGTCCCCTTCCGATGATGGGATATGCCGACATTACATCATAGAGGGGAGTCTGCGAAAAGCGCCCTTCAGGACCGATGAACACGCTGAAGTTTTTCGCATGACCATCAATCGCGCAGATCAGCCAGAAGAGTATTTGTGCACGAAAGAATGCACGGCGATCTGACTCCGCATTCTCAGAACCGAGGAGAATCCGCATGATTGCTTCGATTCCCGGTCCTCCTTCACTCTCGTATTTCTGTTCTGGTGCAATGCCGTGGACCTGGCACATATCCTCTTGCAGCAGACGCATAATCCACTGCCTGGTAGGGGAATATTTTCGATCGAATCGTTCGACGACGAGCGCGGACTGATCTTCAAATCGCAGCATTTCTGACTGCGCGACTTCCTGTCCATACGCATGCAGTATGCGGGAGCAGAGCCATTCGTTTTCTACTGAAGCCGACAGATCGGCACGTATGCGGCCGACTGTTCCGAGCGGAAGCTTGAAGATATGCGACGTGGGAGTCGATCCCAGCGGTATGCACCAACGGTCATTGAGCCGAAGCAGCGCGGTTTTCTCCTGAGCGCCTGCGATGGAAATTCGGAAAGTGTCATTAGAGAATCGCCCCAGCTCGGGACTACCCGCTGCCTCCCTGAGAAGTTGTGCGACCTCTGAGTCGGTGATTTCATCTGCCTGTATTGTGCGAACTCCCTCAGGGGGAGCATCCTCTGTCAAGATCTGCAAAGCGCCCACACAGTCCCGACCTATTTCGACGAGCAGATCAAAAGCGGAGGTGCCTCTGGCGGAAAAGCGCTGCTGTATCCTTTGACGAATATCACGATTATCGGGCAAGAGGTTTTCAAAAAAATATTCCACCGCTGCCCCCCGATGCGATTGCGACGCAGGCAACAGCGGCAGCGACAATGATATTGGACGCGCTGCGGGATGTTCCAGCCAGGACTGCGCATACGTGAATTCGTGCTGCCCGGTTGACCCGATCTGCCAGGTCCCGACCAGTTCACCGTTCATCCACACATTGAGTGTACTTGAAAGTCGGCGACGTCCCATGGTCACCACTCCAGCGAGGAATCGGAATGAGACTCGCCCTTCGGTCGCAGAACAAGCTCAAGATTGAGTGCGGAAAGCAATTGGAAGAAGCTCCGCAATAAAGCCCGTTCTGGATCTGTCTCCAGTCCGGATACCGTCTTTGGAAGAAGTCCGATCGCTTTCCCGACTTCTGCCTGAGTAAATCCTCGCTGTCTCCGCCTTGATCGCAGCGCAATCGCCAATTGTCCTGCAGTCCTAATAATATATTCCATTATTTACCTCCTGAGGTATATATTCAGAATATACCTCAGGAGGTATAAAATGTCAATACACCCCACAGGGGATTTTTCTCTGTATTCCACCGCCGGTAAAACAGGGGGCCAGTCATTGACTTCTATCTAACAAAAGACCTGACAATTCGAGAGTTGCTTCCTCGTGACCACGAACTGCTGGCACGTGTACGGTGCCCCGGACGCAGTATGCTTATTCCCCGTCGGGATCGCCCTTGCCGCTCGTATATCGCAAATGCTCTTCCCGAACCATGAGCACCTGACTCAGCCGCCGGGCCATATCGTCAGAATAGCGGCGGCGGCCATTCTCGTAATCGCTTATCATATTCTGGCGGATCCCGACCTTCTCCGCTAGTTCCGTCTGCGTCAGGTTGGCCTTCAGCCGGGCACCGGCAAGCAGATTGCCTACCCGATTCTTCTCCATCTCCTTCCAGAATGCTGTTCCTTCGACAGGAGTCGAATCCTCTTGCCCTTCCTCGGAAAGCACGGCGACGTCATACTTTTTCCGAATCCACGCGATAAGTTCGGCGACATTGTCGCCATGCAGGGAAAGTTCAATACGGGGCTTTTTCACGAGAGCCAACATAATACACCTCGATGACGATTTCATTTTTTCGGCACGTCCAACACGCCACGAATCTGTAGTTCAAATGACAGTGGTACCGATCACCTCCGAGTGACGAAAAATTTCGCCAGGTTTTCTGTATCGGACCGTCCATCTGCAGATCGGTGATGAGCAGATAGAAGAGCTTCTGGACATGGCGGGGCAACTTCAACAGTCCCCGCTCAAGCTTTTTACGTATGCGGACCTGATAACTGGACATGGGAATAATATAACCGTATAGAGTGGTTATATCAAGTAATATTTCTCTTCCCTACTTGTTGACGATATGGTATCGAAAGCAGTCCGTCGTGTGATCATTCACCATACCGACGGCCTGCATGAAGGCATAGCAGATCGTCGAGCCGACGAAATTGAAGCCCCGTTTTTTCAGGTCCTTGCTCATTGCGTCGGAAAGTTCGGTTTTTGCCGGAAGCTCGGCCATGGATTTTCGGGTATTCTGGATTGGGACGCCATCCACGAATCGCCAGAGATATGCATTGAGCGAGCCAAACTCCTTCTGAATGGCAAGAACACCCCGGGCGTTCCTGATGGCTGATTCGATTTTGAGGCGATTGCGCACGATGCCGGAATCAGCCAGGAGACGTTCGACGTCCTTCTCCCCGTACTTCGCGACGCGGCGAACATCGAAGTTGTGAAAGGCCTTCCGATAGTTGTCCCGCTTCTTCAGAATCGTCAGCCAGCTCAGTCCGGCCTGTGCACCTTCCAGAATCAGGAATTCAAAAAGCTGCGTGTCGTCGTGAACGGGCACGCCCCATTCGTCGTCGTGGTAGGCGACGTAAAGCGGATCGCTCCCGCACCATGCGCATCTGTTCATGATCATCTCCTGCTCCATTCTCCATTCCGTGATGAGGAAGTCATTTTTCGTAGAGCAGCTTCCCTTCCCTGTGGATATGATCGAGCAAGGCCTGATTCCTGATCGTGTTGTACCTCAGCAAGTCAACGCGCTGAGGAATGGGAAGCGCCTCCATTTTTGCCGCCAAACCGGCCTGGTCAGTCAGTGTGAGGGTGTCGCCATAGAGGCAGATATCGATATCGGATTCCGGTGTGAACGTCCCCATCGCCCGCGAACCAAACAACACCGCTTTTTCAAGAGTCGGAAGAGTTCGCAGGACATCGATAATTGCCCGACGCGCAATTGCGCTCAACCCGTCGTTCATTTGGCATCCATTTTATTGCCCAACCTTTCATGCAAGGTCTTCAGCATCGGTGCATAATGATTCTTGATCAATGATTCAGCCTCGCGAGCCGCTGCTTCGTCATAACTGTGACTGAGTAGATTGCGTTTATCGAGAGCGTCAATTGCAGTCGCGGCTTCGTCTTCGCTCAGGTATCCTGCGGTGAATGCAGTACGGATAGTTTCTCGGGGTGTTTTGGCTTCCAATCCCTCATAGAATAAAAGATCCTTGAGTGTATTCCAGGCAAGCTCAAAAGAGAATTCGAAGGTTTGGACAAGTCCACTCCGTTCAAGATCGGAATAATGCTCTTGCTCGCAGGCGTCCAGCAGTCTGGTCACGGCCTTGCTGAAGTTCGCAAAACGTTGATGCCATCTGATTTCTGCAGAGTTGCTCATTCGTCTTCACCTTTTTTATTCGCGACGCATGCGAAAGATACCAAGAATGTAGTAGTCTGGCTAGTCTTCGGTCTCAGTCGCGTCCTGTGGATTGCCCCTTTTTAGGTCGCGATAGAAATTTTCATGCTGGCCAAGTTTCAGGAGGAATAAGGTGATGTTGGGCTCATCATGCTCGTAGGCCAACAGCGCTTCCCGCCGGTTGAGCTTGAACTTGTAGACTTGCACGCCGGCCAGATCACCCACTTTCATCTGACCAATCGAAGGGTTGGCGACAATGGCCCGAACGGCTCTGTCTACGTCTGCTTTTTGCTGCTTTGGAAGTTTCTTAATGGCTTTCGCAAACTCGTTAGTCTGAAGAACCTTCATCCGAACTTGTACTCGCTGACGTCACCGGCTTTGACCTCGGCGCGTGCCCGCAACAGGCCAATGATGAATTCATAGGACAACTCAGGATTCTGTTCGGCAATGCGTCCAAGCGTTGCCCAATGTTCAATTTGTTTCGGCGCCGACCGATGCGACGCCTCGCCGTAGATGCGAGCAGATGCGACCAGGCTGTCGTCAAGCTTTATGGCAGTACTCACGGGTAGTCTCCTTTGTATGCATACTAAAGGTGGCAATATATTACCTTTTGCAACCGCTTCCAAAACATGATTGCATAATGCTTGCGGTGCGGGTTGACGGGGCCGAAGCGAGCGGCGGGGCGTAGTCGCGGAGCTGGCGCTCCGCGGTCCCTTGCGCGGAGCTGGCGCTCCGCGGTCCTGTGGGCCTGCCACGCCGAAGTTCCGCCAGAGCGCGGAGCTGGCGCTCCGCGGTCCTGTGTGCCTCTGTGCCTTTGTGCCTCTGTCCCTATTCCGTATCTTTATCTCCGGTATTTGTCAACGAATGAGTGAAGCGGCAATTATGGATTGGTACATCAATTGGGTCACGAGCCAGCCGATGACGTCGGCGGCAGTGCAGTTCGGGATATTGGGGACGCTGGGAGAAATCATTTCGCATACGCTGCGGACAAAGAAGATCGGACTGCCAAACAAGCCGCTGGAAATGCTGGGCAAAATGCTGGCCTGGGCTCTGCTGGGCATCGTGATCAAGTATGGCTTCACGATGATGAAAGGCGCCGTCCTTGCGCTGATTGAGCACGGACTCCTCCCCGGATTCTGCGCCGAAGGTATCGGCTGGGCCCTCAGCGTGTCGGTGTTTACGAATGTGTTTTTCGGTCCGCAAATGATGTATTTCCACCGCGTCGAGGATAACCTGATCCTACGACGCTGGAGCTTCACCGGAATCGAAACCGCGCTGAAAACTCTCGTCTGGTTCTGGATTCCCGCCCACACGATCACCTTCGCCCTCCCGAAGGAATTTCAGATCGGCCTCGCGGCTGTATGGAGTGTCGCGTTGGGGATTATTCTAGGCTTAAGCATCAAGAAATAACCAATGGCGAAAGAGATGGCTAATGGCTGATGACTAATGGCTCATACGCTGTGCCCCATCAGCCATCAGCTATCAGTCATTAGCCATTTCTTCAGCTATCAGCCATTAGTTATCAGCCATTAGCCATTTATCACCATCCGCTCTCAATTTCTCTTACGATTTGAAGTTTTCCGGTACGTTTGCCTTGTACAAGTGCGCTACTATGCCGATCTTTGTATTGATGGAGTAAAGTTCATAAAACACCAAGACTTATGTACGAGCAATTGATCAGACATACATACCGGGACGCGCAGCATTCGCGCATGGCGGCATGTCTTGCCTTCGATCGCTGCACGACACGGTCGCGGAAGATTCTGCAGTTCAAACACTATTGTACCGACGCCCCCATCTAACCCCTCCCCTCCCCGACTTCGTCCTGTCATCCGACGGCAATTCTTTTATTCAGATAATTTCAACATTCAAATCATTCTCACGGCACAACCGTGCCAAAAGGAGTACGCTCTCGTGAAAGCACAAGACTTCCTTACCGTCCGCGACCTGAGCCAGGAGGAAATGCTCGAAACTTTCCGCATCGCGCTGGACATGAAAGCCGATCGCGCAAAGTATGCGGAAGCGCTCAAAGGCCAGGCCCTCGCAATGATTTTCGAAAAGCCGTCGCTGCGCACGCGGACGACTTTCGACATCGGCATCCAGCAGCTCGGCGGATATTCGCTGTATCTCTCGCCGGCTGAAATCAGCCTCGGCAAGCGCGAATCCGTGCACGACGTGGCCAAGAATCTCGAGCGCATGGTGCAGGGCATTATGATCCGAACCTTCGCACACCAGATCGTGATAGATATGGCGAAGTACGCTTCCGTGCCCATCATCAACGGACTCACCGACTACGCGCATCCCTGCCAGGCCATGGCGGACTTCCTGACGATCACTGAAGTGAAAGGCGATCTCAAAGGTCTGAAACTCTGCTATGTCGGCGACGGCAATAACGTCGCGCATAGTCTGATGTTCGCCGGCGCCCGCCTCGGTGTGGATGTCACAATCGCCTGCCCGATGGGCTATGAGCCGAATCTGGTCGCATGGCGTCACGCTACTGAGGACGCTAAAGCGACCGGTGCGAAAATCGAAGTTGTGCACGACCCGGTCGAAGGTGTGAAGAATGCCGATGCGGTGTACACCGACGTGTGGGCCTCGATGGGTCAGGAAGCCGAAGCAGCCGAACGCCGCAAAATATTCATGCCCTTCCAGGTGAATGAAGATCTGATGGCGCATGCGAAAAGCGATGTGATGTTCATGCATTGCCTGCCTGCACATCGCGGGGACGAAGTCACCGCCGGTGTGATCGACGCTCCGAATTCGGTGGTCTTCCAGGAAGCGGAAAACCGCCTGCATGCGCAGAAGTCCGTCATGTATCAACTGATGAAGAAATAAGGGGCCGCGCATGTCCCGTACAGCACTGATTGCCATCGGCGGGAATTCGCTCATCCGCGCGGGTGAGCGTGGTACCATCGACGAGCAGCTGGCCAACGCCCACGCGACGGCCCGCACGCTCGCCGCGATGGTAAAAAAGGGCTGGCGCATTGTGATCACGCATGGAAACGGTCCCCAGGTGGGGGCCGCTCTCCTGCGCTCCGAACGCGCGGCCGGCGAGGTGTACACGCATCCCCTCGACGTGTGCGTAGCCACGACGCAAAGCGAAATCGGCTATCTCCTGCAGCGCGCGATGGAATTCGAGCTTCGGCAAATCGGACTCACAACTCCGGTGATTACCGTGCTGACGCAGGTGCGCGTCGATGCCGATGATCCGGCGTTCAAGAATCCCACCAAACCCATCGGACCCTTTTATTCGAAGCAGGAAGCCGAGGAGAAAAAACGCCGTTTGGGTTGGGACATCGTCGAAGACAGCGCGCGCGGATACCGCCGCGTGGTTCCTTCGCCCGAGCCGAAAGAAGTATTCGAACAAAAAATCATCAGACATCTCCTCGATGAAGGCATGATCGTCATCGCCTGCGGCGGCGGCGGAATTCCGGTGATTGAATATGAAGGCGACCGCGTGGTTGGTTCCGAAGCCGTGATCGACAAAGACCGCGCCTCGGCGCTGCTCGCGGCAAGGCTGGGCGTGGATCTCTTCGCCATCAGTACCGACGCAAGGCATGTGTATCTCGATTTCAAGAAGCCCACGCAGCGAGCGCTGGACCGCGTCACTGCCGATGAACTGCAGGGCTATTACGACCAGGGACAGTTTCCGCCCGGAAGCATGGGTCCAAAAGTCGAATCTGCCATCCGCTTCATCCGCGACGGCGGCAAGGAAGTCATCATCACCAGCTTCGAATTTCTGACCGCGGCTATCGACGGCAGCGATGGCACGCATATCGTGGCCGCATGACCGTCACGCAATATTCACAGCAGAACGAGCAACAGACATGAACCTCAGACACGTCGTTGAATCCCAGCAGTTCACTGTTCCCCTGCTCATGCAGCTGTTCGAACGGACCAGGTCGATGGAGAAAATCGTCGCCCGGGGCGGCACGCGCGACTACGAACGCTTCATCATGGGCACGCTGTTTTACAAGCCCTCCACCCGCACCCGCTTTTCCTTTGAATCCGCCATGTACCGTTTGGGCGGACGCGTACTCTCCACCGAACAGGCGCGCGAATTTTCTTCCGAAGTGGAAGGCGAGCAGCTCGAAGACACCATTCGCATCATAGGACATTACTGCGATGTGATCGTGCTGCGTCATCATGAAGAAGGCGGAGCAAAGCGCGCGTCGGCTTTTTCTACCGTGCCGCTGATCAATGCCGGCGACGGCGAAGGCGGACAGCATCCCACGCAGGCGCTGCTCGATCTGTACACGATCTACAACGAATGCAAGACGCTCGACGGACTCTCCGTCGCGTTGATAGGAGCCATGGATCAGGGGCGCACCGCGCGTTCCCTCGCCTACCTCCTCGGAAAATTCGACCGCACGAAAATGTATTTCATCGCTCCCGATGAAATGCAGATCAAACCCGACATTCTCGAATACCTCGACAAGCACAACGTTTCGTATGAACTTGCGAACAGTGCCGCGGGTATTCTCCCCAACGTCGATGTCGTTTACCAGACGCGCATCAATCGCGAACGTCTGCTGAAAAGCGACATCGACCTGACGCCATACAATATAGACGGGACGGTGCTGGCTTCGATGAAGTCCGACGCCATCGTCATGCACCCGCTTCCGCGTTCCGTAGAAATCGACCATGCAGTGGACAACGATCCCCGCGCGGCGTATTTCCGGCAGACGCAGAACGGCCTTTACCTGCGCATGGCCCTGCTGACCATGCTGCTCGAAGACAAATAAAACGACATACACACGAATCTTCGCAAGGATCCTTCATGAAGAGCAAAGATTACATCGCCCTTGAAGAACAATACGGCGCACACAACTATCATCCTTTGGATGTGGTCGTGCACAGTGCCGAAGGCGCCTGGGTGACCGACGTCGAGGGGAAAAAGTACCTCGACTGTCTCGCAGCCTACTCCGCTGTGAACCAGGGCCATTGCCACCCGCGCATTTACGAAGCCTTTGTAGAGCAGGCGAAAAACGTCACGCTGACCAGCCGCGCATTCCGCAACGACCGTCTGCCGCTGCTGTACAAGAAGCTGCACGACATGACCGGCTACGAAATGTCGCTGCCGATGAACTCCGGTGCGGAGGCCGTTGAGACCGCGATCAAGACCGCCCGCCGCTGGGCCTATGATGTAAAAGGCATCGCTGAGAATATGGCCGAGATCATCGTCGCCACCGGAAACTTCCATGGCCGTACGACGACCATCGTCGGCTTCTCCGATGATCCTTCATCGTTCAAAGGATTCGGTCCCTACTGCACCGAAGCATTCCCGATGCATGAATACGGCGACATCGAAGACCTGAAGGCGAAAGTCACCGAGAACACCTGCGCCGTGATGATCGAACCGATCCAGGGCGAAGGCGGCATCGTGATTCCCCCCGACGGATACCTGAAAGCTGTGGCCGAACTCTGCCGTGAGAATAACATTCTTTTCATTTGTGATGAAATCCAGGCCGGGCTTGGACGCAGCGGCAAGCTGTTCGCGCATTACTACGAAGACGTGCGTCCCGACATCGTCATCATCGGAAAAGCTCTTTCCGGAGGCTTTTATCCGGTTTCTGCCATCCTCGCCGACAAGCACATCCTCGGCGTGATCAAGCCCGGGGAACACGGTTCCACCTTCGGCGGCAATCCCCTTGCTGCCGCGGTTGCAGTTCGCGCCCTCGAAGTGATCGAGGACGAAAAGCTGATCGATCGCTCCTTCGAACTCGGCGCGTATTTCGCCGAACGTCTGCGCGCAATTCCTTCAGAGCATATCGTTAAGGTCCGCGCCCGCGGCTTGTGGATCGGCCTCGTTCTTGATACGAAGGCGCGTCCTTTCTGCGAAGCTCTCAAGGAAGAAGGCATTCTCTGCAAGGAGACGCACGAGCACATCATCCGCTTCGCCCCGCCGCTTGTCATCACCAAGGAAGAGATCGACTGGGCCCTCGAACGCATTGAAAAAGTACTGACATCGAAATAAATCCTTTCTCATCAACCAATGGAGTGATCCATGGCTACTCAGAATCGCATTAACACTATCATTGTCGGCGCCGCCGGCCGTGATTTCCACAACTTCAATCTGGTCTATCGCGACAACGACCTGTACAATGTTGTGGCATTCACGGCAGCCCAGATTCCCGACATCGCCGGACGCAAATACCCCGCCTCCCTCGCAGGCAAGCTGTATCCCAAAGGCATTCCCATTCACGTCGAAGCTGACCTGCCCAAGCTGATCGCAAAATTCGACGTCAAGGAAGTCGTGTTCTCCTACAGCGATGTGACCTATGATCGCGTCATGAGCCTCGGCTCGATTGCGACCACCTGCGGTGCGCATTTCAAAATCCTCAGCGCGCAGGATACGATGATCAAGAGCAACAAGCCGGTCGTTTCCGTGACTGCCGTCCGCACGGGCAGCGGCAAGAGCCAGACCACCCGCAAGGTTGCGAACATCCTTCAGGCCATGGGCTTCAAGGTGGCCGCCATCCGTCATCCGATGCCGTACGGCGACCTTGCCAAGCAGAAGGTGCAGCGTTTCGCTTCAATCGCCGATCTGAAGAAGCACAAATGCACGATCGAGGAAATGGAAGAATACGAGCCGCATATCGTCAACGGCACGATCATTTATGCCGGCGTGGATTACGAAGCAATTCTTGAGCAGGCCGAGAAGGAAGCAGACATCATTTTGTGGGACGGCGGAAACAACGACATGCCGTTTTACAAACCCGACCTCAACATCGTTGTGGCCGATCCCCTGCGTGTAGGCGACGAACTCAGCTATTACCCGTCCGAAGCCAACCTTCGCATGGCCGACGTTGTGATCATCAACAAAATCGACAGTGCCGAACCGATGGACGTCCTCGAACTGCGCCACAACATCCGCAGCGTCAACCCGAAGGCCCAGATCATCGATGCAGCGAGTCCGCTTATCGTCGAGCGCGGCGAGCAGATCATGGGCAAGCGGGTACTCGTGATTGAAGATGGCCCCACGCTCACCCACGGTGAGATGCAATTCGGCGCCGGCACGGTAGCCGCCGAGAAATTCGGCGCCGCCGAGCTTGTTGATCCGCGTGAGTACGCCGTCGGAACGATCAAGAAGACCTTCGAACAATATCCCGAGATCGGCGTCCTTTTGCCGGCCATGGGCTACAGCGATCAGCAGATCAAGGATCTGACCGCGACGATCAACAAAGTGCCTTGCGACCTCGTCGTCATCGGCACCCCGATTGATCTCAAGCGCATCGTCAATTTCAAGAAGCCGTCCGTCCGCGTGCAGTACGAACTTCAGGAAATCGGCGAGCCCAGTCTCAAGACCGTGCTCGACGTCTTCACGCAGAAGCTGTAATAAACACATCCGGGATGGGCGCGCACCAGCGCGCCCTCCTCCTCCCCCGACGCGCCGTAGTCCGCCCCCCCTGGGAATGGCGCGCACCAGCGCGCCCTGCTTCCTCCCGCGGAGCGCTGTAGTCCCCCCTGGGATGGGTGCGCACTAGAGCGCCTTGGTTCCTCCCGCGGAGCGCTGTAGTCCCCCCTGGGAATGGCGCGCACCAGCGCGCCCTGGTTCCTCCCGCGGAGCGCTGTAGTCCCCCCCTGGGAATGGCGCGCACCAGCGCGCCCTGCTTCCTCCCGCGGAGCGCTGTAGTCCCCCCTGGGAATGGCGCGCACCAGCGCGCCCTGCTTCCAGGCAGCGGAACTACCGCGGTACTCTCGAACTGAATGTGAACGAACAACCCCCGCACAATCCAACTGTCCGGGGGTTGTTCATTTCATAGCCATGTGTTTTTATCAGCTATCCTGCAATCTCATTCAGCAGATGACGGCTGTGTATTCCGCTCTCCGCCTACGAAGGCCTGGCTTACGGCAGATACATCATCGTTTTGTTCTGTACCTTACCGCCTGCCGTGAGGCTGACCATATAGAGACCCGGTTTGAGATTCATCCTGGCCGGATCGAATTGTCTGACGTAGCTGCCCGGGCTCTGAAATTCTTCCGTCAGTGTTTCCACCACATTGCCGAGTACGTCATACACCTTCAGTGAAACCTGATTCTCTGCGTTCAGCGAATACGCAATCGTAGTTTGCGCCTGGAACGGATTCGGATAATTCTGAGACAGATTAAAGTTCACAGCACCCGGCACGACTTCCACGATGGAGGAATAATCCGTCGTCCCATCGCGATCGACCTGCATCAGCCGATACCGAATAAGCTTGCTGCCATCGACCAGCGGATCTGCGAATGAATAGGATTTCGGGGACATGCTTGTTCCGCTGCCATTCACAAAGCCGATGCTCATCCAGCCATCCTCATCGAACGAAGCATCAGCACTCGTATTCCGCTGCACCTCAAAGCCATAGTTATTCAGCTCCGTCGCAGTCTTCCATCGCAGGTCCACCATATTGTCCTGCAGCCGCGCCGAAAACGATGTCAGTTCCACCGGTAATGGATTTGCCCCGCTATTCGAGCCGATGTAGAAGGTGTTCATTATCGTGTTTGTTAAGCCAGCAGTATTGCTCCCATCAGCATTTAGACCAAGACGAAACACAACCGGATAGGTTAGCGTGCCTAATGCGGGACTATTTGTTCCGACAACATCTGTTTCACGAATTGCCCGCAACTCGCTCAAAGTTGCAACACCCACGATGCCTTCGGCTACGATGTACATGTCTATACCGGACATTACTAATCCTTCATATGTTGATATTGACCAGCTCATATCGTGCCGCCGGTTTATCAACGAACCATCATCAATAAATCCTGCAATATCCGTAAACCCGGTCTCCGGGTTATGAGATATTCCAATCGCACCAGCAAGATTCTGAAGTGGATTTGTATTTGCTGTCGAAATGGACACGCTACGAACAAACACACTATCACCCAATGGGAAATATCCACTTAGATCACCAAAGCCAAAGACTGAGCCATCAAAGTATCTAATAAATGCTCCCGAGTGCCCATATATGTGACCACTCGAATATGTTAACGTTCCAGGAGAACTGCCATCGGTTCCGAGTGTCAAATTATAGCCGCCCGAGACGCCAAGCCTAACGCATCCATTTACCGACAGGTTGAGTTGGTCACTAACTTTAACATCTCCGCTGAGGGTTTTTGTACCTGAACCGCTTACGCTTAGCGTTGTGTAATCAGATGCAACGATGGTTTGTGATCCGCCAGCATAATCCACAGCGAAGCTATACTTCGAGGATTGTACGTAAGGGATTGGGGTTGCCGAATTATTTATTGTTTTGAGTATACCTGATCCAGAAGTCTGGTTGGTTAAATCTGTAAGGCCTGACAGAGTTTGGGATCCCATATCGAATGTTGCTCCAGAAATAATTCCCAATGCCTCGGTAACCTCTATCGCACTAAGGGCTAAAATCGTACCACCTCCGGAGATTAGTAACTGTTTGAAACCGTTTGAACCCCCATTTGAAATTGTCTGCCCACTTGAGGAATTCGCGGAAATTTGAACGCGAGTTCCTGCAGCTGCAGAAAATGTCCCATTATTCTCCCAGCTTTCTGCCCATATGGTGCCACTCAACTGACTAATTGTTCCATTCAATGCAATGACAACTGTTCCCACGACAGCAAGCTGCTTTAATAGACCGATATCACAGTTCAGAATACCCGAGATTTCTACATCTGAGCAGGTGAGTGGATTTGACGCCGTCGATGAACTCACATTGAGCGTTCCGTTGACTGTCAAGGCCCCGCAAACTGCATCCGCCGCACTTGATATCGTCACTGTTGTGCCGGTGGCGATGATGACGTCATCGGCGGCGGTGGGATAGGTGGAGCCGCCCCAGGTGGCGCCGACATGCCAGTTTCCGGAGGTGACGCTCGTGAAGATTGCCGCATGTCCCGTAGCTGCGAGAAGCAGCAGCATGACCAGGATAACGGACAGATTCTTTGTGCAAGATGCGCTTCGACGGATGGTTGAGTTTAGCGACAAACTGGTGAATCTCATGATTGCTCCTCGATGCTGGTTGAAATATGCCCCGAAGGGCTCCCTTAATTTTCGGCTGATTGTCATTACTGTCCTCCGACAGCGTGCGTTGAGTGCGTTTCTGGAGTATTTGTATAGCTCATCCTTCTTGCCGAGCGTGTGTGTTGCGGACTTCACTGAAATTGCGCTGGATACGGCTCTGCCTCGTGGCAGGGCGTAGGTGTCGCGCGTTTTCTGACGCTCCGCCGCATAGGGCTCCGCCGCATAGGGCTCCGCCTCATTGCAGTGCGCATAGCATAGCTTCCTGCTGGATTCCGTTCCCGGTTTTACCAGGCGGCAAAACGAGAGCGTCGTGTTTTTCATGGATGAATGCTACGTATGGCTCTGTCCCGTGGCGGGGTGAGTGTCGCGTGTCTTCCCAGACGACGTTTGTTAAAGAGGCTGCCCTGGGGCAGGTTTTGTATGGATGCAGATACAGACAGCAGTCGCTGGCGGAATTATCCCTTCCGGCAGCGTCCCGTATTCCTTATTGAGTGGAGCGCTGAAAGCCGTAGCGGCGGAAGCACCGCAGCATCGTGACGGCGTTGCCGTTCGAGTGCTCAAGCAAAATCCGCTGCTTTTTCATTTTCCCGTTATTGAATGTTGCTGACATTGGTGAATATAATCGGCTCTAATGGTCCGCTATTCAGGCTTTTTCAAGATAAAAGTCTGTTTTCAGAAATCATAATTAATTCTTATTAAGAATTGAATCGGAATAATACGTTCTGTAATCGTACACTTTGGCGTGCTGTTAAGGAAACTAATACGCCCCGGCAGCTTCACGTATCGGTTGATATTACGAAAACACCCCCCGGCAGAATTCCTGCTCGGGGGGTGTTTTGAATCGGCGATCAGGCCTTGGCGGCGGCGCCTGAAACTTGTTTGCACAAGCAGCAAGCGGCCGCCGCGGCCCGGGTAGGGAGATCGAAAGTTATGGCAGGTACATCATGGTCTTGTTCTGCACCTTGCCGCCGGCCGTGAGGCTGATCATATAGAGGCCGGGTTTGAGGTTCAGGCGAGTCGGATCAAACATCCGGACATAGCGACCTGCGCCCTGGAATTCATCAGCCAGTGTTTCGACAACATTGCCGAGCACGTCATAGACCTTCAGCGAAACTTGATTCTCTGCGCTCAGCGAGTAGGCGATCGAAGTCTGCGCGTTGAAGGGGTTTGGGTAGTTCTGCGAGAGGCTGAACGATGATTCGCCGGGCACCACTTCCACGACGTCGGAATAGTCTGTCGTGCCGTCGCGGTCAATCTGCATCAGGCGATAGCGGATCGCCTTGCTGCCTGCGACCAGGGGATCGGTGTAGGAGTAAGACTTCGGAGACATGCTCGTTCCGCTGCCTTCCACAAAACCGACGCTCGTCCAGTTTGCTTTGTCAAACGAACCGTCAGGACTCGCATTCCGCTGAATTTCGAAGCCATAGTTATTCAGCTCTGTGGCGGTCTTCCAGCGCAGATCAACCGTTTTGTCCAAAATTCGGGCCGAAAGGGAAACAAGCTCCACCGGAACAGGATTAATGCCGCTGTTCGTACCGATGTAGAAGCTTGTATTCATAAAATCGTCACTTAACAGATTACTTCTCGAGATCATCGGCGTACTTACGAGCCATGAAGTGCCAGCATGAGCACCTACTGCAAAACCATTGTTCCATGATTCGCCGTCGATAAGTCGTAAATCGTTGAGCGAGGTCAAACCGGCGATGCCTCCCGCGCGAACTCTGAGATCCAAATCTTCTGCCATCAGTCCACCGCCTGAGGTTACTATCCATCTCATGTCATGCTTACGATCGATTGTTAAAAGAGCATCGTCAAAACTAGGGGAAACCGTGGAAAAGGTGGTAGATGGAACATGCCGAGCGGAAACGGTTCCACCGGATGAAAAATTGATGTCGTCGATATTTGAATTTATTGTACAGATTTCAAGACTGCGATCATTCGTCCCATCGTCGCTGAGGGGAAACAGTCCGCTATTTGTGGCATTGCCGTAGTCGAATAACGATTGGTTGAACCAGCGAATAAACGCTCCCGTGCTCCCGGCACTGTGAATTCTTCCGGCACTGTAGTGTAAAGTCCCCGTGTTGGCAACGGAATAGCCTAACGTGAGGTTTCGCGCCGATCCACTAGTGTCACGTCACGCATCATATGTCGGATAAAGCCTTTTGAGCTTCACACGAGCGTCTGCTGTTGAGAATTGCCAGTCGATAGCAGCATTCTTGTTGTTCCGGCTCTGCTCCCAAGCAGCAACC
>JBATDG010000124.1:0-17319 GCA_049663345.1 Bacteroidota bacterium
CCCTTGCTTCACGGTCCTGGGAGGGGGACTTTGCCTTTCAGCGGGAGGGGATGTAGCTTGAAGGTTTTCCACCGGGAAGTTGTGTGTAATGCCGACTGACTCATCGATCTCACCTGAACTTGTGAACGTGGCCGAACTGCCGGGGGTGGGTCCCGGACGCTCGCGCGTGCTGCAGGACGTCGGCATCCAAACCGCGTGGGACCTTCTCTACTATTTTCCGCGGCGCTACCTGGACCGCAGCACTATCGTTCCGATCTCGGATCTGTTTCAGCATGCGGGCATGATCGTGACCGTCGTGGGAAGCATCGGGAAGGTTGCCGTAGTTCAGGCGAGACGGAAGCGACTAGTTGTCACTCTCCGCGACCAGCGATCCTCGATGGATCTTGTGTTCTTTCAGGGTATCAACTACTGGCAGACCTCCTTCCGCGAAGGCGAGGATATTGCCGTCTCCGGTGAAGTGCAGCTCTACGGACGAAAGGCCAGTATGGTCCACCCGGATATCGACCGCCTTCAGGACGGCGAAACGCTGGCTTTCATTAATACCGGCGGCATCGTGCCGGTCTATCCGTCGAATGCCGAACTGGAGAAAGTCGGCCTCAACCGACATGGCGGCTTTCGCAAGCTCATGCACTCCGTGCTTCAGCTGCATCTCGGCGGCTTGCGCGATTGGTACACCCCCGCAGCGCTGAAGCGGGATGCCCTCATGCCTCTCCAAACTGCAATCGATACGATTCACCGTCCGCCGGACACCGCGACGCTGGCAGCCGCGCGCGACCGCCTGATCTTCGATGAATTTTTCGTGCTCTCACTCCAACTCGCCCTGCGAAAACGAATGTATGCGAGCGCTGCACCCGGGATCGCGTTTGAAGGAGAAAGTCCCACTGCCCGTGATCTCGTTCACCGCCTGCCCTTCGAACTCACCGCAGCACAGAAACGCGTGCTGAGGGAAATCGTCGGCGACATGCGGCGTCCGCAGCCGATGAACCGCCTGCTCCAGGGAGACGTGGGCTCCGGAAAAACAGTTGTGGCTCTGCTCGCAATGCTGCTTGCCGTGGATAACGGACATCAATGTGCGCTGATGGTGCCGACGGAAATTCTGGCTGAACAGCATTTCCACACGATCACCTCCCTTGTCGATGACCTTCGTCTCAACGTGCAGCTGCTCACCGGACAGCAGGCAGTCGGACAGCGGCAGCAGCTCGCCGCCTCCATCGCCAACGGCGATGTGCACATCGTCGTCGGCACGCACGCGCTCATTCAGGATTCCGTACAGTTCAACCGCCTCGGTCTTGTTGTCATTGATGAACAGCATCGCTTCGGCGTAATGCAGCGAGCCGACCTGCGCGGGAAAGCGGCCTCCCCGGACGTATTGGTGATGACCGCGACCCCTATTCCGCGCACACTCTCGATGACGCTCTACGGCGATCTGGATGTGTCGGTGATCGACGAACTCCCCGCCAACCGCAAGCAGGTGAGAACCGCGATCCGCTTTGAAGAAGATCTTGAAAGCGTGCATGAGTTCATGCGCGACGAAGTCACTGCAGGGAATCAGGTGTATATCGTTTTTCCACTGGTGAGTGAATCGGAGAAAATCGATCTGAAAGCTGCGACGGAAGAATTCGAGACCCTGCGCACAGCGGTATTTCCGGAGCTGCGGCTCGGATTATTGCACGGACGCATGAAATCCGAAGAGAAAGACGCGATCATGAGCGCATTCAAAATACGGCAGATTGACATTCTCGTATCGACCACCGTTATTGAAGTCGGAGTCGACGTTCCCGACGCCACTGTCATGGTCATCGAGCATGCGGAGCGCTTCGGACTCGCGCAGCTGCATCAGCTGCGGGGGCGTGTCGGCCGCAGTGACAAGCAGTCCTATTGCATACTCGTCACATCGAAGCGGCTCTATTTCGCCGGCAAGGCGCGTACTGACGACGAACAGAAAGAAATCAGCGACCTGCGCCGGCGTCTCGACACAATGCGCGACTCGACAGACGGCTTCCGCATTGCCGAAGTGGATATGGAAATCCGCGGTCCGGGCGACCTCTGGGGCACGCAGCAAAGTGGTTTTCCCCTGTTCCGCATCGCGAATCTGCTCGAGCATGGACACATCCTCCAGCGCGCACGCGAGCGCGCATTTGACGTCATTGAAGATGATCCTCAATTGCGCAAAGAGGAGCATCGCGGCATTCGAGAAATTCTTGGTCCGCGCATTCGCGAACAACTCGGGCTGTCGACTGTGTCATAGCCGCCCGCCATTCAGAAATTGCAACATCGATTCTTTTACGAGGCAGCATGTACATTTACGGAAGAAACCCAATCATCGAGGCATTCAGATCAGGCACAACCGTTGCGAAGATCTTTGTCCGCTTCGGCACGCAGGGTCATGTCGTCGACGAAATCAAGCGCTACGCGCGCGAACATGATGTGCTCGTCACCCAGCTCGACAAGCAAAAGTTTGACCGGCTGGGAGCTCCGAGCGAAGCACAGGGCATCGTTGCGCTGATAGAAGAAATCACGCAGCTGTCCCTTCATGAATTGCTCGCCCTGCAGCACGAGCAGGATCCTCCGTTTTATCTGGCCGTGGACAACGTCACCGATCCGCGCAACCTCGGCGCCATTCTCCGCTCCGCTGAATGCGCAGGCGTGCACGGCATCATTCTGCCGCATCGGGATTCCTCCCCAATCACAGATGTGGTTGTGAAAACCTCAGCCGGTGCGACGGCGCATCTTCCCATTGCGCGGGTAGACAATCTGCATCAGGCCCTGCTGCAGCTGAAGGAAAGCGATATCTGGGTGGCCGGCCTCGATGCCGAAGGCGACTCCGATATGATCGGATTCGATGGCTACCGGCCTATTTGTCTTGTGGTGGGAAGCGAGGGCAAGGGATTGCGGCCGCTGATCAAAAAAGCCTGCGACATCCTGCTGCGCATTCCCATGTGGGGCAAAGTCGAATCGCTCAACGCTTCCGTCGCTGCAGCTCTGATGTTGTATGAAGTCCGAAGAAAGAGGCTGTAACCGCGCCCTTTACCGCTGCCGCGGACTACTGACGGGATAATCACACCGCTGTTGATGGCATATGGAAATACGACTTGATCATGGCGATCAACTCGTCATGATCGATCGGTTTTGCAATATAGTCATCGCATCCAGCCTCCATGGCCACTTCGCGCTCATTCGATAGAGCGAGTGCAGACTGCGCGATAATGACAACATCATCCCGTTGCTCCCGAATCAGGCGCGTGGCTTCATAGCCGTCCAGCTCCATCATTCTGATATCCATCAGCACGAGATCGATCTCCGAATCATTCAGGCAGCATTCAACGGCATCCTTTCCTGAACGCACGTGAAGTATTTCCCGGCTGTATGGCCCGACCACGTGAGTGAGATATCTGTCGGAAATCGCATCGTCTTCGGCGATAAGTATCTTGAGGAGCTTCATTCTTCGCCCGGGAACTTTATCAGGTGATGAAACGTCGGGCACGGATGAATCGATTTTTTCGCCATCGCAGGGGAGAGTAAAATAAAATGACGCTCCCTTCCCCTTTTCGCTCTCAGCCCAGATTACGCCGCCTAGCATTTCCACGAAAGCCTTGGAGATGGACAAGCCAAGTCCCGACCCTTCATATTTACGCGGAGCGGCATCACTACCTTGCCTGAATCTATCGAAGATGATCTCTCGCTGCTCAGCATCGAAGCCAATTCCCGTATCCCGGACAAAGAATACGAACTGGTCCTCCTTTCTCTGGTACCCGAGTTCAATGCTGCCTTCCGGAGTAAACTTGATCGCATTCTTGACGATATTCGTGAGAATGGCATAGAGCTTCTCCCGATCGGTTTCAAAGAACACCTCATCATCCGGGAGGGGCTTTGTAACGATCAGCTGTAAATTCCTGTCATGGATCTCAGGGCGAAAAAAGGTAGCGATATAGTCGATTTGCTTGTTCACGTTTGTTTGCGTGATGTCGAGTTCGATCAATCCCGCTTCAACTTTCGAAATGCTGATAATATCGTTGATGACATTCAGCATGCGGGTACCGCTTTGTTCGATGACGTCAATGTATTCCGCCTGCTGTTCCCCCGTGAGCATCGGTTCCTTGAGCAGCCAGGTGAATCCCATAATGCCGTTCATCGGGGTCCGGATTTCATGACTCATGTTGGCAAGAAATGCGGATTTCAAACGATCGCTTTCTTCAGCTTTATCCTGCGCAGCAACCAATTGCTCCTCCGCCAGCCGCTGCCTGGTAATATCGATCATTGTGACAATCACATGCCCCACCTTCTCATTATAAATGCCATTCAGATGGAGATATCTCAAGCCGCCAGTATCGGTGGGGACAGCAATCTCACAGGTTTCCTGCAAACCGCTGACGCTGACCAATGCGAGGAAATCGCTGAAGACAGGGCGGCTCTCGTTTAAGATATGGACCTGAAAGGGTGTGTTCAGCAGGGCTGATCTCGGGATGCCAAGCAGTGTGCTTCCGTGCAGATTTATTTCCTGAACAACACTACCCTCTGCAAGCGTCACGTAGCCCGCGGGAGCAAATTCGTACAGCGCTGAATATTTTTCCGCTATGGCTGCTGCTTCCGCACGTGAGGAATTGAGTTCTTCATTCTGCAACTCCAATTCAATCTGATACACTTGCAGTTCGTGCAGGAGCTTCTGCGCCTCGGCCTCGGCCTCAGAGTATATTGCTCCGGAATTATTCACTTTCTGCTTCAATAGCTGCAGCGCCTTCCTGCGGAGTTCATCATTGCTTGCGCCATCGATCTGGTTGTGCATGTAGAAATCCAAATTATTATCAGTCGAGATTATTCAGGCCTTCATCAGCTTACGATTCAGAGGAACTATCACGCAGCGAGGTGTTCGCCGCGATCAATTTCAGTTCAAGAGTTTTTGTTGCCGTAATGTCGGTGAAGGTCATCACCAGGCCATCGATACGGTCTTCGATAGTTCGGTACGGCATTATTCGCACACGAAACCATCGATCGTCACGCGTCTCTACTTCCGTTTCCATTGGCACTAATTTTCGTAAAACTTCGCTTGCGTGGCGAGCCATTTCCGGATAGTTCAAGTCGTGGACCATATCCGTGAACGGTCTACCGACGTCTGTGCTGCGCAATTTGAAGACGCTGGTTATCTGATCCGTGTAGCGCCGGATGTTCAAATCACGATCGAGAAAAAGTGTTGCGATTTCCGTGCTGTTGAGCAGGTTCTTCATATCGGCTTCCGCCAGCATAAACTCACTTACCTTGGTCTGAAGCTCCATATTTACCGTATGCAGTTCTTCGTTGAGGCTCTGCATTTCCTCTTTCGAAGTCGTCAATTCTTCGTTTGTGGACTGCAGCTCCTCATTCGTGGACTGCAGCTCCTCGTTCGTAGATTTCAATTCTTCCTGAGACGTCTGCATTTCTTCCCGGATGGCTTGAAAATCCTCGCGCAAGTGCTGTATCTCTTCTTCCAGCTCTTTTTCTCGGTCTGGCCGCCCTCTCCGACCCGGTGTTTGCGCTCCTGCAGCAGTTTCGATTCGGGCAGGGGCATCTGAAAATACGATGATAATATACCCCTGCAGGGCTTTGGGCTCGTCGATGCGCTGAATTGTAACATCCACGGGCATCGCTCTCGCTTCGCCATTCACTACGACATCATGCAGCACCACCGGATTAGAATTCTGCGCTGCGTCCCGGAGTGCTTTTGGAAGAAGCGGCCGAAGTCCATCCCGCGCCATGGCGTAGATATTCCAATTGGCCCTGCCGGCCACTGGCTCGAGATATTTTCCGGTTTTCCCGGTGATGTAAACAATGTCGCCATCCGCATTCACAAGAACGCTTGCCGGAGAGAATCGCTGCAGGAGAATCTGATCAGTGAGAACCTGGATGTTCTCCACAGGTTTATTGGTCGGGTTCACTTCTCGCATCGGTGTCTTGTATTGATGAAAAGAACTGGGGAAATGATATTGATCGGGCGGAAGGTCGGTTGCGATGCGCTTGAATATTTTCAGCGGACCGCCCAATGCGATGAAACCATTCTGCTTGGATCCCAGCGTCTCGGCGCTGCCGAGGACAAGCACTCCATTCAAGTTCAGACTATAATGGAAGAGCGAAATTATCTGCTTCTGAAGCACCGGTTCCATATAAATCAGCATGTTGCGGCAAAGCAGAATATCCAGTTTGGTGAACGGGGGATCCCTGATAACATTTTGCGGAGCAAACACCACCATTTCGCGAATAGCGAAATTTATCCGATATCCATCCGAATCATGAGAGAAAAACTTGTTTAATCGCTCGGACGGGACCTCCGTCGCGACCCCCTTCACGAAGTAGCCCCTTCTGGCTCTTTCAATCGCGTCGACGTCAATATCGGTCGCAAAAATTTGCAGGGTCAGGCTGTTGTGTCGCCCGGAGTGTTGAATGACTTCCTTGAACAACATGGCAAGGGAATATGCTTCTTCTCCCGTTGAACAGGCAGGGACCCACGCACGCAAGACATAGCCATCCGGCAGGTTCGCAATCAATTCAGGGAGTACTTTCTCCTTCAGGGCATCCCATACGGCTGTGTCGCGAAAAAAGCTGGTCACGCCGATCAGCAGTTCCTTAAAGAGAATCTGCACTTCCCCCGGGTTCTCCTGCAGGAAGCGGACATAATGCTGAATTTTCTCAATCTGGTGAATTCCCTTTCTTCTCTCGATTCTCCGAAATAGCGTGCTCTTTTTATACAGAGAGAAGTCATGGCCTGTCTGTTCCCGAATCAGAATGATAATTTTTTCGAGGTTGCTCTGAAATTCGACCCCGATCCCCGGAATCATGGAAGCAGACGGAGCATACTCAAGAAAGGCCAGAATCCTCGCAGGCAGTTTCTCGGCATCATCCACAATGTCACAGACCACCGAATCAATGGCGCTCCTTGGCATACCATCAAATTTTGCCGACTCCGGTAGCTGAACAACAGTCACGCCATTCTTTTCTTTAATGGCTTTCAGTCCGTGGCTCCCATCTGATCCCATTCCGGATAAAATGACGCCAATGCTTCTCTCCCGCTTCTCATCGGCAAGGGATCGAAAGAACACATCGATCGGCAGCCGAAGGCCGCGGGACTCAACAGGCTCAAAAAGGTGCAGCGCGCCATTGAGCAGAGACATGCTCCGGTTGGGCGGGATGACATACACATGATCGCGCTCCACACGCAATCTGTCTGTCGCTTGCAGAACCTTCATCTCGGTGCACCGCTGCAGAAGCTCCGGCATGATTCCTACATAGTCAGGGTCGAGATGCTGTATGACCACAAAGGCCAACCCTGTTGCTCTCGGCATATTGGTAAAAAACAGCTCGAGCGCTTCCAGTCCCCCCGCCGAAGCTCCGATGCCGACGATTTGGAAATCTATGGGCTCAGACTGACACTCAATTGCTGAATCTCCTGAAGATGCTTCAGGGACTGTAGCTGCTCTCGTTGATGATTTTTGCTTTCTGCTGCTCATGGTTCCATGCATCTAAACGCGCACAGCACACATACGTCGCACACATATGCAGCGCATAAATGCCGTAATATACTAGCATAAACTCTTTATTAACTGACGGGTTTGACAGAATCGTCCGCAGGACAGCCTCGGTGCCAGCAGGAAGCAAACCATGCAGGAGGGGAAATACAGTTAAATGTTCACATTATTGTTGACGAAGTCAAGCCCGGTAGAAAACAACCTCAACCGCGCATCCCGGCATCAGATGTAGTAAATGCATGATTAGAGGCAGACAACCGGCCGCCTTGCAGCAGGCAGTTGACAAAGTACCTCAGAGGAAAGTCCCATTGAGCGCGCGGACGCGCAATCCCGGAAGGTTACTTTAGCAAAGCAGCTGGGAAGTCACTCCCGATTCAGAGAACCGGGATATCGTCATCATCATCATCGTCGTCGTCATCGTCATCCACATCTTCGATGATCGGATTCCCAAACTCATCGATCTGCGTCAACACCAGTTCGTCATCCTGCGTCGAACCAGCTTCTGCTTTCTTCAGACGCTTCTCTTCCTTTTTCTTTTTCTTGGCAATCTCTCTTTGGCGTTTTGCGAACGAATAATTTGGTCTGGCCATCTGCTATCCTCTGCGAGTAAAAGAATATTCCATTGATTGCGTTACGCGGTAAATCCGTTTGCATACGGGATGCGCATAATCCACACGCCCTACAGTTCTGTTTTATCGTCTGCGGACGGCTAACAAAGAATATATCGATTTCGGGGATTAATCGAAGCCCATTTCGACCAATCCAAATTTTTTCTCAGCTCAATAAACAGAGTTTCCAATTTTACTCGCGTCCACGCCATTCATTCATCAGGTCGATCTGGATTTCCCGGATCTCGATCAGCCGCTCCCATTGATGCGAAAGAAGGTGATCCAGCTTTTGATGCAGATGGCGCATCTCCAGTTCCGCTTTCAGATTCACCTGATAATCCTGGATCGCTGCATCAATGCTCAACAGCTGTGCAGGCACGAATAGCGATCTGCTTGATAAGTCCGTTGAAGATCAATGCGTGCATGGGGTAAAGCAGGTACCAGTAGAGCCAGCCTGCCAAACCTTTTGGTGCGAAAAATGCGGTTTGTGACAGCAGTGCTCTGCCGTCTCCGCGTGGCTCCGCCTCAAATTGCAGCCAGGCTTTTCCCGGCACCAGCATTTCCGCACGCAATCGGAGAAGCTGTCCCGGCTTGACCAACTCCACGCGCCAGAAATCGAGCGCCTCCCCGACGCGAAGCTCGTCCGGATGCCGGCGACCTCTCCGCAGTCCAACCCCGCCGACGATCTTGTCGATGAAGCCTCGCACTTCCCAGGCCCAGTTCCAGGCGAACCACCCCCGCTCACCTCCGATGCCTGCGAATACTGCGAAAACATCCGCAGCGGAAGCAGAGACTTCGCGCTGTCGTCGTTCCATGATCATGCCCTCCTGCACTGTGAGCTTCACCGGCGGAATGTCGCCCTGACTGCTGCTGAGCGCATCGCTCCACATCGTTTCGATCGTGTCGGCATTCAACCGGGCAAGAGCACGCGCGACCGATTCCCGATAACCAACAGGGTTTATGGCAGGAAACAATTCCCGGGCACTGTGCTCGTGCACGATGTTCTCATTCCGAAGTCCTTCAATAAGCGGACGCGCAATGACAGCCGGAATCGGTGTGACGATATTTACCCAATACGATGAAAGCCGGGGGGTAAGCACAGGGACCTGCAGAAGCAACCGTTTGAGCCCTCGGACCTCGGCATAGATTTTCATCATGTCGCCGTAGGTGATGACATCCGCCCCGCCGATTTCAATAGTTCGGCCGGCGCTTTCCGGCACCTCCAGCGCGGCCGCCAGATACTCGAGCACCTCGCGAATGCCGATAGGCTGTGTGCGTGTGAAGACCCAGCGGGGGCAGATCATTACGGGGAGCCGCTCGGAAAGATAGCGGATCATTTCAAACGAGAGACTTCCCGAACCGACAATCACACCCGCGCGAAACTCCGTGACGGGAATGTCCGTCGTCCGTAGTGCATCTCCGGATTGCTGACGCGAACGCAGATGTTCGGAGAGTTCGGGAGATGTGGCGGCGAGCCCTCCAAGAAAAATAATGCGTTCGATTCCACCCTTCTCGGCCGCAGCGCTGAAATTCCGCGCAGCCTGTAAATCCCGCTCGTGAAAATCGGATCCGCTGGCAAGGCTGTGGATGAGGTAATACGCAGTTGAGACTCCGCGCATCGCCGGTTCGAGGCTGTCCGCATCGAGCACATCGCCTTCGACAATCTCGACAGCGTTCTGCCATGGTCGTCCCTGAAGCCGGGAGGGATCCCGCACCATGCAGCGTACGCGATACCCCTTTTCAAGCAGCTTCGCCACCAGGCGGCCGCCGATATATCCAGTAGCGCCCGTGACAAGGATGCTTCGGTTTGTGTCCGGCATTGCTAGAACCTCTATTAATGCATCCAGTGTGTCAGAGATTAGTGGATAGTGCTGCAACAGTAAAATAGGTCATCATCCCGGCAAATGACAACGTGGCAAGGCAGCTTCTCCAGAGGCGCGAAGGGGATCGCACCGGATCGGCGAAATAATGATAGCCATGGAGCATCGATGCCTGAAACAGATACACTGCGTAGCCGAATACCGTTACTGCCTGTGCCTGCATACCCCAATGTGCAAGGACCGTCAAGAAGCCCATGAACCCGAAAGCCAGATTCGCAAAGCCGACCTCGAACATCCAGTCAGGGCGTTCCGTCTCCCAGCCCAATCGCTTCGCATCTGATTTATGAAACACAACATGGCGCACAAAGGCAAGCACACCCACAATCCCGACCGTGGTCAGTGTAACGATGTTGAGCGCCTTGCCTGGATTCTCTCCGAGATAATAAAACCCGAAAAAAAGTCCGATAGCACCGATGAGCATACTGGAGAGTCCGAGCCACTTTGCCATTGCAATCCTCTGGATAATGTGATCGGAAGATAAGCAAAGAACTGCATAATTCAATCAGAATCGTAAGACCCATTGCATTTCGATGTGATTCATTGTAGGTTAGAATTGTTCTCAATAAACATAGTGAGTCCTCCGCCTCTGATGTGCCATCGGTGCATTCCGGGGAATGGAGAACTCATCAGAAGAAAGCACCTCCCTACCGCTGACAACGAACCGGAAACACTCCGTTGAGCATGGACAGAGCTCAACCATTCGGGTACTCGAGGTCTTGCGGGTGGATTCTGTATTTACAAAAACGAAGTTGGTTTTTCCCTTTTTCACATTCCAGGACACGGTCATGATACGATACACGGAACGGATAGTGTTGTTTCTGCTGCTGCTGTTTCTATCCGCGGCGGCGGGTTCTCAGGCAAGTGCACAGTCCTACGTTTCGCAGGCACAGTCCAACGGCTTCACACTGAAAAAAGTCGTCAGTGATACTGCCATCGCGACGGGACAGAATTTCTCCTATACGGTTTACTTCTCCATACCGGCGGGAGCAACGGGAGTCACTATCACGGATGTGCTGCCGGGAAACCTGACGTTTCAGGGTCTCACCGTCACCAGCGCATGCGGCGTGCCAGCGACTACCACTCCCTCAATTGGTTCACCCGGTACGGTGACCCTTTCCTGGGCATCGGTACCTTCGGGATGTTCGGGATCATTCGTAGTGACCGTGCAATTCCCCAACGGAATTACCTGCAACGGCGTATCCGCGCGAAATAATGTGTGCATGACTGCAATGCTGAGCGGAACGCCTGTCGATTTCTGCACTGGCTTCGTACTCACCCGCGCCATCGCTATGGATCCTTGGAGCATCGGCAAATGGGTTGTCGGCGCCGGCACGCAGCCGGGTCCTTGTCCCAATGTCTCCGCGGACTCAGTTATCACCTATCAGATCTGCGTCTTCAAGAATGTCGGCGTCACGGGACAGTTGAATCTCGAAAACGCCGTTGTTTATGACACCTTGCCTGCAGGTGCGATGCTGACAAGCTCCACATGCGGTGCGACACAATCGGGCAATGTAGTGACCTGGAATCTCGGCTCTCTGTCTGCCCTTCCGATGTACACTACTGTTTGCTGTTCCTATTCCATTCTGTATCCGTCAGTTCTTTTCCCGACAGGAACGCAATTACTGAATCGGGCGACGCTTAAGGGTACGCTTGGGAGTCCTAATAATCCCTGCGGACAGGCGGTACACAACAGTGCCCAGACCTGCGTCGAAATCAAAACCGTCACCAGCGGCACGCTGAGTAAATATGCATACACTAACGGACAGCCCGGCTGCGCCGGGAAGTACGGCATCTGGGTCTGCAATAACGGCAGCGTCCCGATCAGCACGATGACTGTCACTGATACCATCCCGGCACCGTTGACCGGACTTTCCCTCGGCTACGTTTCTCCCGGATTCTCGGCAACCCTGACTGGAAACATTGTGACGGCGACGCTGGCTTCGCCGCTCCCGCCGAATCAGTGCCTCTACCTCGAAGTTAATTTCACGATTCCGCTGAGCGCTACGGTCGGCACGGTTGTGACAAACTGTGCACATGCGTCCATCGTGGGCACTGCTCCGCTGACGGCATGCGCGACGTTTACCATTACCGCGCCTGCTCCCAATCCCTGCGTTTGGAAGGAAGTCTGCAGCAAGCAGCCGTCCTACACACCGGGCAGCATTTTCCGCTACCGTCTGCGCGTGCAGAATATCGGCGGCCTTGCGATGACAGGAACGACGATTACTGACGTCCTGAATCCGAATCTCCAGTATATCGGCAATCCCTCTTACTATAGTGCCGCTGCATGGAACGTACCTTGCCAGACGACGTCCAACTGGACCGGCGTCACTCTGTCGCAGACCGGCAACACGCTCAACTTCACCCTCCCGAGCATCCCTGCTGTCTGTCAGAATATATTCTACGGGTATTGCGGCATGTACGGGACATTCGGTGTGCCGTATTACTTCATCGAATTCGATGTGAAAGTGACCGACACAACCGCTCTCGGCAACATTCCGAACAGCTTCTTGCTCTCCGGCGGAAACCTCACCGCTCCGGCACCCTCGAACGTTGATTATGTCAACGTCATCGGAACGACGGGATTCTCTCTCGACAAGGGCGTCGCAGCGGATACCACCAGCTGGGCCTCCTCGATGAACACGACTGCCGGATCCAATGTGAATTACCGGCTGCAGCTCACGGTCGCTCCCGGCAGCGTTGGTCTGCGGCATGTGACGTTCGCGGATCTGCTTCCTCTGGATAATTCTCCCAGCGACAATCTGATACTCGGTCCTTGCGGTCCGAGAGGAAGTGCATTTAATATCGGCTTCCAGTCCCCGATCAGCTCTTTGCCGTCCGCATCCAGCTTCAAGAATGCGACGAGCTTCGCCAACGTGAACATCTTTACTCCCCCGGGAGCGCCCTCCCCGATGTTTACCAGCGGCTGCGGAACACTTGGTTCATGGGTCCCGGGCATCGCTGCTCTGGACCAGAATCTCGGCTGGTATTTCGGATCCGCACCTCTCGGCGCCGGCAATACCGCCACGACGATGTTTACGGCAAAGGTTGCCGGAAGCGCGAAAGACAACGAGGTGTCTTGTAATTCCTTTGCCGCCAACGGAGCGGTCCGGCATCTCATCAACAGCGTATTGTACACAGACCAGGTCATCGGCAATCTTGAATCCGGTACCGCCTGTGTTACAGTCACAAAAGACACCATCCCGCACAATGAATGCTTCCGAGTCATACCCAAATCCATCATCAGCACGGGTGTCGATCCGAAGGGCGATTGTACCTACGATATCGTGGTGACGATCACGAATCCGGGCGCGGCAACGACGGGCTACTTTGAATCTTCCTACGGTAACGTCACTCCGTCGCCTCTGGCCATCCCGACTGGCACAACGACGGATACGCTCACATTCACGGATCTTCCGCCGACTGATAACTTCATCTGCATCCGCTACGGAATCTTGGAGCCTACTGGCGCCCGCACCCTTTGCGACAGTCTCTGCATCGATCTGCCGCCATGCGGCAGCACGTCAAGTCTGTGCGATTCACTTGCAGCACAGGTGAAATCAATCACCTCGACAGGAGTGAACGCTGTGGGCAACTGCACGTATACGGTGGATCTCTCGTTTACAAATTCCTCGGTCAGTCCCATTCCAATATGGTTCAGTTCCTTCCAGGGCTCCGTTGCTCCTCCGACGCTTACGATCCCGGTTGGCAGCAGCACGCAGACCTTGACGTTCACAGACCTGCCCCCGACGAATACTTTCGTCTGTATCAGCTACGGATTCAATATTCAGGGCGTCATCACGATCTGCGACAGTGTTTGCTTCGACCTCCCGCCTTGCGGAGAAACAAGCATGTGCGATTCGGTCTCGGCGCAGGTTAAATCCGTGACTTCTACTGGTGCGAATGCCGCTGGTAATTGCACGTATTCGGTAGACCTTTCCTTCACGAATTCGTCTGCCGGCTCCGTTCCGATGTGGTTCGAATCCTTCCAGGGCAGCGTTGCTCCTCCAACGTTGAATATTCCCGCCGGCAGCAGCACACAGACGCTGACCTTCACCGATACGCCGCCGACAAACAGCTTCGTCTGCATTCGGTACGGATTCTTCCAGGGTCCGCAGCCGGTCAAGCGCATTCTTTGCGACAGCGTCTGTTTTGATATCGAACCATGCGATATCACGCATCCCTGTGATTCGCTGGTGAAGCCCGAACTCGATACGGTCTGCTGCGAATTCACGGCCACTATCATCAACGCTTCGGCCACACCGATCACATCGATTTCCTACTCAATAACCGGTGGAACGCTGTCCAGCTTCACAACGCTGCCTTGTCCGCCGGTCACCCCGGCACCTGTCGGCAGCACGTCTGGCGTGTTGACCTACAGTCCGGCATGTAATGCGAATATTGGAATCAACTTCCAGGCGAATCCGAACACGCCGTCCAACCTGATCATGGTCACGCTCGTCGTGCATCATGGAAAGGACTCATGCGTGCTCCGCTTCCAGTACATCTGCGACCGCACACCGCTGCAGCGCTGCGATGATTTCAAGGGGAAACCCTACGTCCTGAGCAGCCTCACATCATCGGCCCGTTCATTCACCATCATGAATACGAAGGTGCCCGCATCCCCGATCACCTACATCACCATCAAACCGGTGCCTTTGCCGACGCCCTGTACACTTACCGGCAGCGGACTGCTCGTCGATTACACAGCGACGACATGGACCGCACCGCACTCGAGAATCCCGACCACAGGCTTCATCAGCGCGCTTTCCGCGGTGAGCTTCAACCTTTCGATTAATTACTCCTGCAACTGGCTGGGCAGCGTGCAGTTCGTCGTTCATCACGCAGATGGCGACAGCTGCATCTATACCTACGGTCCGTGGAAGGCGCAGCTCGGAAACGGTACCGGCGTAGTGCTCACCGATCCTATTAAGGGTCGCGTGTATGCCAAGAAGCTCCACTTGCAGAATCCCGGCAACGGTGTTCCTGTGAAGTGGGTGTCGATCAATGTGGAATCCCCGTCCGACGTCATCATCGCCGGTTCGGGTGCCCATTGGCTTGGCACAGCGCTTCTGAGCAAGGAGGAGTCCCTCGACGATTACGAACAGGGCGGGACCGAATGTCTCTACTCCTTCGAAAATCCCATCCCTTCCGGCGGCAGCAGCGGCGGCTTTAATCTGGTTGTCGCACGTGATTCGGCTGCGGCAGGAACTCCGACCGTTCGCTGGACCACATACGACGAGGACGGCAACGCTCTCGCCACGGACACCATCGGAATCAACACCACAGTTCTCACTGTGAAGGAGGGAGGCGGAGGTCTCTCGCTGGCAGGTGATTTCGAACTGCTGCATTCATTCCCGAACCCCGCTTCGGAATCCGCGACGATCAATTATGTGCTGCGAAAGGCAATGGCGGTGGATCTTGAGCTGTACAATCAGCTTGGCGAGCGCGTAGCTGAAATCGGCAACGGCTTCGAGCCTGCGGGCGTCCATTCCATGCACTTCGATATGTCGGGACTTGCACCCGGCACCTACTTCGTCCGGCTTTCATCCGCCGGTTCCTACGTCACCAAACCGCTGCTTATCAGCCGATAAGCCAGCATAGCCGAAATAAAAAGACCGGGCCGTCTGCTGCAATGCAGGCGGCCCGGTTTTCTTTTTGGTCGGCGGGAGCAATCGTCAGTAGTCGGTGAAGCGGGATCGGCGATGCAAAAACGTCATCAGTACCTCCGTCATACTATGAGTACGCTAGTTAGTCAGCATATAATCACAGTTTACTATGGTTCGAGCAATATGTTTATTTTCTTCAATGTTTCCCGAACGCAGGACTCCGGCAATACACAAAGTGGAGCAGCTGAGCGTTGACGCCAATCGAGGCTTTTCACCTGATCCGAGAGAATGGCTCCGGAGACCGGATATCCCTCGGGAATTACAACCTCGAATGGATACCCCTTGATCTGTGTAGTGATGGGACAAAGCAGCGCCAGGCCTACCTTGCAGTTGTAGGCTTTTGGCGACAACACCAACGCCGGGCGTCGTCCGGATTGCTCACTCCCGGTTTGCGGTTGGAACGAAATCCATATCACGTCCCCTCTCGACGGACAATAGACTGCAGACATTACCAGATCTCCCTGCCCACTGCATCGCTGGTGTCTATTTCAGTGTGCAGATTATCTTCGCGGACGCCATTCAACAGGCCGTCGAGTGTATATTCATATACTGCTTGCAGTGTGACAATGATTTTCCCATTCTCGACAGAGATATCAACATCTGCTCCGTACACCATTCCGGTTTCCTTCACAAACGGATTCGGGATCCTCACAGCCAAACTGTTTCCCCATTTCTGAATTTTTGATTTCATCACCTACCGTCCTTTCTACGACAAATCATGTATCTACAATGAAGATACATGATCTACTCCCGGATGTCAACCCTGCTTGTGCTCAGCGCTACCCCACTACGGTTCCGAATGCAGCTCCGATGGCGGCGGTGGCGCCCATGGCAATCGCGCCCCAGAAGGTAACCCTTGCCGCACCAACGATCGGGCTTGCTCCGCCTGTCCGAGCGGCGAGTCCCCCGAGCAGAGCCAGGGACAACAGCGACCCGCTGGCAACTAACGGGATAAGAAGTGACGACGAAATAGCCCACGCGATCAGCAGCGGCAATGCTGCGCCTACGGCGAAGGTCCCGGCGGAAGCGAATGCTGCCTGAATAGGACGGGCGGTGTGGATTTCGCTGAGTCCAAGTTCATCGCGTGCGTGGGCTCCCAACGCGTCATGATGCATGAGCTGTGACGCGACCTTATGTGCGAGTTCGCGATCAAGCCCCCGGCCGATGTAGATACTGGCAAGTTCCAGATGCTCATGTTCCGGATCCGCTTCAAGCTCCTGGGCTTCCCGCTTCAAATCCGCTTTCTCCGTGTCGGCCTGCGAACTGACGGACACGTACTCGCCTGCCGCCATCGACATGGCGCCGGCTACGAGTCCCGCCATTCCGGCGATGAGAATTTCTCCATGTGGGACATTGGCCGCAGCGACGCCGATCACCAGACTCGCAGTGGAAACGATGCCATCGTTGGCCCCCAACACCGCTGCCCGCAGCCAGCCAATTCGCTCTGCGTAATGACGTTCGAGATGCTTCACCATGCTCAGCTCCTTTTAGAGAAAAGGGAATAATGCACTTTCTCCGTAAACGTTCAAAGCACAAAAGCGAACGGCCAGCAATTCCGGAAGGCACGGTTGCAGGCAACCGCGCCGGCACCATCCGGAGGCTGGTTGCGGAGGTTCGAACAAGTTACGGGGTATTGAGTGACTCGTGTTCAGGCGTAAATTCAGGAGAAGCG
>JBATDG010000125.1:0-13432 GCA_049663345.1 Bacteroidota bacterium
GACCATGCGCACCTCACGGACCCGGCCCTCTGCGGTGGCGCGGGCGACATACGTGCCGGCGGGCAGGTCGCGGGCATTGAAATGAATGTAGTGCATGCCGGCCGGACGCGTTTCGCTGCACAACGTCATGAGCCGGGCGCCCGTGACATCGAACACGTCGAGGTGCAGATGCGCCTCGCGCGGGAGGAACACCGGCAGATCGGTGTCGTGCACAAAGGGATTCGGATAATTCGGTTCGATATTCCACGACGCCTGGTCGAGCTGCAGGGAAATTTCGACCGTGGCGCTGTAGTCGATGCTGCCGTCGTTATCAACCTGCCGCAGACGATAGAACAGCGCGCGCACATTGCGCAGCGCCGGGCGGTCGCTGTCGGTAAAACTGTATTCGCGCGCAGCGGTGGTAGTACCCGCGCCGTCGACGAAGCCGATTTCCTGCCAGGCGGATTGTCCGTCCTCGCTGCGCTCAATCGCGAAGCCGCGGTTATTCGTTTCGGTTTCCGTGCGCCAGTCCAGCCGCACCGTGCCTTCGATAAGCGAGGCGGTGAACAGCACCAGCTCCACCGGAAAGCTCATGGAAACGATCTGCATGAGCGCCGGATCAGCGATGCCGAGATTGTAGGGCGAGGCCGCGGCCTGATCTATATAGGAGGCGCTTTTGGCTGAGAGTCCGTTTGCCGTGCGCAAATTGTTGATGAGAATGCGTCCCTGTGCATCAATAGTCACCGGATCCTGCGAAAGCAGGATTTTCTGCGGGGTCGCCTGGGGATTGCCTCCCGGACCGCCGTTATACACGGCATACAGCGCGTCGAGGATCACCAGGCGCTGCTTGCTGGTCATCACGCTGCTGGCCATGATGTCGAGCACGGCGTTTTTGTTGCAGTGAATTCCCATCGATCCGCCCGGGTCGACCGTGCCCATGTGATTTTTGAAGGCAAGCGTCATGTTCAGCGAGCTGCTGCAGCTGTGGTCTTTCAGCACCGGCATGTTGATGAGGTAATCGGCATTGTACAGGCTGGCGGAGTAGGGACGGTTTTTCCCATCGCAGAGAATCGTGTAGCCGTTATTCGGAAAGCTGGTGTCGAGCACGAGATTGACGTTGTGTCCGAAATACGAAGTTGTATAGCCAACACCGTTGAAGCTGTGCCGCTCGTACGCGGTGATGTTCGCCGCAGGGAATCCGCCGAGCATCTCCCGCAGCCTGTTGATCACGGCCTTGGTCAGCTCCTTGCGAGTGGGCACGATGCTGTTGAGAAAATTCGGCTTCAGCGCGATTTTCTTGCTGGTCGTAAGTCCGGGGAAAAAGGAGGCAAGCGCGTTTGCCGGCGAAGTGTAAATGTTGGCCAGCTGCATGATGCCCTGATCGAACATGTACTGCACTGCGCCTTCGTTGACGTTGTTGAACCCCAACACCGCGCCAGTGTGTTCGACAATGACAATGCGCCCCGGATTCGGATATGCGTACGTGCGCTTTGCGTCCGGCGGAGCGGCGAGCGCTTCGCTTCCGCGCAGCAGCGGAGCGGGCAGCATCGACAATCCTGCAAGTGCGGTACTCTTCTTGAGGAAAGATCTGCGGGAGGAATTCCTTTCGGCCATGGCTGCCCCAGTTAGGGTCAAATGGTGAATCGGCGGTTGCCTGCCAATGTAGAAAACATGGGCGGAATAATCAACCAAAAGACCGAACACTCCGCTTTTTCCGGATCGCAATTGGACACGAAGCCGCAAAGGCACCAAGACACGAGGATCAGTGGAAAATGAATTTTCCAATAATAAATATTTTGTGCCTTTGTGTCTTGGAGTCTTGGTGAACCCCAATCATACACATCAAATTTCAGCGTTCACGGTGTGGGTGAATGCTATGCCCCGGTCGGCGAGGCCGTCCATGAGAGCGTCGTAGACGGCTCCGCGGGCGCCAAGAAATTCGGGGGGAGAAATGCCCGGATGGCGATAGCTACCGTCGGCGACCAGCCTCGCGGCGCAGGCGCAGGTGTATCCGGTCGTGCGTGCCATCGAGGTGACGCCGAGCGCCGCGTCGTAGCGGTCATGCAGATCGTAGGTGTGGGTTTCCCGGGAATCGCCTTTTCGCCCGCGAATGATTACGCGCATGACGGACAGGTCTTCCTCTCCCTCCGCCATCTGCCAGGCGGGGAAGAGCAGCTTTGCCGTGAAATCGAGCGGAGCGATGCGCTGTCCCGCTATTTCTATCGGCTCCTTGCTGAAAAAACCGGTGTCGCGCAGCGCTTTCATCAGCGCCACATGGCCGGGATAGCGCATGGTTTTTTCTTTCATATTCGGCGCGGTCATTGTCTCGGCGAGCGTCCGCAGTCCGTCGGTGTTGAAAGCCTCGAGCGTGCCGACACCCACGAAGTCGATTTCCTCAATGTCGCTGAGAGCAGTCCGCACCACTTCGACGCCATTTTCGATGTAGCGTGCGGGACGCGTATACTCCTCGATCACATCCACCGGTGAAAATACCGCGCCGTATTCGTAGGGTTTGCGGCGGATGACCGGGAGGCCTCCCACATAGCAGAGGAAGGTCTCGATTTCATCCAGCTCTTCATTCATCCGTCCCATGAGAATATTTCCCAGGCCGGGTGCAAGACCGCAATCCATCACCGCTGTTACTCCATGCTCTCGCGCCAGCACGTCGAGCGTAAAAGGATCCTCGGGAAAAAAGGAGATGTCCACAACATTCTTCCCAACATTGATGACGCGGCGCAGGGTTTCATATCCCATGAACCCAGGCACGGCGCCGATGACCAGATCCGCCTGCGCGATGACCTCGTGCAGCTGTGCCTCGTCGGCGAGATCCGCCTGCCGGGTGAGCACGACGGGTGATTCGCAGCGCTGCAGCGCGGATGTGTCACGATCAGCAACGGTGACGGTGAAAGTGGAATCGAATGAAAGGTCGCGTGCAATGGCCGATCCGACCATGCCGCCTCCAAGTACCGTGATGTTCATGCTGTCTCCGTGGTCTGGAATTGACGTGATGTTCAGGGAGTCTCTGTCGATTTCGTTGGCGCCGCGGGAGGAGGAGGATACAGCAGTGGCTGCTTGAAGACCATGCCGAACAGGCCGACGGTCAGTGCCTGATTATTCGGGAGAAATGAAATGGCGTGCAATTCCTTGGCAGTAGTCAGGTCGTGCAGACGCCAGCGCAGATTGCTGTCTTCTCCCCGCACGATCGCGCCGCGCTTGCCCACCGCCCAGCCCGTGCCGTTAGCGTCGAACTTGAGAGAGAAAAAATCCGTTTCGTACGCTTCGATCTGCTGCCAGCTCTGGCCGCCATCGATTGTGCGCATCAGCAGTCCGTGATATCCCGCTACCCAGCATTCGTTTGCCGATCGCGCGCAGACCGTAGTAATCGGAAGAAATTCTTCCACCTTCTGTTCCTGCCAGCTCGCCCCGCCGTCGCGCGTGTGCAGCACCTTGCGCTGCACTGATGTCGCCCAGCCGTTGCTGGCATCCGCAAAAGAAATCGCATCGATCGCGACGTCGGTGCCGCTGTTCAGCGTCTGCCATGTCGCACCCTGATCGGTGGACTTTACGATGACGCCGCCTGTGCCGCAGAGCCAGACTGTGTTGCCGACAGCGCTTAATCCGGCGAAATTTGTCGGTACGTTGACGGGACATTCGGTCCATGAATTGCCGCGGTCCTTCGTGCGATAGCAGGATCCGTTGAAGCCGGAAATGAGTCCCGTGCTGTCGTTGAAGAAATGGATGTTGCGTAATGCGCGTTGATTGGGAGACAGCTTCTGCGTCCAGCTTTCGCCTCCGTCGGTGCTGTACATGATGACGCCGTAGTCGCCGACGATATAGCAGCGGAGGCTGTCCGTACAGGTCACATCCCACAGCGTGAATTCCGTCCGATGTGATATGCGCTTCCAGCTGCCGAGAGTCTGTGCCTGCGCTGTAGAAATACATGAGAGAAAAATCAGTATTGCGAGAATACGCATTTCATCCTGTGGATCGGGTTCGACATGCAAAGCGAAGGAGGGATTCCTCCAGGTGACTAATGTACATCCCGATAAACCTTGAAAGCAACAGAAATGCCCGTGACGATTTCTTACGCGGGTTTCCGGGCTACGATGCGGAGGATGTCGGATTCCCCGTTGTGGAAGGTGCCTTCCAGAATCGCTGTTGCGAGCGAGGTCTGGTGAATGATTTCCAGGCCCGACAGATCGCCGAGCAGATCATCCATTGAGTAAAGAAGCTCCTCGGATCGGGGTCCGCCCGTGCCGCGGCTGAGCTGTTCTTTCGCGAAAGCCTCGATGATCAGTATGCCTCCGGGCTTCAGTGCGTCAACCGCGCGGGCATGAATGATGCGGCGGAGTTGAGGAGGAAAGTGTATGAAGATCAGCGCAGCTGCGTCGAAGAGGTCCCGCTGCGGCTCATAGTCCGCGAGATCGGTCACCACATAAGTGATGGAAACACCGCGCTGCGTTGCGAGGGAGAGCGCCTTCTTGCGGCCTTCTTCGCTGTAATCGACCGCGTGAACACTCCAGCCGTTTCGTGCGGCATACACGGCATTCCGTCCTTCGCCCTCTCCGGGGAGAAAGAGTCGTCCGGGTGAAAGCAGGCGCAGCTGTTGTTTGAAAAACTGATTCGGCTCGGTGCCGTATGCGTATTCGGCGGCGGCGTACCGCTGATTCCAAAATTCTTGCATGAGATTCTCTCGGTTTCGACCCTTTATACGAGGAGTCTTCCAACTCGTCATTTCCAACTTTTTGGAGGATGAGCCTTCAGATTCGTGGTGCATACAGACAACCGGAACGGATCGCAGGGAGTTCCCTGCGAGGGCAACATTCCATCGTTGATTTCGTATTTTAGAAAATGTTTGAAATCCATAGTCCGGAGACTGGATGAAATCACGCCTGATCGAGTCCCGCGCAGTGCATGTACTTTTTGTCATTGCGGGTGCGTTAATGTTGGCCACGGCGCTCTTGCAGCTTCCGATCGGCATATTCATTCAGTACACACGTCCGGGACTCCCCTGGTTTCCCGTCGAGAATGTTGCCGAAGGAATTCGCATCGTTCCGGTGGTGAGCGTCGAAGGCGAGCCGGACGTCCGTTTTCAGGCGAACGATGTACTGGTGCGCATCAACGAAATAAAGCTCGATTCGATGAATTTCGACAGAGAGCGATGGACGAGTTTTCTCGCAGATATTCATATCGGCGATACTCTGCAGATCACGCTTCTGCGCGACGGCTCCCAGGCACGCTTTCCGGTTATCCTCGACGAATCCATGAATCAGATCCGCGGGAAGAGCATGTCGCTCGCCACCCTCGTGGTGAACAATATCTCCCCGCTCATTCTGCTGATGATCGGATTTGTCGTTTTACTGAAAAGGCCCCGGCAGCGGCAGTCCGCACTGTTCTTTCTTACCCTTTCGACGTATGCGCTGTACATGCTCAGCGCCACTGCGGTGAGTCAGCATATGCCGTGGTGGAACGCTCTGGGAGAATGGCGATCCCTGGTGGCGGAACTTACTTTCATGCTGTTCCTGCCGATGCTGCTCCATTTCCTTCTCGTGTTTCCGGAGGAGTGGTTTATGAAAGAACGGCCGAAGCTCCGGTTGCTGCTCGTGTATCTTCCGTACACAGCGCTGACGGGGAGCGGCTTTCTTATTCAACAATATTTCCTGCTGGACGACATTCGCATATTCGCCACGGTGGTGGATTTGGTGTACATCCTTACTCCCATCCTCGGACTTTTCATTCTCCGCGGTTCGCGAAAACGCGCTGCCGCGCCGTTGACGCTGAGGGTGTTCCGCGTGGTGCGAGCGGGCATGGTGGCCTTCACCTTCGGCTTCATCCTCCTGATCCTGCTCAATCATCTGTACGTATTCTACGACACCCTGATTCCGGGCGCGATCGAGCTGCGGGTTGCCTCTTTGCTTCTGATCACGCTCGCTCTGCCGGTGAGTTTCTGGTATGCGCTGCTTCGCTACGGATTTCTGGATATTCATATCCTTTTCAAGCGCACAACGCTGTACGCGGTATACTCCACTGTCATCGTGGCGGTGTTCATAGCACTGTTCACGTTTCTGGACGCCGCGATAAAGGAATTCTCCACCATCGATACATTGCTGGTTTCAGTGATTGTCACTGCCGTCATTGCGATTTTTATCGGACTGGCGAAAGGCCGGCTCGAGGATATACTCAACCGCCGGCTTTTTCACGAAGAATATCAGCGCAGCGAAGCGCTCAGGAAACTTTCGCGCAGCTTGCTGAACATACTCGAGCCGCAGACGATCATTCAAATACTTGCGGGCGAACTGCGCAGCATTCTCCAGGTCGAATTTATTTCTGTAGTTGAATGGGGCGGTGCCGGAATCCGGCGCACGCTGGGCGGCGACACGCTTCCCGATGACGTGGTTTCGGCACTGAGCGAGCAGGCGATCGTGTTCAGCAATGTCGAAAAGGGAGTCGTGATGAATATCAACACGCTTCCCGGTGGCAGCAGGCTCCAACCCCTCAACGCTTTTTTCTGCATCAGCAATGAAGATGGAATTCGGGTTTGCGTTCTGCTGGGCAAGAAAAGCAGCGGCCGGACGCTCGGCAACGAAGAACTGACTGAACTGCAGGCGGTGGCCGAACACGCAACGCTCGGATGGAAGAATGCCGCGCTTTCGGAGGATCTGAGAGAAAAGGAGCGCATCAAGCAGGATGTGCTCATTGCCCAGCACATTCAAACCGCGATGCTTCCAAGTCATACGCCGCAGAGCGATGTGTTCGATATCGCTGCGCTTTCGCTGCCCGCTCGAGAGGTGGGCGGTGATTTTTACGACTACCTCAATTTCTCTGATGGCAGGTTGGGCTTGGTTGTGGGCGATGTGTCCGACAAGGGCGTGTCCGCCGCGATGATCATGGCCTCGACCATCAGCACGCTGCGCTACGCAGCCGAAATTGAAGATTCACCGAGAACGATACTCGAGGCAGCAAACCGCCGTCTTTACCGCGATACGTATCGCCAGATGTTCTCCGCAGTTTGTTTCGCGCTGCTGGACGAACGTACGCTGGAAATGCGCTTCACAAATGCCGGGCTTCCAAAGCCGCTGCTCGTGCGAGATGGCGAGGCGTTTCTGATCGAATGGTCGGAAAACGGTTCGCATTATCCGCTCGGGATGGTGCAGGAAACCGTATACCACGAAGAATCGCTTCAGCTGCAACCCGGTGATGTGCTGGTGCTGTATACCGACGGCATCGTCGAGAGTACAAACGAAACGGATGAAGAATTCGGTATCCGCCGGCTGCGGGATACGGTCCGCCTCAACGCCACGCATTCGGCACAGGACATTCTCTTCCAGATCATCACGCAGGCGCAGGAGCATCACGGCGGAGCTAATCAGTACGACGACGTCACCATGATGGTTCTCCGGGTCCGCCCGTGAGCCGCGGGAATGCAGCGGCATGAATCCTGCAGACGATGGGATGCGGCATATCGAAGCCTACGGCGGGACGCTGCTCTCCCGCGTTCTCGCTGCGATTGCGACGCTTTCACTCCATCTGCTGATTGCCCGAAGCGTCACACCATCTGAATACGGTGCTGTCGCATTTCTTGTCACCACTCTTGCCATTCTTCTTCTCGTAATATCCTTCGGCAATGAACCTCTGCTTGTGCGCGAGGGAGGAGGGAAATCCCTACGCGCTCTTTCCGTCGCCGTATTCGCTCTGCTGTTAGCGCTGCTCTTCGCTATGGGACTTTCGATATTCGCCGCAGCAATTGAGGGGATGCTCCATATACCCGGACTCAGCCGCCTTCTGATGTGGGGGCTTCCCGCATTGCCGCTGCAGGCTCTGCAGATTCTCCCTCGTGCAGAGCTGCTGCGCAAACAGGAATTTCTGCGTCTTGCCCGAACCGATGCGCGAAGCAGCATTCTGGCATGGCTGCCTGCGATCGTATTCTTTCTCCTTACAAAAGACATCGCAGCCTTTGCGCTGTACCTCGTGACAATGCATGTGCTGCGCGCCGCTGCATACTGGCGGATCAGCGGTTTGCGTCCTTCCGAGCTTGCCGCGCAGGAGATCCGTCTCGGGCGGTACATTTCCGGCTGGCGCATCTTATCCATTGACAGCAGCACCTTTCTCACCACCAGATTCGATGATTTGATGGTTGCTGCAAATCTTGGCGCGGCAATGCTCGGCATCTACCATTTGTGCTACCGGGTGATTACCGTTGTACAGGAATTTTTTTCGGGCGTGATGCGCGTGCTCAGCTATCCCCGCTATGCGATGGCGGCCCCGGATCGAGCACATGTCTATCGCTTGTTCTGCGCCGATACTCGATTCGTGACGGCGATAATGCTTCCTTTGCTCGCCGCCGCTCTCGTGACCGCCGACGTGCTTGTCCCAATTCTGCTCGGCAGCGCCTGGACCAACGCGGTGTTCATATTTCAACTTCTGACGCTTGAAGCCATGAGGCAGGCGCTGCTTTCTCTCGGTGCCCAGGGCCTGGTAGCCCTTGGCGATGAACGGCGTCTTTTGCGCTTCTCTCTTGTTTCGGCTTCGGTGCTGCTGCCTACGTTTGTTCTGCTCTCTTTCACGGACCTTCACAGCTTTGTGATTGGCTTTGTAGCAGTGAACACCATCCTCAACGTGTATTTCTTTCAAGTGCTGCGGAGCAGCTTCGTTCGTCCGCTGCGTCCCTTGCTGCTCGCATGGATGCCCGGCTTGATCGGATCACTCATACCACTGCTCTTTACGCTTGTCCCCCGCGCCGCCGGCATTTCCTCACCAGGGATCATACTCGCTGCCGCCGCCGGTGGCGTGCTGACGGTATTCGCCGCCTACGTTCTTTTGGCGCCGGATATCCTCCGCTCGATGCGCAGAGCCACAGGACTCCAGCTGAAAATCGCCGGCTCCGGGAAATCCCGGCAGATCAAGGTGTATGTGGATGGTCCTTTCGACGAAGCCAATCCCCATTTGCAGCGCGTGTACAGGACCATGCAGTCCTTTTCTTCCAACATCGAAATCCATCCGCTGCATCTCCGCAACTGTTTACACGAGGCCTGGAAGCGCAGGCTCCAATTAGGCAGCAAGGCTGATCATTCTCTGCACGTTCTCCACATCCATTATCCTGTCTTTCTGTATGAGGGAGAAAGCATTGTCCGGGCTGTACTCCGGGGCTTGCGAAGCGGTCTGACGCTGCTTTTGCTGCGCTCGATGGGCCTGCGTTTTGTTTTCACGCTGCATGACAGTGGTGCACATGATTTCCCGCATCGCCGATGGGAGCGGATGTATCTGACTGCTCTCTGCCAGGCTGCCGATGCCGTCACCACGCTTTCTGAGGAGGGGAGGCGCCAGCTTTTCGCCGTGTTCGGCCGATCGCAGGCGGTGTTCGTCGCGCGGCATTGCAGCTACGAGCTGGTGGACTTCTCCGAGCAGCAGCGGAAGATGAAGCGCGAAGAGCTCGGAATCGCTGCCGATGAGTGCGTATTTCTGCTTTTTGGAAGCCTGAAGCCCTACAAGGGATACGACAACTTTGTTCGGGCCTGTCGGGAAATCACCGGCATTCGCATCGTCCTTGTCTGTGCGGGAAAAGGAATGGCGGCCTTCGGTCCTGAGAGTGTGCATGAAAGGGCGGAATTCTGCGATCCCGAGACTTTGAATGAAACGTTGGAATCCTGCGGTCCCGAGACTGTCCCTGGTGGAACAATGTTTTCTGTCCCCGATCATGCCCATGACCAGGCAGAATCCATTCAGTCTGTTCGGGCGCCTGGATTGACGCGCACAGTTATCCTCGACCGCTTCATTGACGCAGCGGAAGCTTCCGCGCTGATGGATGCCTCGGATTTCGGTGCGCTGCCATATCGCCGCATTCTCCATTCCGGAACCGCGATACTCTTCGCTTCGCATGCCTGTCCGGTAATTGCTCCGCGCATGGGTGTGTTCATCGAACAGGAGCGGGCGTATAGCATCGGCCTGTATTACGAGCCAGATTCTCAGGAAGCGATGACAGAAGCGATTCGCGCCGCGGCGGAACGCGGGCGGAAGCCGTTCGCAGCATCCTTCACTGCATTCCATACCGATCACCGCCTTGAGAGCGAGGCGCAGGTGATGCTGCAAGTCTACCGATCTCTTTCAGGGGAGGAAGTAGCGGCGTAATGAAGGATGGAATTTAAACCTTATCGCAACCCATCGAGTGAGATGGCGCCTGCGAAATAACCTGATTGCTGATTCGCCGAGGAATGTCGGGAGTAAATAGCGCCAGAGCAATATGGAGCGTGGAGAATGCACGACGAGTCTCAACAAGTGGTCTCGCGCAACTCTCAGCTCACCATAATAATAATGCACCAGTGCCTCCGCTATTCGGATCCGAAAAGCGTCATGGAAAACTACCGGGCTAATCCGCTCCTGTTCGAGAAAGGCGAGGGCGCTATGTTTCGTGATAGTATTCTGTTCCGGTTGCCGCAGCACGCTCTGTGAATCCTGGGAGAGCATGATTTCCTGCAACACCTCCCCAATATTATGCATGCGGGTCAGTCGAAGCATACGAAGCTGAAAATCATAGTCTTCGGCGGCAACGAGAGATTCGTCGAAGTCACCTGCAAGTAAAGCAGCACGCCGCCTGATAGTGCATGCGCCGAAAACAACCGCACTCGTGCGCATCATCAGATCGATCAACTCATCATGCGTCTCGGGAAAGTTGAAGGGTCGTATTCGTCCATCCGAATCGCTTGTGATACGACACTGACAGCCCACCATCCCGACCTCGGGATGTTCGCGCATAAAGGCGATCTGTTTCGCGAAGCGTTCAGGGAGCGCAATGTCATCTGAGTCCTGGATGAGAATGAACTCGCCGCGGCACAACGCGAAAGCGGTGTTGAGAGCAGCGGCGCGTCCTTTATGAGTCGCACGGACAACCTTCACCCGATCGTCTCCCGTCGATTCCGCGATCGTGACTGATTCGTCGGTAGAACCGTCATCGACGACGATGTATTCAAAATCCGTGAAGGATTGCTCCAGTACACTGCGCATTGCACGGGATAGTGAACGCTCCCGATTATAAACGGTTGTGACGACGCTGGCGGCCGGCGGGGGCGAGCCGTGATGCTGGTCGCGGCCAGTCATTATCTGCTCATTACAAAAAAAGTGAATCCTACAGCGCGGTTGACGCCGCCGAACTGGTCATCATCATAATAGATAACCGCCCAATACAAGATGTTCGCACCCCACCCGTTTCCTTCCAGCCTCAGCCAATCGGCGTTGTCAAGATAGCCGAGTTCCTCATCGTAGCTGCCGACAACGTATTGATAGTCGTAGGCTCCGCGCAGCAGCCAGCGATGCAGAAAGTAATGTCCCGTTTCCTTGTCGAAGATCATGCGATCCTCGAGCTGCGGATCCCAGTTGTTGAAGATGCCTGCCACGAACACATCGCCATCCTCTATGAATGGGGTTTCGAGTTCAAATTGAACACAGAGGTAATCTGCATCGAAGCTCCGCAAAGGTTCGGTCACCGCGGCGCCGAGGTAGCTGCTGCGATCCGTACCGAAGCGGAAGCGGGTGAAATCCGGCCCCTCGAATTTGCGCACCAGCTGACGCGCGGGATACACCGCAGGACGCCGGAGATCGAAAAGCCGATAGCCGTTGCCGGAGGGAATATTTTCGTAGGTGAATGTTTTGCGTTCCAGACCAATGCCTTCCACAAACGTGTTGGCCTGCCGGTCATAGCTGTCAACGCGGTAATTCTTGTAGAGATCGAAATTTCGGTAGAAATCCACCGTGCGGACATAGTCCGGAAAGATCGGCCCCGGACTCGGGATCCGAACCTCCAGGCGCAGACGATGAACCTGGTCAAAGGGCATGTCCCAGCGTGTCCAGTAATCATTCCGAACCTCAAGACCGGACCGAACCCCCTGCTCGGCCACGATAAAGCGCCCGGATGCGTAGATAATACTGGCATCGTTTTCATCGGTAATGTCGAAAATCCAATTCCCCGAATACAGGAAACGTACGAATGGATGGTCCGAGCTCGGGAAGCTGTTGGTAAAGCGCCAGCGGTATCCGTCGACTCCTGCAGCGGACTGTTCGTAAAAGAGCAGTCGGGTGTAGGTGAAGAAATCGTCCCTCACGAAATAGTCGGTATCAATATTCCAGTTCTTATCGCAATGATGAAACCGGATGGTCAGGCGGGGCGGCATCTCCTCCGCTACGTCGAAGCGGATGGTGATGAAAGCAGGCATTGGAAGATTCTGAACCTGCACGCTGCTGTCGGATTTGATCATTACCGGTAAGTTGGTTTCATCGTTTCCGGCATATACGCGAAGTCCGCGAATGAAGGGGGGCTTTGGACAGACGTCCTGCGGCGCTTCCTGAGACACAGCAAATGATGTAGCTGCGAGGCAGAGAATGAAGAGATGTCCAAATATTCCTTTCATGCGCGATAAAGTACATGCTCCGTTGATAGCGATCAATGCAATTTGATAAATCCTGGTTTCTAAGGAATATCAGCAGCAAAACACTGCGGAATACATTGGTGTAGACATTAATCCAACCGGGGAAGTGTATTCCCTAATAAACAGAAAAGCACACACTCGTAAAAACCGAAAATCCGTCAAGAATTCAATAATGGACGATTCTATGTCCTAAGATTACATAGACTTGGAGATGTTTATGAATTTCGGAAAATGTGTACGGAACAAACTGCGAAGCACCAGGGGCTCGGCTGGAATAAAAAGATCCCGAAAATTTTTATGGCTTGCATTACATAATTTTAATGTATTTGTAAGCTTCTTTTATTATATTGATGCTCATGAGGTGTATTCGAGATATTCTGATCGGAAATGTCTTGCCTTTGAATCTGAGTTTCCGATTGGGGTATCGACCAGGAAACGTGATGTCTCACCATGAATGGAGCTAGCTCGGCCTGAAGATTGATACTGTGTGTGAGGCCTTAATTGGGGCACCTGTATCGAGTTCGGGCAACAGTGCGGTAATTCCGTAGCTGGAGTGCAAAAAATCTGTCAAGCACATTCGTTCGGTTTGAAATAAACGCGAGCGGCCTGCCATGTGCTTTCACCGTATTGAAAAAATATCTCGCGCTCTTTGAAATAGGTTCGATCCGTCTGCCCATATCTGTATGCATTTCGGACAGACATTGTTGGATAGTTGTATGCGATAATAAGATATTATTATCAGTATTTTGTGAATTTATGTATTTGTATTTGTTGACTTTAGAAACGCTTATGTAGGATTATCGAAACAGAATGAATCTATAACACACACACACTTTTTTTCAAACACATGAGGTCCATGATGGAAAACGTGAATGCAACCACTTCCACCCGCACGATCACTGAACTGTATATCGACGCCCCGATTGCTCCTGCGCAGCCGGAAGTCCGCGTACGCACACGCCCGGTTTTCACGGGCTTTGAAGATCACACCATCGCACTTGAGGAAGCCAGCGATCTGACGCGCAACTACCGCATGA
>JBATDG010000126.1:0-3460 GCA_049663345.1 Bacteroidota bacterium
GCCCTGGGTTTCGGGCGGCGCGAAACCCCCTCCCCTCGCCCTGTAAGGGTGTACCTCATCCCACCACCACGGCGGCAATTCTTATATATGGATGATTTTCGGCGGTCATGCTGTCTTGGATCCAGTCCTGGTATTCGGTGAAGATGCGTTCGATGTCGCGGAGCTGCTGCTCGCGGCGCTGACGATGAAGCGCGGCAATGCCCGTGGCGACGCCGGTGGCGCTGCTGTCGTCCGCGCCGTAGCGCTGCTCGATCTGCCGGCGCTGCTTTTCGCGCAGACGCGCGAGACGGCGGAGCTGGGCGTCGAGTTCGGATTTTGTGTGATCGATGAAATCGGCATGGCGGTCGGACATCCATTCATTCCCCTGCCGCACGGCGTCCGGCAGGAGTTTCTCCAGTGCGGGGAGGTCCACCGCGCGGCCGGCATTGGGATGCGTCTTGCTGCCGAGTCCGGTGCGCGCGAGCACATCGGCGAACTCTTCCACCCGGCGGAATTTCCCCTTCTCATATACAACGCCGCACCAGTGCTGGAGCAGCGGCTGTCCGCGTCGGTTGGGAATGAGGCAGGAGAGTATAACGATGGTTTCGTCCGATTTTATACAATCCTCCAGAACCAGCACCGGCGCTTCGTGGCGGCCGAACTGCGCGACAATGGCATCGTTGATCCAGTCGAAGACCGGATGCAGTTCCCAGAGATACTGCAGCTTGGGCCAGGCTTCTTCGTCCTGCCGGCAGCGCCGCACTTCGGCCTGCATGCGTTCGCTGTCGGAAGTGAGCACGAGCTGATGATCGTGGGGCATGATTTCCCGCGGCAGCATGCGGAAGCGGTGGCGCAGATCCGCGGGCGCCTCGATCGTGAGTACCCGCCGCTCTTCGTCGTATTCGGATTTCGCGCCGCGCGTACTGCGCAGCAATTCCAGCGCCTCACGGCAGTAAGCTTCGTCGCTGGTGTAGAGGGACTGCATCCTGGCCACGCTCTTGCGGGGATCGGGGGCATCCCCGCCCGCCGCAGCGCCCAGAAGGATGTCGAGAAAACTCTTTTCCGGCTGTTCGATCACTTTGGCGAAGGCATCGGGCGTAAGACCCTGCTCCAGCGCCGCGGCGGTGCGCAGCTCTTCTTCTTCCACATCCGCGATGCCGGTGAATTCCACCGGGTCGCCGATATTCTCATGCACATGCTGATCTTTCTCAATCAATAGTTCGAGAATTCGCGTATCGCCCTTGAGGCGGGTGTTGCCGCTGTTGGTCAGCATATAAAGGATCATCGGATCCTCTTCCTGTCCGTAGCGATCGATGCGTCCGTTGCGCTGCTGGAAGCGGATGAGCGACCAGGGAATGTCGAAATGGATCATCCGATGCGAGAGATAATGCAGGTTGATGCCTTCGGAAGCGACATCCGAAGCCAGCAGCAGACGCACGGGAGCGCTGTCCTTTCCGAAATCCTCCACCACCCGCATTTGATCCACATCCGGCATGCCGCCGTGCAATATCGCCACCTGTTTCTCCGAAAGTCCGAGATCCTCGAGCAAATGCTCATGGAGATATTGCAGCGACGCGATGCGTTCGGTGAAAATCACCAGCCGGTCGCGCGTATCGCCGCCTTTCCAGGACCATTGCGTGTCCGACCGCAGCAGTTCAAGCAGACGCTGATACTTCGAGAAATCGGCAATGGTTATTTCTTCCACCGCGGCTTTCAGCGCGCCGAGCTGCGCGATATCGCCCGTGAATTTCTCCACATCCTCACGCTTCTCCAAGGTGGCAAGCCGGTTGCCGATGGTTTCGGCGCAGGCGGCAGGACTCGAAAGCAGCGCCTTCTCCAGCGTCGTCCGAAACAGCTGCCGAGCCCCCGCTCTGGAGGATGAGCCTTTAGGCTCGTCCATGCTTCTATTGGAGGATGAGCCTTTAGGCTCGTCCATATTCAACGGCGATTTCGTGGACGAGCCTAAAGGCTCATCCTCCACGCGTCGTCCCGTATCCACACGTTTTCCCGTATCCAGTCGCGGGAGCGCAAGATCCGCGAGCAGGGCGTACGCTTTTTCTTCGGCATCCGACGCCTGCGCATGTGCCTTGGCGATGCTGCGTTCGCGGAAGGATTGCAGCACCTGGTTGCGGACATCCTTTTTATGGCGGCGGATGAAGAGTCCGCGAATGTCGTCGGGACCATAATCCTCCGGATCGGCGATGGCCGTGGGGTCGAGCATATTCATGATCGAGGCGAAGGAGCGCGGCTTTCCATCATGCGGCGTAGCGGTGAGCATTATCAGCGCGTCGGAACGTTCGGCCAGCAGCTTCGCCAGACGGTGGCGCATATTGCGCGCGCCGCGATGGGCGACGGAATGCGCTTCGTCGATCACGATCACATCCCACCGGCTCTGCTCCAGCCACTGGCGGTATTCGTGATCCTGCTTGAGCGTGTCGATGGAAATGATGGACTTGTCGAAATGATAAAACGGATTGTGATTGGCGGGAATGCGTCCGCGAATGCGCTGAATGCCCACCGAATCGAGGCGGACGAGAGGAATGGCAAAGCGGCTCCACATTTCCTTCTGAAACTGTGCAAGCATGCTTTTCATGGTGATGACGAGGATGCGCCGGGCGCGTCCCCGCCGCAGGAGTTCCGCCAGCAGAATGCCTGCTTCAAGCGTTTTACCGAGACCCACCGCATCCGCGATCAGCACCCGCTGCCGGGGCTGCCGCAGCGCGACCAGCGCCGGTTCGAGCTGATAGTCCACCGCATCCATCGCCGCGCGGTGACCCACCGCCAGCATGTCATGCGTGGGCGGCGTCTGCCGCAGCAGCGCTTCGAGATACAGCCTTGCGTTGCGGAAGGAACCCGACGAATCGGCCACCAGCTTTGTCTGCGCCGGATCCAGCACCCGGATTTCCGGCTCGAGTTCCGTCAGAAACACCGCATCGCGATCGCGCACGATTTCCGAGACGCCCGTCACCGCCAGCGCATAGCCCGTCGACGACGAACGATCCACCCGCCGCACGATCCACTCCGCATCGCGTATCTCCACCCGCGACCCCGGCGCCGGGGGAGCTATGTGTTCAGCCACTCTTCACCTCTTCACCTCTTCACCTTTTCACCTTTTGACCTTTTCACCTCTTTACCTTTTCACCTCTTCACCTTTTGACCTTTTCACCCTTTCACCTTTTGACCACCCCTCACCTCCTCCTCTTCCGCCCCTCGCTCTCCATCCACTTTTTGTGGACGTCATACCATTTCATGCTGTTGGTGCCGAGGTGGGCGATCTGGCGTGGATGCGCGAGCGGGAGCACCTGGTATTCGCGGCCGTTGATGGTGACGGGTACGCACTTGCCGTAGCCGTGGCGCTGGACGAAGGAGGCGAGATTGCTCCAGCCGTCGGTGAGGTTGGAAAGGAAGCACTTGATGGGGAAGTCGCCGAGCAGGATGATGCGCTGCGCACCGGAGGACTCCAACTCGCGGAGTATTTCCT
>JBATDG010000127.1:0-89046 GCA_049663345.1 Bacteroidota bacterium
CGCTTCTCCTGAATTTACGCCTGAACACGAGTCACTCAATACCCCGTAACTTGTTCGAACCTCCGCAACCAGCCTCCGGATGGTGCCGGCGCGGTTGCCTGCAACCGTGCCTTCCGGAATTGCTGGCAATTTCCTGCCTCCCTTTACTCTATTCACAGAATACTTTATCTTTTGAGCGCAAGTACAATTGATAACAACATGTTACGCTGGTACGCAAAAATATTCTTTCTCACACCAATGCTGGCGTTGATTGCGCTGATGGGTGCGTGCAGCAGTTTGGTTGAGACTGCCGGGACGAGTAAAAACGGCGGACGGAGCGGCAGCATTTCCCGTCCTGCGCTTCCGGATGACCTCAGCGCCGGACGCCGAGCAGTGGTGACGGAATCCTACAACTGGCTTGGTACACCGTATCGGTATGCCGGCAATACGAAGCGGGGCGTGGACTGCTCGGGCATGGTCAATGCCGTATACAAGAAATTCAGCCTCGCCTTGCCCCGCCGGGCAAGCGAACTCTATCACAAAGGACGAGCAGTCACGCGGGGGAATCTGACGCCGGCAGATCTCGTCTTTTTCGCAAATACAGCCGGCAAGGGAATCACACACGTCGGGATTTATATTGGCGAGGATCGCTTTATCCATGCCTCCACCCGGGCGGGCGTGATTATTTCTTCCCTCGACGACGAATATTACTCCCGCCATTACGCCGGGGCCCGCATGATTATCAAATAGCTGTCCGAAATTATTAGAAAGCCCGGAGCTTGCGCACCGGGCTGGAAAGAATTTGATTGTCCTTTGAGGGCAGGATTCCAAAGGGTGTTTTCAGCGGAACCTGTCGCCTCACTCCAACTGCCTTACAATATCGATCACCGTGCCGTCGACCCATTTGATCGCTGCAATGGCGTTGTCGCGGAAACGCGGTTTCTCAGGCGCACCGCCGCAAATCGATTCGACTTCATCCTTCAGTGATTCAATCGTCCGAATTGGCAAACCGGAGTTTCTTGTCCGATCAATCAGATCCTGCCGCAGCGGATTGATGGCGATGCCGCGCTCGGTCACGATGACGTCGATCAGCTCACCAGGACCGCAAAGCGTCGTCACTTCATCGACGATGACGGGAATGCGGTCACGAAATGTGGGAATCGGGAGAATGGTGCATTTCGAGAAAAGACAATTCTGCCATCCGCCGATGCCGTGCAGCAGCCTCCCGTCGCTATGGGTCACCACGTTCGCATTGAAATGCACATCCACCTCGGTGGCGCCGAGCACGACGACATCAATCATGGAGGCGATGTTGCCTTTGTTGTGGTAGTTGTAGCTGACGAAGGGATTGGTGTGAATGTGATGCGGATTGTCGCGCATCGACTGCACACCGGCGAGATCGAACGTTTGTCCGTCGAGTATGTATTCGGTCAGTCCCTCATTGAGCATATCGACGAGATACTGTGTACTGCCGCCGCGCACAAAGCGCGCCTTGATGTTTTTCGCACGCATCATGTCGCGGAGAAAAAGTGCGAACGACAGGGCCGTGCCGCCAGCTCCTGCCTGGAAGGAGAAGCCGTCCTGTAGAATCCCGGCAGCTTCAACGAAGCGTGCCGTGAGTTCGGCAATGAGCAGACGGTCGGGACTCTTCGTAATATTCGTCGTGCCGCTGACGATTTTTTCCGGGTCGCCGATTTTCTCCGTGACGACGACAGAATCGACATTGTTTCCCATGATCTGCCAGGGGACGCAAGGAAAAGGGACAAGGTTGTCGGTAACCACGATCACCTTGTCGGCGTATTGAGAATCAGCAAGCGCGAAGCCGAGTCCGCCGCAAGCGGAGGGACCGTTGACGCCGTTGCAATTCCCGAAAGGATCCGAAGTAGGAGCGGCAATCACTGCGATATCGATGTGGACTTCGCCGTCCTGTACCGCCTGATAGCGTCCGCCATGGGAACGCAGCACACCGAGACCGCGCATTTTTCCCGACGACGCGTAATCGCCAAGCGGACCATTCATCGACCCTTCGATATGATGGATCACTCCGCTGTCAAGATGACGGATCATTGGTTCATGACAGGGGAAGGAAGCGGAAGGAAACCAGCGTAGATCCTTGACGCCGAGTTCGGCAGCGGCATCGAAGATGCGGTTCGCCACCAGATCCCCATTGCGGAAATGGTGATGCGTGGAGATCGTCATGCCGTCGCGCAGACCCGCTTTCTCAAGCGCGGTCTTGAGATCCGGCAGCACCTTATTGCCGTCAGCCGGATAATCGGCGCAGGTCGGAATCGGAGGCGCGGCCTTGCGTCCCTCAGGTTTGAATTTCCCAACTCCCAGGTATGGGACCGCCGGGTTGCCGTTGATTTCAGTCACGACTTCGCGTCCCGCTGCATTGCGGACAAGCTTATCCTTCATTTGGTTCCTCCTTCCATCCTTCATTGAGAATTCCCGAGCGGAGCGCAAGATCGATCGTGTGCAGAGCGCGTTTGACAACGGGGGGATCAATCATTTTCGAACCGAGGGATACGACGCCGAGTCCCTGCCGCTGCGCCTCGTCGAAAGCCAGAACGATTTTCTTCGCTTTCTCAATTTCCTTTGCCTCCGGTGCAAAACCCTCATGCACGACGGGGATCTGCCGGGGATGGATGCAGCCCTTGCCGTTGAAGCCGAGGGACTTCGCCTCGCGAACGCTGGCGAGCAAACCTTCCATGTCATTGACATCGGAAAACACAGTATCGATGGCCTGAACGCCTGCTGCGTGCGCTGCATTGAGCACGGCGCCGCGCATCCACAGGCTCTCCTTCCCTTCCAGCGTGCGTTCGGCGCCGATGTCGGCGGTATAGTCCTCGAGTCCTATCGCCAGGGCGACGACCGAGGAATGCGCTGATGCGATGGCGTAGGCATTGATGGCGCCCTTCGCGCTCTCGATAATCGGCATCAGGTGAATCACGGGTTCGACGCCGAAGGCAGCGCGCAGCGATTCGATGTGGTCGACGACCTCAACGACCTGCGCGGCGCTTTCCACTTTGGGAATGAGAATCAGATTCGGTTCCTGCGGAACGATCGCGTTGAGATCGGCGAGTCCCAGCGGCAGTTGATTAATGCGCACCATGCGCTCGGCGCCATAGAAGTCCACCTCACGCAGAGTGTTGCGCACGAGAATGCGCGCGGTATCTTTTTCCGCCGGGGCGACGGAATCTTCAAGATCGAGAATGACGCCGTCGGGATTGTGAATGCCGGCATTGATCGCCAGCTTCGGGTCGTTCCCCGGCAGGTACAGCCGCGAACGGCGGAAGCGGTCGCGCGCGGTGGACTGTCGGAGTCCTTCCCTGTACGGCAGAAGAAAATCGCGGCTTTCTTCCGGACGAAGACGCTTGACCGCGGCTTCAGTGCGCGCGGTGATCGTGTACGGCAGTGCGCCGCTGTCCTCAATGATGACTTCGGCGTGTTCGATTTCAAATTTCGCGAGCACTTCAGCAGCGAGAGCGCGTATGGAATTGCCGTAGAGCGATTCCACCTTGCTCGTCAGCTGCAGATCGATGCCGCCGCTTTCGCGCAGCGTAATTGCGACGCGGCAGTCCGAGCGTACACTTTTTCCGCTTCGGCCCGCTTCAGCTTTGATGTTCATGGAAAACCCATATTCGGTGACGGAGAATGGGGCGCAGTCCGCCGCGGCGGACGCCCTAACAGTTCGTTGATGCATAGACACTCAGTGCCGAAGCCTGCCGCGGCGAGTCTCCGGCCCTCCGGGCCTTCAACCTATATGCCTATGTGCCTATGTGCCTGTGTGCCTGTGTGCCTATGTGCCTGTGTGCCTATGTGCCTGTGTGCCTATGTGCCTTTGTGCCTCTGCACTCACAACTTCGCGATAATCGCGTCAGTGATCTGCTGTGTGGTCGCGGCGCCGTGGGAGAATACAGCGGGACCGCCCGTAAGCTTCATCATGTCGTAGCTGCGGATTTCACCTTCGGCGATGACGGCGGAGACGGCGGTGCGGATGCGATCTGATTTCTCTTTCTCACCAATATGATCGAGCATCATGCAGGCGCTCATGACCATGGCAATCGGATTGACGATAGAAGGATCGAGTTTTTCGTATTTCGGTGCGGATCCGTGCGTCGGCTCGAACACGGCGACCTCAGGACCAATGTTGGCACTGCAGGCGAAACCGAGTCCGCCTACGAGTCCGGCGAAGCCGTCGGAAACGATGTCGCCGAACATATTGCCCGCCACGATCACGCCGTAGTCTTCCGGATTTTTCGTCAGCCACATCATCTGCGCGTCGATGTTCGTCGACCACAGCGCGATATGCGGGAAGCGTTTCGCCGCCTCTGCTGCTTCGGCTTCCATCATGCCAGAGGTCTCGCGAATGACATTCGGTTTCTCACACACAGTAACGGATTTGTAGCCGTATTTGTCGGCGTACTCAAACGCTGCGGTGACGATGCGGCGGCAATACTTGCGCGTGAAGATGCGGGTGGAAATGGCAAGGTCCTCGCCCGGGACATCCTTGAAAGCTGCGAAGCGGGGGTGCGTTGCCATTGCGTCGCGCACATCTGCCGGCGGGTTGGTCCACTCCACTCCCGAGTACAGTCCTTCAGTGTTCTGCCGGAAAATCACCACATCGACTGTGGGCTCTTCGAAGCCGCCGTCGGCGGATTTCCGGATGAAGTTCAGAGGATTGCCGGGAAATGAAAGGCAGGGACGAATACAGATGTCCAGATCGAAATGCTGGCGCATGGTCACGATGGGACTGTAGTAAACAAAGCCCTTGTCACTCAGCGCGGGATCGAGTTCCGAAGCGGCTTTATTTTTTGGCTTCGAAGTGATTGCGCCGAAGAGTCCGACCTTGTGTTCGGCGAGCAGATCGATGGTGCGCTGCGGCAGAGGGTTTCCTTCGCTGCACCAGAAATCCCAGCCAATGTCGCCATTGACGTAATCCGCTTCAAAACCTGCAGCTTCCAGAACTCGAATGGCCTCGGGGAGAACGACTTTTCCGATGCCGTCGCCGGGCATTGCCACGATAGTGCGTTTCATACTCTCTTCCTCTCATCGTCGATAGTGGTGAATGAACCTCTCGCTTCACGCGATAGTAAACTTCAAATTACAGAATAAGACGCTCAGGGCAAATCTCGCGCCGCAGAGCTGCGCTGATGGCTAATAGCTGATGGCTGATGCCTGATAAAAAAGCGAATGAGCCATTAGCTATAAGCCATTAGCTATTTTCAATAAATCCCCGATACTGGAAATATCGTACTTCGCTTTCAAACCCATAGGAATTGATTTCCGCTGCGAATTGATCCAGCAGAAATCCATGCCAGCGTTGAGGGCAGCAGGCATGTCGCTCGAGGTACTGTCGCCTACGAGGAGCACGTCTTCCGGAAGCAGCGCGAATTCCTTCATCGCCGGGATAAAGATAGCGGGGTCCGGTTTAGCGACACCCAATTCCTCGGATATAAGAATGAGGTCAAAATGGCGCGTGATCGGTGCAGCAGCAAAGCGGCGGCGCTGGACAGTGGTGAGTCCGTTGGTAACCAGCACGAGCGTGTACCGCTCCTTCATGGCGAGCACAGTTTCTTCGGCATCCGGAAGCAGCTGCGTTTGCTCGGACAGCCGATCGAGATAAAACGGCGACATTGCCGCGGCCGGCGATTCATCCGCATCCATCGCGCGCAGCATGCGCCGGAAGCGTTCGACTTTCAAATCGTCCTGCTTGATTTCTCCGCGCTCGAGTTCACGCCACACATCGTGGTTGTGAATGCGATACACCGCATGCGCCTCCGCCAACCGATCTCCCAGTCCAAACGCCTCGGCAGTAAGCCCAATCGCCGCCTTCTCGGCCGCGACGTAATCGAATAGCGTGTCGTCTGCGTCAAAAAAAATTGCTTTATACTTCATTTATCCGACCTTTTTCGATTTCGAACCTGATTGTATTCCCGGTTCCGCCCTTTCAGGGCTGGGGGGAGGAGTTGGGCGCCTTCCCGCTTTCCCGGGGCTCACGCCCCGGGCTGCAATGTTGCGCGCTTTCAGCGCGCTGATGGCTGATGGCTTATTGCTGATAGCCCCACTTAGTATCAGCTATTAGCTATCAGCTATTAGCTATCAGCTATCAGCCATTAGCTATCAGCCATTAGCTATCAGCCATCAATCCCCATCCACGGCAGTCGCTCCAGATCAAGGTTCCCACCGGATAGAATAATTCCGACCCGCTTCCCGGCTGACTGCACGCGTCCTTCGAGAATTGCAGCGAGGGGGACAGCAGCGCTGGGCTCGACGATGATATTCATGCGCTCCCAGATAAGCCGCATGGCGCGAATAATTGCGTCGTCGGGAACGCTGATGATATCGTGCACATGCTTCTGAATAATCGCGAAGGTTTTATCGCCAAGACTGGTGAGCAGTCCGTCTGCGATTGTGCGGGGGTTTTCGGATGGAATAATGTACCCGGCGCGGAAGGACCGCAATGCATCGTCCGCCCCTTCGGGTTCCGCCGCGATCACCTGCGTCTGCGGTGAGAGATAATGCGCAGAGAGTGCGGAACCGCTCAGAAGTCCCCCTCCCCCAACCGGCGTGAGGAGGATATCGAGATCGGGGATATCCTGAATAAGTTCGCGCGCTGCGGTCGCCTGTCCTGTGATGACACGGATATCGTTATATGGATGCACGAAGGCAGCTCCCGTCTCCCGCACGACCGCGTCAAGCGTTGTCTCTCGCGCCTCGAGTGTCGGTTCACATTCGACGATGCGCGCACCGTATCCGGCGACCGCCGCCTTCTTGATCGCAGGAGCGTTCGATGGCATGACGATGTGCGCAGGAATCCCCCGCAGCTTCGCCGCCAATGCCAGCGCCTGCGCGTGATTGCCGGAGGAATGCGTTGCAACGCCGCTTGCAGCTTCATCGTCTCCGAGAGACAGCACTGCGTTGCTTGCGCCTCGGAATTTGAAGGCGCCGACTTTCTGAAAATTTTCGCATTTGAAAAACAGCTGGCAGCCGGCGATTGTCTCAATGGAAGACGACGTCATCACCGGAGTGCGATGCGCCCAAGGTGCTATCCGTTCGGCTGACGCTTCGATATCGGAAAGAGTTGGGAAGGATGTCATATGGCTGATGGCTAATGGCTAATGGCTGATGGCTGATGACTGATGGCTAATGGCTGATGGCTGATGGCTGATGGCTAATGGCTAATGGCTAATGGCTGATGGCTGATGGCTAATGGAAAGATGCCAAAATGGAAGGATCGGAAAAAATCCGTATTAGCTATTAGCTATCAGCTATTAGCTATCAGCTATCAGCCATGAGCCATTAGCTATCAGCTAACTTACTATGCAATGAGAATGAGCGCTATCGCGGCGAAGGCAAGGTAAATGAAGTTGCGCGTATTCAGCCGCTCTTTCCAGAGGAGGACGGCAACAAGCGTGGAGAGCATGATGACGCCGATGCCGTTTGCGGGAAAAAGGACCATGCCTGGAAGTTCGCGCAGCGCGAGTATGAGGAACTTCGCTGAGTACATGTTGACCACACCCAGAGCCGCACCTGTGACGAGCAGATGCAGGGAGATGCGTTCACGCAGACGCAGCGCGGCCGCGACGCCGATGATCATTGCAGTTCCGAAAACCACCATCAGCATTTCCGAGGGATTGTCGATGGGCAGCATTTCCTTCTGGAACTTGAAAAGAAATTCCGTGATGCCGAAGCTGACGAACAGCAGCATTCCCCAACCGAAACCGCCTTCGATCAAAGGACGCAGAGCAGCCCGCGTCAGTGGCTTCGGCGAAGCCAGGGGCAGCGCCAGAAACGCGAGGAGAATGCCACCCACCTGCAGAGCAGTCGGTACTTCGGCGTAGAGCAGGATCGATCCCGCTGTCGGTATCACCGCCGAGAGACGCATCAGCGTAACGGGAATCACCATCCCGAGCTTCTGGATGGTTTTCATCAACAGCCAGAAGCAGGCGATAAAAAGAACGCCGAGAATTATCGAGAAGCCCATTTCTTCCGGCACGCTGAATATCCGCAGCGATGCACCGCTGCTGATCACGGATGCGATGGTGGCGATGACGTAATTCGTTGCGAACAGCGAAAAGGTCGGAAGATTTTTTCTGTGCGCGTAGGTGATGATCACTGCGACGGTAACACTGCAGCAGATGGCGAGAACGAGATAAAGCATTATGCGGTCTCCAATCCGAAACGCTCGAACACGCGCGGCGGAGCAGAGACCGGACGCTTCGACGTGTAGTCGAAAAACATGATGCCGGTTTTCACAATCGCCACTTCCCTTTCATCGGCCAAACAGGTCATGCGATAGAGCAGATCACAGCCCTTGCGGTGCGGATCCGCAGCAGCAACCTCGATGCGCAGGGTGTCCCCATAGCTCGCCTCGGAGCGGTAAACCACGGCAGCGTCATTCATGATGATGGCAACTCCCTCGACATCCATCTCGCTGTAGCCCAGCGCAGCCAGGAAACGCAGCCGCGCTTCATGCGCGAGGGACAATACCGCGTCATTGCCCAGATGTCCGCCGTAATTGATATCGGAAATGCGGAGTTTTATTTCGGTTTCGAATAAACCGGTTTCAGGGAAATCGATTTTAATGCGTGCCATGTAGTATCCAACTGTTCGTTTTCATCACGCAGGGGCACAGCATGCTGCGCCCCTACTGAAATTTCGAGGTCGATCTGGTTAGGAGTTCGCGACTATTTTACGAGTAGCGTCAGGGTCGTGTGGGATGGATTCAACCAGGCGCGAAGGAGCTCCTGCAGCTGCGGATAGCTTTCCGCAGCGATCGGATGCGTCAATATTTCAATGCTTCGTTTGACTTCCACATCCTCCGCGCTGACGGTGATGATAGATGTCACTTTCCCGATCGGGTTCGATACTTCGATCTTCCCGGGGACGGAAACCGCACGGACGTTCTTCGGCAGATGCAGCGTCATGCGGCATTCTTCACGCAAGCTGCCCGGCAAGGCGACGGGTGTCGTGCGATGCAAATCGCCGAGCGGAAGATGCAGGTCGGTGATGCCACCCGGAGCAATCGGAATTTCGAAGGTGATGGTCCCTTCGACCGCGTTCAGTGGCTTCGTGGAAACAACATCTGCTTCGCATACCGTTTCGAAACTGGCACGTACTTCCGGGGTCCCGGGTTGGACGGTCATTCCTTGCCCCGCCGTCGAGAGCGCCTTTTTCACCACACCTTTATATGCGTCGGTGTCCAGAGCGTAACTGCGGATCCCGGATGAGGACACACTGCTCTTCCCTTTCATGGTCAGATCGTCTGTAAGGATCCAGTCGGAAGTGATACTGACGGTTGAAGGTCCACCGACCGAGCCGGGAAAATAATTCATTGTCCCCTGCGCATCGGCTGCAAGTTCGAAGTAAAAATCGCCCCAGTATTGCGAAAGCATCGGTCCGCTCTGAGTATGAGATGGATCCAATACGAGCAAGCCGTAATCGCCGATTTGCTTGCATAGCACGGCAGGAAGATCATAGAGCAGCAGCGATGCAAGATCGGGACGCGGATCCGGCAATATGTGGTCTATCCGGCTGTCTCCTTTGTATTCGGATTCGATACGCATCCCCTCGCTCTTTATGTCGCTGCTGAACAGCACCGGGTCGGCTGTGAGTCCCGCAGCGCGGCACATTGCCGCCAGCAACACCGCACGGTCAAGATCGGATCCGACGTTGGCTCGGAGTGTGGCAGACGGACTCATCGCGCGAAACCCGATGATATCAAGCGGTACGCTGCTGCGCCCGACACGCTCGACGATCCAGCTCTGCAATGCGAGTGCACGCTTCACAGGATCGGATTCCTTACTTACAATTTCATCCACCGCCGCTTTCGCCGGACCCAGATCAGCATCGGCTGCATCCTGCAGGCAATGACGCAGCATCTCCTGCTTTGTCGACGATGTGAAATAAAGAACGGGAAGGAAAGCTTCCAGAGCGGGCTGTGAAGCCTCTACTTCGACAATGGGAATTTCCGTTTGATGCCACTCGGTGATGCGATTGCCGTTTTCCTCGGTGATCTGCGGGACTTGTCCGCCGCGGACCATCGCAGATTCCAGAGCGACGTTCGTCGGAGTCACGACGCGCACCGTCAGATCGGTGATGGGACTGCGCGAGCCGATGACCACTTTCCCCATTAGCCCGGGCATCATCCCCGGCTTCGTCGTAAGCCGGTACGAAAAGTCTATCACTGCACCAGCTTCCACGCCAGTGTGCGTGACCACCATTTCTTTAAGTCCTAAATACGGCGCTGCACCAGCAGCAAAGCCGGGCAGCACTTCGTTGTAGGCATTGAAGGGCGATTCCACTTTTTGCCCGTCCTTCATGGTTGTAATCGAACGCAGCACTTCGAGTGTCTGCCACTTAGGGTTGTGCGTGATGAATGACTCACCGTATGCGCGGGTGAAAGCGTATGGCGTGAGCAGACGAAGCTTGTGGCTGTAGGTGTAGACAACCGTACCGTCGGACAGCAAAACATAGTCATGCACCATCTGTTCGTACACCGCATCGGCGGCCGGTTCCTCCGTCGGCGGTGTTTTCACGACCCCGTTCACGACGTAGGTCTTGCCCGTCTCACTATCCTGCGCCGCTACGGAAATAGACAACACGGCGAGCAGGAGCATTGTGATGAAGTTTTTCATGTTTTCTCCCTGCCCTTATTTCGTGAGAATAATTGGTGAGTCGGCCAGTGCCTTGCGAGCCAGGAGGGCGGCGCGGAATTCCGGCCAGTCCTCAGAATCGTACACACGTTTTTCCATGCGATGCGTCGCGGTGAAATGCAGCGCCCCGCCTTCAAGAGACATCGCACTCCGAAAACTCGCTGCCTTGTCTGTTCCGATGCCCGTATTGTCGGCGGGCAGCCGCTCGGCACGCATGCCAGCAGGCAGGGTGATCGTTTCATCAATTTCCACCAGACGGGAACAGCGCTGACGGAAGCCGTACTTCCTGCTTTCCATATCCGTATGAGTTGAGAGTTCGGGGGCATGGTAGTTATCGCCGAAGGTGCCGCCGGCAAGCAGCGGCGTAAACATCAAACCGCTGCCCGTGCTGCGGGCGTAGCCCGGAATGCTGTACTCGACGCGCACGTGATACGGCGCCTGCAGATTATTCGGATTCGGGATGCTCTGGCTTTTCACCACGGCAAGAGGGTAATCCTTTGTGAGCATTGCGCCGTACGTATCTTCACGACCGGAGTAATAGCTGCGTGTGAAAGCGCGGCGCATGAGTCCGTCGGACTGCCCTTCCGCCTCGAATTCCACCGTGCCTTCGAGCCTTCCGTCGGCATAGAGTTTCGCTGTATTTTTCATGCGCATGTAGTGGTTTTCTGCAGGAGAAATCGGCGTACTCATCACATCCGCACCGCCCGGAATTCCCATGAGAAATTCCTGCTGCTGCTCAGCCGACGACCACATCTCCCTTGCACCCGGAATCCAGGTCGGATCGAGCAGCATCCAGTGTCCATTGCCGCGCTTGACGACGGTGACGCTGTGATTGAACTGATCTGCAGGAATGCGCTCGATGCGCGATCCAGCCATCGTCATTGCGGGATAGGATTCGAAGCCAGCGGCGCGCAGCATGGTCACGAGCATACCGGCTTTGTCCTTACACACGCCGCAGCGGTCAAGGAAGGTCATCGCGCCCGTGTGCAGCGTGTAGCCCTCTCCTTCACCCATCGAAATACCGGAGTAGCGAATCTCTTCCGCTACCCAGTGATTGAGAATGCTGATTTTCTCGAGTTCATCGGTCACTCCATCGAGCAGTTTGTCGGTGATCTCCTGCACTTCGGGAGTCACGGCGAAGCTGCCGAAATTCTCATTCACACCATAAAACCAGGTCGACTTCGCATACCAGTCCGGCGAAGTGGAGACGAGCAGTTTCGTCGCGACATCCGAGGGAGAAACCATGTCGGGTTCGCCTTTGAACGGCGTGATGTCGCGCTTGTACCAGCAGTAGGTCACTTTCCCTTCGCGGGTGAAAATGCCGTTTGTCGGATGCAGATCCGCCTCGGCAGTCGGATGCTGCGCGCCGGCGGGATTGACATCCACCTGCAGGCGGTGGCTGAATTTCGGATGAAAATGTATGTAGGAAGAAAGTTCACCGCTGTAGACTTCGTACTGCAGGGGCTTGTTTTCCGGCATCAGAACGCGATACACTTTTTCTTTCACCGGCACCGAGGACCAGAACTCGACGATATCGTAGTAATGTCCCTTCATCGGAGGAACAAAGCGGCTGTCATCATCATCGCCCGCTGGAGCAGCGCTTCCGCTACCGGAAGCGATCTGCGGCGCTTCGTCCGCAGCTGTGTGCCCCGCAGCGCTGCCTGTTGAGCTGGCGAGTGATTCGCCGGCGGTCAAGGCTGCTTCGGACTGCAGCTGATCTTCACCGAGCAGTGCATAGGTGAAGCCCTTGCGGAACACCAGGGTCTCGACGGCATCTCCCGGTTCGAGCCAACCAACGGACACCAGCTTCTGACGCGCACCCCAATAAATGGCACGAGCCGGGGCAGCATAATCGTACACTTCCGACTGCGTGAGGGTATTCACGCTGCCGTCCTTCCGATACACGCGAACGCGCAGCACTTCGACTGCTGCGGAAAGCGGATCGTAATCGAAAGTCACGCTCTTGAGATCGCGTGCGCCCTTGCCGGTGAGTACCTTGACCAGTTTGTGCATGCGCACATAGCTGAGGCCGGATTCCTGCACGTCCACATCCGTACTGTCGTAGAGAACCACAACATCGGCGCCGGGATATTCATCGCCGGCAGCGGCCTTGCGAAGGTGGTCGATGTTGCAATCCTGCTGCGCGAATATCTGCAGAAGCGGGAGCAGAAGAATAATTGCCGCGATGGCGGTGGTGTTCATCCGTCGTCTCATTGTATCGTCCTGTTATGAGCGAAACTTCATGAAAGGCGTTGTGAAAAAGAACGCAAGATCAGGTTCTCCAGTATACGGAATTTTCATTTTTCCCGCGATTAGAAATCTCAACGGTACACCCATTTACGATGATGCGAAGATCCGTATACTCCTGAGGAAAATCCCCAACTCCTTCTTAAAGAAATCCCTTGCCTCTGGCTGCTTGTTCCAGTCGTTACGGCCAAGAGAGGACTTGCGCCTCCAGGAATCGCGCCATGCGTGGCACAAAAAAAAAGAGCGGCACCGGAGTGTCGCTCTTAAAATTTTCGATTTGCCGCGTTTAGCGGGAGTAATACTCGATCACAAGCGGGAATTCGCATACCACCGGAATCTTATCGCGCTCAGGCGGCGCCATCAGAGTGATGGAGAGTTCGGGCTTGTTGAGGGCGAGATACTCAGGTGTGCGCGCGGCCTTCACAGCTTCGTTGAAGCAGGGCACCTTGCGGCTTTTCTGACGGATGGTCACGACATCATTGACACTCACCTGGAAAGAGGGGATGTCGACGCGCTTGCCGTTGACTTCGACGTGTCCGTGCGTCACATACTGACGTGAAGCATAGATCGTACGGGCAAGACCACCACGGTAGAGCACGGCATCCAGACGGCACTCAAGCATGTGAGCCAGGTTGTCGGAAGTGTTGCCGGTCTTGAGGGAAGATTTCTTGTAGTAGTTCAGCATCTGCTTTTCGCTGATGTTGTACTGCCAGCGAAGACGCTGCTTCTCAACCAGCTGACGCTTATAATCGGAGACTTTCGCGCGGCGATTGCGTGAAAGGCCATGGGCACCAGGCGGATGGGGCTTGCGCTCCATATACTTGGACGCCTTCGGTGTGAGGGGAATGCCGAGTTGGCGAGAGAGTTTGATCTTAGGACCGTTGTACTTCATACCTGCTTGCTCCGTGGACCTTTTATTCTTGGTATCCTATTTTCAACATTCAAGTTCGCTTGAAACTGCTCTTTCACGGACGTACTTTGCCTGTGTACAGAGCATCGGTAAATATACTACCGCGGTTTGAAAGATCAAAATAGTGGAGTACAAAACGATGAGTATCGAAGAGAATCCCGCCCCGGAATTTCAGGACAGACTCTCGGAACATGAAATCCATAACCGTCAGCAGGAGGCGCGTTCCTGGGCAATGCTGTGTCATATCGCCGTTTTTCTCGCTATTGTGATTCCTTTTGGTCATGTGGTGGGTCCGCTCGTAATCTGGTTGGTAAAAAAAGATCAATATCCATTGGTCGATGATCAGGGAAAAGAATCTTTGAACTTTCAGCTCACGATGACCATTTTTTCGATCATTCTGCTGATTGTTATTATTGTTGGATTACTGGACTTCGTCGCAGGCGATTTTGCAGGCGGTATTCCCCACACCCTGCTCTATTCCGGATTAGCGTTCTTCGGACTGGGAATCACCAATTTTGTGTTCATTATCATCGCCGCAGTACGGAGCTACAGCGGTGAAGCATACCGGTATCCGATCTCGATTCATTTTGTTTCGTGATTTGTGAATTCAGACGTGGCGTGTATTTTACAGTGTTGGATCTCACAGCAAATGTAACCGCCGCGCGTCCGTCGCACGGGTAATCGCGGCAGATAAATTCCGGGAGGACTCTCCCCCATGGTTTCCATTCTGAATTACATAGACGGAGCCCTCGTTGAACCGTTGACAGGCGGCTGGCTCAACGTCTACGAACCAGCTACCGGCCAGGTATTCGCGCTGGCCCCGGCATCAGCGGGAGCGGACGTCGACGCCGCAGTGGAGGCAGCACGGCGCGCCTTCCCTTCGTGGAGCGTCACCCCGGTTGAGGAGCGGTCCCGTCTGCTGCGTCTTGTAGCTGACCTCATCGAAGCCCGTCTTGAAGACTTCGCCCGGGCAGAGTCCCGCGACAACGGGAAGCCGGTATGGCTGGCGCGCCAGGTGGATATTCCCCGCGCCGCTAAAAATTTCCGCTTCTTCGCGACAGCGATCCTCCATACCTCCAGTGAGGCGCATCAAACGGACAGCGAGGCCCTGAATTACACACTCCGGCAGCCGATTGGAGTAGCTGGCTGCATTTCGCCCTGGAATCTCCCGCTGTACCTTTTCACCTGGAAAATCGCTCCGGCACTGGCTGCAGGGAATTGCGTCGTTGCCAAACCCTCGGAGATCACGCCGTATACGGCATTCCTGCTATCGCAGGCGTGCATAGATGCCGGACTCCCCGCCGGAGTGTTGAATATCGTACACGGACTCGGAGGCGAGGTCGGTGCAGCCATTACCGCACATCCGGATGTGCCGGCGATTTCATTCACGGGTGGTACGGAAACCGGCGCCGCCATCGCACGCACAGCCGCGCCGATGTTCAAGAAATTATCCCTCGAACTTGGTGGGAAGAATGCCACTCTGGTGTTCGCGGATTGCGAATTTGACGAAACGATAGACACCGTGCTGCGTTCAGCTTTTTCGAATCAGGGTGAAATCTGCCTCTGCGGCTCACGGATCTTTATTGAGCGTCCCCTCTACGAACGCTTCCGCGATGCCTTCGTCGTGCGCGTACGGGAGATGGTCGTCGGCGATCCGCTTGATGACAGTACCGGTCAGGGCGCACTCGTGTCGGAAGCACATATGGAAAAAGTACTTTCCTACGTAGCACTCGCGCGTGAGGAAGGCGGGACAGTACTCACAGGCGGTGAGCGTGTGTGGCTTGATGGACGCTGCGCCAGCGGCTGGTTTGTTTCACCCACTGTCATCGAAGGACTCCCCTTCTCCTGCCGAACGAACCAGGAGGAGATCTTTGGTCCCGTCGTTACCCTCATGCCTTTCGATGCGGAGGATAGCGCCGTCGCAATGGCGAATTCCACTCCCTACGGACTCGCGGCCTCAGTCTGGACAAGCGATCTGCGGCGCGCACATCGCGTGGCTGCGGCTCTGCAGACGGGCATTGTCTGGATCAACTGCTGGATGCTGCGCGATCTGCGAACACCCTTCGGCGGAGTAAAGCAAAGCGGTGTCGGGCGGGAAGGCGGCTGGGAAGCCCTGCGGTTTTTCACCGAAGCGAAAAATATCTGCATAAAACTCTAGCCTCGTCCATCGCATTACGGCGGAGCACGCGAGCGAAAATATTCAACCGACCATTACATCCGAAACTAAGGCCATGAGCAACGACAGTCCGATTATCGAATCAAACTCCGCACCGGAACCGGTGGGCAAATACCCCCATGCGCGCCGTGTCGGGAATCTGCTTTTTCTCTCCGGTGTGGGACCGCGAAAACGCGGCAGCAGGGAAATCCCCGGAGTTACGCTTGATGAAAACGGCTGCGCAGTGGAACACGACATCGAGGCGCAATGCCGCTCCGTGTTCGCCAACGTGCGCACCATCCTCGAGGAAGCCGGATCCGACTGGAGCAAGCTGATCGATGTCACGGTTTTTCTCACAGACATGAAGCGGGATTTCGCAACGTACAATCGCGTGTACGCGGAATACTTTGCAGAGAATCAGCCGTGCAGAACGACAGTGGAAATCAATTCCCTGCCGACGCCGATCGCAATCGAACTGAAATGCATAGCTACAATATGATCTGCAGCATCGGCGTCCGGAACACAACGCCGCCAACTCAGCGCTTTATCCGCACGGTCAAGCGCAATGCAAAAGACTCAAGAGCATAGTAACTACCCGAGAAAGGAACGGATATGTATTCTCTGCAGGGCATCAACTTTCACCAGTGGATCGAAGAGCATCGACATCTTCTCAAACCGCCTATCGGGAACCAGCAGGTATTCGAGAATGCCGAATTCATCATCATGGTCGTCGGCGGACCGAATGCTCGCAAAGATTACCATTTCAACGAAGGCGAGGAATTCTTCTACCAGATCGAAGGCGACATCACACTGAAATTGATGGATGAAGGCACGGCGCGCGACATCACGCTGCGCGAGGGCGAGATTTTTCTGCTCCCCGCCCGCGTGCCGCATTCTCCGCAGCGTCCTCCCAACACCGTGGGTCTGGTCGTCGAGCGCAAACGCCTCGCAGGCGAACTGGACGGCTTCATCTGGTTTTGCGAACAATGCGGCAGCAAGCTCTACGAGGAGTATTTTCCGCTGGAGAACATCGTCACGCAGTTTCCACCCATCGTCAACCGCTTCTACGGATCGGATGAACACCGAAGCTGCAAGAGCTGCGGTGCTGTGATGGCTCCTCCAGTTCAAGCGTCCTGATTTTCTACACGAGGCTCGTTCATGTTCAAGGTTGACGTACACACGCACATTCTGCCGCCCTCCTGGCCCGACCTCGCAAAGCGCTACGGCTACAGCGGCTTCCCTCAACTCGAGCCGCAGCCCGACGGCAGTGCGGCGATGATGGTGGACTGCAAACATTTCCGCAGCTTCCAGCCGAATTCATGGGATGCCGGCACGCGGCTCCACGACTGCGACCGCGACGCAGTGCATGTGCAGGTGCTATCCACCGTGCCCATCATGTTCAGCTACTGGGCCAAGCCGGAGGACGCGCTGGATTTCTCACGCCTCCTCAACGACCACATCGCGGCGACGGTTGCGGAAAATCCGCGGCGCTTTGTCGGGCTCGCTACTGTCCCGCTGCAATCACCGGAACTGGCGATTCGCGAACTGGAGCGCGCAGTAAAGGAACTCGGGCTTGCAGGTGTGGAGATCGGCACGCATGTCAATGACTGGAATTTGAGTGAACCCGAGCTGTTCCCATTTTTCCAGGCAGCCGAAGAACTCGGTGCTGCGATCTTCGTGCATCCCTGGGACATGATGGGAAGCGAACGCATGCGGCGCTACTGGCTGCCGTGGCTGGTCGGCATGCCTGCTGAAACTTCCCTGGCGATCTGCTCCATGATTTTCGGAAGTGTGTTTGAGCGGCTTCCAAACCTGCGCGTCAATTTCGCGCATGGAGGCGGATCCTTTCCAGCCACAATCGGCCGCATCGAACACGGGTTTTCCGTGCGTCCCGATCTTGTGGCCATCGACAATCCCGTCAACCCCAGGGCGTATCTCGGACGTTTCTATCTTGATTCCCTCGTACACGACCCGGTCATGCTGCGCTACATCGTGGATCTCGTCGGCGAAAGCCGCGTAACGCTCGGCTCGGATTACCCATTTCCACTCGGTGAACAGCGTCCGGGCACTCTGATTGAATCCATAGACGTTTTCCCCGACCACGTCAAACGCATGCTTCTCGGAGAGAACGCGATGGAATGGCTCGGCGCTGACAAATCGCGTTTCCTGCCATGATCGCGCGCATCAGCATCGGCGGCAGGGATTACTCCACGGATCTTTCCAAGGGACGGAGCATAGCCATTCCCTTGCGATTCTCCGGAACACAGCCCAACAGCTACGACGTGCCTCCGGCTATCGCGGTTCCCTTCGAAGCCGGCGCATTCATCGGCGACACGAGACGAGGCGGAAGCTGCAACTTTGACACCGTGACACTGACTCCGCATTGCAACGGCACGCATACCGAATGTGTGGGACATATCTCGAACGAACGCATTTCGGTCGAAGACATTCTCAAACCGTCCCTCCTTCCGGCGACATTGATCTCTGTACAAATTGAACACGCAATGCAGAGTGAGGAACATTACGAGCCTGCGAAAGCGGAAGGTGATTTGCTGATCACAGCCTCGGCGCTGCGTAATGGTTTTGAGAAAGTGGATCCCTCGTTCAGCACTGAGACTGCTGCCGGAGCTGCTGCGGATTTCGAACATCCGGGCACCGGGACCGGCCACCCTGTTTCCGGGATTGACGCCGGGTTCTACGAGGCAATCATTATCCGCACGCTGCCAAATGATTCCAGCAAGTTGTCGCGTCGCTACATGGAAGAACCCGCGGCATTCTTCAGCATCGAGGCCATGCGGTTTCTGCGGGGCCTCGGGGTTCGCCACCTGCTGGTGGATATTCCATCGCTTGACCGCGCTTTTGACGAAGGCCGTATGGTCGCACACCATATCTTCTGGGATGCAGCGATGGGCAGCCACGAGATCCTCCCTGGAGACGCCTCGCCATGCACCGTCACGGAAATGATTTTCGTAGAGGATGATATTCCCGACGGACGATACCTCATTGATATACAAATCGCCCCTTTCGTCGCCGACGCCGCTCCGAGCCGGCCGGTGATTTTCCCTCTTACACCCAATTCGGTCGGTACCTGAACATGATTACACAACATCCATTCAGCGGCGGCGAAGCCTTTGCAAAGCAGATGGATCGGGAAGACCCTTTGCGCGAATTCCGAGCACAATTTCATATTCCCCACACCCCTGAAGGGAAGGAGCAGATATACTTCTGCGGAAATTCTCTTGGACTGCAGCCCGTTGGCACACGTGCATTCATAGAGGAAGAACTGCGTGATTGGGCAGAGTTCGGCGTCGAAGGACATTTCCGGGCGAAGAATCCATGGATGGCCTATCATGAATTGCTGACCGCGCAATCCGCAGCGATCGTTGGAGCCCTGCCGATCGAGGTCGTGGTGATGAATACGCTGACCGTGAATCTGCATCTTCTGATGGTTTCGTTTTACAGGCCGACAACGGCGCGTTATAAAATCATCATCGAAGAAAAAGCCTTCCCTTCCGACCAGTACGCCGCTGCCTCGCAGCTTCGCGTGCACGGCTTCGATCCTACAGACGGTGTCATAGAAATTCCGCTGGATGAGAACGGACGATTCTCGACCGAAGCTGCGCTGGAGACAATCGCCCGTCATCGTGACGACGCAGCCCTGCTGCTGCTTGGCGGAGTAAATTATTTCAACGGACAGTTTTTCGACATTGAAACGATAACCCGTGCTGCGCATGAAGCAGGCATCACTGTCGGAATTGACTGTGCACATGCAGCCGGCAACGCGCCGCTGAAGCTGCATGATTGGGATGTAGATTTCGCTGCCTGGTGTTCCTACAAATATCTGAATGCGGGTCCCGGCAGCACTGCCGGAGCCTTTGTCCATGAACGACATGCACGCCGCAGCGACCTTCCGCGCTTTGCTGGCTGGTGGGGACATGATAAAACGACGCGCTTTGCAATGCCGGCGGAGTTCCACCCGATCGAAGGCGCCGAGGGCTGGCAGCTGAGCAATCCCTCCATTCTCCCGCTCGCCGCTATGCGTGCTGCACTGGATCTGTTCGCGCAGGCGGGCATGGATCGCCTGCGCGAGAAAAGCGTGCGTCTGACGGGCTATCTCGATTTTATGCTCAACAGCAAACCCCGGGATGAATGGAGAATCATCACACCATCCGATCCGGAGCAGCGGGGCTGTCAGCTTTCGATCCGCTTGCCGCAGAATGGACGCCGCCTATTTGACTACCTCGCCGCTGCGGATGTGATCTGCGACTGGCGCGAACCGGATGTTATCCGCGTCGCTCCGGTTCCGCTCTACAACAGTTTCGACGACGTCCGGCGCTTTGGCGAACTCTTCCACGCTTTTTTTAACACAATTGTCTGAATTTCCCATCAACTTTTCTCGTGCATTATCATGACTGATCATCAACAACATGTGCTTCTGGTAGGCGCCGGTCTGGCCGGGTCCCTGCTTTCTGTATATCTCGCCCGCCGCGGATTTGCGGTGGACGTCTACGAGCGCCGCCCTGACATGCGGAGAATGCATATGAGCGCGGGACGCTCGATAAATCTCGCGCTGTCCACCCGCGGCACTCACGCCTTGCAAGAGGTCGGCATGCTAGAGGATATCATGAAGATTGCCATTCCCATGCGCGGCAGAATGATTCACGGAGCGGACGGTACGATCACGTACCAGCCCTACGGCAAGGATGATTCCGAAGTGATTTATTCCGTGTCTCGCGGAGAGTTGAATAGCAGGCTCATGGACCTCGCGGAAGAATATCCGCATGTGCGCATCCACTTCCGGCAGCGCTGTGATGGTATGGATTTCGCGAACCGCTCGGTACAATTCACCGATGAGGAATCCGGCAGGTCCTACGTCCGCAGCGAAGACACAGTCATTGCGACCGATGGGGCGGGTTCGCCAATCCGGCAATCGATGGAGAAAAACGACCGCTTCAATTATTCGCAGGAATTCCTCGAACACGGCTACAAGGAGCTTTCCATCCCTCCTTCCGACGACGGCGGTTTCCTGATCGAAAAACACGCACTGCACATCTGGCCGCGGCATTCATTTATGCTTATCGCCCTGCCCAACATCGACGGCAGCTTCACCTGCACGCTCTTTCTGCAGCAGAAAGGCAGCCCGGGCTTCGACTCGCTCGACACTCCGGAAGCGGTGCGCGAGTTCTTCGCGAAGGAATTTCCTGATGCGCTCGCACTCATGCCGACGCTGGTGGAGGATTTTTTCGCCAATCCCACAGGGATTCTGGGCACCGTTCGCTGCTATCCCTGGCATCTCGGCGACACCGCCGCCCTTCTGGGCGATGCCTGTCACGCCATCGTGCCATTTTTCGGTCAGGGCATGAACTGCGCTTTTGAAGACTGCACCGTATTGAATGAGTGCATTGATGAATTCGGTCCCGATTGGAACCGCATTTTTCATGCCTGGCAAGAGCGCCGGAAAATCAACGCCGACGCTATCGCGGACCTGGCGCTGGAAAATTTCATCGAGATGCGGGACCGTGTCGCCGATCCGAATTTCCTTTTGATGAAGAAAGTCGGCCTGGCGCTGGAAGAACGGTTTCCGGACCATTTCATCCCGAAATACTCGATGGTGACTTTCCACCGCATCCCTTACGCCATCGCACGCGATCGCGGACAGATCCAGCAGAACATTCTTGAAGAATTGACGCGCGAAGCGGATACACTGGATGAAGTGGATTTCGATCGCGCCGCCCGGCTGATCACAGAACGCCTGCGTCCCTACGCTGAGGAAGCAGGATCCTTACGCTGAACCGAGAGGAGAACTATATATGGAAAAACCTTTTCCGCCCCTGTACTATACCGATTATCTGCAGCTCGACCGCCTGCTCGATAGCCAGAAACGGAAAAGCGAGGAGTACGGCTCCCCCGCGCACGATGAAATGCTGTTCATCATCGTGCATCAGGCTTATGAGCTATGGTTCAAGCAGATTCTCTTTGAAATGGATTCCGTCATAACTCTGCTTTCGGCGGAGCCGGTCGATGAAGCCAGCGTTGGTGTGTGCGTCTCCCGGCTGCAGCGTGTGATCGAAATTCAGAAAGTGCTTATCGACCAGCTGCGCATTCTTGAAACGATGACGCCGCTCGATTTTCTGGATTTCCGCGACTTCCTTTTTCCCGCCTCCGGCTTTCAGAGCATTCAATTCCGGATGCTCGAAATCCGCCTCGGCCTGCAGTCCGATTCACGTCTCCGATACAATCAGGCTGCATATCACAGCCGCGTTTCTCCTGAGCATCGCGAACAGCTGATCGCCGCGGAACAGCAGCCCACACTCTTTGATTCAATTCAGACCTGGCTTGAGCGCACCCCTTTTCTGGAAACAGAGACCTACCGTTTCTGGGAGGCCTACCGAGTAGCCGTCCACGAAATGCTGGAAAGCGATCGCAGCGTTATCGTAAGCAATCCCACTCTCAGCGAGCAGGAAAAAGCTCAGCAGCTGCAAGGCCTCGGAGAGACGACGGCACATTTCGACTCGGTGTTCGATCCTTCGCGGCATGAAGCCCTTCGCGTCGACGGGAAATGGCGCCTCTCTCATCGCGCCACACTCGCTGCATTGTTCATCGCCCTCTACCGCGATCAGGCAATTCTCGCCATGCCGCATCGTCTGATTGCGGCGTTGGTGGATATCGATGAATTGATGACCACCTGGCGCTACCGGCACGCTCTCATGGTGCATCGCATGATCGGGACGAAAATTGGTACCGGCGGCTCATCAGGTTATCATTACCTTAAGTCCACAGCCGAAAGCCACCGAATTTTTTCGGATCTCACGAATCTATCAACGTTTCTCATACCGCGCACCGCGCTCCCGGAATTACCGGAACAGCTTCGTACACGGCTGGGATTCGTTCACAACACAGGGAACCAGTGACACTATCATCATCTGAGCGCATGACGAACCTGCTTACGCAGGCAGCAGAACTCGCGCGCCTTCTCCTGAAATCGTCGCAGCCGCCAAGGGAACTGACATCGACCTTTCTGCACAAACAGAAGCGGCTCGATTCAAGCGAACGCCGATTCATCTCCTCCGTCGCGCATCATGCTTTGCGCGTTTGGCGTTTTGCCTGCGCGTGTTCGATCGGTGAGTCCGGCGATATCGAAACGCGTCCCTCGCCGAAAGAGACCCGAATTGTGCTCGCATCTTCGATCCTCCTCAGCTCAAACGGCTTCCTTCCGCCTTTTCTGTCGAAAGCTGAATCCACATCCTTTCACAAATCAGCAGCCAAGCCCAGCACAGTCGGCTTGCCTCCCGGTACAGTGCAATCAGCGCCTGCGTTAGATATTTCCGAAAGCGAAGAGTTCCGCGCCTTCGTAACGAAATACGCCAGAGCGATGCTTTCGCGTGAAACCGGCATGACAGTCGAAACGCTGCTTGAGCAGGCGGTTCGATGGGATTCCGCATCGCAGTCCGCAGCGGGTAGAGCGGGCGTTCCGGTGCAGGAAGGCGATGGGCCTTCATCCGAAGAAATTGCTGACAGTACTGCGATTGCCATCCGATGGTCGCTGCCCAATTGGGTGGTTCGTACATGGCGCGAACAGGAACCGAGATTGTCCTTTCTTCAAATCGCCGACATTGGCCGCGGCCTCTGTACTGCGGCGCCGTTGGTGCTGCGCGTCAATCGTTTGCGCACGAATCGCGCCTCCCTGATCGCGACTCTGATTGATGCGGATATCGAAGCGGTGGAGCATCCGGTACTGCCCGACGCCATCATCGTGCCCGGACGCGAGTCGCTGATGGAAAGTTCGTGGTACGAGGCGGGCATGTTTGAAATTCAGGATGCGGGGAGTCAACTCATCACTCTCGCCTGCGGCGTACATCCCGGATGGAACGTTCTGGATGCCTGTGCCGGCGGTGGAGGAAAGACAATGCACCTGGCGGATGTTATGCAGGACAGCGGCACGCTCGTCGCCTGCGACATCGAACGCAGCAAACTGCGCGGACTGGAGCAGCGGGGACGCAGACTGACACTGAACAGCCTCCGAACGATGGCCCTCGCTCCCGACGGACAACGTCAGGACGGCGGAGATGCGTTTGCGGAAAATGAGAAATTTGATTGCGTGCTCGTCGACGCCCCATGCAGCGGATTTGGAACCGTACGCCGCCATCCCGCACTCAAGTGGCGGCTGACGGAAAAAACGGTCCTGCGTCTCGCCGGCCGCCAGGCCGCAATTCTTTCACGAAATGCCGACCATGTACGTGAAGGAGGCATTCTCCTGTATGCGACGTGCTCCCTGCTTCCTCAGGAGAACAGGGCAAACCTAAACCATTTTCTTACGACCCACCCTGACTTTATACTGGAATCCCTGACACCGCAATTCGCATCCTCATCCATCGCTCTTGATTCCGCTGCCGATGATACAGGCGAGCTGCTCCTCTTCCCCGCGATACTGGACTCCGATGGATTTTATATGGCCCGACTGCGTCAGGATTCCAGCAGACTGTGACAGGCGAGGCGGACGCGCTCGACAGGGATGCCGGACATGCTGCCGTTGTCAGACTGCACGCTGCGATGATGTTCGCCGCGCGGTCCCCATTCCCACGATGCAGTAGGTCCGAAAAGCGATACCGTCGGACACCCGCTGTAGGCCGCAATGTGCATCGTACCTGTATCGTTTGTGAGATAAAGTTGAACATGCCGGAAAACCGAAGAAAGCGCGGGCAAGGGAAGTTCACGAAGCACGCGATACTCTATTCCCCTGCTGCTGAGCAGCGCGCAGAGCTCGCTTACAGGAGCGTCGTCTACTGTCCCGCAGGTTACCAGCACTTGCCCCGCGCCGCTGCCTGAGAGGTCTGTGAGCACGTCAGCAAAGCGCTCGGCGGGCCAGATGTTCTGCACCTTCCCCGCACCCGGGTGTACTGCGATCAGCCGGCTGCCATCAACCCAGGATCCAAGTGTTTCCTCCAGCACTTTCCCTTCATCAACAGCGTGTGGGATTCGAAGCGCCCGAATTTCTTCCTGAGAAATATCGCAGCCGGCGAACGATGCAATTTCGCGGTTCCGCTCTTCCTGATGAACATGCTCTCCCGCCCAATAGACATCGCCCTTTACATTCAGGAAACGATGCATTGGATTCTTTACTCCGTCTATCGACCGGATTCCAACGCGTAATCGCGCACCGCTGAAAAACGCAGTGAGATGCGAAGTACGGGAGATGGCGATGGTGGAGGGCACGATAACCATATCGAATTGCTTCTGCTTCAGCGATCGGTTCGCCCGAAGCACCTCGACCAGCGTTCCCTTGGAAAAGTATTCGACTGTATCGATGTATGGATTCACGTCCTGGAGCTGGATGGGATAACGCGTGGGGGTCGCCAGCAAAGTGATGGATGCCAGGGGCCAGCGATTGCGCAGCGCGGCAAACATTGGCAACGAGCACAGCGTATCGCCGATATGATTGTGGCGGCGAATAACGAGAATACGCTCAACGGCCGGGCTGCTCAATCCCCTTCCCTCCATCGGAATTTTGGGATGAACATAGGCACGTCGTGCTGATAGCGTTGGTAGTCACTGCCAAATTCCGCGACGAGTTTTCGCTCCTCCAGCACTGCTCCGATCAGAAAGTACCCAATGCCGATGGCTTTCAGGATCATGCTCGCAGGGGTCGCGTCTCCCCAACACAAAAGCAGCAGAATTCCGGCGCTGTAATATGGATGGCGCATTCGGTGCAGAATACCTGTGCTGGCGAAGCCTGAGAATTCTGAATCGCTGCCTTCGCGATGTTCGCGAATCTGACGCAGTCCAAGAAAGAATGGTTGATCGTACTGTCGGGCAGCTAGCCAGAAAATCAGCAGTGCAACGGCAACGCCGATCCACTGCAGAACGCGCAGGTATACCGGCGGAGACCAGAGTAAAGGTGAATCGATCCGGTACTGGAGAAGAAGCACCGGCATGAGTGTGACGGCACTGAAAAGAACATAAGAGAGCCGATAGTATGCGATGCGGGAACCGAGTGCCCTGCGCATCACACGCATCCACCCCGGGGCAATGAGAAAGCTGTGAAGAAAGCACCAGAGCAGCCAACCGGATGCAAGCACGATATGTGTCCCGACTGTGCTCACCGCTCTGTCGGTTTAAGCAGCGGAACGGCGAGGGATCCGTTTTCGAGAAGCGCCACCTTCGCCTGAGTCGGGAGAGTACTGCGCATCATTCCCACCGCGGCTTCGAGCGATCCCGCCGCTTCCATACCCATAGCGGTCACAACGGATTCAGGGAGATTGGAAACAAAAATGATACGATGCCGGTGCGCTTTCTCCCGCATCGCAAGTGCCGTGTGCGCATTCATAGCATAGCGTGTCAACAGAGCGTCGTTGAACTCCTGTTCGTTCTCATAGGCGAACCACTCCATAAAGCGGTTGTTGCCGATGCCGTCAAGACACTCCGCGATACAGATTATTCCGCCGCCATCCTTCGTGGAATACGATGCATGATGCAGCGCCTTATGCGCCTGGATGAAATTGATATCCTTCGGATATCCGCCGGCACTGACGATGGTGAGATCGTACACTTCATCAATCAGGACCCGGAATCGCGCATCCACTCGCCGGCAGCCCTCACGATGCGCGCTCTCCAGTTCACCGCATATTCCATCTGCAATCATTCCGCGATCATCCAACAATGCAGCGAAATACCAGTGCGGCGGCATGAATCGGCTGGCATCTTGAATGTCCTCGATGACCGGATTTCCCTCAGTGTTTCCGTCCGTACAGCCAGGGTGGAATCGTCCCTCACTGGTGATGGTACGCTGATGGTTTGCGATTGCGGTGCTATACGCCGCGCACCCCGGAACAAACAGTTTCGCTCCGCCCCCGAAACCCGCGAAATAGTGATGTACGATTGTCCCGGTTGCAATCACCTGCGAGGCTTCGGCCAACGAACGATGAACGCGAACGGGGGTTCCAAATCGTGTCACTCCCAGTTCGATGCAAGCGGCCTCATCGTAGGCATTGTGCTCGCGAACCCGATACCGGTCATAGATCGCGTCACCGAGTATTGCTCGTTTTTCCGCTTCACTCTGAGCCGAGTGTGTCCCTGACGCAAAGAGAATTTCAACCTGTTCACGCGAGATCCCCGCGGCATGCACGATCGCGAGCAGATGCGGCAGAAAGACGCTGGTCTGACAACGGCGTGTTTTATCCGAAACAAGAATGAGGAGAGGGGCGGCGGGGTTGAGGAATTCCTGAAGGGATGGGCCAAAGGGGGTGGCAAGTATCTGTTTCACCACCTCGTCTTCGGACCGCCCTGCAGGGAAAGGAGCGGTCCGAAGACGATGGCAGTGCCAATCGGAAGGAATTTTCGTGCGCTGTGTTCCCGAACCGTAGCGCAGCTCGAGTGTTGTGTCAGCGCCTGTTTCCATGTCAGTCGATGCGAAGGCTCGGACGAATAGTCAGAACACCCTTGCGGAATCCGAGAATACGATCGAAGTCTGCGACATAAATCATGTCGTGGATAAAGAGCACGTCACGCGGGGAAATGAAACCGCGAATCGTGATCGGATCGATACGTTCGATAAAACCACCATCCTTGTCGTAGTGGAACACTGCGACAGCCGCGGGATCAGCAACGTAAATTTCACTACTCTTCGGGTCAACGGTAACGCCAGTGGGACTGATCAAATCATCCTTGATCACGAGTTCAACAGCAAAGCTGGATTTGTTCAAAACCTGAACCTGTCCGTTTCCGTAATCCGCAACCAACACGCGATCACCGCCGACGGCAATGCCGCGCGGATCCATGAAAAGTCCACCTGCGTAGCGTTTGATCAGCGTAAGTTTTTTGTCGAAAACTGCGATGCCGTTTTTATCGAGTACGTAGATGCGCGCGTCATCGACGGCCACATCCCGTGGATCCGTCAGGTCGGTCGAAATCGTCTTTTCGATTTTATTGTTCGTATCGAATACCCGGAGAGAATTGCTGAACGCATCCACGACGTAAGTCCGGGTTTCATCGGCGTCGACACCGCGCAATTCAGTTTTTTCTTCGATGCTGATTTCGCTGACATACCCGCCGGAATATTTTCCTTCACCGCTGGTAATGCGCTGAACAATTCCGACAACCGGATTCACGATAAGCAGACCGTCTGCCCGTCCCGCCATATACGACAGGTTATCCAACTGGCGCTTATTGGACTTCTGGGCATATGCCGGAATATCCATCATGCCGTCGCCGGAGATGCGGAAGTCGTCGAACGAGACGCCTGAGGAGGAGGCTATGAGCCCGGCGTATCCGGAATTGAATCGCAATTCCTCCAACGCAACGTTGCGGTCGTTAACAAGTACGGAATAGTTTTTATTCTTCGGATCGGTAAAAACCTGAATCCGCACGGGAGCTGCAAGATCACTGATCGTAACGGCGCGGGTTTCGATGTAGTTACCGGTGTAATCCGTATAACCCAGTGTAAGGCCGCCATCGACGACCATCACGTAATGGGAGTTATTCCGCGCTCCCGGAAATTCGGCATTGAAAATCAGACCGCCGCCCAGGCTGTTCAGTGTGACACCAAGGACGTACAGCTTAGAATTCATGATATAGCGATTGCAAAGCATCGCCATATTCTCTCCGCCGCCGGTGACCCGGACACGATCCGCGTCAACTGTCCAGGTACCCGAAACTATCTTCCAGTCAGAAGAAAGGGCCCCCTGGGAAAAGCCGTCCTCGATCCAGACATTCTGCGGTTCCGCAGACTGCGCAAAACCGGCGTTGGCGGCGAACAGGCCGATCAACAAGGTGAGTACGAAGCGCATTGTATCTCCTGCTGTGATGATGGTAATGGGTAAAATACGGTAAACAGATACAATTCCACAAAGGGAAAGAAACTCATTTGATTCAATTTGCTGTATCGGGAAAATTCTCAAACAGCTCGTCATACAAATTTACAACTGCCGCAGTGTTCTTTTTCGCATCGAAATGCTCGCGTGCGAAGTTCATTCCGTTGCGGCCGAGCTGCATGGCAAGTTCCGGATCCTCGATCAATCGCTGCATGGCAGAGGCTAGCGCAGCTACGTCACCGGCAGGGACAAGCAAGCCGGTTTCTTCATTCCGTACCAGCTCTTTCGGACCTCCGAGATCCGACGCGATGACCGGTATTCCCATGGCGCTTGCTTCGATCACCGGCCTTGCGAAATGAGGCACGATTGATGGAAAACAGAGTACGCTGGTAATAGCCAAAAGACCCGGGATGTCTGATCGCACACCCAGAAATCGAATTGTATGCTGCTGGGCGGCGGGAATGCTTGAAAAAACCGCATTCCTGTATACGCTCAGTCCGTTGATTCTGTTTCTCAGACTGTCGTCTGGTACGGAGCCGGCAATCAGAAACACTGCTTCAGGATGCACGGATAGCACCTTCACCGCAGCAGCCACGAATTCCTTCGTACCCTTGATGGGATTGACGCCCCCAAGCAAGGTGATAACCGGACGGCCAGCTTCGATACCCAGTTCCTGCCTCAATTCCCCACCTTCGACAGATGAGTCGAACTGCGCGAAATCGATGAAGTTGTACACTACATGCACGCGGGGCGAAGGGATCAGCTGATCCGCGTCGTATCTGCAAATCGGCAGTACGAGGTCGGCCGTACGATTTATGATACGCCGGATTATCGAACGGCGCAATCCATAGTATCCTCTCTGCAGCGGTTCACGAATATGCCAGATAACCAGCAGTCCTTCGGCTTTCGCTGCGAGTCCGAACGCGGTAAGCGTCGAAGTATTGAGATGCACCGCATCGTATTTTCCACCTCGGAGCAGCTTCCTGGCACGAACGTAGGTCAAGGGGAACTGCAGCGCCCGAACGACAATCTTTGGCAGCTGCCACAAAGTGTACCACAACACGTTCGTATGCGAGAAATCATGCAGCGACTCGTCGACGATGGTTTCGATGCCCTCTCGCCGGAAGAGTTCCGCGGCCTCGCTCTCATGGATGCAGAGCACCGCCGGCTGGTACCGTGAGCGGTCCAGGCCGCGAATGAGATAGAGCAGACTAAGCGGAGCGCCGCCGATGCCCTTCCCATGATGGACGTAGAGTATCCTCCTCACAGGCGCGGAACTTGTTGAACATGAATTCGCCGTCCCTGCCCAACGCAAGGACGGCGAATAAACAGACAGCTGTTAATCAAGATATTCGAAACGCGCGGTGAAATGCCTGAGCATGGGCGCTTCGTACGTCAGGCGCAGCCCTTTCAATTCATTGCGGCGATCATACACATGCTTCACCACTTCGATCACATAGTCGATGTGGCTCTGTGTGTAGACGCGGCGCGGAATCGCGAGGCGAACCAGCTCTAAATCGGGAGCGGCAAACACCCCATCTTCCATGCGGCCAAACATTACGCTGCCGATTTCCACAGCACGGATGCCGCCATCGAGATACAGCGCACAGGTGATCGACTGTGCCGGGAAGTGTTCCTGAGGAATATCCGGGCAGAAGCGTTTTGCATCGAGGTAAATGGCGTGGCCGCCGGGAGGCATGAGAATCGGCACTCCTAGTTCCATGAGTTTGAGTCCCAGATACTCCGTGCTCTTGATGCGGTAATTCAGATAGTCCTCGTCAAGGATTTCTTCGAGGCCCTGCGCAATCGCCTCAAGATCGCGTCCGGCCAGACCGCCATAGGTCGGGAAACCTTCAGTGACTATCAGGAGGTTGCGGCACTCAACGGTTAGGGCTTCATCGTTGAGCGCAAGCCAACCACCGATATTCACAAGGGCGTCTTTTTTTGCCGACATCGTCGAACCGTCGACGTAGGAAAACATTTCCTGTGCAATCTCGAGGGGGGTTTTGTCCTGATATCCGGGTTCGCGCAGTTTGATGAAAAATGCATTTTCTGCGAACCGGCAGGAATCCATGATAAGCGGCAGACCGTATTTGTCACAGACTGCACGGGTCTGACGGATATTCTCCATCGACACCGGCTGTCCGCCGCCGGAATTGTTTGTTACCGTGATCATCACAGCGGGAATGTTCTCGGCGCCATACTTAAGGATCGTCGCCTCAAGCTTTTCGATGTCCATGTTCCCTTTGAAATCAGCGATGATTTCAGGATGCTTGCCCTGTTCATTCAGACAATCGATCGCCTTCGCACCGGAGTATTCGACGTTTGCACGCGTGGTATCGAAGTGGGTGTTGTTTGGGACCACCTTGCCTTCCCCGCCGATGATGGAAAACAGGATCTTCTCAGCCGCGCGTCCCTGATGGGTCGGGATAATGTTTTTCAGACCGGTGATTTTTTGAACCATCGCTTCCATCCGGTAGAAGCTGCGTGATCCGGCATAGGATTCGTCGCCGTCAATCAGGCCCGCCCATTGCTTCGCACTCATCGCAGACGTTCCGCTGTCGGTGAGTAAATCGATCAGTACATCTTCGGCAGCAATAAGGAATGGGTTGAATCCAGACTCACCCAGGATGCGCTCACGCTCTTCGAAGGTGGTGAATTTGATAGGTTCCACGGTCTTGATCTTGAAGGGTTCAATAACCGTCTTGATGTAACTGTCTCGTATCATGGTTCCGGTGAATATGTTGGTAGAGCAGATTGATTTGTTGAATGGCGCTGAACCGCCCACAGCAAGTAAAAATAAGGCTTTTTCGTCTGTTTTTCAAAGCCGGGGCGCTATAAAAAAACCGGGGTCACCCGGTTTTTTCAGATTCTGTATCCGCAGTCTTCTTTTTCCTCACGCGTCTGGTCTTCTTTTCGCCTTCGGTCGAGTAGTAATAATAGTTCTGATAGTAATACCGATAATACGAATAGTACACCTTGTTGGCATTAAAGCGGTTCACAACGACTCCGAGAACTCGCGCGTTATTGGAATCGAGCATCTCCCGCGCTTTGTCGAGACCAAGTGATTTGGTCTGGTCGGCAGAAACAATGAGTACGGTTCCATCTGTGTATTTCGACAGCACGAGCGTATCCGCCATGGCGATAATCGGTGGTGCATCGAACAGGATCAGATCGTAGTACTGCCGTACCAGTTTGACAAACTTCTCCATTCTGGCTGAGCCCAGCAGCTCCGCAGGATGGCTGGGGATATTGCCGCAGGGCGTAATATGCAAACCGGGAATGGCACTCTTTTTAATGCACTGGTTGACAGGGACCTCCCCGATCAGCGCATTGGAAAGGCCGGGCTCTCGTTCGATATCAAAAATTTGATGTTGAACCGGGCGCCGGAGATCGGCGTCTACCAGCAGCACCTTGCGTCCGCTGTTCGCCGCACTCACCGCGAGATTTGCGATGGCAGTAGATTTTCCTTCTTTCGGCGCCGGGCTTGTAAATACCACCGCCATGGATTTCTTATGATTCGGCAGCGAGTTTTCAATCGCCGTGCGCATCGTTCGGTACCCCTCGCTTGGAGGCGATTGCGGTGCCGACAACGTGACAAGGGTTTGATTGCGATCGAGTTTATTGTCCGTGGAACCGAAAGTTGGAATAAACGCCAAAACCGGCATCCCAAGTTTCTCCACATCTTCCGGACTCCGGATCGTCGTGTCCATATACCGCAGCAGGATGGCAATACCGAACCCGAGTCCCAGACCGACAAGAATTCCCAGAATCATGTTCATGGGACGGTTGGGCTTTACAGGACGAACAGGCACTTTCGCGCGGTCAACGATGTCGACGTTGCCCATAGTGGTCTGTTCGTTGATCATTGCTTCCTGATACTTCTCGTCCAGCAGGCCATAGAGCTTGTCATAGCTCAAGCGCCTGCGCTCGAGACGCGCATACTGTATCGACTGGGAAGGAATTTTTTCAAACTGGACGTTGTACTGCTTGATCACACTCTGAAGATTGGCAATCTGCGAACGCTGCGACTCGATATCAATGTTCTGCTGCAGCACTTTTTGACGAAGTTCACGCGCATACTCAACCGGCGCACCGGTTATGTTATCGGAAGATGTCAGATTCTTACTAACGCTCTCGATCTGGTCAAGAACTTCACGAAGTTTTTTCTGCATCTCGGCCATTTCCTTTAGAAGGAATGGCTCCATATCGGGACGCACTTTCATCGTCTGCTTATTGTTGTATTCCGCTGTCTGTATTTTCGCTTCAAGTTCCGTTTTCTTTTCCAGCAGAGCTTTCAACTGCGGATCGACGCCTTCCTTCAGCTGCCGGGCGAGATTGGGCTCGACCTCCTTCAGCTGCTGAAGAACTTCAGCACGAATTTTTTCGGCGGAGGAAAGGCTGATTTTCGCCTGCTCGAGCTGCGCCTCGAATGTGGCCAGCTGCTGAATGAGCTGCTGCGTCTCCCCGTCAAGACTGACAAATCCCTGAGATTGCTGAAATCCACGCACTTCGTTTTCGATCGATGCCAGCGAATCCTTTTTTGAATCCATCTGCCCTTCGAGAAAACTGCGTGCCGTGGTGACATTTTCCCGGGCAGACTCCAGATTACGAAGCTGGTATGCATCTACATAGAGATTCGCGATCGTCGCGGCCTCAATGGGCGATGTACTCTGTACATTTATCCGGATGAAATCAACTCCGCGTACTTCCTCGGCTGTCATCTGCGCACGCACCCTGCCGGCAACCATGTCGGCATCAGCCATGCGGGTCGAAGTATCGAGCTTCGCCAATCCGATGGAAACGAACATGTCTTCAAGATTCAGCGTCCTCGCGATCTTGCGCATGGTCGATGGACGCTGACGAGCCTTGAGAATGGGAAGAGTATCCCCAGTCGTCACTTCCTCCATATCAGTGCGATCTATCAGCATTTTCGCGACACGTTCGGCAACCGCGTCGCTCTGGATAATCAGGATTTCATTCGCGATGATTCGCTCACCGCCCCATCCCAACACGTCAAAGCCAGGCTGCGACATCTGCCCGCTGAGCAAATCCTTTGAAGCCTTGAGCCGCACAGAGGAACCTGCCTGATAAATATCGTCCTGCTGCATGGTATAAAACCATGTTGCGGAAACAACAAGAACGAAAATGGTGAGAATTACCCACTTGCCCTCAAAAGCAATGCGGAGGTATTCCTGCACCTGTTTATTGAAATCGTCTCTTGCGGCCATCAGGTGTCTATATGGAAATTGAAATGATACTCACTCTCTAACATGGGCGCGCAGCACAAGCGAACCGCCGCGCCTTCACTTACTTCGACGCAATATTGATCACAGCAACCGTCGAAGTGATCACAGAAGCGATCGCGACAACGACCTGTGCCAGACGCAATATCGTATCACCTCGTGATTGATCACCATCAACAATAATCAAATCACCGGGATAGAGCAAAAGATCGGAGGTGACCGTCGGGGTTGAACGCAGATCAAAATACTTTTCAACATTGACGATAAACACTTCCGCGATCTCGTTGGGTTGATCCGCTCCTCCTTTTCGTATAATCTTCACCCTGTCAAGATACACCTCGGCGCCGCGATCATTCGGTCCACCGCAATACGAGAGCAAATCAAGAAGGTTGGTCTCAACAGGTACACGATATCGCCCCGGATTGCGAACATACCCCCAAACACTGACCATCAGGTCGTACCCGCTACCACTGGAAAAGTTATAGAAGGAACCACCCTGCGTGGCGAGCGTTTGTGAATCGTTCTTCCCGTCTGTAAGGATTTGCGCCCGGAGACCGGGCGCAAATCCAACCAGAAAAACGATTGCGAATAACAGATTGCGTAGCTGCAATTAATCTTCCTCTTCCTTCGCTGCCTTGTATTCCTCAACGATACGCTGCTGCACATCGCCGGGTACTTCTTCATAGTTCGAAAACCAGCGGCGGAATATACCGCGCCCCTGAGTGATGGAACGAAGACGGGTAGCATAATTGTAGAGTTCAGAGAGTGGGACTTTCGCACGGATGATCTGGAACGGACCTTTCGCGTCCATACCCTGAATTTTACCACGATGCGTGGAGATATCACCCATCACGTCGCCCATGAACTCATCGGGAATCGTGACTTCAATTTCGTAAATCGGTTCGAGCAGCATCGGGTTTGCATCATTGACTGCTCGGCGGAAGGCCTGCTGCGCTGCGACTTTGAACGCCATTTCATTCGAGTCGACAGTGTGCTGGCTTCCGTCATACAGTGTGACCTTGAGATCGATCATCTTGCAGCCGGCGACCACGCCCCTCTTCATCTGCTCCTGAATGCCCTTGTCCACAGCCGGAACAAAACGGCCGCTGATAACGCCGCCTACGATGTTGTCGACGAACTCATAGCCCTCGCCTCGCGGCTGGGGATCGAGTTTGATATACACTTCTGCGTACTGGCCGGCGCCGCCGGTCTGCTTCTTGTGCTTGTAGGAAACATCGGCGTTCTTGCGGATCGTCTCGCGATAAGGAATGCGCGGGGAGAAAAGATCGACGCCGACACCGAAACGCTCTTTGAGGCGCTTGATCATGATGTTGATATGAATCTCGCCCTGTCCTTCGACGATGGTCTCGCCCGTTTCCTGGTCAACTCTGACCTGGAACGACGGATCTTCTTCGTGCAGTGTGTGAAGACCGGTACCGATCTTGTCTTCGTCTCCCTTGGCTTTCGACCTCACAGCACAAGACATTACCGGTTCAGGGAATTGGATTACGGGCATCGTTACATGATAGCCCTTCTGACACAGCGTGTTGTTGGTATGCGTGTCTTTCAGCTTCACGACTGCGCCGATGTCCCCCACTGATACTTTCATCATCTCAAACCGTTCTTTGCCGCGAAGAGCATACATCTGATTAAGACGCTCACCCTTGCCGTTGTTCTGATTCACCATATCCGTTCCAGCGGAAATCGTGCCGTTGTATACGCGGAAGAGCGAGAGTTCACCCACATGCGGTTCGGAAATCGTTTTGAAAATAAACGCACAGGCTTCGCCGGATTCCGACGGCACGATAGTTACTTCATCCGTGCTGTCAGTCTTGGTCGCAGGGAAAGTCTTTCCGCTTATGGGGTCAGGACAGTAGTTGATGATGAACTCCATCATCCGTCCGACGCCAATATTCTTTTCGGCAGCCATGCAGAACATGGGGAAAACCTTGCGATTCCGGATCGCGTATTTGAATCCTTCAGCCAGCTGCTCGTTGGTGAGAGTACCATTTTCGAAGAATGCGTCAAGCAGGGCTTCAGAGGATTCCGCTACCTTTTCAAGCAAAGTCTCGTGCAGAACTTCCATCTGCTCTTTGAATTCAGCAGGGACTTCAGTCTCATCGTATTTTCCCGAACCATCGGTGCTGAATGTCATCAGCTTCATCCGGATGATGTCGATACAGGCGTTGAAGCCGGGGCCCTTGTTGATCGGGAACTGAGCGATAATGACATCACTGCCGAAACGCGCGCAGGCTTCTTCAAACACGCGATCAAAGTCAGCGTGCTCGTTATCCATTTTGTTGACCGCGATCACAACCGGAACTTTTGCTTCTTCGGCATATCTCCAGACGAGTTCACTTCCGACTTCAACGCCTTCCACTGATTTGAGTACCAGAAGAGAGGAGTCAACGACATGAAGGCTGGAAATCACGTCACCGAGAAAATCCGAATAACCGGGCGTGTCGAGAATGTTGAGTTTGTGTCCGCGAAATTCGGTACACAACATGGTGCTGTTTAGGGAAATCTGTCGCTCGATCTCATCAGAATGATAGTCCGATGTCGTCGTGCCGTCCACAATCGTTCCGATACGGGTTGTAGCTCCGGAAGTCATCAGCATGGCATCAGCCAGGATGGTCTTTCCGGAGCTTCCGTGGCCGATGATGGCGACATTTCTGATTTGATCGGGGGTAAATTCTTTCAAAAGGACCTCCTTGCACTATAGCGTATAAAAGAACGTCTTCTTACTCCTCGAACAATCCCCTAATTTAGCCGTGCGTGGGGTAACTTCCAAACCGGTTCAGTATGTGCGATATTATGGCACGGAAGCATTTTGACAAAAGCCTTTCGCGTTGATTTTCCAACGCATTATCCCTATCTTTTCAAGAATTTGGTAAAACGCATGAATGCAGAAATCCTATCCATCGGTGACGAACTGCTCATCGGGCAGGTCACTAACACAAACGCCTCGTATCTCGGAGAACAACTGAGCCTTTTGGGAATAACGGTTCGCAGGGTCACTACCGTCGGCGACCGCATCGAGGAGATTCTGGATGCGTTTAATCGGGCGTGGCAGGAGCAGGACGTTATCATCACAACGGGTGGACTCGGTCCGACGCACGACGACGTCACTCGCAATGCGGTCTGTCGATTTTTCGATACCGTACTTGTGGAAAACGCTGATGTACTCAGTGATGTTGAGCGATTCCTTGCCGAGCGCAAAAAGCCGATTTCTCCAACCAATCGTGATCAGGCTATGGTTCCTGGCGGTGCCTCGATCATCCGAAATCAAAACGGTACGGCGCCGGGTTATCATTTTCATCGCGAAAACAAGCATTTTTTTGTGACTCCGGGAGTTCCCTACGAAATGCACGGTATGACCGAACAGTACATTCTGCCGGAACTGCGTAAAATAGCAACCAACAATCGCGCTTCGCTGACAATCCTTACCACGTCTATGCCTGAATCCACGCTGGCAGACTTGCTGCTAGGCATTGAGTCCCAACGTGAAGGTTGTTCGATCGCATACCTTCCATCCCCGCTCGGCGTTCGCGTCCGCATCACAGCTGTCGCTGAGGATCAGGGGACCGCTGCGCAGCAAGTCGAGGAGCTTCGTAAGGCTATCGCAGATCGTGCCGGAGAATATATTTTCGGCAGCGGTAAAGATTCACTCGAACAAGTACTCGGCGCCATGCTTACGGAAAGAGGCCAAACACTTGCTGTTGCGGAATCCTGCACAGGCGGACTCATCACAGATCGCATCACCAATGTTCCGGGAAGTTCAGATTGGTTCGAACACGGTGTGGTGTGCTACAGCAACCGTTCGAAAACAAAACTTCTGAGCGTCAATCCAGCCGTGATCGACAGGCATGGCGCTGTCAGCAAACAGACTGCGGAGGCAATGGCAGCAGGTATACGGCGTACGGCGGATACGGACTTTGGACTCGCCACGACGGGTATTGCAGGACCTGATGGCGGCACCCCGAACAAACCTGTTGGCCTTGTCTGGATAGCTCTCAGCAGCGCCGAAGGCAGCTTCGCGTTTGAGTATTATTTCGGCAACGACCGCGTGCTCACAAAACAACGCGCCGCGCAGGCAGCGCTCGACATGCTGCGCCGCGCACTTCTCCGGCTCCCACTTCAACCAAGGACAGCGAGGCCCATCTTATGACTCTTCTTCAAACCATTCTCGACGAGAGCGGATTTGACCGCATGATCTCGCGCCTTGCACACGAAATACTTGAGCGTAACCAGGGTATGGAAAATCTGGTGGTTATCGGACTCCGCACGCGCGGTGAATTCGTGGCCCAACGTCTCGCTGCGAAACTGACACAGATCGAAGGCAGCACGCCGCCCATCGGAGTGCTCGATGTGACCCTCTACCGCGACGATGTGCGCAATCATTTGCGCCAACCCGAAGTGCGGGCCACCGACATCACGTTCGACATCACCGACAAACACGTCATCCTCGTCGACGACGTGCTGTTTACCGGACGAACCGTACGCTCTGCGCTTAATGCGCTGATCGACATCGGCCGTGCACGCACAGTGCAGCTTGTCGTGCTTGTCGACCGGGGCCATCGCGAGTTGCCCATCCGCGCGGATTTTATCGGAAAAAACGTCACCACTTCCCGGGGTCAGGAAGTGCGCGTGCGTCTGCGCGAAGTTGACGAAATGGACTCCATCGACCTCGTCTCCATCGAAGCGTAATCAACCTCCCAGGACATCGGAGCGTTATGTCATCTCTATCTATCACGCATCTCCTCGGTCTGCATGAAGTGCCCAAATCGGATATCGAGCTCATCCTCGATTCGAACGACACCTTCCTCGAGATTCTCGACAGGCCTATTAAAAAAGTCCCGACTCTGCAGGGACAAACCGTGGTGAATCTGTTTTTCGAAAACAGCACTCGGACGCGAATTTCTTTCGAACTAGCCGAGCGCCGGCTTTCCGCCGACGTGGTGAATTTCAGCGCCAGCACCAGCAGCGTCTCGAAAGGTGAAACTCTGCTCGATACAGCGAAGAATATCGAGGCCATGAAAGTCGACATCGTCGTCATGCGTCACTCAGCAGCCGGCTCGGTCAAATTCCTCAGCGAACGCTGCACAAGCCGTTTTCTCAACGCCGGCGACGGTGCGCATGAACACCCGACGCAGGCCCTGCTCGACATGGTGACGATCCGTCAGAAGACCGGTTCGCTCGAAGGACTCAATGTCTGCATCATCGGCGACATAGCGCACTCGCGCGTTGCCAGATCGAATATCTACGGACTGCTGACGATGGGCGCCAACGTCGCCGTATGCGGACCGGCCAGTATGATTCCCTACGAATTGCAGCGGCTGGGCGTCCGCGTTTTCACTAACATCGACGAAGCCCTCAATTTCAGTGACGTGATCAACGTGCTCCGCATTCAGCTTGAACGCGATGCAGGCGCGGATTTCCCCTCCCTGCGCGAATATCACAATTCCTTCGGCATCACGCGCCGTCGTCTCGACGCCCTGGGTAAGGACATCATCGTCCTCCATCCGGGACCGATCAATCGCGGCGTGGAAATCGAGTCGGAAGTGGCCGACGGAGCCTATTCCGTCATCCTGCCGCAGGTCACGAATGGCGTGGCTATACGGATGGCAGTGCTGTACCTCATTGGAACCAGAGCGGAGTAATTTCATGGCCTCATATATTTTCAAGAATGCCCATATCGTTGATCCCGTTTCGGGACTTGACACCCAAAAAGATATGCTTGTGGTCGACGGCGTGATCGAACGCATCGGCGAACAGCTTTCCGCTCCGGATACGGAATCCATCGACCTCACGGGAAAGACTATCACGCCGGGGTTCTGCGACATGCATGTCCATTTTCGCGAGCCGGGACAGGAGCACAAGGAAGACATCGCAAGCGGAGCGGCCGCTGCAGCTGCGGGTGGTTTCACCGCAGTCGCCTGTATGCCTAATACCGACCCTCCCATCGACAGCGCCACGGTCGTCAGTTTTATCTTCAAGCAGGGGCAGGGGCTCGCGGTGGACGTCTACCCGATCGGCGCCATCACCAAAGGGCGGAAAGGAGAATCCATTTCTCCCATGATCGAACTGCGCGAAGCCGGCGTTGTCGGGTTTTCCGACGACGGGAGTCCGGTGAATAATACGAAGGTGCTGCGCACTGCGCTCGAGTATGCTTCCATGTTAGACCTCGCGATCATCCAGCACGCCGAAGATCCGCATCTATTCGCCGGCGGCGTAATGAACGAAAGCCTCGTATCGACCGAACTCGGACTGCCTACCATTCCTCGGCTCTCCGAGGACGCGGTTGTCGCCCGCGACCTGATGTTCACTGAGTACGTCAACGGCTGCTATCACCTCGCGCATATGAGCACCCTGGGAGCCGCGCAGGCCGTACGGATCGCAAAAGCCAAGGGTATCCGCGTGACCAGCGAAGTCGCACCGCATCATTTCACGCTCACCGACGAGGCAGTTCGCGGCTATGATTCAAACACGAAAATGAATCCGCCCCTGCGCACCGCCGATGACGTACAGGCAATGAAGGAAGCGCTGCGCGACGGAACCGCCGACGCCATCGCAACCGATCATGCGCCTCATGCCTTGTTCGAAAAGGAAGTCGAATTTTCCTACGCCCCGTTCGGCATCGTGGGACTTGAAACCGCGGTTGGACTTTCCATCACGGAGCTGCTTCTGGAGAATTGGCTAACGCTCCCGCAACTGATCGAGAAGCTTTCGACGAACCCTCGCCGAATCCTGCGGCTGCCGGAAATCCGAATCGAAGAAGGTGCGCAGGCAAATCTGACTTTCCTCGACCTCACCGCACAGTGGGTAGTAGACGCAAAAACATTCCGTTCGAAATCACAGAATACGCCGTTTCACGGACGCTCGCTGACCGGCCGTGCAATGGGTATATTCAACAACGGACAGCTCATTCTGCAGCACTGAGTTCAGCGGCATCCTTCTCGGGACGCGAGATTCCGGAACCATACCGCTGAAGTCGATGTACACATGGAATGTGCAATTTTCACAATTCACAACGAGAGGAGATCACAATGAAATATGGAATGCTGCTGCTTGTCCTCACCCTCTTTGTCGCCTGTTCATCGAAAAAGCAGGAACAGAACGCGGAGCAGACCGGCGCTGCCAGCGGTACGATGGCGGGTGAAGTGATCGGAGCCGATTACGGATACATCGTTGAAAACGCGGGCATCGCTTCCGAAAACGACAAGGTTGCTTTCTCAATCAAGGGCATCGTCAATCTCAAGGAAGCGACCTCACAGGTGCTGATCGTTCGCACGCAGAGCGCCGACGGCAGCGCAACGGAAATGCTCGCGCTTGAATTCCCATCCTTCGCCGAAGGCACTGCCCTTGAATTCGCGTCCGGAAATGATAAATCCGCGTTCTGGATTTTCGGTAGGACCGCTGATAAGGTGGACGTTATGAGCCGCACCGGCATGATCGAAGGCAGTCTGCGTCTTGTGAAAATCAAGCCTGCAGAGATCAGCATGGGCTTGAGCCGCGAGGTGAAGGATGGAACGGGTGAAATGGAAATCGTTGTGACGGGCATCGAAAACGGCGGTCTCGACATTCCGGTGGAGAAGAAATACGCCGCCCGCTACAATCTTCCGATGATCACGCTCGACGAACTCGCGCGCATCAACCAGCCAATCTAATTCCGCAAGTTTTGTATATTGTGGAGGGCAGGCCCGACGCCTGCCCTCTTTTTATATCATCCGGAAACATCCATGAGCATGTCCGCCATTGCGGAGCAGCGACCCGCCATTTCGGTGGTCATCGTCAGTTATAACGTGCGGGATCTGCTGGAGAGCTGCCTTCAGTCTTTGTATACGGCGCTGTCCGGCATCTCCCATGAGGTGTTCGTCGTCGACAATCGTTCCGACGACGGGACTGTGGAAATGGTACGCCAGCGCTTCCCCCAGGCGCTCATGATCGCAAACGACGACAACCTCGGCTTCGCCCGCGGCAATAATCTTGCACTTTCCCGCGCGACCGGCGAAACGCTGCTGCTGCTCAATCCCGACACACTGGTTCAGGAAGATACAGTCAGCACGATGCTCCAATTTTTCAGGGAAAATGAAGACGTCGGGATGGCTGGCTGCAAGATCATTAATCCTGACGGGAGTTTCGAACCAGCCTGCAGGCGCAGCTTCCCTGGTGTGTGGCCTTCATTTACCAAGCTCAGCGGGCTTAGCTCGCTTTTTCCCAGATCACAGCTGTTCGCGCGCTACAATCTGACGTATCTGAGCGAAGATGAGTCGTACGAAGTCGACGCCATATCCGGCTCCTTCATGATGCTTCGCCGCGCTGTCTACGACGCGATAGGCGGACTCGACGAAAGCTATTTCATGTACGGCGAGGATCTTGACTGGTGCTATCGCACGCAGAAAGCTGGATGGAAGCTTTACTACGTCCACAACACCAAAATCGTCCACTACGGTGGAGAGAGCACCAAACGCAGCAGCATCGACGCGCATGCCGAATTCTATCGGGCCATGCAGGTCTTCGCTAAAAAGAATCTCGGCCTCTCCGGGTTCACGATGGGAATAATCTCGATCGGCATACGGCTGCGGCTGGCTCTTGCGCGTTCACGACGGGTGGTTGAAGCCAGCCTCCCGCTTCTTTTCGATGCCCTTACCACCGTTCTCGCCATGATGGCGGCGGAGTTCATTCGCTTTGGCGGCTTCTTCCGCTTCCCGGAATATGCCTACCCGACTGTGTATATCGTGGTCGTGCTGGTAATGTGGCTCGGTCTGACTATCTCCGGCGCCTATACTCGCGAACAATATCATATTGTGCGATCCGGACTGGGCGTCCTCCTCGCATTTCTGATCCTGTCTTCGATGACCTTCTTCTTCAAGGACTGGGGCTTCAGCCGCATGGTCGTGGTAATTGCGGGCGGATTGAATCTGGCGCTCATTCCCGGCAGGCGCATTCTCGGTGCTGTGCTAAGCCCGGGGCAGCGCGAACACCCGGTAACCGGAAGGCGCACGCTGCTTGTCGGACTCAACGAACAGACACTCGATGTGCTGCAGCGGCTCAAACGCCTCGACGAACAGAGCTACCACATCGTAGGACTCATCGACCTGAACCGACGGCGCATCGGCGAGACCATCGTTTCGGTGCCCGTTCTGGGCAGCATACAGAACATCGGTAAAATTATCGATGAAGGCCGCATCACTGATGTGATCATAGGTCCGGATACACTCCCTTACTCCGAAATATTATCGATGATAAGCCGGACGCGGGGAAAGGGCGTGCACTATCGAATCGTACCGCGCAGCATGGAATTCATCGTCGGCAAAACCAGTGTTGATCAGCTCAGCAGCGTTCCCCTGCTGGATTTCGATTACAATCTTATGAAAAGCAGCAACCGTGTTCTCAAGCGGGGCCTCGATATCATTTTGTCCTTGCCCGCGGTTCTGTTAATTTACCCGGTTGTATCCCTCCTATTCGGCCGCAGGCAGCCCGGACCGGCAGCGAGCTTCGTGCTTCGCCTCCCCGATGTGCTCGCCGGCAGAATGAGTCTGGTAGGGTACAACCCGGATTACCTCGCTGCACCGCCGGATGTCTATCTCGGCAAACCCGGGTTGACCGGTCTGGCGCAGCTGCGATCGATAGACCTCATGACCGAAGAAGAGGTGCTCGGGACGGTTATCCAGTACGTGCGGAATTATTCGATTTTTCTCGACATCGAGATATTGATCCGTACGCTGCTCATGTTTGTATTGAAAAAAAAATGAACATAGAGGTTTCAACGAATGGCTAAAACAGTGCTGGAATTTGAGCGTCCAATCATCGAACTCGAAATGAAGGTCGATGAAATGCGTCGTGTTATCGATGACCTGGATTTGAACGATGAAATCGATGCACTCGAAAAGCGCGTCAACGAACTCCGTTCCTCCATCTACGGAAATCTAACCCGCTGGCAAAAAGTGCAGCTCGCCCGCCACCCGGATCGTCCCTACACCCTCGACTACATCAGGCACATGACCACTGATTTCGTCGAATTGCACGGAGACCGCTATTACGGCGACGACCACGCCATCATCGGCGGCTTCGCTCGGATTGAAAAACAGACGGTAATGATCATCGGCCAGCAGAAAGGACGAGACACCAAAACCAATCTCTTCCGCAATTTCGGCATGGCGAATCCTGAAGGATACCGCAAAGCGCTGCGGTTGATGGAACTGGCCGCGAAATTCAAACGTCCGATCATCACGCTCATCGACACTCCGGGAGCTTACCCCGGAATCGAAGCCGAGGAGCGTGGACAGGCTGAAGCCATCGCCCGCAACATGTTCGAAATGACGCGTATTCCTGTACCAATTATCGTCGTCATCATTGGCGAGGGCGCTTCAGGCGGCGCGATAGGCATCGGACTTGGCGACCGCATTCTCATGCTCGAAAACACCTGGTACAATGTTATTTCTCCGGAATCCTGCTCCAGCATTCTCTGGCGCAGCTGGGATTACAAGGAACAGGCGGCAGAGGCACTCCGGCTCACCGCTCCGGATTTGCTTTCGCAAGGCATCATCGACCGCATAATTCCCGAACCGCTGGGCGGGGCACATCGGAACCATGTCGAGGCCGCACTGCTGCTCAAAACCGCGCTGATCGAGGAAATCAAGCAGCTGCGGACAGTTAAACCGGATCAGCTTCGCCGCAACCGGATAAAGAAATTCGGACAAATGGGAGAATTCTCATCCTGATGAATGCGGTTTCTCATGAAACGAATATCCGCGTGCGCTACGCGGATACTGACCAGATGCAGATTGTCTACAACGGAAAGTATCTCGAGTATTTCGAGGTCGGCCGTACCGAACTGCTTCGCGCAAAGGGAATGACCTATGCTGAATTTGAAAAATCCGGCACTCTGCTTCCCCTGGTTGAAGCACATTGCCGCTTTCACCAACCCGCACGTTATGATGATCTCATTTCGATCCGAAGTGAGGTTCGCGAAATTCCCCGCTCTACCATGCGCATCGACTATGAAATAAGACGCGGGAATGACGAATTATTGATTACAACCGGCTATACCATCCACGCTTTTCTCGATATTTCTTCCCAACGCCCCGTGCGTCCCCCTGCGCATTTTCTTGATGTATTCTGGCCAAACCGCTGATTCCACCCCAATTCAAGTCTTTTCAAAACAGACCGTTAGTATTGCTAATCCGACACTGTCCTTTTTCGGCACAGTCACGCCGACTTTTCTGACAGAATTGTAAGGCCGGATTAAGCCTGCTGTAAGTTGTCCCTGCTAATTTGTTTACTGTACGCTGGAAAATCTCCGGCGAAAAAAACGTAGTGCAGATGAACAATTGATAATGCGGACATACTGACGATATGAAGCTCTTATTTGGCATATTCTGCTTTCTCGCGGGGACCATCTTCAACCCCGCGCCTGTCCAGGCTCAGAACGGGTATCCTTCCCGGACAGAGATGCTTGCATCAATAAGATCTGGAAGTCCTCAACGCATCACGTATGCCCTGGAAAACATCAAGCACGACGCTCTCTCACAAACACTGTATGCAAACCTGTACAAGCTCGCAGGATCTGAGCCATCCTCCCAAATCGAAGCTTCCGCAGCCGCGAAAGCTCTCGGATTAGTTCTGCTTGCAGGCTGCGATGATAAGTTGATCCCGCTTTCACAGCAGGAATTCACGAATAGAATGTCCCAGCTCGAACAGCTGCTTCTCAACATCGATCCTGCCGTCAGCAACGTCGCCGAGGAATTTCAGTGGCGGGCTGTTGAATTGATGCAGTTCGCCACCGCCTATGACTTTTATCGCGCAGCACGCGGAGAAGCTCTTCCGGCCGCCGAACAGCGCATTGCAGCGTTCGCGGACAATGCCGTCAAGCAGCTGCGCAACGGGTTCGTCGTCCGCAACAATCTTTCGGTCAAACTTGCGGCTGCGGCGGGCTACGCCGCTTTAATACTCCGCGGAGAAACTCTTCAAGGGACGCAATTCACACCCGAACAGTGGTTCGAGACCGCCTTTCTTCATATCGAATCCACGCTCTTTGAATATCAGAGCAGTCCGGACGGTTATTACGGATACAGCGAAGGTCCGTGGTATTTCCGTTATGCGATGCAGAACCTGATTCCCTTCTTCCTCGCAATTGACGTCACCTATGATGGCGGTGTGCTTGTTGTGAAGGGAAAAGAGGTTCGCAGTCCCCTGAGGGATCCGAAATATCTCCGCCTCTTCGAATGGATTGCCACTCTTCGCATGCCCGACGGCATGCTTCCGCCGTTCGAAGACACCTACATGAATGCATGGTTCCCTGAGGCAGCGATGGTTGCCGCCATGCAGCCCGACGCATCATGGCTTGCGTGGTCGAATTTCGAGAGCGCCGGAAAGGCCTTCTGTAATGAAAAACTTTCTGCCTCCCTTTCGCGCAACTTCGATGCCCGGGTCGAATACCTGCTGAGCAATGCGACCCCTCCCACCACTGCGCCCTCACTGCCGCTCTCCCGCATCATGCCTGAAGCTGGCTACGCCGTGTTCCGCAGCAGTTGGAATGCCGACGCGCGGTATTTCGCCCTGATCGGGAAAAACGGGATAGCGCGCACACACCGCTCGCCTGTCGGCAGTGGACATAAGCATGCAAACGAAACGGCATTCATTCTCCAGGCCGGCGGTGAAATGCTCGCCATCGAGCCTGGCTACTATAACAGCAGCGAACGCGAAGAACTCGTTTTCGGCCGCAACCACAATATTGTTCTCGTTGACGGGAAAGGTCCTGACAGCACATCCTGGGGCACCTTCCTCTTTGGCGTCGATGCATTCATGTCAGACACTCTTACCTGCAGCGACGCAGGCATGGTCAGCATTCGCACATCGTATCAATCAGCGAACATCGAACGCCGCGCGACAGTGCTCGGCGGGACCTTCGTCGTACTAGCAGACAGAGTCAGTTCGACCTACCCGCGCGAATTCACCGATCAGCTGCACGGCAACGGGCTCGCCTCCTCTGCAACGTATGCCGCGGACTGCGGCCAGCAGAAAGCAACCTGGACAAGTAACGCGATGTCGCTTCATGCTGTCGTTTCCAGCACAGCGGGCGCTCCTTCGCAGACAACGGAAACGCGCCGTCATGCCCCTGCGGGCGGCCAGTTCGCTGAACACAGCGCACTCTACTCCACCCGCTGCGGAACTGATGTCACCTTCCACTCTCTGCTCATCGCTGCTCCTTCATCGGATAAAGTGACGACGACTGTGCTGCAGCAGTGTGAAGGATTGTCCGCACTCTCCGCGAAATACAACAACAAAGAACTTCTCTCATTACTAAATGCGACCGGTGCCTCCACGTCTGCCGTCCTTCCCTCGCTGGGGATGGTCAACACCGATGCTTCCGCATTTCATTGCGTCCTCAATTCTGCTGGCAGGCCGGATGTATGGATGCTCGATGGAGGCAGCTTCATCCAGTCTGACGGCCGGTTGCTGCTGTCTTCATCAATAAAATTACTTGCTGTTCTCGCCTTCGAAGGCAGCAGCATTCGTCTGCATGTGCGCGGCGACGCCCCCGCGACGCTGCAGCTGTTTGTCCCTTTCACGGTCGCTACGGTTTCCGGCAAAGGCATTGCGCATTGGGAACGGGCTGGCAACATGCTGCGCATTGAGCTCGCCGATGCCAATACGGATGTGACCATTTCAATGACTTCCGTACTCACCGGCGCGGATGCGCTCACAGTATTGCCGCAGCAGCCGCAATTATTCGCACCGTATCCGCAGCCGCTCACAACAGGCTCCGTAGCGACCTGCACGTTCACCCTGCCGGGTGCTGCAGAAGCAAGCCTCAGTCTGTGGGATGCCCTCGGTCGCCTCTGTTCATTTGAACAGCAGGCACATTATCAGGCAGGAACGCACACGGCGGTTCTCCCGACTACGGGACTTCACACCGGCGTGTATTTCATCCGTCTGCAATCCGGCTCGCATGTTCAGCTGCAGCGATTGTCGATTCGATAAACACCACGTAAATGATGAAAGATTTTTCATAGAGGAGTAGGTATCATGATCAGTCAAACACTACCATCAAAGCCCCCGGTTGCCTGGGCACTTGCCTTCTCGGCATTAGTTATCGCGGCAACGCTTTTCGGCGGCTGTTCCGAACCGCTGGCTCCGGTACTTCCCGTGTGGGATATCGACGCCAACGTGCCGCTGATCAATCATACATACACGATGCAGGATATGCTGACGGACGATGATATGCTTCGCATAACTGCGGACGGAGATCAGGTACTCGTCATTACGCAGCATTACCCGATTGAAGCAATCAATCTGGGTGATCATCTCCGCATAGCCGATTATGAATTCCGCGCCTCGGAAACCTTTGATGCGGTGCGATTTGAAATCCCGGACTACCTCGACCAGCAATTGAACGTGTTCACGCTGTTCCCAAACCTTCCGAAGGGCTCGCAAGTCGTCAATTCCATTCGCAATGATCTCGGTGTAAGCATCGCAATCGACACGAAGGAATATTTTGAAGAAATGACCTTCGCAAAAGGTCAGCTCGGACTTGACTTCATCAACAATACGCCGGTGCCCCTCCGTCTGGAAAACATCAAGCTTCTCGATGGCGGCGGCAGCACTATCGGACAGACCAGCTACGCCAATTTCATCCAACCGGGACAGCGCATCACGCTTCCAATGATGAAGCTTGACGGACTCAAGTTGACAAACAACATGCACCTGGCCTTTGATATTTCGTCACCCGGGAGCGGCGGCAAATCCGTCGACGTCACCAGCGCCATGAGTCTTGGTGTGAAGGGCACACTCACGGATACGGACATCCTCTCCGTGCGCGGCTTCGTTCCTTCGCAGGACCTGAGCTACAATCGTTCCGTCAACATCACAAACGGAAGCGGTCTCCGCATTCGCGATGGACTTGTACGCAGCGGCGTGCTGCAGCTCACTGTGAACAATTATTTCACTGTTGGCGCAGATGTCGCAGTCACTGTACAGAACGCAACGAAATCCGGTGCGCCGGTTTCCGCCACCACGCATGTAAATCCCAAGAGCAACAAGACCATCAGCATTGATCTCGCCGGAGCAGCGCTGCTTCTGCAGAATGAAACCGACCTCTCCTACAGTGCGCATATCGTCACGGACGATGCGAGCACCAAGGCGGTGTATGTGCATCGTGACGACAGCGTCGCGGTCACAGGACGCCTCAAGGAGGTGTTCCTCGCATCCATGACAGGCACTCTCGCACCGACCACGCTCCGCGTGCGCAAAATGGAATCTTCGAATTTCAATCTCGACAAGACTATCGCAGGCTCGATCAAACTTTCAGAGGCCCGCATGTGGGTCGCGCTTCGCAATGACGCGCTGCTGCCGGTTGGTGTGAGTTCGGCCACGGTACTTGGAAAAAACGTCAGCGGTTCGAGTGCGAAAATGAATGTCATTCCCGTCGACATCGCAGGTAAATCGCAGACGACCATCCAGTTTGAAAATTCGCAGGTGGTGAATTTCCTCAACTCTTTTTCGCCGGAATATCCTGACAGTCTCGGGATGGAGGGCGAATTCGTCCTCAACCCGGAACACGCCTACGGCAGCGCGACATCCGATGATCGACTCACTGGCGATTTGTATGTCGAATTTCCGATGCGCTTCACCCAGATGAGCGGCAGCATCACCGACACAGTTGAAATGGTGATTGATGAAGAAAGCCGCCACAAGCTCGCCGAAGTGAACGAAGGAACGCTCACCTTCGATCTTGAAAATCACCTGCCGACTGCAGTGATTATCGAGCCCGAGTTCCTCGATAAAAATTATCGTCCGCTCTTGACGCCGGTTCCCGTTGACGGTCAGCCCCTCAGCGTAACGGCGGCGCCTGTGGATGCCAACGGCTTTGTCAGCCGCTCGGTGTTCGAGAAAATCGCGCTGCACTTCTCAGCTGGAGATTTCGCTTTGTTGGCGAAGGCAGCATTCATTCGCTTCCGCATCTCCTTCAATGCGAAGGAAAGCGGCGGAGCATTCCGTTCCACCGATTATGTGAGGGTTCGCGGATATGCGCGTCTCAATGTCAGCACCGCGATCACAGAGAAATGATTGACGAGCAAAGGAAAAGAATACCAATGAAAAAGCTACGATACATACTTGCCTCCCTCCTGCTCACCGCCGCACTTGTTTCGACGGCAGCATCGCAGACCATCGGCACCAGCGCACGTCTGACCGGCATGGGCAACAGCAGCGCCGGACTTGTGCGCGGTCTTGATGCGCTCAATGTCAATCCAGCGCAGCTCGTTCCCAACGACGGCGTGACGGTATCCTTAGGCATACTGCCTTTCGGAGCCCAGGCCGGAGCGGATTTCATGGATTACGCCACCTACGAAAAATATTTCACAGGCACTGCGAGTGACCGAGGCAAGCGTGAACCTACCTATCTGAGTACATTGGATAAACAGGCGATACTCGGCACGTTTCAGGGAGATATCGGACATTTCACCCATGATATCCGCTATCAGCTGGGCGGAATCATGGTATCGACGAAATTCTTCACCATCGGTATGAGCGTGACTGAACGCACTGGCAGCAACATCTCGCTCCCCCGTTCTTTCGCAGAGTTCACATTTTTCGGAAACGAACCCGGAAAGCAATTTGATTTTTCTAACACCGAAGTTTCTTCGTCCTGGACACGAGACTACGCGGTGACCGTTGCACAGGAATTCCGCCTCTACAGGCAGATTCCTGTTCTTATCGGAGCCAGCGTCAAGCTCGTGCACGGCTATGGGTATTTCGGTCTCGAACGCTTCAACAGCAGCTTCATCACAGATCCGGAAACCTATGAAGTGCGTGGGACAGCCGACATGGTTGCCCGCTATGCAGGATCCGAGGACTGGATGTTTGCGAACAATGATTTCCATTACACGATGTTTCCCGATCCTGTCGGCAGCGGATTCGGCTTCGACATCGGTACAAACGTTCAGTTCAGCCGCAGTTTCAGCGTAGGCGTCAGTCTCGTCGATCTCGGTTCCGTCACCTGGAATCGCAGAGCGCATGAAATTTCGGCAAACGAGGATTTCGTCATCGATGATATCACCACAACAAACCAGGTGGATGAAATCCAGAATCGCCTCAACGGCCAGGAGTATGAGATTTCCTCTTTCTCCACGCCGCTTCCTTCCGCGATGATCATATCCGGCGTGCTGACCGTGCCTGACATGCCCCGCAAGGGACGCAACTGGCATTTCACCGCCGCATACCGTCAGGGATTCAATGACGTTGCCGGGAACAGTACCGGTCCACGCCTTGGTCTCGGGACGGAAATCGAACTCCTGTACAACGTGGCCTTCCGTCTGGGCGCGAATTTCGGCGGCCTCCGCCCGGTAACTTTTGCAGCCGGTTTCGGACTTATCGCCGACAACTTCAAGCTTGACATCGGCACGATGGACATCACGCCGCATCTGACGCAATCGTACAGTGCCGTGGCAGTGGGCATCAGTTCCCACTGGGACATCTAGAGTTTCCGCGGCAACGCGGGAAAACCAACCTACCTACCTTCCTCATACTTCCTCGCCGGACCCGGCTCCGCGGTTTCGGCAGCTACATGCAAGCTTTTCCGGCTTGCATGTACTTTTTTATGGACGTACTTTTTCGGGATGCGTCGAATATTGACATTCGTATTTTCTGTCCTTCTGTCAATCATGTTTACGGAAGGAATTCACGCCCAGCAATCCGGCAGCGTGCGCCTTCCCGTGCCTGCTCCTGATAGCGCGCAATCGCAGAACGCGGCGGCCGCGGTCTCAACCTCACCGTTCCTGGTCAGTGTGCCGATGAAGCAGGTCACCTTGCCGGGCGGAGAGGTCCAGGGCCGCGCGCCCTGGCGTCCTTGCCTGGGATTGGTACTGAGCGGCGGCGGTGCGCGGGGGTTAGCACAAATCGGAGTTCTGCGGGCATTCGAGGAAGCGGGGATTCGTCCGGATTTCATCGCAGGGACCAGCGTCGGCAGCATCATCGGCGGACTCTACGCCAGCGGATATAACGCACGACGCCTCGAAAACGCGGTACACCGCATCGATTGGAAAACCGTGTTGCAGTTGAGCGACGAAGCAGATCGTTCACTCCTCGCAGTCGATCAGAAACCGATTTCGGACCGTTCGATACTCACGCTGCGCTTTGATGGACTCCAGCCCGTCTTACCTCAGGCTGTGTCGAACGGGCAGCGGCTCACCAATCTGCTCAATGAACTCGCGCTTCAGGGGTTGTACCATGAAGACGATTTCGACCAACTGGGGATCCCGTTCCGGGCTGTCGCCACGGACCTTTACACCGGAAAGCGCGTCATCATGTCCTCAGGCAGCCTGGCAGAATCCATGCGTGCCAGCTCCACGCTGCCGGTGGTGTATGCCGCCGTGGCTAGGGATTCGATGCTCCTTGTCGATGGCGGACTGATGTCTAATATTCCCGTCGACATAGCGGTGGACGCTGGCTGCGAACTCATCGTCGCCGTGAATACCACCAGCCCGCTCCGAAGAAGCGGGCAGATAAACAATGCTTTGGAAACCATCGATCAGGTGTTCAATGTCATTATGGCTCCACAGAGCGAGGGCCAGCTGGAACTAGCCGACATAGTGGTAACGCCAGAACTTGACGACTTGAGCGGAATTGATTTCACTTTGGCCGACACTCTGATCGCGCTCGGATACGCTGCCGGCCGCAACGCAGTAGCAAAACTCCAAAGCAGGTTGACGGAGGCTGCGGCCGCTCGAATGCCGAAGCCTGCGATTGTTGCGGATACCTATTACGCAGCCCTTGTATCCGACCTTAATAATCCCGATCCGTGGTTCAAAGAGTCACATACTCTCAGCGATATCTACCTCAAGGCAGTCATGTTTTCGCAGGACGAAAAGTATTCAAGCGTCAATCTGCGCATATACGAAGACGGCCGTGCAGAAATTCTGCTTGAATCCGCGCCACGCCTCACCGCAATTGAGATCATTGGCAGCCAACTGCTTTCCCAGGCAGACCTGGCAGGAATACAATCTCGTTGGGTCGGACAGCCGCTCGTCGCTGATCTCCCGAGACAAGTGTCGGAGTACATTCTCGAGGACTACCGAAACCGCAGCTACTCCCTTGCGCACATAGACTCGATATGGATCGGCCACCTAGGCGTGCTTCGTGTCTGGGTGGACGAAGGTGTTATCGGAAGCATCACTGTAAGCGGGAACACAAGAACGAACGACGTCGTCATACTTCGCGAATTACCGATGCAGGCCGGAGAGGTTTTCCGCATGACGCAGATGAAAAAGGGGATGGAGAATCTGTTGGCGCTCAGCCTTTTCCACCATGTATCCTATGACATCGAACGCGATGAAGGTCGTACACATATTGTTGTGCGCGTGGTTGAACGTCCGTCACAGGAGCTGCAGACCGGTATTCTCGTCGACAACGAACGCAACGCGCAGCTCGGACTGCTTCTGCGGGATGCCAACTTCCTCGGTACAGGTACGGAAATCGCCGCGACGTTTTTCAGCGGACAAAACAATCGCGAATACTCACTGCGCTACAGCACGAACCGGATGTTCTACACGCCCTTCAGTGCGCGCATTGAGGGATATTTCGGTTTCCGCGATTACAACAACTATGAGGATGTGCAGGGGTTGCCACCCGAGCGATTCGACCGGGAGTTAACCTATGTTTATCGCGACATCGCCTACGGAACCGCTGCGTCGTTTGGCCTCTATGTCCAGCGCTTCGGGAATCTGCTGGGCACACTGCGTTTCGAACAGCAGCGCATTCGCACAGACCAGATTCTGAAAATGGATGCGGAACCTTTGAACGAAGATCACCTTCTGGTCGAATTGAGTTTTTCTTCCACGATTGATACGCAGGACCGCTATCCATATCCAAGGCAGGGGCTTCTATTCGAAGCGGAATACGCATCAGCGCAGGCGACTCTGGGCAGCGAAGTCGCATTCACCCGCCTGACCATCGGCTATGATTTTTATGTCCCCGTAATACCGGACAAGCTAGTCCTGCACCCTCGTTTTCTTTTCGGTTATGGCGACAAGACCATGCCGCGCAGCGAAGAGTTCCGTCTCGGTGGTCTGGCATCTTTCATGGGCATGCGGGAAAATGAATTCAATGGCAGGCAGATCATGCTCGGAAGTGCGGAAGTGCGCTACACGCTCCCCGTGCGCATTCTTTTCGACAGCTACCTGTCTGTGCGCTACGACCTCGGCCGCACCTGGGAAAATCCCGAACTGATCAAGATCGAGGATCTCAGGCACGGAATCGGATTGAAGCTGGGGCTCGATACGCCAATCGGCCCGGCCGATTTCGCGATCGGCAGAAGTTTCTATTTTCTTCGCAACAATAGCTCAACGCCCATCCGATGGGGTACGACGAATTTCTACTTCTCCATCGGTGTGCGGCTGCAGTAATTGCAGGCTGACCTGACTGGCATCGCAACGGAACGCTGCCCGTAAACTCCCGCAAAATACTTTTCAGGCAACTACGACAAAGGGCGGATCCGAAAATCCGCCCTTTGAATAATTGCTGCAGCGATTGTTATCCTTCCTGGGTTCGGAGGAAAGCGGTAAGGAGGCGCACGCCGACACCGGTACCGCCCTTAGGCTGGTAGTCGCTGGCGGAGTCAAGCATTGCGGTACCAGCAATATCGAGATGCACCCAGGGGAATTCACCGACGAAATGCTGCAGGAACGCTGCTGCTGTGCATGCGCCGCCCCACTTCCCACCGAGGTTGGAAATATCCGCCACCTCGCTCTTCAGCATTTTCTTGTATTCATCGTAGAGCGGGAGTTCCCAGACACGTTCGAAGGTCTGTTCACCCGCTTTCTTCAGCCCTTCCATCAGAGCGGCATCATTGCCCATCATGCCTGTGGCATGAGAGGCGAGAGCCACGACGACCGCGCCGGTGAGCGTGGCCACGTCAATGATCGCGGCAGGTTTGAAGCGCTGCGCATACACCAGAGCATCTGCGAGTATCAGCCGTCCTTCGGCATCGGTGTTCTTCACTTCCACCGTCGTGCCATCGGAGATGGTGATCACGTCGCCCGGACGGTAAGCCGCGCCGCCTGTCATATTATCGGTCACTGGAATAAGAGCCACGAGGCGGATCGGGAGTTTGAGTTTCGCAACGGCGTACATCGTACCGAGCACGGTAGCTGCACCGCTCATATCCATCTTCATTTCATCCATGCTGGCGGCGGGTTTCAGGCAGAGTCCGCCCGAATCGAACGTCACGCCCTTCCCTACCAACACGATCGGCGGGAGACGGCGTTTCTTGTCATTGTATTCCATGACAATGAAACGCGGTTCCTGACTGCTGCCCTGATTGACGGCAAGCAGACCACCCATCTTGTTGGCCTGGATTTCCTTCTTGTTGAGCACCACGGTCTTGATGGTAAACTTCTTTCCCATCGCGACGGCTTCTTTCGTCAGCTGATCGACGTCCATTACATTCGCCGGGGCGTTCGACATATTCCTGGCAATTTCAACCGCTTCGACGATGATCGTCGCTTCAGTGATTCCGGCTTTCAACCGGCTTTGATATCCTTCGTCCGTCGTGACGATTTTAAATTCCTTGATCTTCCCTTTCTTCTCATCAGGTTTGGCTTTGATGAAGGCATCATATTTGTAGAGGGCAAGCGAAGCTCCCTCAATCATAGCGATGACAGTATCCTCAAAAGAGACGGGAAGGATTTTCTTTACAATTTCCTCAAGCGGACAATAGAGCGCGACCACTGGTGCGACATAACCATTGGCCAGCTTCACCGCCTGCGCCATCGCACGGCGCACACGTTCGACGCCCATGCCATCAGCTTCACCTAATCCGGTGAGGATTATGTGTCCGTCTGCTGTAGTGAGTGAAAGCGTTTCATCTGCTTTGCCAGAGAAATCGCCATTTTCGCGTAATCCAGCGATCAGCGGCTTCAAACCGGGTCCGACCTGGTTGAGCATTTTCTGAAAAAGGCCTTTATCACCGGGGAACGGAATGATAGAAACATCCGCTGCGATGCGATCAGGGGTTCCGTAATGGCCGGTACATTTGAGCATGCGGTATTCTCCTCTTCGAGTGAGCGTTCTTTTTCCCGGGGCCGCAAAATGGCCCATTCGAGCGAGCGGAGAAAAAGTGTATAGGCAGAATGGTAACGGAAAATGTGAAAACAAGCAAATCGAGGGCAATATCAAAATCGAAATCGACATCGAAATCGAGCGCGAAATCGAAATCGAGCGCGACATCGAAATCGAGCGCGACATCGAAATCGAGCGCGACATCGAAATCGAGCGCGACATCGAAATCGAGCGCGACATCGAAACCGAGCGCGACATCGAAACCGAGCGCGACATCGAAATCGAGCGCGACATCGAAATCGAGCGCGACATCGAAACCGAGCGCGACGATCGAAATCGAGCGCGACGATCGAAATCGAGCGCGACATCGAAATCGAGCGCGACATCGAAACCGAGCGCGACGATCGAAATCGAGCGCGACGATCGAAATCGAGCGCGAGTGCGAGAGAGCCCCGAAGGGGCGACCGATCATAGCCCAGGGCTTCAGCCCTGGGTTACGCGCGGCCCCTCCCACCCTCCATCTTCCGTCATCACGCCCTATCGCCCTCACTTCCTATCGCACCACCGTCACCATCCTGCTCTGCATCCCGTTTGATGAAAGCAGGCGCAGCAGGTAGCTGCCGGGTTCGAGTCCCAGCACTGCGGGACGCAAGATCAGGACCTCACTATCCGTTATAACTCCGTCGTGCAGAACGGCCCGTTCGCGGCCGAGAAGGTCGTGCAGCGTGATGCGGGCGGTGCTTCCATTCAGGGGCGTGATGACGATGCGTGCTTCGCCCTGCAAGGGAATGGGATGCGGGTAAACAGGACCAAGAGAAAGTGATGATGGTGCTGGGGTGCTACCCGTACTCGTCAGACTCGTGATCAGATACTCCACTTCGATCTGTTTCGGCAGGTTCTTTGCGGAACCCGCAAGTTCGATGGCGCTGGAATGCATGCCTTTGTTCAGCATGGTGGTGTTGGGACGCACGGCAATTGTCGCTGTGTGGTCGCCCGTGACAGGGTCGATGTCGATGTACCAGGTATCGGATTGTGCGGTCCAGGGCATGGAGAGTCCTCCGCCGGTCCAGAGCTGAATGCTCTGCGCCTGTGGCAACGCGCCACCGAGTTCCGCTTCGAAGTACAGATGCAATGGTGTAAATACAATGCCGCCGGGCGGGTCAGCGCCGAGCTGCACGGTATGTGCGCAACCGGTGACCGTTCCCTGCTCATCGCTGCTCCATTGCCAATTGAATTGGTAGGGACCGAATGCAGAAAGCTGATCGGAAGGCGTCAGCGTCCACCAACGCTTGGCTGTCTCACTCGGCGCAAGTGTGCCGAAGCTCTGGATGCTGTCTGATCCCGCAATGGCGAAGCCTGCAGGAAGGATGATCGCGGCTGTGCAGTTCGTGAGCGTAACCGTTCCGCTGTTGGTTGCGGTGTAGGAGACTTCGAAGGGCTTCGGAATGATTTCCTCGTACTTTGCATCGGCGTGGAGGGAATCGTGTCCGCCCGTTGCGCAGTGTACTTCAGCGATCTCCGGCCAGGCTTCGATGGTGACAGTCGCGCGGCATTCGCTCCATTCCGGATGCGCATCGCTGCGGTAACGCACAATCACTTCCTCGGTAGCATCCACTGGCGCTGCCTGTGCCACGAGCGTCCATGCGATCTGCTCCGTTTTACCCAGTACCTGCAGCGTCCTTACCGCTGGTTCTCCCGATGCGAGCACGCAGCGGGGAGCCAATGTGAGATCGAGCTCCGCTTCAATGTTCGTTTCTTCCACATCGAAAGGATTCGTCAATTCCAGCAACACGGAAAATGGATTCGGTTGGTAGCGTAAACTATCACGATCGAATCGGATGCGATCGGGCACGGTCAACGCGCAGGAAATCACTCCATCCGTCGCTTCAATCCAAAGCGTATGTTCGCATTCAGCAAGAATCATCTCGCCCGGGCCATAGGCTGTCACCGTACACCGTACCAAACGATCCGTTTGCACTTTCTCGCCCTGCAGTTCCCAGAATTTCACAACCTGGGTGCCGCCTGCGAGTGTTTCGCCGTTCTGTCTGAGCGGCACGACACTGCGAAGTCCACCTCCAGGACTGAAGGATAGATCGTAATGCTCGACCGGCATCGGCACCGTTCCGGTATTCTCCAGTGTGAAATCAAGATACACTGGAGTGAAAGCAGCAATATTCGCCGCTGTCAGCGAATCGCGTGCGGCGATGCTGCACGCTGCACCTTCAACGAAGGGTGTGATGAACACTTCCTGCGAACATGTCCGAATCCAGCGTCCGCCACCTGCCAGCCATCGGTAGATAATCGTGTCGCGAACTGTCCCAACGGGAATACTCGCGAGCTTGAGCTCCCAATGGAGGGTATCAAGCGCATCGGCGCCGAGTTTCAGCGGACCAACCACCGGCATCTCTCCTGCTGCAAGCTGAAGGTACCGGCATGAAGACAGATCGATCTCGGCGCGGGCATCGAGTAAAATGGTATCAAGCACCTGACGCAGCTCAATGCTGCCGATGATGGGATCGGGTTGCCAGCCCGAAGTGTCCTCTGGGATGAACACCTGGAGCGGACCCGGAATCGCGCAGAGCAAGGGCTTGAGCGCGGGGACTATCACTTCTGTCTCACAAAAACTCAACACGAGTCCGTTTGCATCTTCTCCGGTCACCATGACGCGCATCGTGCGTTCGGCGGCGCGTCGCTCGGCGCGAGGAAGCCAGGAAACGCTGTGGGCTTCACCCGGTGCGAGGATTTTCCCCGGGCGAATTCTCTCACCCAATGGTACAACGACACCGCCGATATCTCCGCCAAAATCGATAATGAAGCGGGCGACGTCCACTGTTTTGGTCGCGACGTTCCTCACTGTCGCACGTACGGAAAACGGTGTTGGATCATAGCCGTCCGCTCCTGCATTAACAGTCAATCTGTCCGGTGCATCGACGGAGCAGGCAAGTTCAAGATCGCCATACTGGATGTGTTCCACGGCGATATAGTGGTCGCACTGCGTCGAAGATGGCGGTCCACCCGGGGCAGAGTTTGTGTTGTGGTAATAGGTAACCACGTCCACCCAAATTCCCTGACCACTCAGCTTGGAAGTATCAACCTTCACGGTCCACGAGAACTGTACGCTTGCACCGGAAGCGAGTTGTCCGGCTGGGGGCGTCTTCCTGAGTGACTGCGTTGGAGGATCGAGGATAAGTCCCGGCGGTAATGACAAGACGCACTCTACCTCACCAGCCAGAAGTGTCGGATGAATATTGAGCACATCGGCCGTCACGGTCAACTGCACCGGATCAACACGCGGCGGCGTGTGGGTTATGCGCACCGAATCAGCCATCGAGACTGAACAGGAGAGCATCTCACAACCCGGGAGGCGCGTGCGATATAAAAACATATCGTTCTCGCCACCGGCATATTTAGATTGAAATGCTCGGAGGGTGCTGACGCTGTCAGCGGAGCGCAGCTGAACACCCGAAAGTGCTGTAAGATTCCCATTACGGATAAATGTTCCGCCGGAGTTAATTATCGCACCTCCTTGTAGCAAATAACCGCCGACGTGTATACCGTCGCCGTCGACGTACTTCTCATCTAGATGCCAATAGCCTAATGAGACAATACTCTGACCCGTTGGATCAAGTGTCAACAGCACCGATTGTCCGTAGTGAGTATCGAGGGGATTAACAAATTTCGGGAGCTCACCTGCCCCCGAGGTCGTTGACAGAACAATGTCCCCACAATCCAGCGGATAGATTGCGGCGCCACCGTCACCTTGGATAGCTACCTCAATCGGAAGCCGTGTTGAAAAGACAGGTTCTTTGCCGTCAGTTGGAAATTTTACAACGAAGGAGGGACGGGGACCATTCGATATCGGATTTTTGAGAGCAATTGGATTTGTATTGTAGGTGATCCCCGATATGATTATTTCATCAGTCGTGCTGATTGCCAAATCAGATATCTCAGCAGCTCCACCGAGTCCAGTGGTGAAAACATATCTGCTCAGATCTGAATCAATCTTTGCGATGATATATCCATTGACTGGAGGATACCATTCATTGAATCCCGGTGTTAGGTAGGTTGAACGGTAATTGTTTAAAAACAAGACTAAATCCCCAGAATTATCTACTTCCATTTCAAAGCCATCCATGTAATCGTAGCGATTCTGATCGAGCAGGTAAGTCGCAGCGAGTACCGAAGAGTAATTAGGCGTGAGTTTTACGAGCACACCGGTGTGCAAGATTGTATCATGCATACTCGGTGTTCTCATCGGTGCAGTCTGTAAGCTGCCCGGTGTGATGAACCACTGTTCACCAGGCGCAAGACCAAACAAAAATACATTCCCACTCGGATCTGTCCTGATTGTCTCGCCGCCAAAAAAAGTTGGCCCACCAAGCCAAGTCGCGGCATCTAATGTTCCGGTACGGCTGAATCTTACAAGGGCTGTCGACGAGCGCCACGTAGGCAAACCATCATACCGCTGGGCCTGAACAGTACTCGATGTGTGTGGGAAATCGATTGACTGTGTGTTGCAGACGATATGTGTGGATGCATTATCCCCGACTGCAAGCTTTTTGGGAATATGCATCCAAATGGTCCCCAAACGTTCATCCAATACTGGTTCTGACCATTCATCCTCTGAACCACCAAGAAATGTCGAAAAAATTATTGTTCGTGCATCTCCACTAAGGCAAGTCACAAAGTAGTCGTGATCAAGTGCACCGCCTGCATGTGTGGATTGATATGCATGATACACCGGAAAATCACTCGAAGTTGTGACTCCTGCGATATGGATATTTCCCTCCTGATCTTCATCCATACCCATACTTCCATCAATACCCGATCTTCCGAAAAATGTGTTGAATTCCGTCTCAATCGCCTTCCGCTTTTCGAAGAAATTACGATAAGGAATGTTTGTCGGTGGCGGTGTCAAGGCCATCGTCGCTTCGGAAGCGGACAGCCTCACCTGGGATTCATCCACGGGAGTTATTTCCTGTTCTCCCAGGTTCCCATTTGCAAAGGCAATCTGATCGGGGTTTGCCCCTTCATGAACGATAATGCGCTGCCGGAGTTTCCCCTCATGCTCCACATACTCCACATCAACTCCATCCCAGGCATTCACATATCGTACACCGCCGTACGTCGGCACATCCGAGCGCCATCTTGACGAATCATTGCCGCGATAGAAATTTGTGTGCGTTTCAATCTGGTCGATCCCCTCCATCCGCATTTTCGGCGAGGGGTTGATAAAGCGCAGCGTGCTGCATTCCAGCATCCGGGTAGTACCCGATGTGCCTGCACCCGATGTTTCCAGCCCCGGCATCACGGTCGGTCTTTCCATCGGCCGGTAGAGCCGGATTCCCTCTCTGGTGAATGCCGCCTTGTCCTCGCCCCTGATAATTCCGAACCGCACCTCCGCGTTCCACTGCCCTGCATTCGCGATGAACTGCAGCGGCATTCGGATCGGGATTGCCTGTGTATATGGATTTGGATCCGTTCCTGCATTCACGAAAGAATGGCTGGAGAAAGCTAGAAGAAGAATCCAATACATCCGGTACTTCAATTCCTGCATCATGACTCCGTACTTGACAATGGAGAATACTTTGAAAAGTTACCGGTTGGAGGGGCGCGCAAGTGCGCCCCTCCAATATAAGATTCTCATCCGTTGCGAGCATCAGCGTCGCAACAGATGAGATCATTTAACGAAGCAGTGTAATCGCCTTCACCCGCTGCTCTGAACTGTTGCTCAGCCGCAGGAGATAGACACCAGGTGCAAGATTGTAATCAGCAGGAGTGAACCGAACGACCAGTCCTGTTTTCCACATGAATCCGTTGAACAGGGTTGCGATTTTTCGACCTAGGAAATCGTAGAGTTCAAGTGAAGCAACATCATCCGACGGTGATTCAATCGCGATGCTCAGTTCCGAACCCAATGAAGGAGCAGGCTGCGGCCACACATCCGAAATGGAAAAAGCGGACGTCTGCGGTGACTGCCGATCAGCCCTTTGTGCCTTGGCCCAGCCGATATTCGAATGGAGTTCCGGCATTCGGGTTCCCATGATTCCCTTGTTTCCTGTCTGACTGTCATACCAGAACACCGAAACACCGCCGGCAATCGACTGGTCGACAGTTGGCGTGGTTTGATGGTAGTTCCCACTTCCCGGAGCGATCATTTCCGCCTGTGCCCACTGGATTCCAGGGTTTGAGGAAGTATTGTCGTAATTGACGAACTGTCCGTAGATGTCCGTCGGACGCGCTGGTGAACATGGACTGAGTTCACCACCACCTTCCCAGACAACAACTCCTGTTGGACTTCCCTGCGGCACATTGTTTATTACCCGTGCTATGTCGGGGTGTGTCGGTGCGGTAAGACCATTTGCGACTATCAGATGCGTGGAAAACTCCTGTTGAATTGCGTTAGGGAATTTGAAGCGATTTGTCTCAACACGGTGTGTCGTAGGATAACCAGGAACATGGGTATCCGTATCCCAGGCTACGAGGACACCTTGTCTCCCGGATTGCCCATTGATGATGCTATCCGCTGCGATTGCTGGCGTCTTGGAGTCTACGTACGGGATATTGTTTGTAACATTGTATTTAACAGCGGTTGACTGAATCCCGAAATTGTAGTTGAAATAACCAACATATATGTCGTACGAACCACCAGCCTGCGATTGAACCGAGTACGTGAAAGCTGCATCGCTGAAGTTTGGCGATAGGAGATAGTCACGATTGATCAGATCGTAGCTGTCGAAGGCGGTATATGTGATCGCAGACGTATAATCCTTCTGAGGGAGCGGTGGTGGTCCCAGTGGAACAAAGGAACGATCATAGGCCCCGAAAACGATGTAAGGTTGACTCAAACTTCGAGTCATGGTATAGGTAACTCCAATGCCGTCATGGACCATACGGAGGTCGGTGTTATCAGTGACATATGGAGTGTAAATACCAGTATTGATGGTGGCAAGATTCCCCGGGAAGAATGCGCCATTGCTGGCAATTGGAATAGTCTGAGGCAGTGTTATAAGAGGGGGAGCTGCACTTGTGTTGGCCCAGAGGAAGGCGATAACAGCACTTCCACCAGCATTCGCCATTATCCTTGGTTCCGTGTAGGTATCTGCCAATCCACCGCCGGACGACCAACATAGGCCCATCAGGAATGGACCCATCGGATCCCGACCACCCAAGGCATCAAGCTTCCATGCCACGCACTCCTCGTTGTAAGGTGGAAGAGCGTTTGTCTGCTGCCAAACGACCATAGCTGAGCCCTGATCCGAGATGCAAACATCGGGCAGCTTCGCGTTTGCACTTCCACCTGGAAGAACATACCCATTGACGGCAACGCCATTATTACTCCAGCGAGGCACACCGTCTTTATCAATCTTTTGAATAAAGACGATTGAGTGCAGGGCGTTATTGTAGACCTCACGGTCCTCTGTCCAGACAACAAACGTTGATCCGTCATCGGGATTTGTGACATAGCGGAACTCGCGTGCATCCGTCCCGAAGGCCCAACGAGCGAACATGTCACGCCAGTTCATTTCCGTTGGACCCGTACACATTCCCGGAGTCTGACAATAGATGTTCTCATCATCCTGATTGTCGTTGGGAATCGGGTCGCGTCGGCCATCCTGCCAGACGAACACCTCACGATTTGCCTGGGGAAGAATCTGGTCTGACTTGCCCTCACTTATCGGCCAGCCGTTTACTGGCCACTGTTCAATCCAACCAGGAAGGAATATTTTCTGATGCCAGATGTCCTTTCCGGCTCCCGTCTCGTGTGTCCAACCAAAAATGGTGTATTCTACGTTTTTGTCATTGTAGAACAGGTTGTCCATGGTCAACTCTGTCTGATCGTACGGAAGCATACATACCGGTTCTCCCGCCGGACCTGCCGGATTCATCATCATTCCCGGTGCCCGCGCATCAATGAGCCCGCCATAGATATCGATACCTGTCAGCGCGTAGTTGCGGTAGTCCAGCCAACCGACGGTCACGTACGGGATATACGTCCCGAGCAACGGATCACCGGATTCCCACAGCGTTGGCTGCGGAAGAACCTGCGACGAAGGAGCCTGGCACACCATCAATCCATTCGGACCCGGGAACTGAGGCATGCCGAATTGGTCCAGGCACTGGGAGTATATGTCCGTCCATCCCTGCGCAGGATCATTGATCATATCCTGCCAGACAATGATTGCGGACTGGTTCGTCACATTCGGCTGTTTACCGGTTGTAACGATGCGCGGATATTCCTGATGCTCATTCGACGGGCCTGCCGAGACATCCGCTGTCCACGGCGGTGTGCCCATGGTGTACATCTGCACGCCGTTCGCATCGATGCGGTTGGCGAAAACCGTCCAGACGGGCTGTCCTGAATAATTCCCGACGTAACGGTCATCCTGATATGTGACAACCACACCCTGTGTCATCTGCCCAAGCATATCAAGCGCGAAAATGTTGTCGGAATCGAGTTCAGGATTGATCTGATCCGGACCCGTATTCCTCGGTACTTGAATACCGTTCAGAACCCAATTTGTTGGCGCGGGTGGCCAGGTTGCCGTCGCGCTCTGAATGTAGTGGATAAAAACATCCCGATTGTATGGCGGAGAACCTGGATCGTTTCGATAGTCGATCCAGGTAATAAATGCACCGTCTACGGTACCCACGACGCGTGGCCTTTCGCTCTTGAAGCCAGTTTGGCAAATAGCGATACCATTCACTGGCCATATCGGATCCGGCCTTCCGGTGGCGAGCACCATGCGCTGTGCGTAGACTTCACAAATCCCGTTGCGGAAATCTTCCCAAACAACGATCACACCGCCTATCCCATCATATGCCGCACGCGGGTTACGCTGATCTCCCCGGGCTGTACAGACAGGGATACCATCGAATCTATCAGTGACCACATCATGGTTAATGATATCACCAATCCACTGTGAGACTCCCGTGATATTGTCAATCTTCTGAATGTAAATATCCGAGCCATTGAAATCTACTGCGAGAGTATCGAGATCACGCTCATCCTCCCAAACCGAAGCAGTGTAATCCGATTGAGTCGGCTGCGCCACCGAGGGCTTTAGCTGATCATTTCGTGCGAGCGATTCAGGCCGTGCCGTCCACTCAGTCTGTGCCTGAACGACGACAGTCAGAGCGATCATGAAGCCGAGGATGAAGAGGATGTTGCCGGGTATTCCGGATATAGGGGGGGGGTAATTGTACGAATATGCCTGAGGAACAGGCGGTGGTTGCTTCATGGCTTGCGCCCTGTAGCGCAAACCCGATTCAGGAGAATGAAGATTCATAAGGACTCCTCGTTTGATGATGTTGCGGCTTACGGACTTCGTCTACCGCTCGGCGGTCCGGAGGGACAGCCTGGTATTCAACCATTTCATCACTTCATCGTACGCGATCAGCCGGGCGAGGGCGGGTCTAAACAAGCAGAAAATACTGAACATATCTTTTAAAGGTGCATCATAATCACTAATTCTCGTATAATCAAGAATTATTTCACGTTTTATAAATTATTTTTCACGATTAATGTCCTTTAGGTGATTTCATGCCTGCTTTTTAGGCAATAGATTCCTGTTCGCAGCCAGCTTGATGATTTTGATGCCGTGCGTCTTTCGGGGGAGCGTGCTATATGGCGTATTGCGCTGCCTTCGCTCCATACTTCTTAATCGTTATAGTTCATGGGTTTTGGCCAAAATTTTCTTCACTTTTTTCACTTTTTTTTCGTAAAAATTCGCATGTCGCTGTTTATTCAGGACATACGAAATATTAAAAAATCGCCGGGTTGAGCCCGGTGGAGACATTCGTGGTAATTTCGGCTTTTGGGGGGAAGTTTTGGGTCGGTGCGCGTTCTTCGGGATCGAGCACGCACCAGCACGCCCTTACGTTCTTTCGTAAACGTCCGGGCGAACCGACGAGGTAGCCGAAACGCCGTCGCCGTTGGCTGCAGCCATCGGTATCGAACGTGCGGTTGAGTCTGGAAGGTGGTTCGCCGCTACCGATCATTCCCTCAAGTTCCGGATGCCTAGCCCCTATTTCGGATTCGAGGGACGAATGTCTATTTCGCTGAGGAGGGCGCGGCGGGAGGCGCGAAGGATGTCGAGGATGGCCTGGGCAACGTCGTCGGAGGAAAGGATTTTTTCGCGGTTGGGCGACATCGGCGTGTCGTCAAAGAATCGGGTGTCGGTGGAACCGGGGAAGATGCTGGCTACGCGGATGTTTTTATCGCGCACTTCAAGCATGAGGGATTGTGCGAGGCCGCGCACCGCAAACTTGCTGGCCGAATACGCAGTGCCTCCGGCGAAGCCATTTTTACCGGCAAGCGAGGAAACAATGATGACGTCTCCCCCTCCCTTTTCGATCATAGCAGGAATTGTGTGCCGAAGTGTGAGCCAGACGCCGCGAACATTAGTGGCCATGACAGAATCGAATTCGGTGGTGGACATTTCCACCATCGGTTTGATTATCCCAAAGCCGGCATTCGCCACAACGATGTCCGGCATACCGATTGTCAATGCCGCTTTCTCTAAAATGCGGATCATCTCCGATTCATCCGTAACATCGGCTGCGGCAAGGATGAGCGCACCGGGAAGTCCCGATGCTTCAGCACGCAATTCAGCCAATCGGGGTCCGCTTCTCGCGCTGGCGATCACGTTTGCGCCTTCACGCAGCAGCAGCATGGTGAGGGCACGGCCAATACCGCTGCTCGCACCCGTGATGAATGCGACTTTCCCTTCGAATGGACTCATAATGCTCCTCCAATTGGCTGCATGACGATTTCTTCAATCATGATGGACGCGGGCGCCTTGCAGGCGGAAATTATGGCTTCGGCAACGTCTTCGGGACGCATCATGCGCTCGGCATGCTTGTCGCGCACGACCTCAGGCCAGATAGGCGTGTTTGTGGCGCCCGGGTGTATGTTGATCACACGAACGCCGGATCCCCGCACCTCCAGGCGCAGGCAGTCAGCTAACCATTTGAGCCCGCCCTTCGTCGCGGCGTACACGGAGCTGTTAGCGAACACCTGCCGGGCCGCCATGGAATTAATCATCACAACTGTGCCTCCGCCCCGCTCGATCATTGAGGGCAACACAGCCTGCGTCGTGAGAAAGGGGCCGCGCAGATTCACGGATGTGAGTTCATCAAATTCTTCGACACTGGTCGAGAGAAAGGGTTTGAATACGGTCACCCCGGCGTTGTTGATCAGAATGTCGATCGGACCGCATAGTTCGGTAATACGGGCGGTAACAGCGGCGACTTCGTTTTTGTCGCTCACGTCACAGGGGATGGCGCGGACTCCGCTGCCGAGTTCGGCCGCAGCATCATCAATGCGCTTAGCCGTCCGTCCGCTGAGCACGACCTGCGCCCCTTCGCGCAGGAACCCTGCAGCGATGGCCTTGCCGATGCCGGTTCCGCCGCCGGTTATCCAGACTGTTTTTCCTTCGAATGCCATAATATCTTCCGCTGCCATGTCAGAATGCTGTGTTAATGAGACGGAGAAATTCTTCACGGGTTTTTGAGTTCGTTTCGAACGCACCCAGCATTTCACTTGTCGTGGCGACTGAATTCTGCTTCTGCACGCCGCGCATCATCATGCACATGTGCCTGCCCTCACAGACGACGCCCACACCCATCGGATTCAGCGCATTTTGGACGGCTGCGGCGATCTGATGAGTCATGCGCTCCTGCACCTGAAGACGGCGAGAGAATACTTCAACAATACGCGGCAGCTTGCTCAGGCCGATGATTTTCCCGTTGGGGATGTACGCAATGTGGCAGCGCCCGAAAAACGGGAGCATGTGATGTTCGCACATTGAGTAAAAATCGATGTCCTTGACGATCACCATCTCGTTGTAATTTTCTTCGAACACGGCACCGTTGAGTACTTGCTCGATATCCATGCCGTACCCTTCGGTCAGAAAGCGGTACGCCTTGGCGACGCGGTATGGTGTCTTGAGCAGGCCCTCGCGCTGTGGATCCTCTCCGAGTTCGATAAGAATCTCTTCGATATGCCGTTCGAATCCGGGCTGGCGATCTTCGAGCGGAGGCATGGAGTCCTGCTGCGCCGATGGTTCGGTTATCATACTTCACCTCGGTAATCAACAAAGTTTTTCTCGGTCTCATACAGCCGCACCTGATGCAGCTGACCCTGTGGAATATGGTCCACAAGCTCTCCCCATATCCCTATGGCTATATTTTCCGCCGTGGGAATTACATCGCGGAGAAAATCGACGTCCACGTTCAGATTCCGGTGATCCACTTTCGCGATCACTCGCCGAAGGATCACTTCCTTCAGCTGTTTTAGGTCCACAACATATCCGGTGTCCGGGTCGACTTCGCCGGCAACAGTTACCTCAAGATAATAGTTGTGGCCGTGTCCCGAAGGATTGTTGCATTTGCCGAACACCTCTCCGTTTCGCTCGTCGCTCCAGGTGGGATTGAACAACCGATGCGCCGAAGAGAAATGTTCGCGTCGAGTGACGTACATCATGAATGAAATTTCCTATTCTCAGGGGAGGCGTTTTGTCTGGGGAACCGCGAGCTTAGAGTAGGTCCTTGAGAAGGCTTCCGCGAGTCTCTCCTTCAAGCACAACTTCGGCCGTACAGTTGTCGTGGCAGGACTCAAGGGTAACCGGAACAGAAGGATTGGAGATCGCAGCGATCTGTTCATCCGAGAAAGCAAAATGGATGTAAAACATATCGCCGGTGAAGAAAATCGATTCATCCTCAACGTCGAAGCGTGCTGGAATTCGATCTTCGCCTACCCGGAGAGCTATGCAGCCGCGCGTGAGCCCCTGCAGACGCTTGATTGTATTGTCTACATCGCGATATTCCGGAATACGGAGAATCAGCGTCGCGCTCAGTTCGTTTTTCGCAGGAATAAGCAGATTGAAGCAGCTCAGTTCCAGGGCGATGCGTTCGGGATGATCGTTTTGCTCGACCCGCAGCATTTCCTGCACCTGGAATTGTACTGTTTCACGATTCTCGAAAATGACCACGCAGGCGTCGCTCAGTTCGAGTCGCCGCAGCTGGCGCAAGTCGTTCATGCGCGCACGGACTTCACCGCGCTGCTGCTCATAATCCTGCAGGGAAAGAATATCTTCTACGGCCAGAGCTTCCATACCCGAAATCACCCTTCTCCAATGGCAGTAAGGACCTGGTCGACGTGACCCTTGACCTTGACCTTCGTCCATATATGCGACACAATACCCTGTTCATCGATCAGCACAGTTGTGCGTTCGATGCCCATGTAGGTGCGTCCGTAATTTTTCTTCTCCTTCCACACTCCGTATTTCTCCATCATCTCATGGCTCTCGTCGGTGAGCAGCTCAAAAGGAAGCTCGTACTTGTCGCGAAATTTTTCGTGTGAGGCGATGCTGTCTGCGCTCACACCCAGAACAACTGCGCCTGCCGCCTGCACACGAGCCATGTTGTCGCGGAAATCACAGGCTTCCTGCGTGCAACCCGGTGTGTTGTCTTTGGGATAAAAGTAGAGAACGACCTTTTTCCCTGCAAAATCCTTAAGCGCGACCTTTCGTCCGCTGACGGACGGCAAGGAAAACGCCGGCGCTTTCTTTCCGGTCTCGGGCATGCTGCCTCCTGCGAGTGTATCTGTGTTTTACGCTGCGGTGCGATGTTTCGCAAAGTCGCAAGCGGATGTAGGTTGGGGTGAGATAAAACGGTGGAGGCCGTCCGTTGAGGGACAGCCTCCACAAAGCAATGTCAGCCGATTTTCGCCAGTTCTTCTTTGACGGCGGCGTAGTCAGGTTCAGTCCCTGCGCTTTCGGCAATCCACTTGAAGCGGACAACGCCATCGGCGTCGAGAATGAATACGGAACGCTGTGCTGTCGTGTAGCCGGGCATGCCCGCGAAATCCTGAAGGACAACGCCGTAGGCGCTGATGGCCTCGTGTTTATAATCAGATAGGACGGGGAAATTCAGATTGTTGCGTGTTACAAACGCGGCATTGGTGAAAGGTCCATCAACGCTGATGCCAACGATATTGGCGTTGAGATCGTTGAGCTCAGCCATGGAATCCTGAAAAGCACACATTTCCTTATCGCACACTCCGGAGAATGCTGCCGGGAAAAATGCGAGTACAGTGTTCTTGCCTTTGAATTCGCTCAGGGACTTAACTGCGCGACCGCTGTCAAGCAGTGAAAAGTCCGGAGCCGGGGATCCGATTTCGATCATGATTTCTCCTGAATGGACAATGTTATTTAACGCGGCAACCGATCTTGAGCGATACCTGATATTCGACAGTATCGTCATCGACCATACGGCCGCGCATGGATGCTACTTCAAACCATGCGACTTGATGTGTTTTGGATGCTTCGTAAAGACCTTCCTTGATTGCGGCTTCAATGCTGTCGTTCGAAATGCCGACTATTTCTCTGTACTCAAATGCTGCTGGCATGTATGCTCCTTACAGAAAAGATAAACATGAATCGGTGTGCTGACGTTCCAGCACCCGGAATTATTCTTCAGTCGTGTAGTACTTGGTCACGTAGTCAGACACCATGCGGTCGGTGTTGAATTCCGGAATAAGCGTTTCCATCGATTTGCGGATGCGCTGGATCCATTTTCGCGGTATGCCGTATTCGTCGCGGTCATAAAATTCGGGGATAACCTCGTTCTCGAGTATGGCGTGCAGGTAGGCTGCGTCGTTGGCGTCCTGCTGTTCCTGATCATCCAGATTGGCATCGTCGCCAATGCTCCAGCCGTTGGCTCCGTTGTAGCCCTCCCGCCACCAGCCGTCCTGAATGCTCAGGTTGAGCCCGCCGTGAATGACGATTTTCATACCGCTGGTGCCGCTGGCCTCCATCGGACGGCGGGGATTGTTCAGCCAGATATCAACTCCGGAAATCATGTGGCGTGCGACGTTGATATCGTAATTCTCGAGAAAGACCACCTTCCCGAAAAGAGCTGGATTCTTGCTGTAGCCCACGATTTCCTGAATGAACTTCTTCCCCATGTCGTCGCGCGGATGCGCCTTGCCGGCGAAAACCAGCTGCAGCGGACGATCCGGATTGTTGATCATTTCCACGACGCGATTGAATTCCTTGAAGAACATCGGTGCGCGTTTGTATGTGGCAAAGCGCCGCGCGAATCCGATTGTAAGGGCATCGGGATTGAGAATGTTGTCCTGCGCGATGTTGTAGTCCGCGCCGGATCGTTCATACTGTTGGCGCATTGTGCGGCGCACGTATTCGATCAGGTCGCGGCGCAATCCGTAGCGCAGCGCCCAGAGGTCTTCGTCGGGTATGAAATCGGAATCAGCGACCTGCTCCCAGATCGCCTTTTTCTTGAGATAGTAAATCCACTTCGCGCCGAGATGCTTGTGCCAGAACTGCCTCGTCCGGTTGGCCATCCAACCGAGAATATGGACACCATTGGTAATGTGGCCGATGGGAACTTCCGACGGGTTGACGCCAAAAAATCCGGCCCACATTTCACGGCTCACCTGTCCATGCAGTTCGCTGACGCCATTCGCCGCCCGTGAAAGCCGTAAAGCCAGCACGGTCATGCAGAAGGTCTCCTCCTGATCCTCGCTGTGCTCGCGTCCGTAGGAAAGCAGATCGCGATTCTCGAGACCAAGACTCTGCCGGAAACCGGACATAAGATGGTCGAGAAGATCCGGTGTGAAGCGGTCATGTCCCGCAGGTACCGGCGTGTGGGTGGTAAAGACGCACTTGCCGCGCACCCACTGCTCTGCTGCATCGCGGGCATCACCTGCTGCCAGGCGCTCTCGCAGCAGTTCGAGCGTGAGGAAGGCGCTGTGTCCCTCGTTCATATGATAGACGGTGGGATTCTTCCCGAGCTTCCGCAGAAAGCGCACGCCGCCGATGCCGAGTATGATCTCCTGCATGACACGCGTAGTGCTGTCGCCGCCGTACACGCGCGCAGTGATCTCGCGATAATGCAGATCGTTTTCCGGACGGTTTGTATCAAGCAGATAGAGCACGGTACGCCCGACGTTGACCCGATACGCATGGAAGGTAACATTGCTGTGACCGATCTCGACAGATGCCGTAATGGCGTTGCCGGATTCATCAGTGACGAGGCTCACGGGCAGTTGGGCGGGATCAATCAGTGGATAGCTTTCGTGCTGCCATCCGTCAGGGCCCAAGGTCTGCTGGAAATATCCGTTGCGGTAGAAAAGGCTGACGCCGGTGAAGGGTACACCAAGATCGCTTGCTGATTTGGTATGGTCCCCCGCGAGAACACCCAGGCCGCCGGAATAGATCGGCAGACACTCATGCAGACCGAACTCGGCACTGAAATATGCAACCTGTCGGCCGTCAGGACCCGACGTATGCTCGTTGTACCAAGTGTCTTTTTTCTCCAGATAGGCATCGAATTCCTGCAGTACGTTTTCTACACGTTCGAGGAACTCCCTTTCGCAGAGACGCGCCTGAAGTTCCTGATGCGAAATGGCTAAAAGCACGGCGACAGCGTTGTGATTGGACGACCGCCATTTCCTTTCAGACAATGCCTTGAACAGATCCTGTGCCTTGGGATTCCAAGTCCACCAGAGATTATATGCCAGGCGGTTCAGTCCTTCGATTGCCTGACCGGTCCGCTGCATGAATGCTTCATTCATCGAAAAATCCTCGATTCGTTTCGTGGAAAAATCCGCTCTGTCCTGACTTTCAAGCCAACCGTGGCCGGACCGCCGGTGCGCGGAAACCCGTGCTTCCATGTGTTCGCGCCGTGGCTCAGAACAGGGAATACGGTGATAATTCAAAACAGAACAGGCAAAATAGCGGGATCAGCCGGAACTTCCAACTCTCAAAATTTCTGCATCCTGATCTGGATCATTGACGCGTGGGGATTGTGATTTTCAGAGTACCGGAGTTGATACTAGTGTCAGGGACGCATCACTGAGGACGGTTTTAGTGACGACTCTGATGGCCGTGAGAAGAGCAGGTTATCAGCGCGCAAGGCCCGGCGAATCACCATGACGCTATTATCATCCTGCAGGTGCGAACATGCCTCTATCAGATGACCTGCGAGTGAATCGCGAAGCACGCGGCGCGTCTCCCCCGCTTCAAGCTGCAGCCAGGCATGCTGAGTGAACACGGTCCAGAGCATCGCACGCACACGTCGGGCGTCGCCGCGATGCGCATCGGCAGCAGCGAGCGCCTCACGGATGCGGAGTTCCGCCGCGTCGCTCTTGCCCCCCTTTCCGACGTAGTCCGAACCGGTCACCGCATGCATTGCCGCAGGATCCGGTGCGTCTCTTTCGATGCTCTTACGGAAGCGGCTGCGCAGCGTCACGTTGATCAGCGACGGAGCGTGTCCGACACCAGCGTCGTTGAGCAGATACACGATGCCCCGGCATTGCTCGGCAGTGAGATTGGTGTGGACCAGATCAAGTCCGGCACTCATGAGCAATTCACCTGTGGCACCTTCGAGAATCGGAAGAAGCCTGAGGATGGCGCTGCGTATGAAGAGCCCTTGATTGTAGCAGCGATTGTGGTCGCCGAACTGATAGCCCTTGCGCTGCCGCAGCGCCTGCAGTTCAGCTCCGGGATTCTCGAACCCGAGCAGCTCAAGGATTCCGTACGCATCGGAAAAGCCGATTTCCACGAAATATGGTACGCTGTCGCGCTGGCACATGCGGCCGATGCGGCGCTGCAGTTCCTGACGTCCCCGTGCCGCACGAACGTTGGAAATGATGTTCGAGGCCTCGTTTTTGTAGCCCAGCTCCGAATAGGTCCCGCGAGGGATGCTTGTGATGCGGATGGACGGTGCATTGAAATCCACCGTCAGCAAATGCAGCGCATCGGCGCGTCCGCGGTCATGTCCGAGACGGCTGTCGATGCCGACGAGAAGAATATCCAGCGTGCGCGCCGAAGTGGTAGGGAGATTCCGGAGGACATCGTCTTCATTCTCTTGCACGGCAAAACGCAGCGCCGAGGGAAGAACAGCATGGCTGAATGTGTCTGGAGAATTGGGAGGTAAATTGACCGGCGCCGTCGGAAGCAGCCCGGAGGGCATCTCGGACCTGCGCGTTCCATCGACCTGCGAGTTTGTTTGCGCGCTGCCATCGAAAAGGCGGAGCACCGTTTTTTTGGCGTCCTCACGAAAACCGGGCAGCAATTCAGCGTGCACGGTATTGATGGAAACAACGGCAGACTGCGCGGCTTCCTTTGCGGCGAGAACGCCCAAGGCACCGGGAGCGGGCGGAGCGTATTGCGGAGGTCCCACCCGGGCAATCAACGACCACACCGCGAAAAACGCGGCAACAGATGCGGCTGCCTGCATTGCATGACGAAGCAGCCGGCGCTTCCGCTGCTTGCGCAGCAGATATTGTCGATGCCGTTCGAAGGTGTTCATATGCGCCGGAGTCCGGTTTTCTGACCGGACCTTTGCGAAAATGAGGAACGCTATTGCGTTGTATAGTAAACGATTTTCTGACCGATATTCAGGAAGCGACCCAGATCATTCCATTCCTTGAGTTTGGAAACCGGAATGTCGTACTTGCGCGAAATACTGTTGAGCGTCTCGCCTCTTTCGACAACATGCTCATGACGGATACCGTTAGCTGCCGAAACCGCACTCCCGTTTTGCGTCTCCGCATTTTCCAGCGGCGCGGTATTTTCGAGCTTGCCCGCTTTTGCCTGATCTGCTGCTTTATCCTGCCCAGCCGCCTTTGCCTGCACGGGGGCCTTCTGCTGCACTTTCGGAGCTGCATCGCTGCGGAGTGTGCCGGCCGCTCCGGGAGAGGCTACAGTGAGCTTTTGTCCGTTGACGATAGCGCTGGACTTCAATCCATTCAGCTTCTTCAGCTCCTCAACAGACATGCCCGCCGCACGAGCGATCCGGTACAGATTGTCGCCCGGCTGCACGGTGTATACGCCAGCTTCTGTGACGAGGGGGGCCTCGGAGCCATCATCGGTCACAGCTGCGGCCGCTGCTGCCTGATCGGATTTCACAGCATTTTCAATCTTAAATGGAGTCGCCGAAGTTTTAGTCTTGTCTGCTTTCTCAGCCGCTTCCGGCTTCACAGTCTTGTCTGCTTTCTCAGCCGCTTCCGGTTTCGATGCCGCTACGGTGACGGTCTTCATCGGCTCCGCCTTCGAGTGGCCGACGATAAGCTGCTGTCCGACCTGGATACTGGGCTCGGGGAGCGAGTTCCATTCCATAATCTGAGCGACGGTCACCCCGTGCATCACAGAAATGCGATAGAGGGTTTCGCCTTTCGTCACAGTATATAGGGAATCGTTCTGCTGCACCGTTGACGCGGTATTTGGAGAAACTGCTGCTGCAGTCGATGTCTTCTGATCTTTCGTCGGGACTGCTTTCTCCGGAGCAGTTTTCGGAGCGTCGGGCATTATTTCCCGAGTCGATTTCTGTGACGTCGGCTCCTTCTTAGCGGATGCTTTTTCCTGGACCAGAATCTTTCCGTGAACGGCAGATTTTTTCGCATCGGGTTTCTCCTGCTGCAGCGATTGTTCGGCGCTGCCGGGAAGCAACTCGGTCTCCAATTTGAGCTTGCTGCCGCTGCGGATCTTCGTGCTCTTGAGTTCGTTCCATTCAATCAGATTCTGAATGGTAACATTGAATGTTTCGGCGATGCTGGCAAGCGTTTCGCCGCGCTGCACAGTGTATTCGAATTTTGAAGCGCTCGCACTTGCTTCGATGCCGCTGTCCGGGTTTTTCGCGATGGAAGGTGACGGCTGCTTCGTCGCTGCGCTGCTGCTGCCGCCGGAGGATACGCCTTCAGTTGACCGAAGCTCCGCGATTGTCGATGTGTCGCCGTTGAACTTCTGATCCCCTTTTACCCAGACATCCATCGTTGAGCCGGCAAGGAGACGGTCATCGGAGGAAAGGCTGTTCCACGTCATCAGATCGGTGACTGTAACGCCGAAATTCCTTGCCATGCCGCCAAGCGTCATGCCGCTCTCAACCTTGACAGTCAGTTTCTGCCGGCCGTTGGTATGGACGGTGGGATCGACTTCGCTGTCGGGGTTCGCGACATTGTCCATCGCCACCTTGTATGCGGTAGTAGCGACTGTTTCCTGTCTCGGGATACGCAGCACTTCACCGACTCGCAGTCGGCGAGCACTGCTGAGCTCGTTGGTCTTGATGATCTGACCGACGGTTACATGATATTTCTTCGCGAGCTTGTAGATAGTTTCGCCGCGGCGGACCTTATGGTCAACGATTACGGTCTCGGTTGTGCTGCGCACTTCCACGTTTCGGATGTTCGAAGCAAAGGTTTCGCTGCGTCCTTTGGGAATGCGAAGATCGAATTTTCGTGCCGGAGTGATCGATTGCAGAAGGGTAGGATTGAGCTCCTGCAGATCTTCCATGCTGGATCCGACAACAAGCGCCAGATCCTTGAGATGATAGGGCTTCTCAGTGGCAACGACGTCATACTCAAGCGGCCGGAGCGGCACAAGTTCTGCCATGTCGTATTCCTGCGGGTCCAGAGCAACAATAGATGCTGCAATAAAGCGCGGGACGTAATTCTGGGTCTCCTTCGGCAGGTATTCGCGTACTTCCCAGTAAGTTGGATGGGCTTTACCGGATTTTTTTATCGCCCTGGAAATTCGCCCTGCGCCAGCATTGTATGCCGCGAGCGCGAGATGCCAGTCATCAAAGCGATTGTAGAGGTCCCGCAGGTGCCGGGCTGCCGCACGCGTTGCTTTCTCCGGATCGCAGCGGTCGTCGGTGTGCCAGTCTCCCTTCAGGCCGTACATCTCGCCTGTGGACTTCAGGAACTGCCATAGTCCGACGCAAGCTGCCCAGGAGCGGGCGATAGGATTGACGCCGCTTTCTATCATCGTCAGAAAAATGATTTCATCGGGCATGCCCTCCTCTTTAAGGATGGGCCGCATAAGCGGGAAATAACGTCCTGAACGTTCGATCCATTTCACAAAATGCTTTCGCATTTTCGTCGTGAAATAGATGATGTTCTTCTCAACTTCCGGATTCAGCGGAAGCGGAATGACCGTGGGAGGCGGCTCCTTGAACGATATAACCGAGAGATCGATCGTGTCAGCATCCGTGGATTCGTCCGCCAAGGTGGCGAGAGCGGACATCGGCAGTTCGAGATCCGATTGTTCGATAGTGCTCGCACAGGCGCGGTAAAGAGTGCGCAAACGGGCTGACAGTTCAACGTAATTATCGTCATCATCGATATCAGGCAGGTAGCTGGCACGGTCCAGCTTCTCGGTTGCCAGCGTGCATTGGTTCACCGTGACCAGCGTATCGCCATTCTCAAGCGCCTTCGCTGCGAGCACGATATGCATTCGCGCGCGATCCAGCAGCGGTTCTTTCTCAAGTATGGTGACGTCAAGGGTGGGGGGAACTCCGTCAATTACCAGTTCAGGACGCGGCAGCAAAGGCGCGTTCGGATCGGGTGCGAGCGTATCGAGCAGTGCAGCCGTGGCGGAGCCGGAGTCGGAGCGTTCTTCCTTCGTCAGTTCCCCCTGTGAGGAACAGGCGACGGCAAACGCAGCGATCAAACCAGCAAAAAGGACGGATGAAATTCCCCGCATGTGGAACACATCGTTCAAGTGCATAAAACCTCGGGGCGGGTGGATGGAAGACTCGCCGAATAGCAGCATGTAATGTCCGGCGACGAGATCATCCGGCGTCATTCACCGAATCTGAGTCAACAGGAAAACTACGAATGTATCTTGAGAAAATCAATGAAATGAAAGCCGTAAGATATTGGAATCATTGAGCACTCCCTTATCTGGTTTGAGCCGGAGAACCTGTCCCATTCACTCCGTCCGCTTCGGCAGTCTTTTCGAAAACAAGTACGCCAAATCTCTGATCTGCGTCAATGAATTGTTCGAGCAATTTGTAATGGGGGTCCTGTTGGAAAAAGTCCATAGGTACGTTGCCGCCAAATTGACTGTTGCCGTAATGGCTGTCCCAGACGATCACGGAGCCCGGGGTGGCTTTCTCGAGGGACTCCAAACGCAAGCCCCTGTCCCGGTTCGTGTCGTTAATATCGATGTCTGCGAAATACCGGAAGAGCACATGATTCCCGTAGAGCGGACGCTGCTGAAACTCCTCCGGCTGTGCGAGATACCACTCGGCGACTTGCTTTACTGTGCCCGCCTCGTCGTCGAGCTTGCGCGGCTTCTCCGCATACACGGTGAAGCCGATGAGCCCCACGATCAGCAGAGCGCTGACCACCTTTGCATTCAGAATTCGCAGCGAGGCGTAGGATGCATACACAAGCAGCAATGCCCCGATCACGAGCACATGATCGTACCGCGGCTGATCGATGAGAACGAAACCGTTCGTCTCGCGAGCAAGGAACAGGAAACTGATCAGTGTGAATCCACCAAGTATGGCGTAGTTGATCACGGGCTTGCGGCCGTCAAACATGGCGTTGACTCCCTTCGCGGCGTAAATCGCCGTGAGCGGCGCGACGGAAAGCAGGTAGCGCCAGTGACCGGGATTCGCTCCGAAATTCGGGACATCCCACGCAGAAATCACTGCCCATGCAAACATGACCGTGAAGGTAAAAAAGAAAAATCCGTGTTCGTTCAACTGAGGTTTCAGGCGATCGAAGGGGAAGAATGTTTTCAGGTAGCCCAGCGTCAGCAGAGGAAGTACGACCGGCCCCACCATGTAGACATAGGTTTCGAAGTAATGCCAGAAGGGCTTGTGCGGCACGTCGACACCGAGGCCGATGCGCTGCATGTCATCGAGCATCCACATCGGATTGCCGGTTGCCAGCCAGCCGATGAGTGCAAGCACGACAGGTGTCCAGGCCAGCAGCAGAAAGGGCAGCCACTGTTTTCGCATGAGAAAGAGCACTCCCAGGCCGATACTCACGAGCGCGAATTCCTGACGGATGGAAAAAACGTACGAGGATGCGAGCGCCGCCCAGATCCACCGTTCTTTATAATAGAAGTAGAGCGAAAGTACGATAAACAGCGCGGCGGTGATTTCTGAATATGTGCGAAAGGACAGCTGCAGATACAAAGGCTGCGCGGCGAGAAACAAAGCGGCGAACGAAGCATTCTTCATCTTCATCGCACGGCCGAGCTTGTAGGTCATCACCACTGTCAGCGCTGCGACGAAGCAATGTGCAATCAGGACCCCGGTGAAGCCGAAGAGTCCGGGCAGCACCATAAGTATCTTCCATCCGGGCTTGGGCTGATTGCCCATGATGCTGAATGGTTCGCCCCAGAATTGGCGGATGTTGCGGTAATGTCCGATTTCGTCGTCCTGATAAAAACCGGTCGATCCGTGACTGAACCAATAGTACAGCAATACGAGCAGCGGAATCAGGTACCAGATGTACTTGTCCAGAAACTCATCGAGATTGAAGGCAGCTGGAATCGTCACCGACTCGCTTTTTCCACCGCTGCTGCGTTTGCCCATTTTATTCTTTGCCATATTTATTCAGCTCCGCGCGTTGTCGACACTCTTTTGGTACAGCTTCTCAATTCCTTCCGCCATGTAATCCCAGGAATATTTCTTTTTCTCCTCGATCACTCCGGCCCGGAACGGCTCGAAGCTGTCGTTCTCGAAAAAGGAAATCACGGCCTCCGCAATCGCTCCCGGCTGCTCGGGGGGAACGAGGAACCCCGTGCGTCCATCGACGATGACTTCACCGAGTCCGCCAACATCCGTGGCGATGACGGGACGGTGAAAATTATATGCGATCTGAATGATGCCGCTCTGCGTGGCGGATTTATAGGGCAGCGTCAGCACGTCCGAAGCCGAGAAGTACAGCCCGACCTCCTCATTCGCCACATAGTCCGAGTGGAAAATCACCGCATCCCCGATTCCCAGACGTCGCACCTGATCACGATACTGCTGCTCATTGTTGTAGAATTCCCCGACCACCAGCAGCTTCACCTTCATGCGCGCAAGTATCGCAGGCATGCCGTCGAGGATCACGTCCAGCCCCTTGTAATCGCGTACATAGCCGAAGAAAAGCAGCACGCGATCATCGTCGGTGAGATTCATGGCAGTATCGACCATGCGAAGTTTCGCGCGTGCAGCGCTTCGCGTGGTTTCTTCTCCGAATATCTCATAAACCGGGTGCGGGAGATAGGCGAGCAGCGGGTTTTTATGCCACAGCCGCAGATCCCGCTCGACGGCGTGGGACTGCACAACATAGCTGTCGATGAAGCGGAAGGCGAAGCGCGTCAGCAGCTTGTCGCCCGGACGCTGTTCATGCGGAATCACGTTGTCGCAGATAAACATCGTGCGTGTGGCCCGGCCCCAGCGTGCGATAGCGGCAATCACGCCGTAGGAAGGCGCAAAGAACGGCATCCAGAATTTGAAGACAATCAGGTCCGCATTCAGGGCACGCACGCGGAATCCGGTACGGATCCAGTTGAAGGGATTGATCGAATCGATCCACTGCACGCTTTCAACCGGCACACCGGCATCGCCGCTTTCATCCTGAGACTTGCCGGGAAAGAGCAGCTTCGGATATTGACGAGAAAATGTGACGATGCGTACGTCATGCGTGCGGGAAAGGTACTTCCACAGCAGTCCGACGTAGTGGGCGATTCCTCCCCGCAGGGGATACGCCGTGCCGATAAGCACGATCTTCATCGGCTTCCGCGGCCTCTCTCAACACTGTGAGCGATGGCGTTGAACACGCGCTCGACTTCCAGATGCTCCATGCATCGGTATTCATCGTTGCGGCAAGTTGCCTGAAAAAAACATGTGCAGGGCTTCGAAGGCTCGAGAATCTCGCCGCGTCCGTACAATTCAAATTCGTGGCGATTGAAAATATTGTTGAAGAGAATCAGCGGCTTCTTCAGTCCGATCGCCAGATGCATTGCCATGGTAACCGCAGAGACGATCACGTCGCAGCGGTCCATCAGGGCGATGAAATCCTTGAGCGGATAATGGCCGAGATACAGTCCGCCGGAAGCGGCTGCGAACGTCCGGTTTTTCTCATCCTCCTGCTCGCCGCCGAGGAACAGAGGCTGGTACCCCGCTTCTCGCAACAGACCTGCCAGCTCAATCCACGATGCGTCCGTCCAGAGGCGGCTGGTCCAGCGTCCACCGCAGCCGGTATTCAAACCGATGATCGGGCGATCAGGCTCAATGCGCCCCCCCTGCTCTTCCGCGGCGTTTTCAATATCGAAGCGGCGGTCGACGTCAAGCACGTACTCCTCGCCCTTCCAGTCGAAGCCGCAGATCTCAAAAATTTCCTGCACATAGTGCTTCGTGTTCGCCTTGTTAAGGTCGTCAAATATGCCTGTGAGGAACTTATGCTTCGCGTCTTCGTCGACCGGAGCGCAAACACCGTTGTGCAGCGTAAAGCCCTTCTTCACATCGGCCTGGACCCGGTCCATAATCGCACAGGCTTCGAGATCCTTGTCAAGGTTGATGGCAAGGTCGAAGTGAATCGCCAGCACCGACACCACGCTGGCAGTGTCGAAGCGCAATTTCCGGTCTACACCTGCAGGCAGAACATCGGGGGTCAGAGTCAGCCACCAGATCCGGGCAGACGGGAATTCCACGCGCAGACGCTCGAGAAGCGGAGTGGTACGAATGACGTCTCCGATGGCCCCAAGCTTTATGATCAGGATGTTGCGATCGGTCGGAGCGTAATGAACGCAGTCCGCACAATGCACGCCCTCACGCTTATGTGGCCCACAGGGAATGTCGCCGCGAAAATGCCGGCAATCGGCTTTGTACAAAATGTTATCGTTCATATCGCCAGTTGTTGAATGCATAGTGCCTGACTCGCGGCGTTTTGTGCCGGGGCGCCGCACCATACGAAGCACCTCCGCGTATTAACGCGGCGGCGGTTAATCGTAGAGCTCGCTGATACTGTAATCCCCGGCTTTCGCATCGGATTTTGTGATCATTTCAGCGAGCAGTCCCGTCGAAATCAGCTGAATACCCAGCAGCATAAGCAGCACCCCCAGAAGGAGCATCGGACGATCGCCCATCGGGTAGCCCATCATCCATTCCACTGTCAGATAGGAATTGATGAGAAGTCCGGCAACGAGCATAGCGCCGCCGAGCGTGCCGAAAACGTGGAGTGGTCGCTGAGTATAGCGCGATGTAAACATCACCGTGAGCAGATCGAGGAAGCCCTTGAAAAATCGGCTGAGGCCGAATTTCGTGTGGCCGTATTTGCGTGCGTGATGCTGCACCACGATTTCGGTGACCGTGAATCCGGCCATCTTCGCCAGCACCGGAATGTAGCGGTGCATCTCGCCATAGATATTCACCGACTTCACAACTTCCGAACGGTAGCCTTTGAGGCCGCAATTGAAATCGTGGATGCGAATGCCGGACATCTTGCCGGTCACAAAATTGAAGAATTTCGAAGGAATGGTTTTTGAAATCGGGTCATAGCGTTTTTTCTTCCAGCCCGAAACCATATCCCATCCGTCGTCGATCTTCGCGATCAGGTCAGGAATTTCCGAAGGATCATCCTGCAGATCGGCGTCCATTGTGATCACATAGCGTCCTGCTGCCCGTTCGAAGCCCACGGCCAACGCAGCCGATTTTCCGTAATTGCGGCGAAAGCGCACGACCTTGAAGCGCGGGTCGCGCTCATGCAAATCACGCAGGAGCGGAAGCGAACCGTCGTTGGACCCGTCGTCAATGAACCATACTTCCCACCGCGGGGATATGCCTGATAGCACGTCATCGAGGCGGGCCGACAATTCGGGAATTGAATCCTTTTCATTGTAGGAAGGAATCACGACGGAAATATCAACGTCGTAGGACTCGCGCATGTTCGGCTGAATCTGCGCCTTTGATGGATTGTGTTCCGATGTCTGCAAATTGAAACTGCGAGTTGATACAAAAAATGAAAAATATCAGGATATGGCGTGAGATGCAATGAATGAAAAGTGTTACCTTTGAAGTTTGATCTCCGGCCGACGCCTTCCAGGCCGGGGTCGGCAGCGCCGATCCCACTCACCCGACTCAGCATTCATGTGGAAATTCCTATATAACATCATCATACTTCCCCCGCTGTGGATAGCCTTTCGGATGTTATGGCTGTTCAACCGCAAGGTGCGCCGCGGGCTCCGCGGACGCCACACTTCGCTGCAGCGGCTGCGCGTATTCATACGCAACAATCCTGCCAGGCGCCGGTTGTGGGTGCACGCCTCGTCGATGGGCGAATTCGAACAGGCGAAACCTATTATCGAAGCATTGCGCAAGCGCGATCCTGAACTGGTGATCATCGCCTCCTTTTTCTCTCCTTCCGGCTATGAAAACAATCTGCGTTACCGCTCCGTCGATGCGGTGGTCTACATTCCCTTCGACACAGCAGGCAATGCGCGGAAATTTCTCGAACTGATTCAGCCCACGGCCGCAGTCTTCATCCGTTACGATGTGTGGCCGAATCATATTTGGACGTGCCGCCGAATGGGAATTCCCGTCATGTTGGCCAACGCAACACTGCGCGATAATTCAGGCCGTTTGCTGCCAGTTATCCGGCAGTTCCACCGGCGCATTTTTGACAGCATGGATGCCATCCTCACGGTGTCCCCAAAAGACGCCGCCGCGTTTGGCCGAATGAAGCTGCAGCGTCCGCGGATCGAAGTCGTCGGCGATACGCGTTACGACCGGGTCGCGGGCAAGGCCGCGCTTTCTCGCCTCCGCATGCTCGTGCCCGAGCACATTCTCAAAGGACGCAAGGCCATCGTTGTCGGCAGCAGCTGGCCTGAGGACGAGGAAGTGCTGCTCCCGGCGTTATTCGCCCTGCTCGCACGAGACAAGGAATTGCTCTGCATCATCGTGCCGCATGAGCCAAGCATCGATCATCTGGAATTTCTGGAGTACCGGCTCAACGGAAGCATCCCTTCCATCCGTTTTTCCTACCTGCAGTCTTGGAACGGCGAGCGCGTTCTTATTGTCGACAGCATCGGCATTTTGCTCCCGCTTTATGCCGTTGCGGATGTGGCCTTCGTGGGTGGAGGATTCAAGAGCAACGTCCACAACACGCTCGAGCCCGCCGCGTATGGTATTCCGGTATTGTTTGGTCCCAAGATCGGAAACAGTCAGGAGGCGCAGGAACTCGCCGACGCAGGGGGAGGATTCATTGTTCGTTCAAGAGAAGAAATCGAAGCCACGCTTGAGCAGCTGCTGAGTGATGATCTCGCACGCAGCACTGCGGGCAAAGCCGCCGGGCGTTTCGTCAGCGAAAGATCCGGTTCTACTGAACACATCCTCACCCGACTCCTGCCCATGCTCAACAATCCCCCATCCCAATAGCATTCCCCTCATTTCCCTCATTTCCCTCATTTCCTTTATTTCCTTTATTCCCCTTCTTCCCCTCTCTCCATCATTTTCGCCTCATCCCAATACCTGTCCATTTCCTCCAGCGTCGAGTCTTTCGGCTCGCGGCCTGTTTCGCGCACGCGGCGTTCGACATGGCGAAAGCGGCGGTCGAATTTATCGATAGTGCGGCGGAGAGCATCCTCGGGATTGACCTTGATGAAGCGGGAATAGTTCACGAGTGAAAACAACAAGTCGCCGACCTCTTCCTCCATGTTGTCGCCGTTGCTTCGCTCGACCGCATCGCGAAGCTCCTCAAGTTCTTCCTGCACTTTTTTCCAGACATCATCCTTTTTCTCCCAGTCGAAACCGACCTTGGAGGCCTTGTCCTGCATTCGATGCGCCTTGAGCAGCGCGGGCAGTGAACGCGGCACACCGTCGATCACCGACTCACGTCCTTCGGCCATTTTTATCTGCTCCCAATTCTTCAGCACTTCATTCGAGTCCGCCACGGTCGCATCGCCGAAGATATGCGGATGCCGGCGCACAAGTTTTTCGATGATGGCGGCGAGCACGTCGTCGATGCTGAATCGTCCCTCATCCTGTGCGATCTGGCTGTGGAACACTACATGCAGAAGCAGGTCCCCCAGTTCATGGCGCAATTCCTCATCGTCTCCGTGATCTATGGCCTCGACAACTTCGTAGGCCTCTTCAATCGTATGTCCCTTGATCGAATCGTTGGTCTGCTCGCGGTCCCACGGACATTCCTTCCGCAGTTGGCGCATGATGGCGAGCAGTTCGTCGAATGTATGTGGATGCATGGGGGGTATCCGGAGTTTGTGTCGTCAATCTGTTTGGCTGTGTTCAAGCTAGTCAAAAATCACTGGAGCAGAAAACGAATGTAGGACGTAGGATTTTGGATACAGGATGCCGATGGCGGGGCGGCGCGGTCCTGCGTCCAAGATCCAACATCCTACATCCTACATCCTCCCTTCTTGCACAATCCGGCTGAAACACCTAGCTTGAAAATTGACAAGATGTGGATTTATGAGTGTTTCCTACACGCTGAAAGAAAGTTTTGCGGGATTCAAGCGCAATCGCTCTGCGTCCCTGATTACGGTATTTACGGTCAGCATTTCCCTTTTGCTGCTCGGCGTGTTTGTTATTATCACAATGAACTTTACGAATTTCGTCGAGCAAATTCGTTCACGCGTGGATCTCGAAGTCTTTCTCGATTCCGATATGAATGATCGGCAGCAGGAAGAAATGACGAACATCCTCTCCGACATTCCGGGCATCGAGGAAGTCACATTTGTGTCGAAAGAGGACGCTGCGAAAATTTTCAAGCGGGATTTCGGGGAGAGCTTCGAAGATATTCTTGACGACAACCCTTTGCCGCAAAGCTACCGTCTCTCGATTCAGGAAGGCTACAACAACACCGACAGCGTGCAGATCATCGCTTCCAGAGTAGAGCGGCTTCAGCTTGTCGAAAGCGTGCACTACCGCAAACAGCTGCTTCAGCTGATCGACCGGAGGGCCAGAGCATTCAGCTATGCATCGTTGTTCATAGGAATGATTCTTGCACTCAGCGCGATTATTCTCGTCGCCAACACCATTCGCCTTACGATCTACGCCAAACGGCATATGATCCGAACCATGAAGCTTGTCGGCGCCACACCAATGCTCATCCGGCTGCCGTTTCTGATAGAGGGCGCTTTCCATGGCTTCGTCGGCGGGATGATCGCCTCGGTACTCATCGACATTGTTTTTACGTTTTTTATCCAGCCCCTGTCGGAAGATCTGCTGGTCAACATCGGGGTCAGCTTCAGCTTCTACCTCGCCCTCATCATCTCAGGCGGTGTACTCGGACTCATCGGCTCCGTAATTTCCATCGGACGCTTCCTGAAGGAAGCGCTGGTGCTGCACGCCTGATCCCCGTTCCTTTCTCCCCATTCGAACCTACTCAACACTTCATTTCGGCGCGCTCCCCGGATCCCGCATTTTCTGTTCTTCCTCATTTTGCACTGCCGCTGCTCTTCGTGCGACTGCGCTGAAATATCCCATGTACCTATCGCCGCCATTTTTATGGTAGACATCGATCTCATGCTTGTAGTGCTTGACCAGCGTCTTCTGATGCTTCATTCCTTCGAAACCGCTTTTAGCGATGCCTCGCACGGTTTCCTGAAACTGGCGATAGAACGGTCCGAGCACATCCGAGCGATCGTCAAGCTGCAGCACTTCGAAATCGCGTTCCTCGAGCATGCTCTGGATGAGGGGCGGAGTAAGGATTTTACGTTCGGGACTTTCCCACACATTGCGAACGTATGGAGGCACTTCCGACTCGAGCCAGCAGGAATCGGACATCAGCAGCCAGCCGTCATCGGCAAGCAGCCGCAGAGCTTCCTTCAAAACCCGGGTCGGCAGGTAGCTCGACATCACTCCCTCGATCAGGATCACGTTGAACTGACCGTTGCGGAAATTCGTCGCGGTCGGAGCCATGTATTGCAGCGAAACGCGGGAAGCCAGCGCCATTTCCGTCGCAGCCATTTTCCCAAAGAAAATGGATTCGGAATCCTCCTCTATGCCAACGATGCGGCCGCTGAAATGCTCAGCAAGCCCGAGAGCGTTCTCCCCCTGCCTGCAGCCGATCAGCAGCAGCGATGCGTCAGGATCGAGCCGCAGCGCATCGGGAAGCTGCGCTATCAGCGTGCGTGTGAGCCGCGGCCCGCCGGGTGTAAGGTGAAATGGGAATGGTGATTTTTTCATTGTCTTTTGCTTTGCATTGTCTATTGGTTCTCAATTTCTGCTGTGAATCCAACGGTGGATTTAGGATTTAGGATTTAGAATTTAGGATTTAGGACAATGAATTTCCTACATCCTACATCCTACATCCTAGATCCTACCTCCTGCATCCTGCGTTGGTGGACGCTGCGATTTTACCTCAAAGTGATGCGGTGACGGAGAAACGACACGATCACCTCAACTGCGGCATCGTTTTCCCCGCCATGGGGAATGATGAGGTCCGCATGCTGCTTGCTGGGAGCGATGAATTGTTCAAAGCTGGGACGCACCGTATGATAATACTGGTCGCGTACGGAGGCAAGAGAGCGTCCCCGTTCACTGATATCGCGCTCCATACGTCGGAGAATGCGAACATCGGCTTCAGCGTCTACGAATACCTTGAGGTCCATATACTCCCGAAGCGAGGGCTCGGCAAGCACGAGGATTCCTTCGACGAGAATGACCGGCACCGGTTCCAGCAAACGCGTTTCCGCTGTGCGTCGATGCGTGGAAAAATCGTACACCGGCTGCGCAACCGATCGTCCGCGTCGCAGTTCCGCCAGCTGCGCTGCGCAGAGACTGGTTTCCAGTGAATCCGGGTGATCGTAATTGATGCGCGTGGGGTCAGGTACCGGCATGCACGAGAGGTCGTGGTAATACGCATCGTGCTGAAACAGCAGCACCTGTCCCTCACCCATACGCTCGATGACGCGGCGGCAGAGCGTCGTTTTTCCCGACCCGCTTCCGCCCGCGACACCAATCACAATATTTGAATGATGCACCATCGTTCCATTCATCGCCGCATCCTTCCGTGCTTTCTCATCATCAACGTGTGTGTATCTTTTGGCATCAGAGGTTCCTATTACCAAAAACCATCTGTGTACTCTGTGTAATCCGTGGTTACTCTTTTAGCAATGAACAAAAAAAATCCCCGAGATTCATCATCTTGGGGATTCAGGTGCCTGGAACAGGAGTCGAACCTGCACGCCCTTGCGGACACTACACCCTGAATGTAGCGCGTCTGCCTATTCCGCCATCCAGGCGAGACAACAAATATAGTTCTGATGCTTTCTAAAATGCAACTCTCCGATGGAGTTTCTTTTTGAGGCAGGAAAATCAGGCCTGCGGAGCAGTGCTCTTTCAACATTTCCGCGCTTTTTACCACGTTCAATGGAACATCCCCAAGTACGAGGGGTAGAAATCGTTATTGACAATTTTAAGATAGCGCGGTATATTACACTCATCGTACTGCGCATAATTTCACTTCAGATATTCACAGGATTACACGATGGCTATCGAAAAAACCCCCAAGGCCGATATCAGGTCGAAAACCCGGCGGTATTTCGAAATTTCACTGATCATCGCCCTCCTGATCGTAACAGCCGCTTTCACATTCTTCCCGAATCTCGCGAAGGAATCTGCGGCAATCAATGCGTCTCAGGAAATCGTCAAGGTCCAGGACATCGACAACACGCGGCAGGAAAACCGTCCGCCGCCGCCGGCTCGCCCGCCGATTCCCATCGAAGCTCCGAATTCCGATGCGATCGATGACATCGATATCAGCTCCGAGGTCGATCTCAACGAGATGAAGGCGGCACCAGCCGCACCTCCTGCGGTCAAAAAGGTTGAGGAAGAAGATAATTATTTCGATGTCGTTGAGGATCCTCCGACGATCAAGGGCGGACTTGATGCTGTAAAGAAAAATCTTGTCTATCCCGATCTTGCCATTCGTGCCGGAGTCGAGGGCACAGTGATTGTTCTCGCTTACGTAAACAAAGAAGGCATAGTTACCGGCACCGAAATCATGCGCGGCATCGGCGGTGGTTGCGATGAAGCTGCGATGGACGCTGTCAAGAAAGTCCGTTTCAATCCGGGCCTGCAGCGCGACAAGCCGGTGAACGTGAAGGTTTCCGTACCTGTCAAATTCCGTCTGAACTAATCCTGCTCCGATTTCACGTGTCGCCGCAAGGCGCGATGGAAAGAATGTGATTCCTGTCGACGCTCGCTGCACTCC
>JBATDG010000128.1:0-52379 GCA_049663345.1 Bacteroidota bacterium
CCCAAGCCACGGGTTCTTGTCTCGGCGAAGTCCGCGTCAGCGGACGATGACGGATCAACCCGTGGCGGAGATGCAACCCGTGGCTGGGTAACTTATCTCCGCTTCGGGTGTTGTTCTCCTGTTACCGATTGCGCAATTTCCTCCGGTTTGAACATGCTTTCTTCCGCCAGAAAAGTACATTTACGCGAAGGCGCCACGTATTCCCGCCATCGCGGCCTGCTTCTCGGTATCATATCCTTTCTCATTGTCGTTTTTCCCTCCATCGCTTTTTCCCAGCCCATTCTGAGCTTCAAACGCGTCATGGTCAACTGGCCGACTATCGAGTTGTATATGGGGGTAGGTTGTGACGGGAATGCTGCTTACCACATGACAAAGGAGAATTTCAGAATCACGGAAAACGGGAAGGAGATAAAGGATTTTACGCTTTGGTGTTCGGATCCTGCGCTGAGGTGTCCAGCTTCGGTTGCCATTGTGGCGGATGTGAGTGGCAGCATGTATGGTGCTGGAATGACGGATGCCGCGAGGAATATGCATGCATTCATCGACCTTCTGGACGGAAACTGGGACGATGCCGCACTTATCACTGCCGGACGCGAACCGCAAATTCGTCAGCGGTTCACCACAAACAAAAACAAGTTGAATCAATCAGTGGATAGTCTTCAGCCTTCCGGCGGATCTTCCCTGTACGACGGCATCATACTCGGAATACATCACCTCGTCGACGAGGGATATAATCAATGCCGCGCATTGATAGTATTCACCGATGGCTGGGATAATACTTCTTCAGCGACAGTGCAGGAGATAATATCCTTGGCGAATCGCAACCGTATACGTCTGTATACCATAGGGGTGGGATCGGTCATGGATCCGACAACACTCGAAATGCTCGCTCTGCTGACTGGAGGACGAAACTATCAACATCCGAATGTCGGCCAGATGGTAGCGATATTCCAGGAGGTCACGGCAACAATGTGGTGGGACCCGCCGGAATGCATCATTACATACGAGCGCGGCTGCGCTGACGGGAGTATGCGTACAGTGAACCTGGAGCTGAAGGACTTTTGTGGAGGAAACGACGCGAAAACGAAAACATACCGGGCGCCATTGGATTCGACGACATTCGCAGTACAGCGTTTGCGTATTGGAGAAACGACCTCGGGGCCGAGGGATATTGTGACAGTGCCGCTTTCGCTCGAACGTGTGGCGAGTACGGATGATAGTTTGCTCTACCCGTTCGAAATAACTATCAGTTCAGGAAATCCCCGAAGACCTCTGGTCGACGCATTTATTCCCTCCTCGAGTCCGCTCTATGGAAAATCTGTGAGGATAGAGAGATATCCCGACAGTGTGCGTGTGCGACTTGATGAAATCATTCCGATCAATGAGAACGCTGAACTGGTAGAGCTGCAATACCTGACGGCGGGTGTGTCAGACAGTACCTGGTTCCCGCTGAGCGCAAGGCTGGATGATGTCGGCATTAACTGCGCCATCACCAAAGTCGACAGCCGCGGCTACCGCATTGTGCCGCGCCTGCTTCCTCGTATTATGCCGGAAGGGGAAGTGCTGATCTGCGAGCGGGGAGGGCTTGAGCTTTCGGCGAATGACGGGTTTGTCGGCTATCACTGGTCGACGGGCGAGCGCACACGCAGCATCTGGGTCATGGATGAAGGTTCATACTACCTCGACGTTGTCGACGGCATTGGTGACACATTGAGATCAGCTGCTGTGTCTGTTCGTATCCGGCCGGAACGAAAGGTCTGGCTCGAGGCGTCAGGACCGCTGGCCATTTGTCACGAGGGCAGTGTGAATGTCACTATCGCGGGCGATACTGTCGGGACGCAGTTCTACTGGCTGAATGATGGTCACCCGCGCAGAACTATCAGTGCCCGCGCTCCGGCCAAAATCTGGGGATCGGTCGTCGATCAGTATGGCTGCCGTTCCTATACCGATACTCTCTTTACCATAGCGATCGATCCGTCGGTGACATTGAATGTACCCGGGGATACGATATTTGTCTGTCGCGGCGACAGTATCGCGCTGACCGTGCTCGAGGATTATCCCGCCTATTTCTGGTCGACAGGTTTCAATAGCGTTGACAGTTCGCGCAGTATTTTCGCCCATCCGGATGGAGGCTATTACGGCAGGGGAGATTATGCGGTCAGCGTGCGTGACGCGAATGGCTGCACGGGAAGCTGGCATAATGTTAGAATTCTCGAGTATCCTGAGCGCAGCATTACATTCCGGCCATCGCGGCGCATAGTGCTGTGTCCCGGAGGGGAAGTGGAAGTTTCCATGGCCGAAGAATTCGCTTCCTATTTGTGGTCCACCGGCGACACTTCGAAAAGCATCACCCTGCGCAATCCTGGAACACTGACGGTAGAAGGCATCTCTGCCGAAGGCTGTGTGACAGCATCCGAGACGTTGGTCGTCGAGATGGTGGACATTCCGCATCCGCGGCTCTCTCCGGTGAAATATGCTGCACTTTGTCCCAAGGACCGCGTGCAGCTTGATGCCGGTGAGGGCTATGCCGCGTACCGTTGGTCCACAGGGGATACAACGCGAATGATATCTGTCAGTGATCCCAGTCCCTTCTTCGTCGATGTGATGGCCTACGGGGGATGTTGGGGACGATCGGATACCATTACCGTTCAGCAGGAAATGGACACTCCTCCGGAAATCAGGTATCAGGGCAGCACCGTGCTTTGTCACGGCGATTCGCTCACTCTCGAAGCGCCGGAAGGATATGTTGTCTATCGGTGGAACACACGCGACACAACTCGGACAATTACCGTGCATACGGGAGGGAAGTTTGTTGTAGTGGTTCTCAGCGCCGGCGGCTGCGAGGGGATCTCGAATGCGGTGTCCGTGCAGGTACGTCAGCCGGACCATCCGACGATACTCAAGCAGGGCCTCACCCTCTCCACCACCACGCGCGTACTTTCCCACCAATGGTTCCTCGACGGACAGCCGATCAGCGGAGCGACGGGTCCGGTACTCGACGTCACGCAAACCGGACGCTACACCGTGCAAGTTGTCGACAGCTGCGGCGCAGTGCTGCTATCAAAGGAACGCGTCGTGACCACGCTGGGTATCGCGGTACAGCCCGAGAAATTCAGCCTCGAAGTATACCCCGACCCCAGCGACGGACTGATTCACGTTGCGATGACCGGGGTCCGGGGTGCCGTCCAGGCCGAGCTGCTGGATCTTCTGGGCCGGAGCATCCTGCGCACACAATGGAGTGCCGGCAGCGACGGTACTGTCCGCGAAACACTGACTTTCCGCAACGCCCCGCGCGGACTTTACCTGCTGCGGCTCGCGCACAGGGATGGCGTGTTGGTACGGAGATTGATCAAGGAATAGGCAAGCGGGGATCCCACAGGACCGCGGAGGCTGGGGACGGCGCGCACCCGCCTCCGTCCCGCTTCGCGGGACTTTGGCGTGGCAAGCCAGCGCGCCCTGTTCGGTAATCGCTCCGCGACTCGCCCCGGAGGGGCGATGCAACCCAAGCCACGGGTTTCAACCCGTGGCGCACGTCGCAGCTCCCAATCTCTCCTCCGCCCTGAAGGGGCGAAACAATAACTCACCTCGCCCCGGCGAGCCTTCAGCCCCGCCCCCTCTCTTGAAAGAGAGGGGAGATTGAACCTCGCGAAACGAAGGCCGGCGGCCCCAAACATGAACTCACTTCACCCCGAAGGGGTGATGCAACCCAAGCCACGGGTTCTTGTCTCGGCGAAGTCCGCGCAAGCGGACGAAGACGGATTAACCCGTGGCGCACGACGCGGCTCCCCAATCTCCCCTCCGCCCTGAAAGTCGAAGACTCGCCGTGGCGAGGGCGACCTATTGCAGCCCGGGGCGCTTGTCTCGGCGAAGTCCGCGCAAGCGGACGAAGACGGATTAGCCCTGGGAACACGTCGCAGCCCGACACCACCCCCAGCCCTGAAATGGCGCAACAAGAACTCACCTCGCCCCGGCGAGCCTTCGGCCCCCGGCCCCTCTCTTGAACGAGAGGGGAGGAAGAGGGCGGTAACTTACTCCCAATCCGGCTTTTTCTTCTCCACAAAACTCCCGATGCCCTTTTTGAAATCCGGGGTGGCGCGGCTGATGGCGTTTTGCCAGGCGGCGAGGGACATCGCGTCGGCGATGTCGCGGGAGGCGACGTCGCGCATGAGCTGCTTGGTCATGGCCACGGCCTGGGGGGAAGTCTCGATGGCGATTTCCCGGGCAATGTGCATCACCGTTTCATCCAGACGTTCCTCGCTCACAACATGATTGACCATGCCGTATTCCTTTGCAACGGAGGCGTCGACCAGGTTGCCGCGGATGAGGAGCTCGCGAGCGACGCCAATGCCGCAGCGCTCCATGAGCAGCTTCATGACGATGGCCGGCACGAAACCGATCCGCACTTCGGTGAAACCGAACTTGGCATCTTCAACACTGACGAGGATGTCGCAGGTGAGCGCGAGTCCGCAGCCCCCTGCGATAGCGTGGCCATTCACCCGCGCAATTGTGGCTTTATTACTCATGCGGATTGTGTACATAAGCTTCATCAGCTGCTGCGAATCCGCGGCATTCTCCAGCACGCTGTTGTCGTTGATCTGTTGCAGGTACGCGAGATCCGCTCCGGCGCAGAAGACGCCGCCGCGTCCGGTGAGCACAATGACGCGGACGGCAGCATCCGCCTCCGCTGCATCGAAAGCGGCTCGTAATTCCGTGACGACGTCGGCATTCAGCGCGTTGCGCTTGTCCGGACGGTTGATGGCAATGGTGCGGATATGTCCCTGATCTTCGATGTCGATGTAGTTGGGCATGGGGAGGGTTCGGTTGGTGAATGATGGAGGAATATCCTGTTGATCGGGGGGAAATGCAAATTAATGGCTGATGGCTGATGACTAATGGCTGATGACTAATGGCTAATGGCTAATGGCTGATAGAAGAATTGAAAAATGGAAAGATGGAAATGGGGGTGAATCATTTTTGGAGTTGGGGTATCTTACGTTGATAGGTGTTGCGTTCCGGAAACAGCGAGTAGACATGAGTGAAATGACGAGCGGGATGATGTTTGAGAAGATTGGCGGGGCGCCGATGCTGCTGGCGTATTTTTCTACGCCGCAATGCAATGTGTGCAAGGTGCTGCGTCCGAAAGTGGAGGACCTGCTGAAGGAGTATCCGAAGGTGGAATTTCTGTACGTGGATTCAGGCAGCAACCCGGAGGTGAGTGGACAGCACCTGGTGTTCGCCGCGCCCACGATCCTTCTGTTCATGGAGGGACGCGAGATGCGTCGCTATAGCCGGAACCTCGCGATGCATGAGCTGGAACGAGACCTCGAAATGATGACGGCTGAGTAACAAAACGGGGGTTGATGTGTTTTGACTGGGTATGCGAAGGTCGGACGAGATCGCAAACTCAATTTCCAGAAATAGCAAAAACCGGATGAGCCGAAAATCCCTCGTGCCGAACAGTATTCACCCCGTTTCGCAGATCCTGGAAATCCTCCAGAATAAATTGACTTTACAAAGACGCGGGGGTTTCGTATTCTTGAATTGATGTGTCGATTTTTTCTCACGATACCATAGAGCACCATGAAGCGTTCATTTCAGACCATTCTGCTTTTCACAATCCTGACTATCGTCGGCATAGCCGCGGTTTCGGCGCAAACAGTGCAGTCGCGCTTTCTGCCGAACAAAACCTACGACGTGACGATCAAGAAAACTCTCTCCGGCAACAACGGCTATCAGGATGTCGCTCCGTCCACCAGTACGCAGCGTATGCACATTGTGACGGAAGCCGCGGATGGCAATGGCATTCCGGTGGAATTGACGGTGTATCGCACGCAGCAGCGGGGCGAAGCCCAATCGAATGACATCGACTGGCAGTTCAGCTTCACCGCAATGAGTGACGGCTCGATCAGCGATGCGAAGATCTCTTCGTCCATCGAACCGATCGATGCCAAACTCGTGCTCGGCATGCTCAGCCGCCAGCTTGATGCAGTGCTGTTCAACAGCAACTATACCTACCCGCGCGGAAACAAGGATCGCATCGTCATCGGACGCACTGCCCCCCGCGACGGCGCGGAGCAATTCGCAGACGTAGACTACACGGTCGATTTCAGCGCATCCGAAGCGGAAAAGGGCGCCGGCCGCGAACCCCTGACCACCACGGCCAGCGGTACAGCTCTTTATAATTCTTCGCTCCAGTTTTTCACCGAACGCAAGCACAGCGAAATCAACAAAATATTCGTGGTAGAAGACGCCGTCGGCAGCGAGAAAAATGTGCTGATGCAAAAAGACCTTCGTATCGAAGTGGTTATCGCAGATCGGTAAAAGGGTAAAGGGTAAAGGCGTAAAGGCGTAAAGAGGTGAAGCGGTAAAGGGGTAAAGGGGTAAAGAGGGGAAGATCAGAGAGATACGAATTGAAAATTGTATGACGTAAAACGCCCCCGGGATTTCCAGGGGCGTTTTACTTTTACAAACCTTCGCGTTCTTTGGAGCCTGCCGCGCCGAAGCCGCGCGTCCAGGATGATGGGAAAGATCTTATGACCCAGCGGGCGGCGGCGGCTGGTTTCTTCTTTCTAAAAAACCTTCGTGATCTTCTTCGTGGCTTAGTGCCTTGGTGGTTTTTTCTTAATCCGAGGATTTCGCGCGCATGGAATCCCAGTACAGGTACGCTGCGATGACGCCGAACATGGCCATGGCGAGGAATTCCGCGCCGTTGCCCTCCGGCCAGGTCCAGCCGAAGTCGACATAGTTGATGCCGAAGAATTTCAGTGCGGCGCTGACGACCCCCATGATGGCTCCACCGGCGATGAGTCCGGAAGCGATGAGCGTTCCGCGGTCGCGGCGGGCGTTGTTGAGGTTTTCATCCTTGGAGCGTGTTGACACGAAATGTGCAATGATTCCGCCGGCGAGCACCGGGGTGTTGAGTTCGAGCGGAAGATACATTCCAAGCGCGAACGCAAGGGGCGGAATGTGGATGGACTCCAGCGTCAATGCGAACAGTGCGCCGGCGATGTAAAGCACCCAGGGCGCGGGTTGATTCGACATGAGCGGCTTGATCACCGCTGCCATTGCGTTGGCTTGAGGAGCTGGCAGTGCATTGGCGCCGGTGAAGCCGTAGGTGGCGTTCAGCAGAATGATCACGCCGCCGACCGAGGCCGCGGCAAGGATAGTGCCGAGGAATTTCCAACGCTCCTGATACACCGGCGTGTTGCCGAGCCAGTAGCCGATTTTCAGATCGGTAATGAACCCTCCGGCCATGGAGAGTGCGGTGCAGACCACGCCGCCGATGATGATTGCGGAGACCATGCCGGTCGGACCCGTGAGCCCCACCTGTACGAGAATAAAGGACGAGATGATGAGAGTCATCAAGGTCATGCCGGATACCGGATTCGATCCGACAATGGCGATGGCGCGGGCGGCGACGGTGGTGAAGAGGAAGGCGATGACGGCAACGATCAGCAATCCCGTGACAGCCTGACCCAGATTTCCGGTGACGCCCTGCCAGAAGAACACAAAGATGCTGAGCAGCACGACGACGATGAGGGACACGACAGTGCTCATCGGAATGTCCTTGTCCGTGCGATCCGCGCCGTCGTTGACGCTGTGTCCCTTCTTTCCGAAGATCTCGGCCGCAGCCAGTTTAAAAGCACCGCCGATAATCTTGCTGCTTTTGACGATGCCGATAATTCCGGCCATCGCGATGCCGCCGATGCCGATGTGGCGCACGTACGTGAAGTAGATCGTGTGTGCGTCCATGTCGCGGATCAGCGTCGTGACGCCGGTGCCAAGCGGCACCATCAGGCCGTCACCGATGTAGGCGATCACCGGCACGATGAGGAACCAGGAGAGGAAGGATCCCGCCGCAATGATGGCCGCGTATTTAAGGCCGATGATGTAGCCGAGTCCCGTCACTGCCGCAAGGATGTTCATTCTGAACTCAATGCGGAAATGGTTGGCCAGATAATCGAAGCCCGGCAGAACCTTGGTGGAAAAAGCCTCCTTCCAGAATCCGAAGGTCGTGACAAGGAAATCGTAGAGTCCGCCGATAGCGGAAGCCACGAGCAGCGTCTTCGCCTGATTGCCCCCGGCCTCGCCGGCAATGAGAACTTCCGTCGTCGCCGTGGCTTCGGGGAAAGGAAGCAGTCCATGCATGTCCTTTACGAAATAGCGGCGGAAGGGAATCAGGTAGAGAATGCCGAGAAAGCCGCCGAACATCGAGGCAAGAAAGACATGCCAGAAGTTCGTCGGCAGTTCAAGAATATAAAGTGCCGGAATGGTGAAAATCGCACCGGCGACCACCACGCCGCTCGCGGCGCCGATGGACTGAATAATGACGTTTTCAGAAAGCGCGTTTTTGCGCTTCATGGCCGTGGAGATTCCCACGGCGATAATGGCGATAGGAATGGCAGCTTCGAACACCTGGCCGATTTTCAATCCCAGGTATGCCGCGGCAGCGGAGAAAAGAACGGAGAAGAAAAGTCCCCATCCCACTGAATACGCGGTAATTTCCCGGGGCGTGACCGTTGCCGGCACCACTGGGATGTAGGATTCTCCCGGGTCTAGAACTTTGTACGCGTTTTTTGGGAGGCTCCGTGAGGTAGGTTCCATACACACTCCTTAAGAATAGCGATCTGCGGGATTGGCTCGGCTTGGGACGCACGTCCCAAAGAGAAGCAAAAAGCTAGCGAAAGTGGAGGGAAATCGCAAAAGGCTGGAGCGCCTGCGGCGCGCAGTAGGCAGGAGGCCCGTCGGGGCAGAGGCCCGCCGTGGCAAGCCGGAAGCGTCACCCCTCTCTTTCAAGAGAGGGGACGGGGGTGAGTTCATGAATCGCGCTGGGCGGCTCGCCTCGAATGACGCAGTGGCCTTCTCCAGAAGAGGGCGCGCTGGTGCGCGCCATCCCCAGCGTGCGCGCCACGCTCGTCCAAGTATCAGTCTGACGCACTGGCAACCTAACATTAGGCAGACAAAATTGTCTCACATCTGTTCGCCGGTTTTCGTAGATTTCCGTATTCAATTCCAATGGAGAGGATCCCATGAGAAACTGGAGACAGGCTGCAATTGCATTCTTCCTGTTCGGCTTGATTGCTGCAGGGATTGCGGAGGCGCAGACGTTTGACGTCGGGGCGTACCAGCAATTCCTGAGCGCGCACCAGGATCTGGAAGGATCGGCGCTGATGGACGGCTGGCCGGCTCCGCTGCTGAGAAAATCGGTGGCCGGGCCGGTCGCAAACACGGCATGGCTCGATTCGGTCAGCATCAAATATGATCTGACGAAAGATGAACTGAAGCTGCTTTCTGAAAACGGGTTCATGGTTACCGAGCGCCTGACGGCGGAGACTTTCCAGGAGGCCTATGAGGATATCTGGCAGAAGGATCTTCCCGTGGCCGTGACGACAGACGCAATTCTCCATGCGGTGCACATGTCCTACGACCGCATTCTCAAAGAAACCGAATTGTATTTTATTTCGGGAGAGCTCCGCGCCGTACTCGACGGACTCTATCAGGCACAGGAGCTGCTCGCACAACGCTATGCCGGCAATGCAGCCATGCAGCCGGCGCTTGCGGACATCGATCTCTACATTGGCGTGGCGTGGAAGCTTCTCACAACAGAAACAAGACTGAAGTATCCGGAAAATATGGCCGCCTTCAATGCGCTGCTCACGCAGATCCAGGCGGAATCACCTTCGATGACCACGCTGTTCAGCAGCACTCCGCGGCTGTATGATTTCAGCCAGTTCACGGTGCGCGGACATTATACCGACACCTATCACCCCGAACTCGGCCGCTATTTCCAATCCATGATCTGGATCGGGCGAACGGAATTCATGCTCACTAAGCCGGTGCAGCATGATATGCCGCAGCAGACGGATGAGGATATTCAGCGGCAGGTGATAGGGGCTGCTCTTCTGGCGGAAATGCTCGCCGATGCGAATATCGGCGACCGCGTCACTGCCATCGACGACCTGCTTGAATTGCTTGTAGGAGAAAGCGACAACGTGCGCGCACCGCAGCTGACGGGACTTCTCGCCGATCTCGGAATTACGGATCCTTCCGCCTTGCTCGATATGCAGCGGGTGAAGGATGTACAGGCCCTGCTCGCAACACGGCCTTTCGCAGGCCAGCGCATCAACTCGCAGATACTTTACTCGAATCCCATGGATCCGGAACAGCTGCAGCCGCCATCGGCCTTCCTGCTGCTCGGTCAGCGCTTCATCATCGACTCATACGTGTTCGGCAATGTGGTGTACGACAAGATCATGTTTCGCGGACAGAAGGTCCGCCGCATGCTGCCTTCGTCGATGGACGCCCTGTTCGCTCTCGGCAATGACGCAGCCGCGCAATTTCTACAGGACGAATTCACCCGATATCCGTACGCGTCCAATCTCGCGTCGCTTCGGTATCTGGTCGATTCCTACGGTGAGGATTTCTGGTCGGCTTCGCTTTACAATTCCTGGCTGAACGCGATCCGGGCGCTGAACATTCCCGATGAAATCGAATCCCTGCCGCCGTTCATGCAGACCGCCGCGTGGTGGCAGCAGAAAATGAATACTCAGCTGGCGTCATGGGCGCAGCTGCGGCATGACAATCTGCTCTATGCGAAGCAATCATACACGGGCGGCGTTTCCTGTTCTTTCCCCGATGCGTATGTCGAACCCTTCCCGGAATTCTACGGCCGCCTGGCATTGTTCGCAAGGAAGGCCGGCGAGGTGTACAGGAATCTTTCATGGCAAAACGGCATAGCCCCGTTCTTCGACGCCATGGCCTCGACCATGGATACGCTGGAGACGATCGCAGGGAAGGAAATCCGCAATGAAGCATTCTCCGATGCAGAACGTTCTTTCTCTAAAAGTCTGCTCTACCTTCGCGGTATTTGCGGCCTGCAGTTTGACGGCTGGTATTTCCGGCTGTTCTACGGAGCCGAGTCGCCGGAGGAGGATTATGTTACCGCCGATGTGCATACCGCGCCGACCGATGCCGCGGGAGCCCCTGTCGGCTGGGTGTATCATGTCGGGACCGGACGCATCAACCTCGGTGTGCTGGTCGCACCATCGGAAGATGGCACGCCTACCGCCTTCGTCGCTCCGATGCTGAGTTTCCATGAACACGTGACTACGAATTTCGAACGCCTCACCGATGAGGATTGGGAAGCCATGCTGGACCGCAACGCATTCACGCGCCCGGTCTGGACCAACAACTGGCTTGCCGATGCGCTGGGGACGAGCCGTGTGCCGGGTCCCTCGCTCTTCACGATCGCTACATCGGTTGAAGTCCCTCCGGCCGCGGCATTGATGGAGCTGCCGGAAAGCTACCCGAATCCATTCCATGGCGACGCAGCGACAACGATCCAATTCTCTCTGACGAAAGCTGCGCCCGATGCAGCACTTGGAGTGTACGACCTCGCCGGGCGACGCGTACGCAGCCTGCTGCAGCACGAGCTTCCTACGGGGACTTATCTGTCCCGCTGGGACGGACGCGACGACGCAGGACTTCCGCTTCCATCGGGCAGCTACATGCTCGTGTTAGACGCGAACGGACAACGCGGCAGCAGTCCGGTCGTCCTTCTGCGCTGATTATTCCTATAGATTAAGGCTGTGGAAAGCCGTCCCTGCGGGCGGCTTTTCCTTTTCCGCCGTTGCGTTCCTCCGCCTACTGTGCTATGTTATTCTCTTAACAGCAGCTCGAGAAAAAGATGACCTACTCTTCTGATACGACATTTTTCGCTTCGCCTCAGCGCGATATTGATGAACAGGTACTGCTGCTTTCCAGGAAACTGGAACAAGTTCCTCTGCTTCGTCCTCTTTTGGAAGCCTTTCCGACCATCGCCGTCGTTCTGGGACGCAATCGACAGATTCTGATGTACAATGGCCTGTTCGATAAGGCAATACCGCGTACCGACGATGAGATGCTGCTTGGCATGCGGTTGGGTGAAACAGTGGGTTGCGAAATTGCCGCCGGCAGCGCTTCCGGCTGCGGTACCGGGAAGCAGTGCAGGTTGTGCGGCGCGGTGCTCTCTATGCTGGACGCGCAGGCCGGAGAAAATTCGGTCCGTGAGTGCAGCATTGCGGTGCGCGATCAGAACGGACCGCACGCACTAGAATTCAAGGCTGTCGCAGTTCCGATGAATCTGGCTGGGGAGGATGTGACCTTGCTTTCACTCGTTGATATCAGTGATGAGAACCGCCGCAAGGCGCTCGAGAAGATTTTCTTTCACGATATTCTGAATACGGCGAGCGGGGTTCGGAGCGTTGCCGACCTCATGCGCATGCTGACCGGTGAGGAAAGGGAAGAGCTGGTCAATGATCTGGACGGCCTTTCCGACCAGCTGATAGATGAAATCCGCACTCAGCGCGATCTGCTCGCGGCGGAGCGGGGAGAACTCACCAGCGATTTTCAGCGCATCACCCCGACGGAAATGCTGACGCATGTTGTTGCGCTCTACCGTTTTCATGATCTCTGCAAGGATCGCGAACTCAGGGCGAGCAATAACGCGGAGGGACTATCGTTCGATTCCGAGCCAACGATCCTTTCCCGCGTTCTCGGCAACCTGACGAAAAACGCTTTGGAGGCGAGTCTGCCCGGTGATGCCGTAACCTTGCGCTGCGACCCGATAGACGCTGGGAGCATCTGTTTTTCCGTTCATAATCCTGCAGTAATGTCGCAGGATATACAGCTGCAAATGTTTAAACGATCATTCAGCACAAAGGGAAGCGGTCGCGGACTCGGCACGTATAGCGCACGATTGCTGACAGAGCGCTACCTGCGCGGCAGTATCGCCTTTTATTCCGCAGAGGGAGAAGGGACGACCTTTTCCATCACTCTTCCTTCTACCAGTGAAAATCTGCCTGAGCGAGAACTATCATGAGAACGCTTCCCCAAATTCAGGAGTGTCTGCGGACGGATCAGCCCGTTGTGCTCGAGCTTACCGATGTGGAACTTGACAGCCTATCCGCACGCGACATTGAATTGCTGCAGGAGGAATTCGGATCGCATGTGCTGATGAGGCTTCCGCCGCGGGAAAAGGCCTTTATGGAATGGTTGAAGTTGGAAGATCCCGGGATTTATGAGGATATCTGGGGTGATGACGAAGATCTGCTAGTCTCGCTTTCCTATCTGACTGCCATGCAAAATGGCGGTCCGGGTTTCGGGATCTGCGAGCTGGCCTATCACGACAATTTCTTTTTCACCAAACGGCATATCAAACCTACCGGGATCGCTGCGATGGCAGGCATTCTCGCGCGGGCTCAAAAAGGCGCGGAATTGTCGATTGGGGAAGTGTTGATGTATGAAATAGTCCGCGGTCACATCGATCTGTGGCATTTCTGCTACCGACATGGCGTGCCCCTAAAACGAGGTCGTCAAGTCGTGAGGGAGCTTGATATGAATCAATGGCTCGTGCATCTGACGCGCAGCGAGGACCTTGCGACATATCTCGAGGACTGACGGACTTTTTTCTTGAACTTATCGCCGGTATATCCTATGTTTATATGTTAGGAACGATTCGTTCCACGAAGTGAAAGTACCCATACCCACCCGATTTTGACTGAAAGAATTACTGCATACTATATTCCCTCATCCAATCAATCTATCAGGAGACCTCGAATGAAGAGATTCTCTACCCTATTTGTCCTGCTTATGGCTGTTGTGCTGTGTTCGACACAGACATTCGCCAAGGGCGGCGACACCGATGGCAATGGCCCGTTCGTTGCACAGTCATCGGCTTCTTTCAATAAAGCTGCTCCGGCAGATATTGCAGGTCAGTGGTCACCGCTCACCGCCCTTACTCAGGGCATGGGCTACAACACTGCGGAATTTTACAACGGCGCGCTGTACAATTTCAGCGGCCTGAATTCAGCTACAATCACCCAGTGCTATAAACTTGATCTTACCGGCAATGCATGGACTCCCACTGTAACGCTGCCGCAGCCGCGTTTGCTGGCTGACGCCCGCGCAATAGGTGACAAGATCTACATCGTCGGCGGATACAGCACCACGAGTCCTTCATTTGTGACACAGGGACAGGTACTTGAATTCGATCCCGCGGCGAACACGCTGACGGCGAAAAGCGCGATGAATACGCCGGTGTATGCATTCGGTTCTTTTGTTAAAGACGGCCGTATCTGGGTGCTTGGCGGCGGTACCACCAGCTTCCAGGCGCAGTCCGACGCCATCCAGATATATGATCCGGCGATTGACCGCTGGGCCACGTCCAACTCGCGTTTGCCGCTAGCGCTGCGTTCATTCCAGGTCGCCCGGATCGGCGATGACGTGTATCTCATGGGTGGATATCAGTATGCTGCACAGGGCGTGTACTTTGCCCATGTGTACAAAGGCGTCATTGCGGAAGACGAAATCACCTGGACCAAACTCGCCGATTTCCCCGGTGGATCGCTCATGCGCCAGGCTGTCGGTACCGACGGCGTGAAGATGTATATGGCCGGCGGATTCAATTCCGTTACCGGTTCGAACGGCATGCCTTCGAATGCTACCTGGTCCTTCGACCCCGCAACGGCGGCATGGACCAGTGAAGCGATGAAGATTACTCCGGTGTATTATGCCAGCCGCATGCTTTACGATGGCTCTGGCAAATTCTTTGTGGTAGGCGGAGTTGGTTCCGCAGTGTATGAAAACGCAGTCGAGCAATATGATGCCGCTGCCGCCTCCAAGCCTATCGCCGCTATTTCCGGTACCGGAACAGCCCGATGGGTCAAGCGCGCTAACACCTACAAATATGCGTTCGCTCTCGGTAACCTTGGCGGTGCAGCTCTTGATTGGAGCACCAATGTCGAGGCCGGGGCGAGCTGGCTGACTATCGATGCACCGAATGCAGGCACGCTTCAGCCAGGACAGCAGGGTCTGGTAACCTTTACCATCAACCCGAACGCACTCGCGGAAGGACCCTACACCGGCACGATCACCATCACAACAAACGATGCCGACAAACCCACGCTTACCTACACCGTGAATATCAACGTGCAGGAAGCTGATGTGGATGAAGATGCCAACATTCTCGTTGAGCAGTACACCGGTACCTGGTGCCAGTGGTGTCCGTACGGCGCCGATTCCCTCGCCGCAGTTGCATCGCGCAACGGAAGCCGCATGGTGCGCATGTCATGGCACGACAGTGACCCGATGACGATTTCGACCTGGGCTTCGATGAACAGCTGGATCGGTGTCACCGGCTTCCCGACTGCCTCCATCAATCGTGTCCAGTGGCCGGGCGAGAGCAGCATTCCCGTGAGCCGCACGGTTTGGGGCGCCAATACCGATTACCTGATCCGCAATCAGCGCGCACCGGTTGGCATCACGATCAGCGACAAATCCTACAACGCGAACACCAAGACTTTCACCTTCAAGGCGAAAGTGCTTTTCCACCAGGGCATCAACGCCGACGTTCGTATGAACGCTGCTGTGACTGAAGACGGCTTCGACTATGCGCAGAAGCGCACGAATATGGCCACAGGAGTGGTTGAAACCATCAGCCCGTATATCCACAAATCTGTGATGATGGGCATCTATCCCGACATCCGCGGATATCAGCTCTCGCTCGGAAACAGCTTTGTTTCTCAGACAGAGGTCGAGCAGGTCTTCACCTTCACCTCGCCGCATGTCAATGGCGACAATGCCCATCTGAATATCTTTGTCCATACCATCGTCAACGATCGTCCGGGTCCTGTGCTTCAGGCCATCAGCGAGCCGCTGTTCTTCGGTATAGCAACAGATGTGAATGAAGTGCCCGTGGTTGCAAATTTCGGACTTCGCCAGAATTACCCGAATCCCTTCAACCCCAGCACCAACGTTACGTATGACGTTCCGACCAGCGCACATGTCCGCATCACGCTGCATGACGCTCTCGGACGCAGCCTCGGCAACCTCGTTGACGAGACCTGCGAGCCCGGTTCCCACACCTTCACCTTCAACGGTGCGAACCTCAATTCCGGCACATACTACATGACGATGACTTCCGGCGACTTCGTGCAGACACGCACGCTCACCCTCGTGAAGTAATGCTGCCTTCGGCAGCGATGTAGGATTTAGGACGTAGGATTTAGGATAAATACGACAACGCCCCGGGTTTGCACTCGGGGCGTTGTTCGTTCTACTGGAGCCCTGAAAGGGCGACATTCGCCCGAGCCCTGGGCGCAAGCCCCGGGATTAGGATAAACGGAACGCGTGTGACGAAACCCTAATCGTTCAAAAACAGATCGATCAGGCGGTCGAGATCCTCGTCGGAATAGAATTCGAAGGCGATGGTGCCCTTGCCTTCCTTGCCGGCGGTGATGTGAACCTTGGTTCCGTAAATGGGATGAAGCTTGCGGCTCAGTTCCTGGAGATGCGGGGTGGTTTTGCCGATTGAGGACTTTCGCGGAGTTGGGGATGTAGAGGAAGGTTTGTGATAAATGCTGTTGACGAGTTCCTCGACCTTGCGCACAGAAAGTTCTTCGCGCAGAATCCGCTGCCATGTGCGCAGCTGGGCCGTTTCGTCAGGAAGCGTGATCAGCGCCCGGGCATGTCCCATGCTGATTTCGTTTTTCTGAAGGCTGGAAAGGATTCTCTTTGGAAGCTTGAGCAATCGGATGAAATTGACCACGGTGCTGCGGTCCTTTCCGACGCTCTGTGCGATCTGCTCGGGAGAATGACCGTAGACTTCGACCAGCTGCTGATAGGAATTCGCGATTTCCACGGCATTGAGCGTTTTGCGCTGAATGTTTTCGATCAGTGCCAGCTCAATCATTTCTTCCGCAGTATCGACCTTGCGGATGTATGCCGGAATGAATTCGATGCCGGCTTGCTTACATGCGCGGAGACGCCGTTCACCGGAAATAAGCTGGAATTTACCTTCCCACCTGCGAACGGTGACCGGCTGAATGAGCCCGTTTTCCTGAATGCTCTGTGCCAGTTCCCGCAGTTCCTGCGGGTCAAATTCAAGTCGGGGCTGATAAGGATTGGGATCGATGTTCGCGACTTCGATATGCTTCAGCACTTCCGTCGCAATGCCGTCGTCGCGGGTTTCCTCGGTCGGCTCAATGCTGACGGGCTCCTCGGGTTTCTCGGTCGGACGAATAAGTGCGCCGAGTCCTTTTCCCAATACCTGTTTCTGCTTCGTCACTTCACTCTGTCCATATTATTGATCGGTGTCATCCTCGACATCGGCTGCAGGCACTGGCCTGCTACCGGCTCTCGAAAGGCGGAAGGCTTCCTTGCCCTGGGCGATTTCCTGTGCGAGGTCGATATAGTTCTGTGTTCCCACCGACAAGGCGTCGTAAAGGATAACCGGCTTGCCGAAACTCGGCGCCTCGCTCAGCCTTACGTTTCGGCTGATGACGGCGTCGAATACTTTTTCGCCGAAATAATTGCGCACTTCCTCCGCAACCTGCTTCGAGAGGCGCAGACGCGTATCGTACATGGTGAGCAGCACGCCTTCAATATCCAGCGCAGGATTCAGATGCTGCCGCACAATGTTGATCGTGTTGAGCAGCTTGCCGAGTCCCTCCAGCGCGTAGTACTCGCATTGCACGGGAATGAGAACGGAGTCGGAGGCGGTAAGGGAATTGAGCGTCAGCAGACCCAGCGACGGGGGACAGTCGATAACGATATAATCGTAGCGGTCGCGGATTTCCTGCAGCGCCTGTTTCAGCACGTATTCGCGCTGCGGCGTGTCGATCAATTCGATTTCCGCTCCCACAAGATTTATGTGCGAAGCGATGATCTCGAGAAACGGCAGCATCGTCGGCTGTATGCCTTCAGCAGCAGAACGCCGGTCGATCAGAATTTCATAAATGGTGACCGGCGCAGTGTTCACATCCACTCCGACGCCGCTCGATGCATTCGCCTGGGGATCGATGTCGATGAGCAGAGTCTTATGCTCCGCAACCGCAAGGCTTGCAGCGAGATTCACGGCGGTTGTGGTTTTTCCTACACCGCCTTTTTGATTGGCAACAGCAATAATTTTCGACATATACTCGGTTCTGGCCTCCGACGCTTACAGCGCGGCGGAGAGTGATTCGTCAATCCACTTCAAATATGGGGCGGAGCCTTCGGTGATGTCCGTGCAGATGATTTCCGGCAGTTCGTAGGAATGTAATTCCCTCACCCGGGTCACGAGTGGAGCGAATAACGACCTTCGGGTTTTGCAGAAAAGAAGATGTTCCTCGTCTTCATGCACCTTTCCCTGCCAGCGATATACTGAACGAATGCCAGGCAGCACGCTGCAGCAGGCGGCGAGGTGTTCCTCAACCAGGACGTGCGCGAGAGCGGACGCCTCCTGCAGGGAACCGGCCGTTATCCAGACAATGCAGTATGTCCCGGTTGGTTCCGCCATATCTACAAATATGGCTCCAGCGGAACTGAGAAGCAATCCAGCGGCGTGGATGCTGATGCCTGCACGCTGCTCCGATCCGTCGGGAGGCGCAACAGGAAAGCATGCAGCGGAAGAATATTTCCTTCAAACCTTCGATATTGGACGGGAAACCCAGTACGGCGGTCCTGACAGGGAATTATCTTGTTTTTTCGGCCCCGAAGGGATAAGTTTTTAGAACTGTTTGTAGAATTTCTATGCCCGAACACGGATACTAATGAGCTATTTCGATTTTGACGATTTTGAAGAAAACTGGGACGAATCAGGTTCCGGCAGCGAGCGCAGCTATTCTGACAAGGAATTGTCCGAGCTGCTGCAGGCCGCCCGGCAGGGTTCGCTCAGCTCAGATACACTCGAGGATATCGCGAACTACCATCTAGAGAAGAATAATTTCGAAGAAGCGCTGACCTTCCTTGACGTACTCCTCGAACGCGCACCCTACATCGCGGACGCCTGGGAGCGCAAGGGTCTGGTGCTGAACAATCTCGGACGGTATTCTCAGGCGCTCACCGCTTTCCAGAAGGCAGAGGAACTCAATCCCGCCGATCTGGAGCTGCTCATCAACAAGGGCATCACACTCGACAACCTCGGCGACGTCGATGGCGCGTTGAGCTGCCTCGATACTGCTCTTTCGATGGATCCCGAGAATGAGGACGCTCTCTTCAACAAGGGAATTGCTCTCGAGCATACCGGCAAATACCATGAAGCCGTGTACATTTTCGACGAACTGCTTTTACGCGATCCGGAAAACGAGGCGGCCTGGTACGAGCTTGGCTACTGCTATGATTTTCTTGAGAATCTGGATGAGTCGCTGCGCTGCTACGACCGTTCCATTGATTTTGCCCCCTTCAATCATAATGCCTGGTACAACCGCGGCATCATTCTGAACCGTATGGGCGCTTACCGGAAGGCCATCGAGAGCTACGATTTCGCCCTGGCCATTGATGAGAATTTTGCCTCGGCCTGGTATAATCGCGGCAATAGCTGCGCGAATCTCAAATGGTTCAAGGAAGCGATTGCCTGCTTTCTCAAGACAATCGATATGGAACCCGATGACGTGCATGCCTGGCATAATCTCGGCAACGCCTACGAGGAAAATGATCAGCTGCTCGAAGCGATCGACGCCTACTCCCGGGCCATAAAGATTTCGCCAAGAAATTACGAATCGCTGTTCGGTCGAGGCAGTACGTACGAGTCCATGAAGAATTTCGAAGCCGCGCTGCAGGACTACAGCTCGGCGGTGCTCTATGCACCCGATACCGCGGAATTGTGGTATGCGAAGGCGGATGTGGAGTTCGAACTGGGTCAGCTCGATTCCGCGCTGATAAGCCTCGGCAACGTGCTGCGTCTGGATCCCCGAAACGCTACCGCCTGGGTCGATTTTGCGGAAATCAACCTCGAAGCCGGACGATACGAAGAAGGTTTGCGCGCTGCCGAACATGCGATTGCCATAGGCGACCGTCTCCCGGAAGCGTATTTCTTCATCGCCGAAGCGCATCTGCTGCGGCACGACCGCTTCAATGCGCTGGAGGCGCTGCGAAAACTGGCAATCATCGCTCCCGACGGCAGAGATTCGGACGGCATGCCGCTCCCTGATCTGACGGCGTATCGAGAGTACCGCTGGGTATTGAAACAGGAAAAGGATACCTGAGCATGACCATGAAAGTGATCATCGGAGCCTCAACACTGGCGCTCATCGCTGCCATTGCATTCTGGCCGGGAAGCAGCTCCAGCGCCGAGGGCGACTGGCTGAGCTATTCCGAGGCGATACAAAAAGCCGGCGGGACAAAACGCATCGTGCTCGTCGACGTCTACACCGACTGGTGCGGCTGGTGCAAGAAAATGGACCGCGATGTATACGCGGACAAAGACGTGCAGGCAGTGCTCGGTGAGTATTTTGTAACGGCCAAGCTTGATGCCGAGTCCGCTACGAAGCACCCGTTTCAGGGAGAGTCCGCAACTGAGCGAGAGATTGCCAAATCTTTCGGCATTACCGGCTATCCGACGACGCTATTCCTGACCGAAGACGGAGAGGCCATCACCATTCTGCCCGGATACATTCCGAAAGAGACATTTTTACAAGTGCTCTCATACATACACACGCGGGCGTACGAAACACAAAGCTGGGAAGAATTCGTCAAGAATCAGAAATCCTGACCGTGCGCTGGTCCTGGCCCGGCTACACTCTTCTGACTGCCCTCGCCGCACTGTGGACGGCCGCTCTTTTCGCTGCGCCGATCGCTCATTCTGGTGGACATGACGAGACCGCCATCCTCTCGCGGCTGTTTTTTTCTCCAGTGTGTCATCAGGACGTTTCCAGAAGTTTTCTGCTTTGGAATTGGCCGGTGAGCGTTTGCCATCGCTGCACGGGAATCTATCTCTCATTTACTTTCACTCTGTTTGTTTTTCCCTGGCTGCGCGGGCTGCGGATTTTTCATTCCTTTTCCTTGCCCCGGCTTGCTATATTTATGCTTCCGCTGCTGCTGGACTATATGCTTGATGTGGCGGGCGTCTGGCAGAATTCCCCATCCTCCCGTGCGATTTCCGGGTTTGTGGCCGGGACGGGACTTGCGTTGTTCACCATGCCTGCGTGGCTGGAATTCTGGACGTCATGGCGGAGTGGGTCTTCTCTTCAATCTCGAGAGGTGCGCTAATGAATGCTTTTTCAACCACGGCAAAACCGAGCAAGCTCGCAGCAGTTTTTCTCGGCGGCGGTGCAATGGCCGCAATCAGCTTGATTCCTATTCTGAATTTCATCAATTGCGCCTGCTGTGCGGGCATCATGGGCGCCGCAGTGCTGGGTGTCTGGCACTACAAAAAAAGCTTTCCCGAGGACATGGATTTTGGTGTCGGCGATGGCGCCACGATCGGGGCGCTTTCGGGCATTGTCGGAGCAGTGCTTTCGAGCGTCGGGCAGATGATTACGCTCGGGCTTTTTTCAGCAGAAGCGACGCTAAAGATGCAGGATGAGTTCGAAGCGGCTTTTTCGCAGGCCGAATTACAGACGACCGATCCGGCAGCGATTGAATCCGTGCGCGAGCTGCTCATGCAGCTTGCCGCGAATCCGTTCGCAGTGTTTTTCATCATCCTGTTTGTCTCACTTCTCATTTATGTCGGTTTTGGCGCTTTGGGCGGAGTGATCGGCGGCAACATTTTCAAGACGAAAATTATTCACCCGGCGCAGATGCCCCCGATGCAGAACACAGACGGGTTCTGAGACGTATAACAGAGATGTCTTTTTTCGAAACTTCATTTATGGTCGCGATACGCATGTCCCGTAACACCCTTTTCTCCCTGCTGATTCTTTCCTTCATTCTGATTTCGGTGCCAGTACTTCAGGCGCAAACAGGTCCTGTGGCCGGTGAAAAGTATTCCGTAACTTTCATCCCGCCTACGGATTCGCCGCTGGCGTCGTCGGATGAGCTGACGCTCATCTATGTCTTTGATTTCTGGAACGTGCGCTATGGAACGCGTCTCGCTCTCTGGCAGAATGTGCTCCGCCCCGATACTTCGCGCGTGCATGCTGCTGCGCTGAGCAAGGGTCCCGGAGGCTGGTCGGCCGAGATCGAAATTCCCGCCGATGCCGCGCTGCTATCTTATATCGTGAAAGGTGGCCAGAATATTGTCGGGAATAACGAGAAGACCTTCACATCCTACGTGTATGACAAAAGCGGCAAGCCCGTGCGGAACGCCCGCTTCTTCAATATTCCTTTTCTGCGTCTGGCCCGTGCCGAAATTGGAAGCATGGTGCAGGAAGCCGAAAGGGAGATCACGGAATACCCCGAAAACTTTTCAGCTTACCATCAGTATTTCAAGCTCCTGCTTGAACAGGGAAAGGGCAGCACGAAGGTTCAGAGTAGAATATCCTCCCGGCTCGACCAACTGGAACAGCGCTATGGAGCCATGTCTGACTTCCTGAATATGGCCGCTGAAACCTGGTACTATGTGCTGCAGGATCAGGAGAAGGCTTTGGAATACCGCAGCAAAATTGTTCCGAATGAGCAATGGCCGCAGGTGTTTCGGATGTTCGACAGTGATTCCAAAGAGGAGGATCTTCGGACGCGTCAGGTGCAGGCCGAGCAGTTCCGCAGCAAGCTTGTGAATGCAGAGATGCCTGCCTTTAATCTGCATGACAAGGAAGGCAGCAAAGTCGCTTTTCCTAATCTTGACGGGAAGGTGCGCCTGATGGTGTTCTGGGCGAGCTCTTCGGAAAATTCAAAGCAGATGCTCGGCTTGATCCGCGATGTGGTCTCAGGCTTTCCATCCCGCTCCCTGGAAGTCGTGGCTGTGAACCTTGATCCCGAGGAACAAAAAGCCACGGAGTTTTATAATCGCGAGGCATTCCCTTTCGTCCTGCTTTTCAATCAGGGATCGGCACTGCAGCTTCTCGGAGTAGACAGCATTCCCATCACGTATGTCATTGATAGCCGGGGCGTCGTTCGCAGCATCCTGGTGGGCTATGCAATGGCGCATGCCGACGAGCTTCGCACGGCACTGGGTGCAATGCTCGATTAATTCCGCTAGTTCACGACAAGCATTTCAGGAGGACTCCGGTGGCAGTTTCGCGCATCATTGATATCAGTACGCCGCTCGACGAACACACGCCGGTATATTCCGGCGATCCGGTGTTCACCCGAACCATTCTTTCCTCGATCGACGCGGCTGGAGACGGCTACAATCTCTCAACGCTCGCGATGAGCGCGCATGCCGGCACGCATCTCGATGCTCCCGCCCATTTCCTCGCCAAGGGAAAAACCATCGACCAGATTCATCCCCGACGCTGGCTGTCTGTTGCCGTTGTTATTGACGCGGAAGGAAAGAAGCCGATAGAGGCAGAGGATCTCGAAAGACATGGAATTCGAACGGGCGATTCCGTGCTGCTGAAGGCCAACGCGGAGCGTCCGGCGGATGCGCATCCCGATGATTTTTCATCCCTGAGCGTTGAGGCGGCTGCATATCTGGTATCGAAAAAAATCAACCTTGTGGGGATTGATGCACTGTCCATCGAAGGCTATCACGACCCGGCCTGGCCCGTGCACAAGAAGCTGCTGCGAAACGACATTCTCATTCTCGAAGGACTTCGACTTCAGCATGTCGCTCCCGGACGCTACACATTAATAGCCACACCTCTTCGCATCACCGGAGGGGACGGCTCGCCGGCCCGCGCACTGCTCGTGAGCAAAACCTGAGTGGGATGTAGGATGTAGGATGTAGGATGCGGGATGTAGGAGCGCTGGGGGGGTAGAAAATTCTGCGCACAATGTACTCCGATATTTCCAGGGAAAACGTTATTTTTCAGGAGTGGACGCATTCGCATCGAGATGAAAACCTCGATCGATAGCCTGCGCAATTCGTAATTCGTAATTCGCAATTCCTAATTTCCTTTATGAGGTACAGTCGATGAAGGTTGTTTCGATTTCAGAACGACTGCTGCGGACATTCGCCATTGCGGCGCTTGTCTTTCTGTTTAGTAATGCAACTTCCGGTTCGCTGTACGCGCAGGCCGCGCATACGCAGTGGACGCAGACTCACGAAAGTGTGCGCTTGGATGCTGGTACGCTTCTGACGCCGGTCAACAGTCTGAGCAAGGCTGTGGTCGCAGAATCCCCGGCCGTCATCGCGCGTCAGGTCGGCAAGACCGCTTTCGGGCAGCTGCGCGTTGGCGGCGACGTCACGCTGGCGCAATTTCCGCTGCCTGACGGTTCGGTGGTCGATCTTGAATTGCGCTCATTCTCGCTGTTCAGCGAGCGCTCAATCATCGTGGCACAAACCGCGGATGGTGAAGTGCGGCGCGCCACTCCCGATGTCCGGCTGTACCGCGGACGCATCCGCGGCGAGCAAAACTCCTTCGCCTACATGGCCGTCGAGCCGGAAGACATGACCGGAAGCGTCACTTTCCACGGAGTGGAGTACAGTTTTTCTACGCGGCTTGAAGGACTCCCGACCGTCGGCACCCGCGTCGTGAATATTTTCGAAGCAACCGATGCAATGAAGGCCTTCGACTGCGGCGTTGAGGACGATGCCTTTATCGACGACGTCCTTCGCGGCATGCCCGCTGATGTGAGCGTGATGAAGGCAGGCATGGATACGTTGATGGCGAAGCTAGCTGTGGACATCGACAACGAGGCATTCCTGCATTATGGCGGCGTGACGCAGTCGGAGAACTACGTCACCAGCCTCATGGGCTACGTCACCGCGATATACGAACGCGATGTCGCCGTGACCTTCGAAATTTCGTACATGCGCACCTGGGAAACAGACGATCCCTACAGCGCCGCCAGCGACGATGCTGCGCTCAATACATTTACCGATTACTGGCGCGATAATATGGGAAGCGTTGACCGCACCCTCGCCAGTCTGATTTCCCGCAAACCGATTTCCGCCAATGGCGTCACACAGGGAGTCGCATGGGTGAATCAGCTCTGCAGTCCAACACATGGCTACGCATACGTGAAGCTTTCCTCAAACAACTCGAATCTCGAGGGACATGCAGGCGTATGGGCTCACGAACTCGGACACAACTTCGGATCGCCGCATACTCATTCCTGCACTTGGAATCCGCCGATTGATTCATGCTACACTGCGGAGCCGATGCGAAATAAGGCCCCCTGCTTTGGTCCGAGCGACATCCACTTGATACTCGGCGGCGGCGAACTGATGAGCTACTGCCACATGCGCTTCGGCAATAATAACGTGACCAAGGAATTTCGCGACCGTACCGGAGCCCTGGTTCGCGCCAACTCAGAGCGCGCTCTCTGCATGAACGTTACCAGCGTCGTGCGAAATCTGACGCTGTTGACGCCGAGCGGCGGCGAGTCCATGTGCGCCGGAGTTAAGCTCAGCATCACCTGGGAAGCCCAGGGCAACAATGATTTCAGCATCCTGCTGTCGCCAGACGGCGGTGCGACATATCCTACCGTGTTGATCGACAATCTGGCGCGCAGCGAGCGCAGCTGGGAGTGGACCATCCCCTCCGATTTCCCGATCGGCAGCAATTATCGCATCCGCATCATGGACAACAAGCTCAGCGAGCTGCAGGATGAAATGGCGGGCACTTTCGAAATCCGCGAAGGCACCGTTATCACCGATCAGGTGAAATGGCGCAACGTCTGCGTGGGTGAGGGCGCGTGGTTTTACGTCCGCGCCACAGGCGCAGGAACGCTGACCTATCAGTGGAAGAAAAACGGCGCACGCATCGATGGTGAAACCACAGAGGAATTGCAGCTGCAGAATCTGCAGGTAAGCGATAATCTTTCCCAGTTCACCTGTGAAATCATCGGTGATTGCGGTACGATCGAATCCGAGCCCGCACTTCTGAAAGTGTTCACAGGCGCATTGATCATCAAGGAACCCGTGAACGACACCACCTGCCTTGGCGGCAGCGCCCAGTTCGAGATCGAGGCGGAAGGTTCGAACCTCACCTACAAATGGTTTTATCGCAACCCCAGCGGCGTGAATAAGGAATTCCCGGTGAATTCTCCTGTCTTCACCATCACCAATGCAAAGCAGGAAGACTTCGGATCGTACTGGTGCGAAGTTACCAGCAGCTGCGGCAAGAACACGAGTAAAATCCGCTTCCTTATTGTGCCGCAGAATTCCGTTGAAGTGCTCGCCCCTTCAGTGTGGAATCAGGTACTTCCGGCCGGGTCGCAGTACATGATCGGCTGGAAGCAGTTCTGTCTGACTTCGGTGAAAATCGAGTACTCAACGAATGGCGGTGCAAACTGGAATCTGATCACCGGCAGTGCTGGCGCGGCATCCGGCGAATATCTCTGGAATGTTCCTGTTGTGGACGCCGACCAGTGCTTCATTCGTATTTCCGATGCAGACAATACCACGACCTTGAATCAATCCAAGCAATTCAAGATCAAGGATATTCCTGTCTACAGCCGCAATCTCGATGCAGTGGGCTTCAGTTGGGTGGCCGTGAATACTCCGGCGGAATCTCCGCTGAAAATCTTCAACACCGGCCGCGCCGATCTTCAGATCACCAGCACTGTGCTGACGAGTCTGAGCGGCGGTCCATTGGCGGATGTGGTGATAAAGAATGGCGCGCCGTTTACGGTGAGTCCTTCCGGCAGCTATCTGCTGAATCTTGAATTCATCCCGAGTACCGCCTCGCGCATGGACGGCAAGCTGATCATCACGCATAACGCGGCCGGGAGTCCCGACACGGTGGACGTTCTTGGCGAAGGCTTCATCGCCACGTCCACCGGCGACCTCGCTCGGCCTCTGCAGCTTGCGCTGAATCAGAACTACCCGAATCCGGTATCGATCGCACAGGGTGCGCACACGCAGATCGTCTTCGATCTCCCGGCCCGTGCCGATGTGCAGGTTGCCTTGTACAACACGCTTGGTCAGCAGCTTCGCATGCTCTACAGCGGCAGCCGTCAGGCGGGCCGTCACACGCTCGGCGTTGACCTCAACGGCCTCGCACCCGGCATGTATCTCTACCGTTTAACCACCGGCACCCAGACGCTCTCGCGCGTACTGCACGTGCTGCGGTAGAGTTCAGTCTCTGAGCAATCCGACTTGAAGAGTAACCACGGATTGCACAGATTACACAGAGTGTTCTTTTAAAGCCTTCTTGCAATATATTCGGATAACATCCGGGATGGATGTAGTCTGATGAGGTTGAATGAAAGCGTGTTAAAAACTCAATCTGTGTAATCCGTGTAATCAGTGGTTACTCTTTTTTTGCAGGACGTCATGCATTATCCCGTGCTCGCTGATGTTGTCATTATCTTCGCCCTGTCGGCGGTGGTGCTTTTCGGTTTTCATCGGCTGAAGATTCCGCCGATCATCGGGTTTTTATTTACCGGGGTGATCGCAGGTCCGGGGGGACTGGGGCTCGTAACGGCGATCGCCGAGGTGGAAGTGCTGGCGGAGATCGGCGTCATACTGCTGATGTTTACTATCGGACTCGAATTCTCTCCCCGCGATCTGATGAAGATGAAGAAAGCGGTGCTCGGGGGAGGCGGACTGCAAGTAGGCCTCTGCATCGGCGGGACCCTCCTATTGTTTCTTGCACTGGGCATGCCCCCTGCCGTCGGCGCATTCGGCGGCTTCCTCGTCGCGCTCAGCAGCACTGCTATCGTCCTCAAGCATCTTCAGTCCGAGGCGCAGTCCGAGAGTCCGCACGGACGCGCCACGCTTGGCATTCTCATTTTTCAGGATGTCATGATCGTACCCATGATGCTGCTCACGCCTATATTGGCGGGAACGGCCGAGGGCAGCATCGGCATCGAACTCCTGCTTCTGCTTCTCAAGAGCGTCGGAGCCGTGGCGCTCGTCCTGCTGGCGGCGCGCTATGTCATCCCAACGCTGATGCATCAGGTGGCGGGTACCAGAAATCAGGAGCTGTTTTTCCTTTTTGTGATCGCACTTTGCTTCCTGGTGGCCTGGCTGACATCAAGTATCGGACTCTCGCTGGCGCTCGGCGCTTTTCTTGCCGGAATGATTCTGGCGGATTCTGATTACGCGCTTCACGCATTGGGAAACGTGCTGCCGTTCCGTGATCTGTTTACCAGTTTTTTCTTTGTTTCCGTGGGAATGCTGTTGGATCCGGCATACATCTTCGCCAATCCTTTCCTCGTGGTGCTGTTGACCGTGGCAGTACTTTTGGGCAAGACCGTGCTCACCTCCGCTGCGATGCTGCTGCTGCGCTATCCATTTCGCGTTGCTATGCTCACCGCGATGGGACTCGCGCAGATCGGGGAATTCAGCTTCATTCTTTCCCGTGTAGGCGTGACGAATGGACTGCTCACGGCGGCGCAGTATCAGCTTTTTCTCTCCGTCTCCGTGCTCAGCATGGCCATGACGCCCGTCATGATGCACATCGCCCCCCGACTCGCGGATGTGCTGGGCAAAAGGCGGAGTAGGGGGGCAGGTTCGTCGGCCTCATCCCTTGCGGAAGATGATGCAAGCGGGAAGTTTGCCGGCGGTGGAGGAGTGGTGAATGGTGCAGCGGGAGCGGGGAGTGGCGCAGGCTTGCTGATCGTGGGCTACGGGCTCAACGGTCGGAACCTGTATCACGCCGCTCGTGCGGCAGGGATTCCGGTCTCGATTCTTGAGATGAATCCTGATACAGTAAGGGTGGAGCGCGCCCACGGCGTACCGATACGTTTCGGAGACGCCTCGCAGGATGCCGTGCTGCTTCATGCGGGACTGCGCGAGGCGCGTGTCGTGGTGATCGCCATCTCCGATCCGGCAGCCACCGGACGCATCACCGAACGTGTAAGAAGTCTTCACCCTGGCGTCCACATCATCGCACGCACGCGCTTCACCTCCGAGGTGCAGCGCCTGTACACGCTTGGCGCGAATGAAGTGATTCCTGAGGAATTTGAAACGGCTGTCGAGATCTTCGCTCGCACGCTGCGCAGCTTCGGTATCGATGAAGCGGAAATAGGATCGCAGGTCGCCTCCCTGCGCAAGGACGGCTACGCCCTGCTCCTGGGAGATACCGGGGCAGAACGAAGTGAAGAGTAACCACGGATTACACAGATAGTCTTGTAAGGCGCTTCTCGGATGTGCGGGGCATAACGAAGTGAAGAGTAACCACGGATTACACAGATTACACAGATAGTCTTGTAAGGCGCTTCTCGAAACGTTCGGAAAGTATCCAGGGAGGATCTAAGCCGGCGAGGTCCGAGGAATGCGCGTTAAAAAAACAATCTGTGCAATCCGTGTAATCTGTGGTTACTCTTCCTGAATTTGCCCCTAAAATTCCTCCGTCCCGAAATTATCCTTCTGCGGTTTTTTCTCGCCCTCATCTTCTGTACTCCCATTGTTGATGTTGTAGCGGAGAGTGAGGGTGATCATGGGGCCGTCGCCGAGATAGTAATTCCAGGCGGTGAAGTCGGGTCCGGATGCAGTGGACTCCCGCTTCGCCGTTTGCAGCAGGTCGCTCACATCGAGGATGGCAGAAAGCTTGCGCCCGAAGAATTCCTGCCGCAGCGCGAGGTTGGCGACGATGTAGCCCTCGGTGGTTCCCTGAGCGGATACCGACGGACTGTTATAACTGACATTGGCCTGCATGACGGTCGTCGGGGTGACGGTGAAAGTGTTGTTGAAGCGGGCATTCCACGTGAATCGTTTTTCCGCGAAAGACATGCCGTTCAATTCTCCTTCGATTCGGTAGTCGTAGAGATTCCCCAGCAGATATACTTCCCAGAACTTCGCCACGCTGGCATTGAAGAGAAGCTCGACGCCGGTGGAGAATTCCTGTCCCACATTCTGTACGGTCAGCAGCGAGATGTTGTCGCGATAAACACTGCGCACAAATTCCACCTTATTGTTCGTCACCCGATGATATGCCTCGGCCGAGGCGAGCGTGTTCCCGATATGCGTCGAATAACCGAGTTCGTAGGAGTCGATGTATTCCGGGATGAGCGCAGGATTGCCGCGGCGCACAGTGAATGCATCTGACCAGCTTTCGAAGGGCTCGAGATACCAACCGCGCGGGCGGTCGATGCGGCGCGTGTAGCTGGCCATGATCTGCTGTGTGGCGGAAATGCTGTAGGATGAATGAATGGAAGGGAAGATGTCCCAGCGGTTGATGGTGAATTCCGCTGCGCTGTCTTCGAGCGAAACCCGCCGGTCGGTGAATTCTCCGCGCAGGCCTGCCTGTACTCCCCAGTCACCGAACTCCACCGCATACATCGAATAGACGGCCTGCACGTTGCGGAAATAGGAGGTTGAATGGCTGTACTTCGGCAGCAATTCATACTGCTGCGTTGCGGGATTGTACTCGGCCAGCGATGTGACGTCTTTCGAATCATGCATGCTGAACTGATACCCCGTCTCCAGCTTGTCGGTCTCATTGAACGGCAGGACGTAATCGATGCGTGCCTGAGTGCGGCTGCCCGGCCCGTCTTCGGTCGCTAGCCTTCCGCTGGTGAGAATCCGGTCGAGTCCGAGCAATTCGTCGGTCGACGTCTCCTCGCCTTCGCCATGGCGGAGGGAGAACTGTGCGGAAAGCTCATGACGCGGGGTGTCGAAGCGGTGTCGGTAGTTGAGATCGGCGGAGTAGAAAGCGCCGCCGCGGCGCGAGTCACTCATGCTCAGATGCGAGAGCCGCGTACTTTCGGGATTCGTCCATGCCTCGTAGTCCAGTTCGGAGGCATGTGAATGCGAGCGGTCGCCGTAGCGAAATCCCATATTCACATTGTCGCGATCGGTGAGGGGAAGATCCAGTCCTCCGCGGAATCCATAGGAGGAATGATGGCGCCGGGTGCTGCCGTCAGAATAATTGAATAATGTCGTATCGGAAGTGAAGAATTCCCGCTTTTCCTGCTCCACGCCGGTTTCATTTTCCTTGCCGTAATCCGCCCCGAAATACACGGAGTATGCAGATTTTCTCAGCGTGAGCAGGAAATCCCCGCGGTAATTATCATAAGTGCCGACGCTGAGATTGAACAGTCCGCTCGTTCCGTTTTTACCGTCTTTTTTCATTATGACATTGATGATGCCGGCGACGCCGTCCGGGTCATATCGTGCGGAAGGATTGGTTATTATCTCGATGTTCTCGATGGAACTGGCAGGGATCTGCTGCAGCGCTTCGGAAGATTCGAGCGCGGTGGGCTGTCCGTCGATCAGCACCGTGAAGCTGCCGCTGCCTCGCAGACGAACCGTTCCATCGAGTTCGACAGTCACGGAAGGGACATTCTGCAATGCGTCGATTGCGGACCCTGACGCGGCGGTGAGCTGTCGATCAACGTTGATGACTTTCTTGTCGATCTGATATTCGACCGGTGCGCGTTCGGCATCGACTTCCACCTGATCCATCTTGATGGCGACGATTTTCAGATTAAGGTCTCCGAGATCCAACGCTTCTTCGCCCTTGATGCGAATGCTGTTCTGGTACGCATCCTCATACCCGATGAAATGGATGGCGAGATAGTAGGAGCCGGGAGCGATCTTGTCGAAGGAGATGCGGCCTTCACGATCCGACACAGCCCCCATGACCATAGCACTGTCGCTCACGCGATGCAGCACGACATTCGCGTATTCCACAGGCACGCCGCCAGTTTTATCGATGATGCGTGCGGTTATGCTTCCGCCCCCGGCGCTTTTCGCGCCCTGCGCGATTGCGGCGGATCCAATCATGAACATGAGAATAAGGGTCAGGAATACTACAGGAATAAAACGCATTTGGTCTGTCAGATTATGGTGTAGGATATAGGACGTAGGATATAGGATATAGGACGTAGGATATAGGATATAGGATATAGGGCGTAGGATTATTCATTCTCGCCTCGGAAGATGAGCCTGCCTGTCTCCGTCCAGCAGAGCGGGACTCGCCGTGGCGAGCAGGCTCGTCCGTTAGAATCCGCAAACGGGACAATCTTTCTTCGGAGGATGAGCCTTTAGGCTCGTCCGTTAAGGTCCTCAAAAAGGACATCCTTCAAGATAAAGATTCCTCTCAAAATTCGGGATGTATATCAACGTACCCTGGAATTGAAGAAAAACTGACTGAACAAGCCGAGCAATGTCTTGAGCTGAAGAGGAAGTTTAAAAGAGTGAGGCGCTTTCGCATCGGTGAGGATCGCATCATCTTTGTCATCCTGGGCGAGCGCCTGATCATTTTGCGTCGGACATCGCAAGGACGTGAATCGGGACTGATGAGTGCCAGTGCTGAGCAATTTCCGGAAACGCGCCACGCTGTTTGGATTTTGCGAAGCGTTTGCAATCCCGATCTCGTTTTATCATGTTCCCATTAATCATGGAGTTCTCGAATAATGGAATAATTCTAAGAGAAAGTTCAAATGAGTCCTTTTACAAAACAGGTGAAACAGCTGCTGAAATTCTCCTTGTTATCAATGCTCGTGATGGCTTGCTCCGCATACGTTCTGACTGCGGCTTCCCGGGTTGAGGAGATTCCTCCCAATGACGTTGATTCCGTTCGCACCGTCGCCATCCTGTTGTTCGAAGGCGCGGAGTTGATGGATGTCACCGGCCCTGCCGAGGTGTTCATCGTAGCGGCTGAAGGCAAGGCGTTTCGCGTTGTCATGATAGCGGAAAGTACAGCGCCGCTTCGAACGATGGGCGCTGTAAGCATTACCCCGGATTACAGTTTTGGGGATGCACCTCAAGCAGATGTGATTGTCGTTCCCGGCGGCGATATGCAGAACATTTCACAAGCCGGGATGGACTGGCTGCAGTCTGCTTCCGAGGAAGCGGAAATAGTGATGTCCGTCTGCATGGGAGCCTTTGTTCTTGCGCGTGCCGGGATGCTTGACGGAATCGAAGCAACGACGCATCATTGGGGAATAGCAAAACTGCGTCGGGCGGTCCCGGAATGCCGGGTTATCGAAGGTTCGCGATTTGTAGACAGCGGAAAAATCATAACCACCGCCGGAGTGACTGCGGGAATCGACGGTGCACTCCATATCGTTGGCAGACTGCTCGGAACGGAGGCCGCCCGATGGACCGCCAGCGAGTGGATGGAGCACCCCGCCAAGGATCTGCCAGCCCCAGAAAATTCCGAAAAAACCGAATTGGGTGCCTCACCCGAATCACACCTGTCAAAACTCGGCTTTTTTATTGGGCATTGGCGGGGAGAGATGAAGGGAGGAGTGATCGAGGAGGATTGGAGTGCGGCCGAAGGCGACAATATGATGGGAATGTTCCGTCTGGTGAAAGAGGGAGAAGGTGTATTCTATGAATTCATGACCATCGAAGCGGCGGGCGGGAAGCCAGTGCTGCGCATTCGCCATTTCAGTCAGGGACTCATAGCCTGGGAAGAAAAAGACAACATCGACGATTATCCGCTGGTGGAACTCACGGCTTCGAGAGCCGTGTTCGAGAATGAGGACATTGCCACTCGCCTCATTTACGAATGTCCGACCACAGATGCACTGATGATTACACTGGAAACGACGCAGAACGGAAAAAAATCGCAGACAGTGTTTTCATTCCATCGCATGCGCTGATATACAAACGAAACAGGAGTCTTCATGGAAGCAAGAATGGTAATCGATACATGGATCAATGCAGTCCGCGCCGGCGACATAGACAAAGTAATCGGGATGTATGCTGAAGAAAGCGTGCTGCTTCCAACATTCTCACCGCATCGCATTGCGTCGAGATCGGACCTTCACAATTATTTCGCGCAGCTTTTCTCACGCGAAGAATTGAAAGTTGAATTGCATGAAGCCGCACTTCGCATACTCCCTATGGGAGGAACGGCCTACACAGTATTGGGAGTCTATTCATTCTCCTTCGCCGTCGACGATGCAACACTGACTTTCCCATCGCGCTTCACATTTGTCATTGATACCGCAAAGGACGCCCCGATCCTTCATCATCACTCGTCGCAGGTGCCGCGTACGCTGTCGTAGGTGATGGAATATTCAAGGGACCGTGGAGCGCCAGCTCCACGCAGCACAGGACCGCGGAGCGCCAGCTCCGCGCAACACAGGACCCGTCTCCGTCCCGCAAGGCGGGACTACGCCGTGGCGAGCTATTTTAGGACCGTGGAGCGCCAGCTCCGCGGAGCTGAATCCGGTGCAGCCCTTTTTGGGAGAGGAGGGGGATGGGGCGGCGTTTCGCCCGGGGACCCGGGGCTCACGCCCCGGGCTGCAATAGGTCGCGCATTCAGCGCGAAGGCGCGGAGCAGGCGCTCCGCGTTCCAGGCACGTCCTCCCGTCCTAACGCCCTTCCGTCCTAACGCCCTTCCGTCCTAACGTCCGGCGATTTTCGGACCCGAAGTGTTGATATATCGAGGGAAAAATGGTAAATTCACTCGATATACTTTGCCCCCAGCACTTGACTGCGAACTCTTATGCCCATGGGAACGCCGTACTCGTTTGTGCTGTCCTACCACAGCATTCTCTCACAATTTCTTACAACATAAACCAAGGGTACTATGTCTGCACTGGTACGCTTTTTCCAATCTACTATCTTGAGCAAGGTCGTAATGGCCGGGACGGGACTGCTGCTTGTGCTGTTCCTGCTCGGACATATGGCCGGGAATCTCCAGATGCACATGGGGCAGGAGAAAATGAATGTCTATGCCGAGACGCTACAGCATCTCGGCGGCGCGTTGTGGGTTATCCGCTCCGTGCTCATCATTTTCCTGGTGCTTCATATCTTCACCTCCATCCGGCTTAAGGCGCTGAATCTTTCAGCCCGCCCCGAAGCCTATGCTTTCAAGAACACCGTCAAGGCCACACTGGCCTCGCGCACGATGATCTGGACCGGCGTGATGATCGCACTGTTCGTCACCTACCATCTGCTGCACTTCACCATCAAATCGACGAATCCGCAGTACAACGAGCTGTTCGATTCGTTGGGACGACATGATGTGTATACCATGGTCGTGCTCGGCTATCAGAACGTGATCATTTCGGCGGTGTATATCGCAGGTATGATTCTGTTGGGCTTCCACCTGATTCATGCGATCGAAAGCATGTTCCAGACGCTCGGCATCAACCATCCCAAGTACAATTCCTTCATTCACGGATTCAGCGTCACCTTGTCGCTGATCATCGTCATCGGCTTCATCTCGATTCCCGCTGGCGTCTTATTCGGCTGGATCGCATTGCCGGCAGGAGTGGTAGCGTTATGACACTTGACTCAAAAATTCCATCCGGACCGCTTGCGGAAAAATGGGACAAGCATCTCTTCGACATGAAGCTGATCAATCCCTCCAACAAACGGAAGTACAGCGTTATCGTCGTGGGTACAGGACTCGCGGGCGCCTCCGCCGCAGCCTCCCTGGCCGAACTCGGCTACGAAGTGACGGCTTTCTGCTACAACGACAGTGCGCGCCGCGCGCATAGCATCGCGGCACAGGGCGGCATCAATGCTGCGAAAAACTATCCGAACGACGGCGACAGTGTGTTCCGTCTTTTCTATGACACGGTGAAGGGCGGCGATTTCCGTTCCCGCGAAGCCAATGTCTACCGTCTCGCACAGGTGAGCAACAACATCATCGATCAGTGCGTGGCGCAGGGTGTGCCTTTCGCGCGCGAATACGGCGGCTATCTCGATAACCGCAGCTTCGGCGGCGCACAGGTTTCGCGTACGTTCTATGCCCGCGGACAGACCGGGCAGCAGCTTCTCCTCGGCGCCTATTCCGCTCTCATGCGGCAGACCGGCCTGGGAAAAGTGAAGCTGCACTGCCGCCATGAAATGATGGAAATTGTGCTGGTCGACGGACATGCACGCGGAGTGATCATGCGCGACATGGTCAGCGGCGAAATTTCATCACATGCCGCCGACGCAGTCATTCTCGCCACGGGCGGCTACGCAAATGTGTTCTTTCTCTCAACCAACGCCATCGCGTGTAATGTCACCGCAGCATACCGCGCGTACAAAAAAGGCGCCGCCTTCGCCAATCCCTGCTACACGCAGATTCACCCGACCTGCATTCCCGTCTCGGGCGATCATCAGTCAAAACTGACGCTGATGAGCGAATCCCTCCGCAATGACGGACGCATCTGGGTGCCGACGGCGAAAGCCGACAAACGGAATCCCAACGTCATTCCTGAAAACGAGCGCGACTATTACCTCGAACGCAAGTATCCGAGTTTCGGCAACCTTTCGCCGCGCGACATTTCCTCACGAAGCGCCAAGGAAGCCTGCGACGACGGCCGCGGTGTGGGGCAGTCAGGCTACGGAGTGAACCTCGATTTCCGCGATGCCATCAATCGTCTCGGCAAGCATGTGATCGAAGAACGCTACGGCAACCTGTTCCAGATGTATGAGCGCATCACGGGCGAGGATCCCTACACCGTGCCGATGCGCATCTATCCCGCCGCGCATTACACGATGGGCGGTCTGTGGGTGGATTACAACCTCATGAGCAACGTTCCCGGCCTCCATGTGCTGGGTGAAGCCAACTTCTCGGATCACGGGGCGAACCGTCTCGGCGCAAGCGCGCTGATGCAGGGACTCGCCGACGGCTACTTCGTTATTCCCTACACACTCGGCCATTATCTCGCCTCCTACAAAAAGGATAAAGTGACGACCGATCATCCCGAGTTCAAGAAAGCTGAAGAGGACGTTCGCGGCCGCATTGGTTCGCTGCTCGCACTCAACGGCAGCCGCACGGTGGCCTCGATTCACCGCGAACTTGGCGACATCATGTGGGAATACTGCGGAATGGGCCGCAACGAAACCGGACTCAAAAAGGCATTGGAAGCAATTCCCGCCCTCCGCGAAGAATTCTGGCAGAATGCCAAGGTGGTTGGCAACGGCGAAAGCCTCAACAACGCTCTCGAGCGGGCCGGCCGCGTGGCCGACTTCCTTGAATTCAGCGAACTCATGTGCCATGACGCACTCGAGCGCAAGGAAAGCTGCGGCGGTCATTTCCGTGAGGAATATCAGACCCCTGACGGCGAAGCGATGCGCAACGATGACGATTACGCATATGTCTCCGCCTGGGAATTCAACGGTGTCGGGACAGCCCCGACCCTGAATAAGGAACCGCTCGTGTTCGAGAACGTCAAGCTTCAGACAAGGAGTTACAAATAATGAAACTCAAACTTCATATCTGGCGTCAGAAAAACGCCCACGATAAAGGAAAGATGGTCACCTACGAGGTGGACGGCATCATCGAGGACATGTCCTTTCTCGAAATGCTCGACGTGCTCAACGAAAAGCTGATCATGAACAGCGAAGAACCGGTGGCCTTCGACCACGATTGCCGCGAAGGAATTTGCGGCGCCTGTGCGCTGACCGTCAACGGCATTCCCCATGGCTTCGAAAAGGAAACCACGATCTGCCAGCTGCACATGCGGCATTTCAAGGATGGCGATACGATTTACGTCGAACCCTTCCGTGCCCGTGCTTTCCCGGTGATCAAGGATCTCGTCGTCGACCGCGGCGCCTTCGACCGCATCATGCAGGCCGGCGGCTTCGTTTCTGCGAATACCGGCGGCGTCCCTGACGCCAACGCCATTCCCATCAGCAAGGTCATGGCCGACAAGGCCATGGATTACGCCGCCTGCATCGGCTGCGGCGCCTGTGTGGCCTCCTGCAAAAACGCCTCGGCAATGCTCTTTGTCGCCGCGAAGGTGTCGCAGTATGCGTACCTTCCGCAGGGACAAACCGAGCGCAAGCGCCGTGTGCTGAACATGGTGGCAAAAATGGACGCGGAAGGCTTCGGCGGCTGCACCAATCAGTACGAATGCGAGGCGGTTTGTCCGAAAGGCATCACCGTCGCCGCCATCGCTCTGATGAACCGCGACTTCCTCAAAGCTTCCCTGACCGAAGTCTGACAAGACTTCCTGCCTGCCGCGGCGTAGTTCGCCGGAGGCGAACGAAGCCGGGAAGGCTTCGCTTACAGAGGTATCGTAAGGCGTAAGGCGTAAGGCGTAAGGCGTAAAGCGTAAGGCGTAAAGCGTAAAGCGTAAGGCGTAAAGCGTAAAGCGTAAGGCGTAAAGCGTAAGGCGTAAAGCGTAAAGCGTAAGGCGTAAAGCGTATGACGATGATTTCGGAACTCCCCCGTTTCTACCGAGACGGGGGAGTGCTTTATTCGACAGGTCTGCAGGCTGGCAGGTCCGCAGGCGTTGATTGAATCGAATCGAGGGCTGATTCATCCCACATTCATGCCTCATGAAAGGGATCACTGCCGCGATGAGCGGAACAGGAGAAATTGAACACATGAAAACCAGACTTTCTATGCTGTTCCTGCTCGCGGTGCTCAGCATTTATCCTCAAGCCGCCGGACTCGCCGAGTATGGCGGAAAGGGCACCGGCACGCCGAATTCGGGCGCGACGCTCTCAGGATTTATCCGCGACGCCGCCACGGAAGAGACGCTCGTCGGTGCGACAGTGCAGCTGAAAGGGACGAGAATCGGGGCCGTGACGAACAAAAGCGGATTCTATTCGGTCAGCGGCATCGCAGCCGGAAAGTACACCGCAGTGTTCAGCTACCTCGGCTACAGCACGAAAGAAATCGAGCTGAGCATCGGGGGGAATGAATCCAAAAGACTTGATGCCGGATTGTCCACGGATGTGCTGCAGCTGGAAGAAGTGACTGTGGAAGGGAACAGGATGGAGGATACCCGGCAGATAAGCGTTAGCCGAATCAACATTCCACTCCGTCAGATCAGCCAGCTCCGGGTAGCTGGAGAGGCGGATGTTTTCCGCTCCCTGCAGTTCCTTCCGGGCGTGCTGGCTTCGTCGCAGATCTCAAGCGGGCTTTATATTCGCGGAGGATCGCCCGACCAGACCCTGGTGCTGCTCGATGGCTCCACGGTGTATAATCCTTCCCATATGTTCGGGTTTTATTCGACCTTCAATCCCGACGCGATCAAGGATGTGGAACTCATCAAGGGCGGGTTTCCTGCGGAATATGGGGGACGGATGTCCGCTGTACTCGATCTCGTGCAGATGGACGGCAATCGAAATGACTTCGAAGGGAAAGCATCGCTGGGATTGATTTCATCCCGGCTTTCTGTCGAGGGACCGGTCGGCAACGGCTCGTGGTTCCTCAGCGGACGCCGCACGTATATCGACCTTCTGACATCTCTGATCGAAACCGAAGATTCGCCGCTGCCATCATACTATTTCTATGATCTGAACGGGAAAATCACCCAGGATCTCGGGCCCGACGACAAGCTTTCTTTCTCGGGATTCCATTCAAAGGACCAGATGGATTTTGTCAACAAGAAGGGCATGAGTCTCGGCCTTGCAGTGCAGAACAGCGCCGCGGCGATGCGATGGACGCATCTGTTCAGCGACCAGGTATTCTCCGCATTCAATCTGAGCTGGAGCAAGTACGGGAACGGGCTCGAGAATCAGCGCGGGGGATTCGGCGGTCTGATCGACAACAGCATCACTGATATGACGCTGAAGGGGAAGGTGGAATGGTTTGCGAGCAGCGCCCTCACCGTGCTCGCAGGAGTTGAAGGCAGCCGCTATGATCTGCAGTATCTGCAGCAGTTTGGCGGAAGCGGAGACTCGGCCACGACCGTCGGCGAGACCGATGCGACAAATATCGACACGAAAGATTATGTGCTCGCCGGATACGGTCAGGTGAATTACCATTTCACAGCCGCTCTTTCCGCCCAGCTCGGCCTGCGCACGAACTACTATCAGCTGCGCGATATAATGACGCTGGATCCCCGGGCGGCGCTCCGGCTTCAGCTGCAGCCGAGCATTGCCCTGAAAGCGGCATGGGGAATGTACCATCAGTATTTCCGCCTTGCTTCAGTGCCGGATTTCAGCTTTTTCGATACCTGGCTTCCCACCGACGGAACCGTGGATCCTTCGCTTGCAGTGCATTATGTGCTCGGTCTTGAAACGCATCCTTTCGACGGATATGAATTCAACGTCGAGACATACTACAAGGACCTGTACAACGTCAGCGAACTCCGCGAGTTCGCCACGCAGTCCACTGCGGTCAACGAGATTTTCTACAATGGTACGGGACAGTCCTACGGAATCGAATTCTTTCTCCAAAAACGCGTGGGTAATCTCACCGGCTGGGCCGGGTACGCGCTCGGGTACATCACTTCAACGTTCGATGAATTGAACAAGGGCGCTGCGTTTCGTCCGAAATGGGACAGGCGACACGACCTCAAGCTTGTAGCGCAGTATCGACTGAACGACCGCTGGGAAGTGGGTGCATCGTTTACTTATCAGAGCGGGCAGTCCTACACCGGGCAGACCTCGCGCTTCCAGACATCCTTCCCCGGCGACAATCAAGGCATCGGCGTCACCGTGCCGGCGGATCTTTACGGACTGCGCCTGCCGGCTTCGCATCAGCTCAACCTGAACGCCAACTATCACACGACCCTGTTCGGGCAGCCTGCAAAATTGCTGATCGACATTTACAACATCTATTCGCATCGCGATATCTGGTACCGCTATTACGATACCAGCGAAGACGTGACCGAGGTGACGGACGTTCTGCTTCTCCCCATTATTCCCAGTGCCGCGCTGGAAATTACCTTCTAGGCCCGCAATGAAAACATACATCTCCATCAGCCTTCTGTTCGCCCTCGCCGCATTCACCGCATGTGAAGATGCGCCTCCAACCGATTATTCTCCCCGTCCCTACGTGCAGGGGTATCTCCTGGTCGGCGAGCCGATCGAGGATATTATCGTCGCGATGTCGCAGCCGATCGACCAGCCGTATGATTATTCTGCCAGCCTCGTCAGCAATGCGGATGTCTCGATCGAGGTCAACGGACAGACGCTCGCGCTGGCGTACCGCGAACTGGCGGGCGGGGGAAGCTACTTCTGTCCCGACAGCAGCATCCGCGTGCTGCCCGAGACCAAGTACCGGCTCGTCGTACGCATGCCGGGAGGGGCGGTGGTTTATGCAGAGACGACGACGCCGAAGACGATCGACTGGACAATTCAGCCGGCCGGACTCGTCCAGTATCCTCAGGACACAACAAGCCTGCCGCAGAGCGATTCCCTGCGTATGGTCTGGACGCCGGGAAACAGCGCCGAGTATTTGCTGAGTGTCCTCGCACTAGATACGCTGGGATACGGCATGTATCTCGATCCGCCGGGCGCTGATGTCAACGCGCGCACCAACAGCCGCGGAGAGAAGCGCGGGACCACCTACAGTCTGACGCAATGGGTGTATGCGCCGCAAAGCAGGATGCGTCTGGCCTGGAATGCCTTTACATGGTTTGGGAGAAATGAAATCACGGTTTTCGCCCCGGATTACTGGTTCCTCGAATGGTTCAAAAGCGTGCAGTTCAGCAGGATTTCTGCTGAGTATGATCAGCAGGAAAGCAATATAATCGGCGGACTCGGGGTGTTTGGTTCCGCATCGATTCTTCGAAAGGAAGTATTTGTACAGAAAAACAGCCGATAGGCAATTCTGCGAAGATATGGCGGATTCGCCGCGTCGGAAAGGTGAATTGTTATCTTTAAAGTCAATGCTTACGTGATCAACCAGCTCATCGACTGGTCCGACATTCCTGATGATCCCATTTTTCAACTGACCTTCCCTCAGCGCGGGATGCTCGCAGAAGAGCATTTCGAGCGCATGGCCGCGCCGCAGGCGCTCCCACGCGCCGCAGGCGCTCCCACGCGCCGCAGGCGCTCTTGCCTCCTTGCCTTTTGCACGGGGGAGACATATCTTTTCAGCATTACATCCGCTGGTTCATGTGCTGAAAGAATTTGAGCAATTGGCGTCGGACAATACTTCCGGCGCGACGGAGCTGATCCGGAAACTTCTCGCCCTCTGTGAAAGCTGTACCATCGGGTACCGCTTCGACGAATTGCGCGAGGGATTCGCATTGCTCGAGATTTCTCAGAAAAGCATGCCATCGCTGCATGCTGTGCTGCACATCCTTAAATCCGATTTTCTTGACAAGCTTCACGACGACGACGAGATCGCTGACGCGATAGGCTACATCTCCTCGCTGGAAAAAATTCTCACTGAGGCGGGAGAAAGCATCGCCGATGTTTTCGGCGGGTTATTTACGAAAACGACGTCTCTGGCAACGATTTCGCGCAGTTCAACCGTACTCTCGGCAATGTATCATCTGCAGGAGCTCAAGCTGCTCGGTCATGTCTACGTGCTGGAAGGCCGGCCCATGCTTGAGGGACACCGCAGCATTCACGATCTGCATGAACATAAGATTCCCTGCACACTCATGGTGGATGCGGCGATGGCCCAGGCGGTGGAACGTGCCGATGCTGCGGTTGTCGGTGCAGACAGCATCAGTGCGGACGGCTTCCTCCTCAACAAAACCGGGACCTACCCTCTCGCAATATGCTGCAAGGCGCTGGGAGTGCCGCTTTATGTGCTGTGCGACTCGCTGAAATTTTCGCCGCAGCTGCATACGGAAATTCTTGTGGAGGATCGTCCGGGAGAGGAATTGCTGCAAAGGGGAGAAGGCGACGGTTTTAACATCTGGAACCGTTATTTTGAGTGGACCCCCGTGGAATTCGTCACGGCATTCATTACCGAGCGCGGGGCATTCACTCCCGATCAGCTCAGCGCCCTCGCCGGAGAGAGCGAAGAACATATCTAAACTGCATGCTTCATACCAAATTGAAATTTCTTCTGACCGCCTGTTTTCTGCTGGCCGGTCTGGTCCTGCCTCTGGTACGCGCATCCGCGCAAACTTCGGGAGCGCCGCAGCACAGCGACACGACAGGACTGTCCCTTGAACTGCCACCCCAACCGCAACTGATTCCTGCGAAAGCAGAGCAGCAGAACCTGCCGAAGACATTCGCCCCGCAGCCCGTGGGCAAGCAGCCACAGGGGCGGCGGTCCGTAAAGGATTCGCTGCCCCCGGCGCTGTTCCATCAGGCACTCCACGGGCCCTCTGACAGCCCGCATGCCTGGCAGGCAGAGCAGCGTCCCTCTCCCGTCTTTCGCGGCAATGCCGCGCCTCCACTGCAGCGGAGAGCCGGTAAGCTTACCCATGTCGTGCACGGCTATCATCCGTACTGGATTTCAGACGATGCCGCGGACTCCTACCGCTGGGATCTCCTGACGCATCTCGCCTACTTTTCCTACGAAGTGGATGCCGCAACAGGGGAGCCGTTGACTGTCCATGCCTGGCGCACAAGCACAGTTATCGACCGGGCGAAAGCGGCCGGCGTGAAGGTGCTGCTTACTGTCACGAATTTCGGCGATGCGAACAACCGCACGCTGCTCTCCTCGCCTCAGGCGCGCGATGTTCTGATTACCCGTCTGATTGCACTGCTGCAGGAAAGGGGCGGGAACGGTGTGAATATTGATTTCGAATCCATGCCCGGAGATCAGAGGGTAAACCTGGTTTCCTTTTTCGCCGAATTACGCTCACGACTCGACGCCGCAATCCCGGATGCCGTCATCAGTGTCGCCGCTCCCGCGGTGGACTGGAACAACGCCTGGGACGTCGCCTCGCTTTCCTCATCGATCGATCTGTTCTTCGTGATGTGCTATGACTATTCATGGTCGAGCAGCACGGCAGCCGGACCGGTGGCACCTATCCGAGGCATGAGCTACAATGTTGAACGTTCGCTGCGCTGGTATCTCGATCAGGGCGTGCCGCCTTCAAGGCTGGTCATGGGTGTTCCCTATTACGGATATGACTGGCCGGTAGTGAGCGAGGTATCGGGCGCGGCGACGACCGGCCGCGCCACGGCACGCACCTACTCCGCCGTCGCATCGATGCTTCCGACAAATAACCGTCAGTGGAGCGATAGCTTTCTGAATCCCTGGATTGCCTACAACAGCGGTGGCTGGCAGCAGCTCTGGTACGATGATGACGAGAGTCTCGAATACAAATATCAGCTGGTCAAGGATCTCGCGATCGCGGGCATTGGAATGTGGGCGCTGGGCTACGATGCGGACCTTCCTGAATTATGGAACCTGATCGAACGCATGTTTACGCGTACCACCGCCATCGATGCTCTCCCCGCTCCCGCAGCGTTCAACGTCTGGCCGCATCCGCTGCGTGCCGGACAGCCGGGACTGCTGAGTCTTTCGATAAGCAGTGCGCAGCAGCAGACCGGGGCCTCTGCCGTGATTTACGATTTGCTCGGGAGAATGATTGCGCAGCCCGCTGCGACGATTTTATCGGATGGTCTGGTCCGTATTCTTGTCCCCGATATCCCTGCGGGAGTGTACTTGCTCGTTACCGGGGGTGTTAGCAGACGAATTCTCGTGTCGAATCAATAAGGGAAGAGTGATGGCGAAAGCGAAAGGCAAGAGCGTGCTCCGCAGTACGGAAGCAAAGCGTCCTGTCTCGGAAGCGAAGCGCTCCGCATCGGAAGCGAGGCGTACTGCACCGGGTGCGGCCATTCCGACTGATCTCGCGCGGGCGGCTGGCGCTGTCTTCGCAGTTCTTGCGCTGCTTCGACTGGCCGCTGCGCAGTTCCCCGCATCGCGCGTCTGGGGACTCAACGCCTCGGCATGGCTGCCGCTCTGGCTGCAGATCGCCATCGCAGCGTTTGGCCTGCTCGCGGCGACACCGCTGCTGTATGGAATTTTTCAGCTGAAGGGACGCATAGTCGAGAAGCTGCCGACCAAACTCTTCGCAGTCATTCTTGCATTGCTGGCCGGTGCGCTGTTCTGGACTTTCCACATGGACACCTATTTCCTCGGCGACGGCGGATCGTATCTCGCCGAACATTTCCGCTATGTGCGCGGGCTTTCCGTTTCGAACGAGGTCCTTTTTTCCACCGGCTCTGCACCTCTCACCGCCTGGCCGCTCGCACAGGGAGCGAAACTTCTGTGGTCCATGGGAGGGACGCTTGCAGAAAATCCGCAATCGGTATTCTGGATCACCGGCGCACTTGCCGGGATCGTGTATGTGCTGCTGGCCGGGATGTTCGCTAAGCGCTACAGCGATCGCGGGACAGAGCGTGCTGCATTCATCGTCATTCTGCTGTTCACTCCCGCTGCACTCTTCTTTTTCGGATACGTCGAATACTACACCTTCGCGCTGGTCGGCATTCTCGCAACAGTCTTCCTCAGCATTGAAGCTGCGCGGGGACGCCTCGCCCCTTACTGGCCGATGGCCGCACTGCTGCTCGCAGCTGCTTTCCATCTCATGTCGCTGGTGCTGCTGCCCGGCGTGCTGCTTGCACTGGCATCGCGGCAGGAGAAATTCCGTTCCCTGCTCACGCTGCGGAATGTTCTGCTGCTGGCCGCCGCTGCACTTGCCGCTGGTGGTGTATATTATTTCGCCAGCGGCGTGGCCTTCAATGGCTCGCGCATCATTCTCGCGCTGCAGCCCTTCGGGGAAGACGGCGCGGTGCAGAATTACACGCTGCTCTCATCCGCACATCTCGTCGACATTCTCAACATGCTGCTGCTCACCGGAGCGCCGCTGCTCGCCGTGCTGCCATTTCTCCGGACAAAGGGGTGGGATGCTCCGCTTCTCGTGGGATTGACGCATGTGCTCTTTTCCCTGTTCCTCATGCTTTTTGGCTATACCTGCTTCGGAATGTCTCGCGACTGGGACGTCAACGCTTTCTTCGGCGTCGTGCTCGGCGTGTTCGTGCTGGCATTGCTCCGCAGGGAAGAGGCGCCGCGACGGAATTATCTGCTGTACCTCGCGGCTTTGGGTTCGATCGCTGCTGTGCTGCCGTGGATGCTGGTGAATATTGATGCCGGGCGCTCCGAGCAGCGCTTTCGCGATATCATGACGCTCGACGACAGGAATGTCACAGGGGACTTCGCACTCAACGGCTACGAGCATCTGCGCAAGTATTATCAGAGCACGGCCGATAAGGCGAATGTAGCCTGGGCGATTCAGAAAAAAATCGAAATGGTCGGCTATCCGAATGATTTTCGGCAGTACGCGCTTGCAGTAATAGAAGGGATTCCCGCCGGGGAGCGTCCCGCACGCTACGCATGGATATTCACACAACTGCGCGGACGATTGGAGAAAATGCAGATCTCCGGGACGGACGCCCTGTACGAAGGAAGCAGGCAGGAATTCCGTGAACTGTCCGTCGAGCTGCTGATACAGCTCGGACAGCTGCCGCAGTCCGGCGGGGAAGTGGATGCTTTGTTCCGTTCTGAAATGCAGGCGTTCAGTGCCATCCTCGGTGCTGATCCAATGCTGGATATGGCAACGGCGCAGTACGGCTGGGATCGCGGCGGACCGTTCCCCGGCGGCGAGGCCTTCGAACGCGCCTCCCGTGAAATTGAGAAAAACGCAACATTAGCTTTTTATATCGGACGCGGGCTGCTGACAGCGCAGGATTTCACTGCAGCCGCTGCCGCATTGGGGAAGGCCCTGAAGCTGGACAGCAGCTTCACGCTCCCGGCGTATTATCTCGCTGAAGCTGAGATCCGGATTGATCCGCCGCGCATGGAGTCGGCGCTTGAGCATTACCGGCTCTTTCTCTCAACTCCTGAACAGCATCGCATAGCCAATCCTGCAGCGCAGAAGCAGCTCATGAACGATGCACGCGAGAAGACATCCATTATCGAACAGCGGCAATATTCCACTCCCTGACAACAGCAGAAACGCATGGCAGCAGCAGGTAAGACGAAGAAGAAATCCTCTGACGCAGGAACGGTGAAATCCAGTCCGCAAATCCGGACAGCTGCGGAGCCCTTGACCGTCGCAGCGAGAGCGATGCTCGCGGCCATTGCATTTTTTCTCATCCTTCGCGGCCTCGTTTCGCTCTGGCATCCGCTGGGCAGCCGGCTCTGGGGCATCGATTTCCCCGCATGGCTCGATGCCTCTCCTCTAATGCATGCCGCTCTCTGGCTGCCGCTGCTTTTTCTTATCCCGCAGGTTTCCGGGCTTTTTACTTCCGGATGGAAGTCCTCAGCAACTTCAGAAAAGACGAATGGACGGAGAATGCTGTGGGCGACTGCCTTAACGCTCGGTGCAGGCGCTTTTGCGTATTGGGTGCAGATAGCATACGCCTTTCTCGGGGACGGCACCTGGTACGTCGCGGAACTGTACCGAAGCATGACGCTGCCGGACTTTGCCAACAGCATGATAAAGCCCAGCGCGTGGCTGACGGGGATCCTCCTTGACGGATTTGCCCGTACGGTCCATCCAACGGATATTCGCCTCCCATTTATCCTTGCCGGCGTTGCCGGAATACTCATCGCCGCGGCTGCTGTGCTGTTTTCCACCCGGCGCGAAAAAACCTCCAACGTCTGGATCACGGCGTTGCTTTTCCTTGGCGCTGATGGCACGCTGCTGTTTCTCGGATACATCGAACTGTACGCGCTGGTGTATGCGCTGAGCATAGCTTACCTGGTCACTGCGTGGCAATGTCTGCGCGGACATGCGCCCATCTGGCTGCCGCTTCTGCTTTTCATTCTCGCTGTTCTGTTCGGCGCATCTGCGATTGTCTGGCTGCCTTCACTGCTGCTTCTGCTGCACTGGAAAGTACGCGGCGAGGAAGGGGCTCTGCCACTGCGCCGCGCTGCGGTCGCGCTGATGCTGCTGCCTCTTGGCGGTGTCGCCCTGCTATACGTCTTAGGCGCCGCTGCAGGCGACAGCGCGTATCTCGTCGCACTCACGCCTTACGAACGCGTGGTGGAGGGATTGCGAACCGGCTGGCAGAGCTATGTACTTCTGGCTCCCGAACGCTGGGCGGACATCGGCAATATGCTGCTTTTGGGACTTGGTCCCGTGATCTTTGTAATCCCGCTGCTGCTCGGTACCGGACGCAGAAACGCGATTCTCCGCCGTCCGGCAGTACTGTTCGGCGCCACTGCCGCTGCCGGCGGAGTGACGCTGCTGCTGTTCGGGAATACCTTTCTCGGACTCGCACGCGACTGGGATGTGGGCGCGTTTGCCTTGCTGGGCGTGCTGATGCTCGCGCTCGCGCTGTGGACCGAATCCGATGGCAGCGCCTGGCAGCGGGCGGTGCTTCCTGCTCTTGCCGCGGCCATTCTTTCGCAGCTCCTGCTCTGGATTTCCGTCAACACGCAGGATCGCGCTTCCGCCGAGCGATTCGAAGAAATCGCTGCGATGGACGCCGGACTCCTTCTTCCGATGAACACCTTTACGGCCTACGAAAACCTGCGAAAGTTCTATCAGTCCGGTGGTGATTCTCCAGCCTACTTCCGCATTCTGCGCCTTCAGATTGAAACCGGTTATCGCAGCCACATCGGATATGCGGAGTATTTGAGTTCCGCGCTGCAGCTGCGTGATCCCGCTCAGCGTCGAGTTGAACTTGGCTGGCTATGCGATGCCTATCTGCGGCAGGTATCGCAGGGAGGAGCGCCCGATAATTTCCTGACCATAAGCACGAAAGACGCCCGCGAGTTTGTCGCTCGCTTGCTGCTGTCCGCCTGGCAGGTCGGCGAGCGTGAGCTGACGCAGCGGTACGAAGCTTCGTTCAGGCCGCTGTTTCCGGATTGGCCGGAATTGGGGCTTCTCACCGTGCTTCGAGGCGAGGGTGGAGGAGTTGAAGACGAGCTTCAACGAATAAGGAGTGCGGTCACGGATCAGACAAAGGACGCCTTCCTTCACATGACTGCAGGTGGACTCTATCAGCAGCGAGGGGAATATCCTGCGGCGGCGCGTGCCTATGATGCTGCGCTTCAGCGCGAACCCGCGATGTATCCTTCCTGGTATCTGGTAGCCGCAGATCTGCATTTGAAAATGACGGGGGATACGGGGGCTGCTCGCCGGCTGCTCGAAGCATGCATTCAGAATGCGGGATCCTCGCAGGAAGCTTCGAGCGCGCGCGAATTGCTGCTCCAGCTGTAAGTTTCGAGGGTTCGTGAATTGCTGCTCCAGCTGTGGGATTCGAGGGTTCGTGCAGTGCTGCTCCAGCTGAAAGTGATGTTGCGGGGTGATATAAAGACCTGAGACTGGCTTAAAAGGGGATGATGAAAGAGGGATGTTCATCGCTTGGCGAATAGTGAATATAAATCACATTGCATCCTGAATTTTCTGACGATCTGCATCGCTGTACATCGATGTCAAGCATTGTTTCGTGGCGAGTTAGAGCGAGGGAAAAAACCAGAGATGTCATAAAAGAGTGCATAAAGCGAGACCGCAATTTTCCCATAAATCCTCATAATAAGGCGGTAACGGCGCTTTCTCTGTCGTGATAGTGGTAAATATTCACATGTGTAAGAAATGCAATTATGGCTTGCCAATGTCAAATCGATGCGCTATATTATTTACAGACGCAGGCCAGTGAACGTTGATTCCGTCTCGAGGCCGTGATTCATAACGGAACATGTTGCTCTGTTCATTACCAGCCCAACGTTTACATTATTCACGAAAATACATGCACAGGAGTCCTTTATGAAAACAAGACAGACAGCATTGAGGAGATCGATTTCGATTCTCATCCTCAGTCTTGGCTTGATGATAGGTGTTACCGCCCCGTCAGCCCAGGCTCAGCTGAATGGGAACTATACGATTGGCAGCGGAGGAAACTACGCGACGTTCACAGCGGCTGTGAGCGCACTCAGTTCCAGCGGTGTGAACGGTCCGGTGACTTTTTCGGTCCTACCCGGCACATATACGGAACAGGTCTCGATTTCTCCCATCGCAGGCGCGAATGCGGTGAATCGCATCACCTTCGATGGTGGAGCCGGAAATGCCGCAACTCGTGTACTTCAGTACAACTGTGGCAGCGGCGACTATGTCTGGCGTTTTTACGGCGCGGACTACATCACTGTCAAAAACCTTACCATCAAATCTACAAATACGACATACGGGTACGGCGTCCTGTTTACGAATCAGGCCGACTACGACGAGGTTCTCAACTGCAGCGTTGAAGTCAGCGCGACGTCGACGAACTCCTATTGCATCGGCATTCTGGCAAGTTCACCAACAAGCTATTCAAGTACAGGTGACTGGGCCAACAACGCACTGATTCAGGACAATACGATCACAGGTGGGTATTACGGCGTTCGCTTCAACGGGTATTCCAGTTCCAGTATGTCGTATGCCCACGACAATGATTTTGTGAGAAACAATGTGTTGGAGGCTTACTACTACGGACTGTACGTCTATTATCAGACGCGTCCGGAAGTGCTCGGTAACACCGTGGACATGCGTGCAGGGAATGTGTCATCGTATGGCATCTACCTGTATTACGGCAAGGACGGCCCCAAGCTGATCGGCAACTATTCCAAGGCCGGCCGCTATCCATTTTATTTCTACCGTCCAAATTACTACCTGGCCTCAACGTCGAATCGCGGCTTGATGGCGAACAATATTGGCGTGCAGTCCGGTAACTCGACAGGGTACGGCCTCTATTGCAGTTATGCCCGCTATTCCGACATCGTCTATAACTCGGTGCATATGTGGACCAACTCGACCGCCTACGGAATCTACCAGTACGGTGAATCCAGCAGCTACGGATGCAAGGTCACCAACAATTGGGTATCCTATAAGGGAAGCGGTACATTTTACGCGATCTACAACTACTACGACAACAGCCTTGCACAGTTCGATTACAATGGGTACTACGCCTATAATCCGAATGCCAATAAACAGTTTCGCTGGGATGGTACCTACTACACAAGTTTGGCTTCGCTACAGGCAGCCAACAATGTGCATGACAATTCCGTCTGGGGAAATCCTTACTGGGTCAGCGACGATGATCTCCATTGCCGCTCCCACGTGGGCTACCAGGCGGGAATTGCTTCCGCGATCGTAAGTGATGATTTCGATGGCGATGCGCGAGGAATCAGCCCCAGCATCGGCGCTGACGAATATCCCTCTCCGCCGCCCGAAAATGACCTTGCCATAGCGGAAATGATGCTCGGTGTCGCGGACGGGACGTGGGTCCGTCAGGAAGGCTCCGCAGAGCATCCGGTAAAAGTCGTGCTTGAAAACACCGGCCTCAGCAATGATCCATCTTCGGTAACTGTGACTTACAAACTGGGCTCCATGCCGGCCGATGTGAACGATGGCGTTCAGGAGACGTTCACGCCCGGCTGGGTCGATCACAAGTCGGTTGTCGAATTCACTCAGCGCATCAGCGGTCTGACCGCAGGGACCACTCCCACCGTCTACGCGAAAATCTTCTGGGTAACAGATGAAGACGACAGCAATGACGGCGGCATGGCCAGTGGCCAGGTGTTCTCGGCGAAAGTACATGGATTCCAGGGGTTTGAGTACATGGAACCTGGTGTCTATCCCTTCACCCGTGATCCGGGCTACCTCGATCAGCCGTGGACCCGCATTGACAACAACGGCGGAGCGTCTCTTGATGTGACGCTCGGTGCATTCAACGGATCGAACCAGGCATTGGCGATAGCCGCACATACCGAGGCAGCTGACGAATGGATCGTTACTCCAGGGGCAGATCTTGATGCCGGTTCGAGCTACCGACTCGATTTTGAATTCAAAAACTGGGGCGGATCTCCCGTGACCATCGAAGCGGCTTTCGGCGAAACTCCGGATCCGACACAGATGACTGTATTCGCCACGTTCGCGAATATCGCACCGGGTGGCTTCTTCAGTGCGAAGCAGCTGGCTGGCGGACTCGACCCGTATTTCAATACGCCGCTGTTTAACGGCACATTCTACGTCGCATTTCATTTCACGACGAGTGGAACGGATTCGTACTTCTCCTTTGACAATGTTAAACTGGACGACAATCCCTCACCGCCGCCAAAAATTGCCTTCGGTCTCCCGGGCGCACCGCTGTCATCCTTCATCGACAACCCTGCCTATAAGATCACGGTTATGGCGAACTACAAGCAGCCTGCCGTGATCAACCGCACGTATGAAGTGCAGTCGAATACCAACATCTATGGCGCCATGGGCGATTTCCTCTGGGACGTCGAGACTTCAACGCCGTGGATCACACTGACGAAGGAAACTCCTGACCCAACGCTGCAGAACTACAACCTGAATCCGCCTCGTCCCCGTCAGATGCAGAATTTCACGTTGACCGTGAATCCGTCGGGTCTTGCTCCAGGTACGCATGTTGGAGAAATCACGTTCTACGGTATTCTCTTCAATAACGATTTCCCGCCTCCCGGAAACGGTCTGCAGGCTACCAATGAACCGCTCAATATTCAGGTCGATCTGATCATCACCAATTCCGGTTCCAAGACCGGCGTGCCCTTCATTCAGCAGACCATCTCGACGCCGCTGACCGTGCCGGGAAGTCCGTACAACTTCGTTGATCCGAACACGGGTGATCCGATCGCAACGGTGGAAGTGACGAGCGGACAGATCGACATGATGACGATCCGTGCGTATCCGAACGCACTGCCGCAGAACCTTGCGCGCAAGTTGTTTGTCAAGCGCTACTGGCAGATCACACACACCGGTACCGGCTGGACAGCAAACGTGACGTTCCCGTACGCGGATGCTGAAGCAGCCATGATCACCGACAAGATGCAGCTTCGCGGCGTGCGTCAGGCGGTGGCTCTCGGTCCGTGGGAAGATCCTATCCTGGGCACCACGTCTGTGTCAGATCCTCTGACGAACTCGGTGAAGGTAAATGACTTCAACCCGTCGAACATCGGCGGCAATATTGCTCTTGCGCATCCGTACACCTACGGCAAGGATGGCGCCGCGTCACTCCCGATGGAGTTCTCACTTGAGCAGAACTATCCGAACCCGTTCAATCCGACGACGAACATTGTGTTCAACGTGTCGGAAGAGCGTCAGGTCCGCATCGCAGTGTACAACAACCTCGGCGCCGA
>JBATDG010000129.1:0-75615 GCA_049663345.1 Bacteroidota bacterium
TCAACGACGTTCTCCCGACCGGCCGCTACGAAGCGACGTTTGATGCGACAGCACTTCCGAGCGGCACTTACGTTTATCGTATGACCGCCGGAAACTTCACTCAGACCAAGCAGATGACCTTGTCCAAGTAACACCCTACTCGGACTCAAGGTTGAGACCAGGAAGGACGTCCCGCTTAGCGGGGCGTCCTTCCTTCATTTTCAGGGGAATTCGACATGGGGAACTCCAACCCCATTGCATTTTTCTTGGCATGATCGTATGATATGATAATAGATCCGATCGGAGCCCCGGATCACTTCCCGTTTCTTCAGGCAACAATGAGCGAAAGCATGGAACATGGCCGTACACTTCAGCTGCGCGACAGGATATTCGACCCTGCTGCGCCCTGTATGTTGATGGGCATCCTGAACATTACGCCGGATTCTTTTTCTGACGGCGGCGTGTTTCAGCATGTTGATGCGGCTGTTGCTCGTGCTCTTGAGATGGAGAGGGAAGGCGCGGATATTATCGATGTGGGCGGGGAATCCACGCGTCCCGGCGCCCTTGAAATTTCCGCAGCAGAAGAAATGGATCGCGTGCTTCCGGTTGTGGAAGCGATACGCCTCCGCAGCGATCTGCCGATATCCATCGACACCAGACACGCTGACGTTGCGTCGGCGGCTATCGATGCAGGTGCGGACATCATCAACGATGTCAGCGCTCTGCGGCACGATCCGTTGATGAAGAATGCCGCTGCGCGCCTTGGCGTTCCGGTCGTGCTCATGCACATGCAGGGGACGCCGGCCACCATGCAGCTGCAGCCGGCGTATGAAAACATTATGGAAGAGGTGATACTCTTTTTTAATGAACGCATCGCGAATTGCCGCGAAGCCGGGATCGAACGTATTGTGCTGGATCCGGGCATCGGCTTCGGAAAGACGGTCGCTCATAACCTCGAACTGCTTCGCGAACTGAGTCAGCTCCGGCGATTCGAATATCCGGTACTGGTCGGGACCTCTCGAAAATCGTTCATCGGTGCATTGACCGGAGCAGAGGTGCAGGATCGACTTGCCGGAAGCATCGCCAGCAATGTGATTGCGTATCTGAACGGTGCGCGGATTTTGCGCGTGCACGACGTAAAGGCGACCCGTGATGCAATCGATGTAGCTTCGGCCATCGCAAACAGTGAGGTACCGCAGCATGCTCTTTAAAATTGGGTTCCTCGAAATCGGCTGGACTGACCTGCTCGACATTATGGTCGTCACTTTCGTTTTCTACCGTCTGTATCTCGTCATGCGCGGGACGATCGCAATCCAGATCTTTCTCGGTTTACTGGTTGTGGTCGCCGGATCTTTCATCGCATCGTCACTCGAACTGAAGGCCGTATCCTGGATTCTGAAAACGCTGACCGATATCTGGGTGATAGCTTTCATCATACTTTTCCAGCCTGAATTACGGCGCCTGCTCGTGCTTCTCGGCCGAGGCCGGTTGATGGGGAGTCTCATGCGCAGCAGCGTGGATGAGACGATAGAGGCCATCGTGGAGGCTTGTGAAGACATGGCGCAGCGGCAGATCGGCGCGCTGATCGTGATTCCTCGCAGTACTGGAATCCGGATGATTATCGAAACGGGAATTCCACTCGGGGCCGAGGTCAGTAAACAGCTGCTGCTTTCCATTTTCAATCCCAAGGCGCCGCTTCATGACGGAGCTGTGATTATCAAGGATCGTGTCGTGCTGGCAGCCCGCTGTACTCTCCCGCTCAGCAACCAGCTGCGAGCCGATAGTTTCATCATGGGAATGCGCCATCGTTCGGCGGTCGGGATTTCGGAGCAGACCGACGCGCTCACCATTGTGGTGTCTGAAGAAACCGGCATCATTTCCATCGCAGAGGATGGACAGCTGAGACGCGACCTCACTCCGGAACAGCTTCGGGAAATTCTGCACAAGGGTTTGAATGTCAATGTGAAGTCGATTTTCGAAGCTCCATTCAAACAGGATATCAGCAAGGACAGCGCGAAGGAATGAGTACGTTCTTTTCCAACCGCCAATATGATCTTGCCCGCGCCCAGCTGGTGAGTACTCTTCAGAAAAAAGGAATTACAGACGGTGCCGTGCTCAGCGCCATCGGCTCCGTTCCTCGTCATATGTTCGTCCAGGACGTTTTCCTGCCGAAGGCATACGACGACTCGGCTCTGCCTATTGAATGCCAGCAGACCATCTCCCAGCCCTTCACAGTGGCTTTCATGACACAGCTGCTACAGGTACGGAGGGGAGACAAGGTCCTCGAGATCGGCACGGGCAGCGGATATCAGGCTTGCATCCTTGCAGAACTGGGAGCCCGGGTGTTTACCATTGAACGACATTTCGATCTGCTCGAGCACGCACGCCGCCGGATTGATGCACTCGGTTACAATGTCGCATCCAAAGTGGGGGACGGCAGCATCGGCTGGTCGCAGTTCGCTCCCTACAACGGCATCATCGTCACTGCGGGTGCTCCAGACGTGCCTCCCTCGCTGCTGAGGCAGCTGGCGGACGGTGGACGCCTCGTGATTCCCGTCGGAGATCAGACGACGCAGGACATGATCGTGGTGCAGCGGCAGGGGGATGAATTCGTCCACGGGAAAAATGCCGGCTTCAAATTTGTTCCTCTCGTCGGCAAGGAAGGCTGGCGGAAATAGGTACGCCAAGCAAATGATCAGTCAGCGACCACAGATTATCGTGCTTACGGGTCCTACCGCTTCGGGCAAGACAGCGGTCGGCATCACATTGGCAGGAATGCTCGATGCCGAGATCATCAGCGCAGACTCGCGTCAGGTTTACAGGGGAATGAATATCGGTACGGCGAAGCCCGGGGCGGATGAACTTTCGGCCGTACCGCATCATGGCATCGACGTGTGCGATCCTTCCGAGACATATACCGTTGGACGGTTTTTCGAGGACTCCCAAGGCTGGATAGATGATATCCTCTCGCGCGGGAAGCGTGTGCTCGTAGTGGGAGGTTCCGGATTATACGTCCGCGCAATCACTGACGGCATATTCGAAGGTCCAAAAGCGGATCCGCTGCTGCGTGCGCAGCTTGAGGAGCGGATTCTTACCGACGGACTTCCCGCGCTCGTAGAGGAGCTGCGCCGTCTTGACCCTGCCACGGGTGAGATTATCGATCAACGGAATCCTGTCCGCGTGATCCGCGCTTTGGAGGTATGCCTGCTGACCGGGCAGCGTTTTTCCGAGCTTCGTGCCGGGCGAATGCCGTCGCTGTCCTACGACGCACACATAGCAGCGCTCCGATGGGATCGCGGCGCACTGCATGAGCGCATCAATCGACGTGTTGACGAAATGATGGCTGATGGCCTGGTCGAAGAGGTGAGCGGTCTCTTGGCAGCGGGAATCGAACCTGGCTGGTCGGCCCTCAACACGGTTGGATATAAGGAAATCATCGGCTATCTTTCAAAGCGAATGTCAATCGATGAAACGGTCGAAGCGATCAAGCGCAGTACGCGGCAGTATGCCCGCCGGCAAATGACTTGGCTGCGGAAAGAAACGCGCTCGCGGTGGATTGACGTCGATGAAGCAATGACCTCAGAGGTCATCGCAAGAATCGTGCTTGAGGCGGGGACGTCAGAATGAGCCTTCAGGCTCGTCATGTGATTTGGAGGATGAGCCTTCAGGCTCGTCATTGTGTGAGAACGCTGACTGACAGAATTCGATTTCCGAAGGAAACAGGAGAGCAGAATGAAAGCTGGAAATATCATTATTGCGGTAGTTGCGACGTTATTGTTCGTGAACTGTCAATCAGAAGGCAACACCGGAGATAAAGCTGCAGGGCTGAAAAGCGGGAATGCGGCTGCGGTGCTGCCGGGCGGATCGCAAAATGTTAATTTCACCACTGCCGACGGCATTGTCATAACAGGAACGCTTTATCCCGCAGGGGACAAGGCGCCGACTGTGCTGTGCCTTCATCAGTGGCGCAGCGATCGCAGCAGCTTCGCAGTGCTTGCGAAGAGCCTGCAGTCTGCAGGGATCACTGTGCTCGCAATCGACATGCGCGGATACGGCGGAAGCACGAAATCCTCGGATGGCAAAAGCATTCGTCCTGACCGCAGGGCAGGTGCCGACATCCAGGCGGCAATGCTTTTTCTCCGTGCCCAGCCGTCCGTCGATGCTGCGCGCATCGGCATCATCGGCGCCTCTTACGGCAGCAGCAACGCCATCATTTACGCAGCCGATGATCCGTCGGTCCGCGTTGTGGTGCTGCTGAGTCCGGGTTTGAATTATTTCAATGAACTGCCGACCGAAGGTCCGGTAAAAAAATACAAGGGCCGGCCTCTTCTTGCCGTGGCCAGCAGCGAAGATTTGCGATCAGTGGAAACAGTGGATGCGTATCGGGCTGTGGTATCTGGAATAGAAGTGAAGTTGTATGAAAATGCCGGTCACGGCACTGATATTTTGGATGCCGGGGTGGGATTGGATAGCGTCATCCTGTCATTTTTGAAAAAAAATCTGTAAAAAAGTCCAGTTTTTTCACAGTCATGCCTCTGGACTGTTTGACTTTAACAAAAAGACCGCTATATTTGTGATCCTGTCCGCATTTTTAGGACGGACCTGCTGGCGTAGCTCAGTTGGTAGAGCAGCTGATTTGTAATCAGCAGGTCACCAGTTCAAGTCTGGTCGCCAGCTCTGTTCAAACATAGACGATGAAACGGTGGGGTACCGAAGTGGCCAACCGGGACAGACTGTAAATCTGTTGTCATACGACTTCGTAGGTTCGAATCCTACCCCCACCACAGAGTTCATCCGACGAAGCGCCAAGTGCGCAGCCGAAGCCGCCCGAACGGAATTCAGATCAGTGCAGCCTTAATGGCAGAAGCTGATGAGATGAACTTTAAGAGGCGGTCCCGTACGCGGGGGTAACTCAATTGGTAGAGTCACAGCCTTCCAAGCTGTTGGTTGCGGGTTCGAGCCCCGTCTCCCGCTCCAGGCTCACGTAGCTCAGTAGGTAGAGCACTTCCTTGGTAAGGAAGAGGTCACCGGTTCGAATCCGGTCGTGAGCTCAAGGTGCAAATGAGCACTCATCTTTCGAATTCGCGATTATAGAGGCAGAGTAATGGCCAAAAGCAACAAAGGACGTGTAATGATAACCATGGAAAGTACCGCTGGTACGGGATATCGCTACACCACAAAGAAAAGCAAGCAGCTGCATCCGCAACGCGTTGAGCATAAAAAATACGATCCTGTCGTACGCAAACACGTGATGTTCAAGGAAACCAAATAAGCCGCTTCCCCAGTGAGTTACCACGAGAGTAGTGATTCTACGAGAGTAGCTTAATTGGTAGAGCAGCGGTCTCCAAAACCGCAGGTTGGGGGTTCGAGTCCCTCCTCTCGTGCGATTTGTTTCAGTATACAGACAGCCGGGTCATGAAAGAAAAGATTACGGACTTTATCAATGGCGTCATCAAGGAAATGAAGAAGGTGACGTGGCCTACTAAGGATGAACTCAAGGATTCGACGACGGTCGTGCTTGTATCGACTATCGTTCTCTCCCTTTTTGTGTTCGTCATCGATGCAATGTTAGTGCAAGTTATGAAATTGCTGCTTGGTTCGTGACGGCATCGGCCGCGAATCAGTCAGCAGGTAAAAAACGGTTGTCCATGGCTTCTGAAGAAGAAGAGATTCAAACAGAACACCTTCGATGGTATGCTATCCGGTCGTATTCCGGCCATGAAAACAAAGTAATGGCATACATCGAGAACGAGGTCAATCAGGCCGATCCGACGCTCCGAATGAGCGAGCGGATCGTGGCTGTTATTGTGCCTACGGAAAAAGTATATGAGGTTCGGGATGGAAAGAAGCGTACCAAAACGCGTAATTTCTTTCCCGGCTACGTTCTTATCAATTGTGTGTTGGATAAGGACACGAAGCATCTCATTCTCAACACCCCCTCGGTAATTTCCTTTGTCGGTCCCAAAAACGCTCCTGCGGCGCTGCGCCGTGATGAGATCGACAAGATTCTCGGCCGTATGGAAGAGCGCCGCGATACCGAAATTCCAGAGGTGCAGTTCCGCGTCGGCGATCCGGTGCGTGTTATCGATGGTCCATTCAATACTTTCAGCGGCTTTGTCCAGGAAGTCAACCAGGAGAAATCCAAGTTGAAGGTGATGGTTTCGATTTTTGGACGCAAAACCCCGGTGGAACTGGATTTCAGTCAGGTCGAATTCGATACGTAATATCATAGGCGGATACTCCCATGGCGAAAAAAATCACCGCGTACATCAAACTCCAGATCCCCGCAGCGGCGGCGAATCCCGCTCCTCCGGTAGGTCCGGCGCTCGGTCAAAAGGGCGTGAATATCATGGAGTTCTGCAAGCAGTTTAATGCTCGTACGCAGGACAAAGCGGGATTGATTATTCCGGTTGTCATCACAGTTTTCTCTGACAAATCGTTCACCTTCATCACCAAGACACCGCCTGCGGCAGTGCTTTTGAAGAAGGCTGCGAAGCATGAAAAAGGCTCGGCGGAATCCAATCGCAACAAGGTTGCGAAGGTGACGAGGGACCAGGTACGCGAAATTGCTGAAACAAAGATGCCGGATCTCAATGCTCACACCGTCGAAGCCGCCATGGAAATGGTTGCGGGTACGGCGCGCAGCATGGGATTCACTGTTGAAGGATAAGGTGCAGGAAATGAAACTCACGAAACGAATGAAAGAAACCACGTCTGCCGTCGAGAAATTCAAAGAGTACAGCTTCAACGAAGGTGTAACGATGCTCAAGCAGACCGCGAAGGCAAAGTTCAACGAATCAGTTGATATCGCTGTCCGTCTTGGCGTCGACCCGAAAAAATCCGATCAGATGGTCCGCGGTACCGCGTCCCTTCCTCACGGCATCGGCAAGTCCGTGCGCGTGCTCGTGCTCAGCCGTCCGGCGAAGCATCAGGAAGCTCTCGACGCAGGTGCGGAGCATGTTGGTCTGGAAGATTATCTCGCCAAGATTCAGGAGGGCTGGGCCGACGTAGACGTCGTGATCGCCACCCCTGATGTGATGGGAGAGGTCGGCAAGCTCGGTAAGGTGCTTGGTCCCCGGGGATTGATGCCGAACCCGAAATCCGGTACCGTGACCAACGATGTTGGTCAGGCAGTGCTGGATGTGAAGGGCGGTAAGATTTCCTTCCGCGTCGACAAGGGCGGCATTGTGCACGCCATGGTCGGCAAGGTGAGCTTCACCGAAGACAAGATTGTCGAAAACATTCAGTCGTTCATCTCGACGCTCAACCGCATGAAGCCTGCCGCCGCCAAAGGCGTGTATATCCGCGGTGTAGTGCTGTCGAGCACGATGGGTCCCGGCATCCGACTTGATAAGGTCGAAGCCTCGCATCTGCACTAAGAATAGATTTTTCTCGCTGACCTACATCCGGTCAGAACACGCACTCTAATGCTTCTACATTAATTCACGTGCTCCCATTCGAACTTTTCCATTGAGAAACGAATGACCAAAGAACAGAAAGCCAAGGTGATTACAGATACCGTCGAGCGCCTTCAAAGCGTCAGCGGACTGTACCTGGCCGACTTCGCACACTTGACGGTCGGTAAGGCCAACCAGCTGCGAAGCGAGTTCTTCAAGGTCGGTGTGGACTACAAAGTCATCAAAAACACATTACTGATCCGCGCACTTCAGGAAGTCGGTGGATACGACGGATTACTGCCGTATCTCGTCGGCCAGACTGGTATCGTCTTCGCATATGACGATCCAATCGCGCCAGCACGGTTGCTGAAGACCTTCATCAAAGACAACGAAAAAATGTTGTCCCTGAAGGCCTGTGCAATCGGCAATGAAGTGTTTGACGGTTCACGCCTCGAAGAACTGGCCGCCCTCCCGACACGCAACGAACTGATCTCCGGTATTATCGGCACTATCGCCGCTCCGGCTCAGGGCATTGTCGGTGCAATCAATGGCGTTATCAGCGGCATCGTCTATGCCATCGACGCTATCGAAAAGCAGAAACAGGAACAGGCAGCCTGATCACCGAACCTTATTAAGAAACGAAACATATACTTAATCTCTCCAAAGGAGTCATAAAATGTCCGTTATTGAAGAAATCGTAGAGAAAATTGAGAAATTGACTCTTCTCGAGGCTTCCGAGCTCAAGAAAGCACTGGAAGAAAAATTTGGTGTTACCGCCGCTGCTCCCATGATGATGGGTGGCGCGATGATGGGTGCAGCCCCCGCCGCCGAAGTCGAAGAGCAGACTGAATTCGATGTTGAGCTCACCGCTTTCGGCGCCAACAAGATCAACGTGATCAAGGTCGTTCGCGCAGCCACCAGCCTCGGTCTCAAGGAAGCCAAAGACCTCGTCGAAGGCGCACCTTCGATCGTCAAGGAAGCATTGTCCAAGGGCGACGCCGACAAGCTGAAAAAAGAACTCGAAGAAGCTGGCGCAACCGTCGTTCTCAAGTAATTTCGCGAATCGTTAGAATATTTTTCCACTATCAGACAGAACGTTCTGTTTTACGAAAACGACGATTCATCGATGTGATTGGCAAGCAGCGGGTCGAATTTTGTTCGACCCGCACTTGTCGTTTAATCGCTTACACTTCTATCGACGAGTGATTACCTGATTCGCCTCCCTGGCATCCGGTTTCACGATCTAAGGTTTCCGTCACGTACGCACCATGTAAGGAGCCAGGAATTGACTACCTCTAACGCGAGCGGTTTCAACGATACATTCAGAAGTCTGAACCTGTCGCAGATGCCCAATGGCCGGTGGAGCTTCGGGAAGATTTCGGATTTATACAAATATCCGAATTTTCTTGATGTCCAATGTGCTTCTTTCGACCAGTTCCTACAGGAGAAAGCCACTCCTGCGCTGCGAAAAGATTCTGGGATTCAGCAGGTTTTTACTACAAACTTCCCAATAACCGACGCACGCGAAAATTATATACTCGAATTCATCGAGTATTTCCTCGAAAAACCGAAATACTCCGTCGTCGAGTGCCAGGAACGCGGACTCACGTTCGCCGTGCCCCTGAAGGCTCGTTTGCGTCTCTCGAGCAAATCGGAAGAACCCAACAGCACCGAATACATCGAAACAGTTGAGCAGGAAGTGTACCTCGGCAATCTGCCGTACATGACCGAGCGCGGCACGTTCATCATCAACGGTGCAGAACGCGTCGTTGTAAGCCAGCTGCACCGCTCACCGGGTGTGTTCTTCGGTGAATCCATGCATCCGAACGGCACGAAAATGTTTTCCGCACGCATCATTCCGTTCCGCGGATCGTGGGTGGAGTTCGCGACCGATATCAACCACGTGATGTATGCATATATCGACCGCAAGAAAAAATTCCCCGTCACGACCCTGCTTCGCGCGCTCGGCTATTCCTCGAACAAGGAACTGCTTGAGCTTTTCGATCTCGTCGAAGATGTGAAGCTCGGAAAGGCGGACGTCGAAGAATCGTACGGACGAATCCTCTGTGAGGAAGTTGTCGACGAAAGCACCGGTGAGCTGCTGGTAAGCGCTGACACCGAGCTTGATGAAGACATCGTCCAGTCGATCAGCGAGCACGGCGTGAAAGTTGTCCGCGTCTACAAGACGGATAACGAAAATGCGCTGGTGATTGCCAACACGATCCGGAAGGACGAAGCAAGCAACGACCAGGAAGCGCTGGAAATGATCTACAAGCAGCTGCGTTCGGGCGAAGCGCCTGATCTTGAAACTGCGAAAGGTCTGATCGAGCGTCTGTTCTTCAATCCGAAGCGCTACGATCTTGGAATCGTCGGAAGGCATCGCCTCAACAAGAAGCTGAACCTGGAAATCGATCCGGAAATGACCACGCTCACGCGTGAGGATATTGTCGCTATCGTGCGATACCTCATCGACCTGATGCAGGGGCAGCAGGCAGTTGATGATATCGATCATCTCGGCAATCGCCGCGTTCGCACCGTGGGCGAGCAGCTCGCAGCCCAGTACAACGTCGGCATCTCGCGCATGGCCCGCACCATCAAGGAGCGAATGAATATCCGCGACGTGGAGAATTTCACTCCTGCGGATCTTGTCAACGCCCGTACAATCTCCAGCGTGGTCAACGCCTTCTTTGGAACGAATCAGCTTTCGCAGTTCATGGATCAAACCAATCCGCTGTCGGAGCTGACGCACAAACGCCGTATGTCGGCTCTCGGACCGGGCGGTCTGACGCGTGAGCGCGCAGGCTTCGAGGTGCGAGATGTTCACTACACGCATTACGGACGTCTGTGTCCGATTGAAACGCCCGAAGGTCCGAACATCGGACTGATTTCCTCGCTCTGTATTCATGCACGCATCAATCCCTTCGGCTTCATCGAAACGCCGTATCGCATCGTGAAAAACGGGAAGGTGTCGAAAGACACCGTGTACCTTACCGCTGAGGAAGAGGACGATATCATCATCGCGCAGGCAAACGCTCCGCTCAATCCTGACGGCAGCTACACGCTCGATCGCGTCAAATGCCGTCTCGGAAGCGAATTCCCTGTCGTCTCGCCGGCCGAAGTCGCGTACATGGATGTCGCACCGAACCAGATTGTGAGTCCCGCTGCTGCGCTGATTCCATTCCTCGAACATGATGATGCAAACCGTGCACTCATGGGCTCGAACATGCAGCGCCAGGGTGTGCCTCTGCTTCGTCCCGAAGCACCGCTTGTGGGCACGGGACTCGAAGAAAAGGTGGCCCGCGATTCCTATGCAATGGTTGTGGCGGAACATGACGGAGAAGTCGTGTTCGTCGATGCTACGAAGATTCGCGTTCGCTACAACCTCGGCCGTTCACAGGACGACATGCTCGTGGCCTTCGATTCGAACGGCGTCTTTGAGTATCAGTTCATCAAGTTCTTCCGCACCAACCAGGATACCTGCATCAACCAGCGTCCTATTGTGAAGCCGGGGCAGAAGTTCAAGAAAGGCGACATTCTCGCAGACGGCAGCTCCACCGATAAGGGCGAACTGGCTCTCGGCAGAAACGTGATCGTGGCCTTCATGCCATGGCGCGGCTACAACTTTGAGGATGCCATCATCGTCAGCGAGCGTCTCGTGGCGGAGGATGTTTACACCTCAATTCACATCGAGGAATTCGAACTTCAGGTGCGCGACACCAAGCGCGGCGAAGAGGAACTCACGCGTGAGATTCCGAACGTCAGCGAGGAAGCCACCAAGGATCTCGATGAGGACGGTATTGTGCGCGTCGGCGCTGAAGTGCGTGAGAACGACATCATCATCGGCAAGATTACGCCGAAGGGTGAGTCTGATCCCACTCCCGAAGAGAAGCTGCTCAAAGCGATCTTCGGCGACAAGGCAGGCGACGTGAAAGACGCCTCTCTCAAGGCGCCACCCGGAATGAAGGGCATCGTCATCAAGACCAAGCTCTTCAGCCGCAAGAAAAAGGAAAGCGACGCGAAGAAGGAAGAAAAGCGCAAGATGGATGCACACGAGGCCGATTTCGAAAACCGGCGCCGTGAACTCGTCAACCTTTTCGCCCAGAAGCTCACGCAGCTTCTCAAGGGAGAAAAGGTGCTCGGCATCCGCGATCTGCAGGGTACGAGCGTTATTCGCGGCGGCACTGTGATCAGCGAAGAAACCTTCCCCAATATTCTCGATCAGCTTAGCTCGCTGGACCCGACGCAGCCGTGGAGCGATGCCAAGCGCATCAACGCCATGGTGCTGCGCCTGTATGACAATCACAAGTACGCGAGCCGCGACCTCGAAGAGGATTACAAGCGCGAAAAGGGCAAGATTCAGATGGGCGACGAACTCCAGCCCGGAATCGTGCAGCTCGCGAAAGTGTATATCGCCAAGAAGCGCAAGCTCTCAATCGGTGACAAGATGGCCGGCCGTCACGGCAACAAGGGTGTTGTCTCGAATGTCGTGCCTGTGCAGGACATGCCTTACCTGGCTGACGGAACCCCGGTCGACATCGTACTGAATCCGCTGGGCGTGCCTTCGCGCATGAATCTCGGACAGCTGTACGAAACCGCACTCGGATGGGCGGCAAAGCGTCTCGGCCCTGGTGTTCGATTCGCCTCACCGATTTTTGATGGCGCGAAATGGGAAGAGATTACTGATCTCATGAGTTCGGTCGATCTGAATCCCACAGGAAAGATTCATCTCTATGATGGCCGTACGGGCGACCGGTTCGACCAGCCGACTACAGTCGGTTTCATCTACATGCTTAAACTCAGCCATTTGGTCGACGACAAGATTCACGCCCGTTCCATTGGGCCGTACAGTCTTATCACTCAGCAGCCGCTGGGCGGAAAGGCGCAGTTCGGCGGTCAGCGCTTCGGCGAAATGGAAGTTTGGGCGCTCGAAGCTTATGGCGCCGCTCACGTGCTGCAGGAAATTCTTACCGTCAAGAGCGATGACGTTCAGGGCCGCGCCAAGGTCTATGAAGCCATTGTGAAGGGCGAGAACCTGCCCGATCCGAATGTTCCCGAATCCTTCAACGTGCTCGTACGCGAGTTGCAGGGACTGGGCCTTGAAATCAAGATTGAGTGACATCCGCTCCGTTGCGATATGTCCTGTTATTCCCGAGTGTATGAAACAGAATTGAATCGACTGGAGATAAAAGATGCCATTCAAACCGCAGGAGCAAGTCAAGAAGAATTTTGCGCGCATTTCGGTGAGCCTTGCCTCATCGGATGCGATTCTTTCCCGTTCCTATGGTGAAGTCACCAAACCTGAGACGATCAACTATCGCTCTTTCCGTCCCGAGAAAGACGGTCTTTTCTGTGAAAAGATCTTCGGACCGGTGCGCGATTGGGAATGCCATTGCGGAAAATACAAACGTATCCGCTACAAAGGCATTATCTGTGACCGATGCGGCGTGGAAGTCACGCAGAAGTCGGTGCGGCGCGAGCGCATGGGACACATCTCTCTTGCAGTACCCATTGTACATATCTGGTATTTTCGTTCGCTTCCCAGCAAAATCGCCAACATCCTCGGCATTTCGTCGAAGGAGCTGGAGCGGATCATTTACTACGAAAATTATGTCGTGATCAGTCCGGGGCCGACCAGTTTCCCGCGTCCTTTCGGTGCTCTCGATGACGAGATTCCCGAGGCGGAAGCTGGTGATAAAATCGACAAAGCCTATTTCCGCAACGACATTACGCTGCTCACCGAAGAGGAATTCCTCGAGGTGCTCGACGGATTGCCCGAGGAAAATCAGGAACTTGATGACGATGATCCGAACAAGTTCGTTGCATTGATCGGCGGCGAAGCCATCAAAGCCCTTCTGCGCGTCGTCGACATCGAGAAACTCGGTGACCGTCTTCGCTACCAGATCCGCATTGAAAATTCGCAGCAGAAGCGTCAGGAAGCCATCAAGCGCCTGCGCGTCGTGACAGCTTTCCAGGTGCAGCGCGAGAACGCCTACATCAATCGTCCCGAGTGGATGGTGCTCGATGTGATTCCGGTGATCCCGCCTGAATTGCGTCCGCTCGTCCCTCTCGAAGGCGGCCGGTTTGCGACTTCGGATCTTAACGATCTGTATCGCCGCGTGATCATTCGCAACAACCGTTTGAAGCGGCTTATCGATATCAAGGCTCCGGAAGTGATTCTCCGCAACGAGAAGCGCATGCTGCAGGAGGCCGTTGATTCGCTGTTCGACAACAGCCGCCGCGTCAACTCCGTGCGCAGCGACAATAACCGCGCCCTCAAATCGCTGTCCGATATGCTGAAAGGCAAGCAGGGCCGCTTCCGTCAGAACCTTCTCGGAAAGCGCGTTGATTACTCTGGCCGTTCGGTTATTGTGGTTGGTCCTGAAATGAAGCTGCATCAGTGCGGACTTCCGAAGGACATGGCAGTCGAGCTGTTCAAGCCTTTCGTTATCCGCAAGCTCATCGAGCGCGGCATCGTCAAAACGGTGAAGAGCGCGAAGAAAGTTGTGGATAAAAAAGGTCCGGAAGTCTGGGATATTCTCGAGAAGATCATCGATGGACATCCAGTGCTGCTCAACCGCGCGCCGACGCTGCATCGTCTGGGCATCCAGGCCTTCCAGCCGCAGCTCGTGGAAGGAAAGGCCATCCGACTGCATCCGCTCGTGTGTACTGCGTTCAACGCCGATTTCGATGGTGATCAGATGGCCGTGCACGTGCCGCTGTCGTTTGATGCCCAGCTCGAATCCGCCATACTGCTGCTTTCCGCTCACAACATTCTTTCGCCGCAGAACGGCAATCCGATCACTATTCCCAGTCAGGAAATGGTTCTCGGCTGCTACTACATCACCAAGGCGCTCCCGGGCGACAAGGGTGAGGGCATGGTGTTCTCTTGCATGGAAGAAGCGGTGATCGCATTCGATCAGCGCCAGGTTGGTCTGCATGCACGTGTGAAAGTGCGCGTTGCTATCGCGCCGGATCGCATTGTCGAGGGTGGACCCGTTCGCGAAATCACCGACACCACAATGGGCCGCATTCTCTTCAACCGGATCGTGCCTGCTGAAATCGGATTCATCAACGAGATCCTCACAAAACGACGTCTCGTACAGATCATCGGCGCCATCTTCCACAAGTCCGGCAACCTTACCACGACGAAATTCCTTGATGATCTCAAGGATCTCGGCTTTGGCTATGCAACTATCGGCGGTCTGTCCATCAGCGTTTCGGATGTCGAGATTCCGGAAGAGAAGACAGAAATCATCGACAAGGCCCAGCGCGACGTCGAGAGCATCATGAAGCAGTATCAGATGGGCTTCATTACGAACGGCGAGCGCTACAACAAGGTCATCGATATCTGGACCCGCACGACGAACCGTGTTGCCGACAAGCTGTTTGATACGCTGCAGCGCAGTCAGAACGGCTTCAATTCGCTTTATATGATGATGGATTCCGGTGCACGTGGTTCGAAAGAGCAGGTGCGTCAGCTGGCAGGTATGCGCGGTCTTATGGCCAAGCCCCAGAAGAGCCTCACCGGCCAAACGGGTGAAATCATCGAAAACCCGATCGTTGCGAATTTCCGCGACGGACTCTCGGTTCTCGAATACTTCATTTCCACGCATGGTGCCCGAAAGGGTCTCGCCGATACCGCGCTCAAGACCGCAGATGCCGGGTACCTTACCCGCCGTCTCGTGGATGTGGCGCAGGACGTTGCCATCAACGAATTCGATTGCAACACCATCCGTGGCGTTGAAGTCGAGGCGCTGAAGGAAGGCGAGGACATCAAGGAGCCGCTGTCCGAGCGTATTCTCGGCCGCGTGTCTCTCCTCGATGTGAAGGATCCGCTGTCTGGTGAATTGCTGGTCGCGGCAGGAGAAGTCATTGACGAATTGAAGGCCGAGGCGGTGGCGCAGTCATCGCTCGAATCGGTGGTCATTCGTTCGGTGCTCACCTGCGAGGCCCGTCACGGTGTGTGTGCGCGTTGCTACGGCCGCAACATGACGACGAGCCGTCTGGTCGACGTCGGTGAAGCTGTAGGCATTATCGCCGCGCAGTCCATCGGTGAGCCGGGCACGCAGCTGACCTTGCGTACCTTCCACGTTGGTGGTACCGCAAGCCGTATCGCGGCGCAGTCCCAGATCTCAACGCGTTTCGACGGCCTCGTGCAGTTTGAAGCTTTGAAGTATGTGGTTTATCAGGATGACCTTGAAGATCGAACGATTGTGGTCAACCGCAATGGCGTGATCAATATTCTTGATGACGATAATCGCGTGCTTTCAAAATACGATATCCCCTACGGTTCAGTGCTTCTGGTTGATGAAAATCAGCGTGTGGCCCGTGGCGAAGTGCTCTACGAGTGGGATCCCTACAATGCCACTATCATCGCCGCCTTCCCGGGCACGGTGCACTACGCCGATCTCTACGAAGGCCGCACCTTCCGCGAAGAGCCGGATGATCAGACCGGACATATCCAGAAGGTCGTTACAGACTCAAAGGACAAGACGCTCAATCCGCGCATTCAGATCGTCAACGAAAAGGGCGAAGTGCTTGGGGAATACAATACCCCGAATCGCGCCAACCTTACGGTGGATAATGGCCAGCGCGTTATTGCTGGTACCGTGCTCGTGAAGATCCCGCGTGAAATCGGAAAGACTCGCGACATTACGGGCGGTCTGCCTCGCGTTACCGAGCTGTTCGAGTCCCGCAGTTCGCAGAATCCGTCCATCGTCAGTGAAATCGATGGCACGGTTACTTTCGGTTCGCAGAAACGCGGCTCGCGTGAGATCATCGTGACCAGTCACGATGGCAGCGATATCCGTACGTATCTGGCGCCTATCGGTCGTCACGTACTCGTGCAGGAGCACGACGTTGTGAAGGCAGGCGAGCGCCTCACGGACGGCTCTATCAATCCGCATGACATTCTGCGCATCAAGGGCGCTGGCGCGGTGCAGGAGTACCTGGTGAACGAAATCCAGGAAGTGTACCGTATGCAGGGCGTACGAATCAATGACAAGCATATCGAAGTGATCGTTCGCCAGATGCTGCAGAAAGTGCGTATCCTCGCTCCGGGCGATACGCAGTTCCTCGAAGGCGACGTGGTCGAACGTGCCCGTGTCGTTGAGGAGAACGGAGAGCTTGACGACAAGGTGATCGTGACGGACAAGAACGACGCGAAGTTCAAGAAAGGACAGGTCGTTACCCGCAAGAAAGTTCGTGAAGCGGCGTTCGAACTCAAGAAAAAAGGAAAAGCAGCTCCGGAATTCCGCGATGCTGAGCCGGCGAACTACGAGCCGATTCTTCTAGGCATCACGCAGTCCTCTCTGACCACCGAGAGCTTCATTTCTGCAGCGTCATTCCAGGAGACAACCAAGGTCCTTACCGAGGCCGCGATCGCGGGCAAGGTTGATCACCTGGTCGGTCTCAAGGAGAACGTTATCATCGGTCATCTGATACCGGCTGGAACAGGACTCAAGAAGTTCAAGAATATTATTGTGACTTCGACGCAAAATGAGGCCATCGAAGCCTCAAATGTCGAGGAACTCGTCCCTGTTGTGCAATAATTTTGAGCGCCAAGTTGGTATTATTACTTCCCTTGCAGGTTTTTTGCCTGCAAGGGAAGAAAATAGTCCGATTTATCCTGAAAAGTACTTGACAAAGTTTAGAGTTTTCGCTAATTTTATAAGCTCTTGTGAGCTCTACTCATCTCACTAGAGAATTTTTCGTATCTCAGTAAAGGATCCCTTCAGTGCCAACGATTAGCCAGCTCGTACGAAAAGGAAGAAAGGTCGTCAAGGCCAAGAAAAAAGCACCCGCTCTGGACTCGTGCCCGCAGAAACGCGGCGTGTGCACGCGAGTGTATACGACGACTCCCAAGAAGCCGAATTCTGCGCTGCGCAAAGTTGCCCGTATCCGTCTCTCGAACGGTCAGGAAGTGACTGCGTACATTCCGGGCGAAGGTCACAACCTTCAGGAGCACTCCATCGTGATGATTCGCGGCGGTCGTGTCAAGGATCTTCCGGGCGTGCGCTATCATGTCATCCGCGGAACGCTGGATACTCAGGGTGTCGAATCGCGCCGCCAGGGTCGTTCGAAGTACGGGGCCAAACGGCCGAAATCCTAATCGCAATCAGGTAAAGAGAAATGAGAAAGAGACGCGCAGAACGCAGACATCTTAGCCCGGACCCGAAGTTTAACGACATTCTGGTTTCGCGCTTTATAAACTCCATCATGCTTGGCGGTAAAAAGACCGCAGCACGACGCATTCTTTACGGAGCGATCGATGAGATCGAAACCCGCACTGGCCAGAATGGCTATGAGGTTTTCCGCAAAGCAATGTTCAACGCTCAGCCGATCATCGAAGTCCGTGCCCGCCGCGTAGGTGGTGCCACGTACCAGGTGCCCATGGAAGTGCGTCCCGATCGACGCACAGCTCTTTCCGTTCGCTGGCTGCTCAGTTCGGCCCGCAAGCGGGGCGACAAGACCATGACCCGGCGCCTCGCAGCAGAGCTTATTGCCGCGGCGAACAACGAAGGCGGAGCAGTGAAGAAAAAAGACGAAGTGCACCGTATGGCCGAATCGAACAAGGCCTTCGCGCATTTCAAATGGTAATTATTTGTTATACAGAAATTAGAAAGACCGGGAAAGCAAACGCATAATGGCGAAGCGGGAATATCCACTAGAACGTACCAGAAACATCGGTATCATGGCGCATATCGATGCCGGTAAAACAACGACGACAGAGCGTATACTGTTTTATACCGGCGTGCTGCACCGTATGGGCGAAGTCCATGACGGCGCTGCGACCATGGATTGGATGGAGCAGGAAAAAGAGCGCGGAATCACCATCACCAGCGCTGCGACGACGTGTTTCTGGCGGAATAATCGCATCAACATTATTGATACTCCGGGTCACGTTGATTTCACCGTCGAAGTTGAGCGCTCGTTGCGCGTGCTCGACGGAGCAGTCGCGCTGTTCTGTGCGGTTGGCGGCGTAGAGCCCCAGTCCGAGACCGTTTGGCGTCAGGCGGACAAGTATCGCGTGCCCCGTATCGCATTTGTGAACAAGATGGATCGCGTCGGTGCCGACTTCTATGATGCTGTCAGCATGATGCGTTCGCGGCTTGGCGCCAATGCCATTCCCGTTGTTCTTCCGATCGGTCAGGGTGAAACGTTTGTCGGCATCATCGACCTGATCACGAACACCGCCCGCATCTATCATGAAGAGACATTTGGCGACACTTGGGATGAAATCGAAATTCCCGCGGACCTTCGCGAAATCGCGCATGAACATCGTGCGCAGATGCTCGAGGCCGTAGCGGACGTTGATGACAGCCTTCTGGTCAAGTACCTTGACGGTGTGGAAATCAGTCCTGAAGAAATCACGCACGTGCTTCGCGTTGCGACGATTGAGATGAAGATCGTGCCGGTGCTTTGCGGCTCATCCTTTAAAAACAAGGGTGTTCAGCGCATGCTTGACGCGGTCGTCGATTTCCTTCCTTCACCACTCGATGTGGGTGCGACGGTCGGACATCATGTCAACCTGTCCGACCATGTTGAGAGGCAGCCGTCCGATGAAGAGAATTTCTCAGCCCTGGCCTTTAAAGTTGCCACTGATCCGTATGTGGGCCGTCTGATTTTCTTCCGTGTGTATTCCGGAACGGTAAACGCCGGGTCGTATATCTATAATACGATCAGCGGAAAGAAAGAACGTCTAGGCCGCATTCTCCGCATGCATGCAAACCATCGTGAAGATGTGGAAACTGCATACACAGGAGACATTTGCGCCGCAATCGGTCTTAAGCACACCCGCACGGGCGACACGCTCTGTGTGGAAAGCGATCCCATCGTTCTCGAGAAAATGGATTTTCCGGAGCCCGTTATCGACGTGGCCATCGAGCCGAAGTCGAAAGCCGATCAGGAAAATCTTGGCGAGGCCATTCAAAAGCTGGCGGAAGAGGATCCCACTTTCCGCGTGCATACCGACGAAGAAACCGGCCAGACTATCATCAGCGGAATGGGCGAACTTCATCTGGAGGTTCTGATCGATCGCATGAAGCGCGAATTTGGTGTGGAAGCCAATGTTGGCAAGCCTCAGGTTGCCTATAAGGAAACCATTCGCGAGACTGCTATTGCTGACACGAAATTCGCTCGTCAGAGTGGCGGCCGTGGTCAGTATGGCCACGTCGTGATCGAGGTCGGCCCCAACGAAAAAGGCGCCGGTTACGAATTCATCGACGGAATCGTGGGCGGCACCATCCCGAAAGAATATATTCCTGCAGTGTCTGAAGGTATCAAAGGCGCCATGCGCAACGGCTTTTTGGCCGGATATCCCATCGAGGATATTAAGGTTCGCCTGTTCGATGGATCCTTCCATGAGGTTGATTCCTCTGAGATGGCATTCAAGATTGCCGGATCCATGGCTTTTAAGGAAGCCGCACGAAAGGCAAAACCCGTGTTGCTTGAGCCGGTATTTTTGGTAGAAGTTGTGACGCCGGAAGAATACATGGGCAGCGTTGTCGGTGATATCAGCTCACGCCGCGGCCGTATCGAGGGCATGGGAACGAGAAGTGATGCGCAAGTGGTGCGCGCGATCGTTCCTCTCTCTGATATGTTCGGCTACGCGACAGCCCTGCGTTCGCTTTCCCAGGGACGAGCGATTTACACCATGCATTTCAGTCATTACGATGAAGTCCCGGCAAGCATCAGTGAGAAGATCATTGAGAAATACCAGGGCAAACGAGCAGAAAAGAAATAACAATTTTAAATTTGATTTCGAACGTTCACTCAATACAGTTACAGGAGCATTAGTACCATGGCCAAGGAAAAATTTGATCGCTCTAAGCCTCACGTCAACATCGGAACCATCGGTCACGTTGACCACGGCAAGACAACGCTGACGGCTGCCATTACAATGGCACTGGCCAAGAAGGGTCTTTCCGTGGTCCGTAGCTTCGACTCCATTGACAACGCTCCCGAAGAGCGCGAGCGCGGTATCACGATTGCAACGGCTCACGTCGAGTATTCGACCGCAAATCGTCATTATGCACACGTCGATTGCCCGGGTCACGCCGATTATGTCAAGAACATGATCACGGGTGCCGCACAGATGGACGGCGCGATTCTCGTAGTCGCCGCTTCTGATGGACCTATGCCGCAGACTCGCGAGCATATCCTTCTCGCCCGTCAGGTAAACGTGCCGCGTATGGTTGTCTTCCTGAACAAGGTTGACATGGTCGATGATGAAGAATTGCTCGAACTGGTTGAGATGGAACTCCGTGAGCTCCTCAGCTCCTATGAATTCCCAGGCGATGATATTCCTATCATTCGCGGCAGCGCCCTTCGCGCTCTCGAGGCTGGTACGGACGAGGGCGTTCCTGTCGACGATGATCGCCTGAATTGCATCTGGGAACTGATGGAAGCCTGCGACACCTATATTCTTCTTCCCGAGCGCCAGATCGACAAGCCCTTCCTCATGTCAGTGGAAGATGTCTTCTCCATCACCGGTCGCGGAACCGTGGGTACAGGCCGTATCGATCGCGGTATCGTTCGTGTCCAGGAAGAAGTCGAAATTATCGGACTCGGAATGCGCAAGAAAACAGTTGTTACCGGCGTCGAAATGTTCCGCAAGGAGCTCGATCAGGGTATGGCTGGCGACAACGTTGGTCTTCTTCTTCGCGGTGTCGCAAAGGAAGAGATCGAGCGTGGAATGGTTCTTGCAAAACCCGGCAGCATCACCCCGCACAAAGTGTTCAGCGCTCAGGTGTACGTTTTGAAGAAAGAGGAAGGTGGACGCCACACTCCGTTCTTCAACAACTATCGCCCGCAGTTCTATTTCACCACTACAGATGTGACCGGCATCGTTACCCTTCCTGAGGGCACCGAAATGGTCATGCCTGGTGACAACGTCGATGGAATGATCATTTCGATGATCCAGGAAATCGCAATGGAAGAAGGACAGCGTTTCGCAATCCGCGAAGGCGGCCGTACGGTCGGCGCAGGCGTCGTCACTAAGGTGATTGAATAATTGATCGTGACGAGAACAGTGGGTGGAAACGCCACCCACTGTTTTTTTCACTCACCCAAACAGTAGGTTTATTGTGGCGCAGCAGAAGATACGCATCAAACTGAAATCATACGATCACAACCTGATCGACAAGTCGGCGGAGAAAATCATCAAAACCGTCAAGACCACGGGCGCCGTGGTGTCGGGGCCGATCCCTCTCCCGACTAAGAGATCCGTGTACACGGTCTTGCGGTCGCCGCACGTTGATAAAAAATCACGCGAGCAGTTCGAAACGCGCTCGCACAAACGTCTTATTGACATCTTCAACTCCACACAGCGTACCGTGGACTCGCTTATGAAGCTTGAGCTTCCGGCAGGCGTGGACGTTGAAATCAAAGTGTAACGACTTACAAGAGCTGGTTTGACACTATGCGCGGAATACTAGGAAAAAAACTCGGAATGACGAGCATCTTTGATGAGAGCGGGAAACTTATCCCTTGTACCATCATTGAGGCGGGTCCCTGCACAGTGCTGCAGAAACGCACGAAGGATCGTGACGGATATGAAGCATTGCAGCTCGGATTCGAGCATCGCTCCGGGAAAAACGTGAACATGCCCGATATGGGACAGTTCAAAAAATTTAATACAACGCCGCTGCGTTACCTTCGCGAATTCAAGGGTTTTGATCAGGGAAGCATGAACACGGGCGACAAGATCACCGTGGAAATGTTCACTGTCGGCGAAAAGGTAACCGTATCGGGCACCTCGAAAGGAAAGGGCTTCCAGGGCGTCATGAAGCGTCACGGCTTTGGTGGTGTAGGCGGTGCGACGCACGGTCAGCATAACCGCCTCCGCGCTCCCGGTTCCATCGGCTCGAGCTCCTATCCTTCCCGCGTTTTCCGCGGAATGCGAATGGGCGGACGAACTGGCGGAGAACGCATCACCTATAAGAACCTGACTGTTCTTCGTATCATTCCGGAATCGAATATCCTTATCATTAAGGGTGCAGTTCCCGGTGCAAAGACAGGTCTTCTCGAGATTTTTACACAAGCTAAGTAAACGCTGGAATTATGAACGTTCAAGCATATACCACCGCAGGCGCAAAGAGCGAAGACATCGCACTGAACGAAACTGTGTTCGGAATTGAGCCAAATGCGCATATCGTCTATCAGGCGGTCCGCGTTCACCTCGGAAATAAGCGTCAAGGAACCTCCAAAGCCAAAGAGCGTGCAGAAGTGCGCGGCGGTGGACGGAAGCCCTGGCGTCAGAAGGGCCGCGGCACAGCTCGCGCAGGAACTTCGCGCTCCCCGCTGTGGGTTGGCGGCGGCACGATCTTCGGACCGCGTCCGAGAGATTATCGCAAACGTCTCCCTATCAAAATGCGTCAGTTGGCCAGAAAGTCAGCATATTCTATGAAAGCCACCGATCAGCAGATCATGGTGATTGAAGATTTCAAGCTGAGCACCGGCAAGACACGTGAAGTGTGCGCGATTCTCAAGGCACTTTCACTGCAGAACACAAAGACCTTGATGCTGGTGCCGGAATACAATCTGAGCCTCTGGCTTGCCGGAAGAAACATCCCCACGCTGGAAATCCGCGAAGCATCGAAAGTTTCGACCTACGAACTTCTGAATAATCAGATGATTCTGATTCAGAAAAGCGCGCTCCCGGTAATCGAAGAAGCGTTTACGAAAATCTAATGAGTGGAATGGCAATGAAATCCATTATCAAACGTCCGATCCTTACGGAAAAGATGACCATGCTCGCAGAGCATCAGCAGTATGCTTTCGAGGTGGACATAAACGCGAATAAAATTGAAATTGCCCAGGCGATTACCAAGCGCTTCGCAGTTGAGATCCAGAGCATCCGTACAATTCGCTACAAAGGCAAACGAAAATCTCAGTTCACGAAACGCGGCCGCCTTGCAGGCAACCGTGCGAGCTGGAAAAAAGCGATTATTACGCTGAAGCCGGGCCAGAGCATCGAGTTGTTGGAAGCATAAACGCCAGGCGAGTTCGCGAATGCATCGCGAGTCCCGTCAGAAGCGAAACGAAGTAAACGAGAACTATAAAACAAGGAACGAGCAGTGGCTGTTAGAAAACTACGCCCGATGACCCCCGCGACGCGGTTCTACTCGATCTCAACATTCGAGGAATTGACCTGCAGCACGCCGGAGAAATCCCTTCTCGCCCCGCTTTCAAAGAGCGGCGGCCGGAACAGCCAGGGTCGCATTACAAGTCGGCATCGTGGCGGTGGTCACAAGCGCCGGTACCGCATCATTGATTTCAAGCGCAACAAGATCGGCATACCCGGTCGCGTAGAAACAATCGAATATGATCCGAACCGCACAGCATTCATCGCACTTATTGTCTATGCCGATGGTGAGAAGCGATATATTCTTGCGACCGACGGCCTGAAGGTCGGCGAGCAGATCATGTCCGGTCCCGAATCGGAAATCAAGGAATCAAATGCGCTTCCGCTGCGGAACATCCCTGTCGGTTCGTTTATCCACAACATTGAGATGAAACCCGGCAAGGGCGGACAACTCGCCCGCAGCGCTGGCAACGCAGCGCAGCTTGTGGCAAAGGAAAGCAAATACGCTCAGGTGAAGCTTCCTTCAGGCGAAGTGCGTCTCATCCGTCTTGAATGCTATGCGACACTAGGCGTAGTTGGCAACAAGACTCATGAAAACATCAGCTGGGGCAAGGCTGGCCGAAATCGCTGGCGCGGAAAACGCCCGCATGTACGCGGTATGTGTATGAACCCGGTCGATCACCCTAACGGTGGCGGCGAAGGAAAGTCAAAGTCTGGCGGTGGCCGTCAGCATCCGGTTTCACCCTGGGGCAAGTACGCCAAGGGTTTGAAGACGCGCAGAAAAAAGAATGAGTCAAATAAGTTCATCATCAAGTCGCGGAAAAAGAAGTAATGGCACGTTCGCTTAAAAAAGGACCGTACATCGATGAAAAGTTGGCCCACAAGGTTGACGAATTCAACAGGACGAACCAGAAGCGCGTGATCAAAACGTGGGCGCGCCGCTGCACAATTCCGCCGGAATTCATCGGTCACACATTTGCCGTTCACAATGGCAATAAATTCATCCCTGTTTACGTACAGGAAAACATGATCGGGCATAAGCTGGGCGAGTTCTCGCCAACGCGGATCTTCCGCAGCCATCCCGGTGGAAAAGCAGAAAAATCTTCTCGATAAGCTGGAGAACAGGTATACGTTATGAGTCTGGAAGCACGCGCAATTAAGCGACATATCCCGGGGTCCCCCAGAAAAATGCGACTAGTGGTGGATCAGATTCGCGGCAAGTCCGTTGAGGATGCGCTCGATATCCTACACTTTTCACCTAAACATGCCTCAAAGGTGTGTGAGCTCACGCTAAGATCCGCGGTGTCGAATCTTATAAACGCCAAGGACGGCGGGCGCGTCAATCCTGAAAACATCGTGGTGAAGACGATCACCGTCGATGGCGGACCGGCACAGAAGCGCATTCTTCCCGCCCCCATGGGTCGGGCACACCGCATCCGCAAGCGGTCTAACCATCTTACCATCGTTGTTTCTGAAATCGAGTAGGCAAGCAGGAGAAGCATTTTGGGCCAGAAGACTAATCCTATAGGAATTCGACTTGGTATCACCCGTGAATGGGATGCCAATTGGTACGACGAACGCAACTTCGCGCAGAAGCTTGATGAGGATCTGATGATCCGCAGTTATATCCGCAACCGTCTCCGCAAGGCAGGCATCTCGCGGATTATCATTGAGCGCACGCCGAAACGTGTGGTCCTCGCGATTCACACCTCTCGTCCGGGTGTCGTGATTGGAAAGAGCGGTAAGGAGATCGCCCAGCTCGAAGAAGAGCTGAAGAAGGTTACGAACAAGGATGTGAAGATTCTGATTTCTGAGATCAAGCGTCCGGAACTTGATGCCTACCTGGTGGCGGAAAATATTGCCAACCAGCTTGAAGGCCGAGTTTCGTTCCGACGCGCAATGAAAATGTCCATCACAGCCGCAATGCGCATGGGCGCAGACGGCGTACGTATTATGTGTGCAGGCCGTCTCGGCGGCGCGGAAATGTCGCGCACCGAACAGTACAAAGACGGGCGCATCCCTTTGCATACTCTGCGCTCTAACATTGATTATGCCCAGGCAACTGCCAAGACCATATACGGCACTATCGGCGTCAAGGTCTGGATCTGCAAGGGTGAGGTGCTTGGTTCCAAGGCCAGCCCTGCCGCACGGATGTAATCCGGATTATCACGAACTGCATTGAATAAGGATTTGACCCATGTTAATGCCGAAACGAGTAAAGTTCAGAAAACAGCAGCGCGGGCGCATGCGCGGAAAGGCATACCGCGGTTCGTCGGTGGCATTTGGCTCCTTCGGGCTGAAGGCCATGGAGCCCGGCTGGATTACCTCCCGCCAGATCGAGGCTGCCCGTATTGCACTAACGCGTAAAATGAAGCGCGACGGAAAAGTCTGGATCCGCATCTTCCCCGACAAGCCTGTTTCCAAAAAACCCGCTGAAACCCGAATGGGTAAGGGTAAAGGCTCACCTGAATTCTGGGTAGCTGTAGTAAAGCCCGGACGTGTGATGTTCGAAGTTGAAGGAGTGACCAAGGAGCTGGCGCAGCAGGCATTGCAGCTTGCGGCACATAAACTCCCAATCAAAGTGAAAATTGTAACTCGTCCGGATTATACTGGCGAATAAGGCGTAAGAGAAAACCATGAAGGCAACAGAAATTCGACAGATGACTACGCAGGAGATCCGTCAGAGGATCGTGGAAGATCATGATTCGCTCACGACACTGCGGTTTCAGCTTGCAAGCTCACAGCTTGCCAATACAGCGCAACTTGACCAGGTGCGTAAGGATATTGCACGGTTGAATAGCATCCTGAGAGAACGCGAACTTAGCGGAGAACAACAATAATTATGACTACTGCACAGGAAACCACGTCCATTGCGCGCAACAAACGTAAAACGCGTGTTGGTATCGTCGTCTCGACGAAGATGAACAAGACCATCACAGTCTCGATTGAGCGCAAGGTACCGCACCCCCTGTATAAGAAATACTTCAAGATGACGAATCGCTTTCTCGTTCATGACGAGAATGCACTCGCAGGAATGGGTGACAAGGTGCTGATTATGGAAACGCGTCCGCTAAGCAAGAACAAGCGCTGGCGTCTTGTTGAAATCGTTGAACGTGCACGATAAACTGTAGGTAATACCGATGATTCAGGAAGAAACTAATCTTATCGCGGCCGATAATTCCGGCGCAAAGAAAATCCGCTGTATCCGCGTTTTGGGCGGATCCGGTCGGCGGTACGCCACAGTGGGCGACATTATTGTCGTCACAGTGAAGTCCGCGATACCGGGTGGCGGCGTCAAGAAGGGAGAAGTCTCCCGGGCCGTGATCGTCCGCACGAAAAAGGAATATCGCCGTCCCGATGGCTCCTATATACGATTTGACGAGAATGCGGCTGTTCTCATCAACCTCAATCTGGAGCCGCGAGGCACACGTATCTTCGGACCGGTCGCACGCGAACTGCGCGACAAGGCCTTTATGAAAATCGTGTCGTTGGCACCTGAAGTTCTGTAATTGTTTTTCCACGATATACACGAAAAGAAATGAAGATCAAGAAAAACGACATGGTGATGGTGATCGCCGGCAACTCCAAAGGGAAGTCCGGTAAGGTGCTGCGCGTGTATCCCGAGAAGGAGCGGCTGATCATCGAAGGGGTTAATCTCGTTAGCCGGCATCGTCGACCGACGCAAGCAAACCCGCAGGGTGGAATCACCCGCCAGGAAGCTTCCATTAACGTTTCGAATGTGATGCTTCTCGATCCGAAGAGCAACGAGCCCACACGCGTGGGAAAGACGGCGATCAAGGATGAGAACACCGGCAAGACTCGCTACGTCCGTCGCAGTGTAGCGACTGGCGAGACAATTGAATAATATCACTCGATAGTACAGCTAGAGAATATGGCATCGAAAAACAAGAAACAGGACGCAGCGGCAAAATCCGCAGCGAAGGCGAAAGAATACGGCGACGATCCCATCGAAAGTCTCCGCTTATTTGATCGCTACAAAGAAACGATCGTCCCCGAAATGATGAAGCAGTTTTCTTATAAGAGCGTCATGGAAGTGCCGAAGCTTACGAAGATCTGTCTCAACATGGGTTTGGGCGACGCGATTCAGGACGCAAAAATTCTGGAACAAGCTGCTGAAGCCCTGGAAATCATCACTGGTCAGAAGGTGGTTGTCACCAAGGCCAAACAGAGCATTTCCAACTTCAAACTGCGCGAGAATATGGAGATCGGACTTCGCGTCACTCTTCGGAGCTCTCGCATGTATGAATTCCTGGATCGCTTCATCAGTGCCGCCATCCCGCGTATTCGTGATTTTCGCGGTGTGTCGGACAAATCCTTTGACGGCCGTGGTAATTATACCATGGGTGTAAAGGAGCAGATCATCTTTCCGGAAATCGACGTTGACAGAATCTCCCGTATTTTCGGTATGGACGTCACCATCGTGACCACTGCCAAGACGGACGAAGAATCGAAAGCTCTTCTCGAGAAATTCGGTCTTCCGTTCCGGAAAAAGGAAGTCGCTCAAGCGTAATCGTTCAAAGTTAGAAGAAGGACAGTACCGTGGCCCGTAAAGCTCTGATCGTCAAATCCAAAAAGAAGCAGAAATTCGATGTGCGTGCATATAATCGCTGCCTTCGTTGTGGCCGTGCTCGTGCGTATTATCGCAGGTTCGGTCTCTGCCGTCTCTGTTTCCGCCAACTCGCACTGGAGGGAATGATCCCCGGTGTGCGCAAGGCAAGCTGGTAATTAAGTAGGCCGTTTTCATCGAATAGAGAACCCCATGACAGATCCCATTGCAGATTTTCTAACGCGCATTCGCAATGCAGTGCGCGCTCATCACAAACAGGTTGAGATTCCGGCTTCCAAGATGAAAGTCAGTTTGACTGAAATCCTCTATCAGCAGAATTTCATCAACGGATTCTCCCTCCTGCAGGACACTCCGCAGGGCACCATTCGCATTTATCTGCGCTATAGCAAGGACGGGAAGCCCGTCATCGAAGGACTCCAGCGCGTCAGCACACCCGGATTGAGAAAGTATTCCGCTGCGCAGGAGATCACTCGCACCCTGAATGGCCTCGGCGTGACCGTCGTTTCCACTCCGAAGGGATTGCTCACTGACGCGCAGGCGCGCCAGCAGAATGTAGGCGGCGAAGTACTGTGCAGAATCTGGTAAAGACCAATCGACAAGGAGTTGTTACGTGTCCAGAGTAGGTAAAAATCCCGTTGTGCTTCTTACTGGCGTCACCGCGACGTTGGAAGGCAACACATTGACGGTCAAAGGACCCAAGGGTGTCTTGAAAACCGTGATCCACAAGGATATGAAAGTGACGATCGAAGACGGTCAAGTGGCTGTTACGCGTCCTTCAGATCTCAAACAGCATCGTGCTTTGCATGGTACAACGCGTGCGAATATCCAGAACATGGTGATTGGCGTCACCGATGGGTACAAGAAGTCGCTCGAGTTGGTCGGTGTAGGGTACAAGGTTGAGCTGTTAGGCACCAACCTGATCATGAATATTGGTTTCTCGCATCAGATGGCATTTATCCCGCCGAAGGGCATTGAGTTCGAGGTTGCAACACCGACACAGCTGCATATCAGCGGAATCGACAAGCAGCTCGTTGGTCAGGTGTCTGCGAAGATTCGCGCGGTCCGTCCGCCGGAACCGTATAAAGGCAAGGGAATTAAGTACGCAGGCGAGATCATTCGTCGCAAAGCTGGAAAGACAGCTAAAACATAATTGAAGTATTGACGAGAAGTTGATATCGGAGCAGACACAATGTCTATACGCAAAGTAAAAAAGTATACGTCGAGAGATAAGAGAAAAATGCGCATCCGCAAGAAGGTGACTGGTACACCTGAACTGCCGCGCTTGTCGGTATATCGCAGCCTGAACCATATGTATGCCCAGCTGATCGATGACACCAACGGTCTCGCACTCGGCGCCGTGTCCACGAAATCCAAAGCCCTTGCTGATGATTTCAAGGCGGCTGAAGGCAAGGTTGCGAAAGCACATCTTGTCGGTAAGGCTATCGCGGAGCTCGCTCAGTCCAGGAATATCACCAGTGTGGTATTCGATCGCAACGGGTATCTGTATCACGGCCGCATCAAGGCCGTTGCAGAAGGTGCCCGCGAAGGTGGTTTACAATTTTAATCAGCACGGATAGCAGAAGGAGTGATTCTTGGCTACAGTCGTAAAAGCAAGCGAGCTTGAACTCAAAGAGCGGCTCGTCCAGATCAAACGAGTGGCAAAAGTTGTCAAAGGTGGACGGCGCTTCAGCTTTAATGCCATTGTTGTCGTAGGCGACGGAAATGGTCATGTGGGCATCGGTCTCGGTAAGGCCAATGAAGTCACGGACGCCATTTCGAAAGGTGTTGAGGACGCACGCAAACGCGTTCTTCGTATTCCGATCATCAACGGCACAATCCCGCATGCAGTAATCGGTCGCTATGGCGCGGGGCGCGTCATTCTCAAACCTGCATCACAAGGTACCGGTCTCATCGCCGGCGGCGGCGTTCGCGCCGTGCTTGAATCAGCAGGAATCGAGGATGTTCTCACGAAGTCCCTTGGCACCTCTAACCAGCATAATGTCGTCAAAGCGACAATGGACGCTCTGGAGCGTCTTATCGATGCGCGTGGCATGGCGAAACGTCGCAACATGACCATGCAGGAAGTTTTCACCCAAGTACCCCAGAGTAAATGATCTCAACGGATAATGAAATGGCGAAGCTAAAAATTACACAGACACGCAGCGTGATTGGCCGACTTGAAAACCAGAAGCGCACTATTGAAGCTCTTGGTCTCGGACGTCCCAACCACTTTGTGTTTCAGAATGACACTCCTCAGATACGTGGCATGATTCGCAAGGTCGCCCACCTGGTAAAGGTGGAAGAGGTGACCGAATAAAGCGCATGACAGAAAAGATAAACGGGTAATATACCATGGCAAATCATTTAGGTAATCTGCATTACGCAGAAGGATCGAGAAAGAAGAAGAAGCGTATCGGCCGCGGCCAAGGCAGCGGACGCGGTGGCACTTCCACGCGTGGAAATAAGGGTGCGCAGTCTCGTTCCGGATACAAGAGCAAACCAGGTTTCGAAGGCGGACAAATGCCGCTTCAGCGCCGACTTCCTAAGATCGGCTTCACGAACTTCAACAGGAAAGAGTATTTAGGCATCAACGTTGCTCGTCTCGAAGAGTTGGTCGTGAAAGGGGTGATCACTGATGGTGTGGTTAGTCCTGAAGTGCTCTACAAAATCGGTATCGTCTCCAAGCGCCGTGCGCTTGTTAAAATTCTCGGTAACGGGGATTTGAGCAGCAAGCTCGAGATCTCTGCCCACGCATTCAGTGCGACGGCAAAAGAGAAAATCGAGGCAGCAGGCGGTACCGTCACTACAGTTTCAGCTTCAGCGTAAGACAGGTTCATACATGGCTGGTTTCAGCGAAAGCTTTCGTAACATGTTCAAGATTCAGGAGCTCCGTCAGCGGATCCTGTTTACTCTTTTCATGCTTATCATCGTGCGATTTGGCTCGCATGTCACCCTCCCGGGTGTCAACGCCGGATTGCTAGCCGATTTTCTCTCCTCCCAGTCGGGGTCAGGCGGGCTCTTCGGCATGTTTGATATGTTTGTTGGCGGCGCCTTCAGTAATGCTGCGATTTTCTCGCTAGGCATTATGCCTTACATCACGGCATCCATTATTCTTCAGCTTCTCGGCGCGGTTATTCCTTATTTCCAGAAGCTGCAAAAAGATGGTGGAGAAGAAGGCCGCAAGAAAATCAATCAGTACACGAGATACGGTACCATCTTTATCGCTATCCTTCAGGGTTACGCGGTGAGTATCCGACTCCAGAACCTTACCACGCCGAATGGTGCGCCTATTGTACCTCCCGAGGTACAGGGAATCCTCTTCGGGGTCGCCACGATGTTCATCATTGCAGCATCCACGATGCTCATGATGTGGATCGGCGAGCAGATTACGGATCGCGGAATTGGAAACGGTATTTCGCTCATTATCACTATCGGTATTGTCGCCCGTCTCCCGCATGCATTTATCGCAGAGTGGAGTCGTGGTGCGAACATCATCATCGAGATCGTGATCATCATCGCAATGGTGTTGATAACGGCCGGGGTTGTAATGGTGACACAGGGGACACGCCGAATCCCTGTTCAGTATGCAAAGCGCGTCGTAGGCCGCAAGGTATATGGCGGCGTTACACAGTACATTCCGCTGCGTGTCAATACAGCAGGCGTGATGCCCATCATTTTCGCGCAAGCATTGATGTTCATCCCGGAAACGGTCACGATGTTTTTCCCTGAAAGTGAATTCATGCAGGCTGTCGCTGTGAATTTCCGCTACGACTCAATGTTCTATGCGGCAATCTATGCGATTATGATTGTATTCTTCACCTACTTCTATACCGCGATTTCCTTCAATCCGCAGGATGTCAGCGACAATATGAAAAAACAGGGCGGGTTTATTCCTGGTATTCGTCCGGGAGTTCACACGCGTGATTACATCGACAATATCCTGACCAGGATCACGCTGCCCGGTTCGATCTTCCTTGCGATTATTGCAATTCTCCCGACTTTCATGATGCGTCTGAATGTTTCCCAAGAATTTGCACAGTTCTTCGGCGGCACAAGCCTTCTCATCATTGTCGGTGTTGCACTTGATACGCTGCAGCAGATTGAATCTCATCTTCTCATGCGGCATTATGACGGGTTTATGAAGAGCGGAAAAATTCGCGGCCGAATCGGTCGCGGATAAAGGTGAATGGCCCACAAGGTATGATTCATCGGAAGACGGAAGCAGAAATAGAGGTGATGCGTGAGAGCAACCAGATTGTCTCTGATGTACATCGCCTGCTGATTCCCTTGATCAGGCCTGGCGTGCGGGTTTCCGAGCTTGATGCGTTGGCAGAGGAGTTTATTCGCGCTAATGGAGCCCTCCCGGCGTTTAAAGGGTACGGTTCCGGCAGCAAATCGATTCCTTCTTTCCCGGCGACGCTCTGTGTCTCGATCGACGATGAAGTCGTCCACGGCATCCCGACAGATCGGGTCCTTCTTGAAGGCGAAATAGTGTCGGTGGATGTTGGAGCAGAAAAGCGCGGGTATTTTGGTGACGGTGCGATGACTATCCCGGTCGGCAACGTCGATGCTGAAAAACTGCGTTTGTTGAAAGTTACTAAAGAGTCCCTCTATCGCGGAATAGATCAGGCTTTTCCAGGAAACCGTCTTCACGACATTTCCGCCGCGATTCAGGAGCATGTTGAAGAAAATGGTTTTACCGTCGTTCGTGACCTCGTTGGTCACGGCATTGGAAAGAACCTTCACGAAGAACCGCCAGTGCCGAATTTTGGCAGGAAAGCTACCGGACCGGTGCTTGAAGCGGGCATGACCCTGGCAATCGAGCCGATGGTCAATTATGGTGGGTTTAGAGTGAAAATCGACGCGAACGGATGGACCGTCCGCACACGCGACGGAGCACCGTCGGCACATTTCGAACATACAGTCTATATTTCAAAAGAAGGACCCGTATTGCTCACGAACCATTTTGAACGCGATCATGGCTAAACAAGGATCCATCACTGTCGACGGCGTCATCACTGAAACGTTGCCCAATGCAATGTTTCGTGTGCGTCTTGAAAATGGCCATGAAGTGCTCGCCCATGTTTCCGGAAAAATGCGCATGCATTTTATTCGGATCCTCCAGGGTGACAAAGTGACCGTTGAGCTTTCACCGTACGACCTTACCAAGGGCCGAATTACTTACCGCTACAAATAGATTACGTGGAGAAGCCATGAAAGTCCGTGCGTCTGTGAAAAAAATATGTGACAAGTGCAAAATCATCCGCCGCAAAGGTGTTGTGCGTGTGATCTGCTCGAATCCGAAGCACAAGCAACGCCAAGGCTAATCGTTTTTTTTTAGAACTCATCACCGAGCTGCAAGGAGTTACAGTTGGCACGTATAGCAGGAGTCGATTTACCAAGAGCGAAGCATGCCGTTATTGCATTGACCTATATCTACGGCATTGGTCGTTCGACCGCCCGGACAATTCTCGATCAAGTGGGTATCCCTCACGACAAAAAAATCGAGGCGCTGAATGATGATGAAGTAAGCGCAATTCGCTCCATTATTCAGGGTATGCGCGTCGAGGGTGCCGTCCGCAGCGAAATGCAGATGAACATCAAGCGATTGATGGACATCGGTTGCTACCGAGGTCTGCGTCATCGCAAAGGGCTGCCCTGTCGAGGACAGCGCACAAAAACCAACTCGCGTACCCGCAAGGGCCGCAGAAGAACGGTTGCTGGAAAGAAGAAAGCACCGTCGAAGAAATAGTGTTTACGTAAACGTGAGTTTTTAAGGAGTTCCTGTGGCTAAAGCCGTCAAGAAAACGAAGAAGAAAATCCAGGTTGATACGACCGGTCGTGCATATATCAAGGCCACGTTCAACAATGTGCTCGTGACGCTTACCGACGTGTACGGAAACACCATTTCCTGGTCATCCGCCGGCAAGAACGGGTTCAAGGGTTCACGCAAAAACACACCGTACGCGGCGCAGATCTCGGCTGAATCCGCCGCGAAAGAAGCGCATGACCTCGGTCTGCGTAAGGTGGAAGTCTTTGTGAAAGGACCGGGTTCAGGCCGCGAGGCCGCCATTCGTGCCCTGCAAACTGCAGGCCTCGAAATCATGGCTATTCGCGACGTCACCCCGATCCCGCACAACGGCTGCCGTCCGCCGAAGCGCAGGAGAGTCTGACCAGTTCTGCCCGACTGCCATTTTTGGGCAGCTCGACCGCACTGCATGTGTTGGACCACGACCTGACTCAGTACCCTCTAACAGGAGAACATTTACGCAGATGACTACGACAATGATTCAAATGCCCGACGGCATCGTCCTTGACGAGGCGAGCTATACCGAAACTTTCGGACGATTCGTTATCCAGCCGCTTGAAAAAGGGTATGGTATAACGATCGGGAATTCGTTCAGACGAGTGCTTCTGTCTTCACTCACCGGTCTGTCGATTACAGCCCTGAAGATTGATGGGGTAATGCATGAATTCTCCACGATACACGGGGTTGTCGAGGATGTATCAGAAATCATCCTCAATCTGAAAGAAGTGCGGTTCAAAGCCCTTAATCCGAAAGCAACGACGATTTCGTTTACCCTGAAAGGGCAGCATACATTTACAGCGGCTGACATTCAGGCTGCTTCCTCCGAATTTGAAGTTCTCAATCCGGAGAAATATGTCTGTACGCTCGGACCGGAAGCGAATATGGATATTGAACTCCGTATCGCGCGCGGTCGCGGCTATGTCCCCGCAGATGAAAACAAGCTCCCCGATCAGCCGCTTGGCACTATTTCGATGGACGCCATTTTCACACCGATCCGTAACGTGAAGCTGCTCGTGGAAAATACCCGCGTTGGCGGCAGCACTGATTATGACAAACTGACTCTCGACGTTTCCACTGATGGGTCTATCACACCTCAGGAAGCGCTCTCGCAGTCAGCCCGGATTCTCCTCGACCATGTGCAGATGTTCCTCAACTTCGATCTGAACAAGAACGACGAAGAGGAAGGCTCGCAGGAAGATGATGAGACCGCCCGCGTTCGCAAGATACTCCTGACATCCGTCGATGATCTGGAACTCTCCGTGCGCTCCCATAACTGCCTGAAGGCAGCCAATATTAAAACCATCGCTGATCTGGTCCGCCGTGAAGAGGCGGAGATGTTGAAGTTCCGCAACTTTGGCCGCAAGTCCCTTGCAGAGCTCGGGGCCATTGTTGATGACTTCGGTTTGGATTTCGGGATGGACGTAGATCTGTACATTGGTTCTTCGCAGGAAGACGAGTAATTCGAGGAATAGAGAGAAAACATGAGACACGCAAAAGTTGGAAGAAGACTCAGCAGATCCGCAAGCCATCGCAAAGCATTGCTTTCTGCGCTGTCGACGGCGCTGATTAAACACAAAAAGATTCAGACGACCTCCGCAAAAGCGAAGGAGACCCGGCGAATCATCGAGCCGCTGATTACGCGTGCTCGTGATGCCTATCTTCTCGAGAAGGGCGGAGATCCCGTGAATGTGCATGCACGCCGAGAGATCGCGAAATTTATCCGCGATAAAGAAGCGCTTCATATTCTTTTCTCCGAGATTGCGGAGAAAGTCGGTAAGCGTCCGGGTGGCTATACACGCGTCCTCAAGCTTGGCAACCGTCTCGGCGACAACGCTGAAATGGCAGTTATAGAGTTGGTGGACTACAACGATGCGCAGGATAATAAGCAGCGCAAAGAGCGTGCCGCCCGTTCGAAGGCAGCCGAGCAGCGCCGCAAGGCAGCTGAAGAGCGCAAGGACAAGGGCGCGAAAGCCGAAGTAAAGGTTGCAGAGGTAAAAGAAGCCGTCGCAGCCAAAGTTGAGGAAGTCAAAGATGCTGCAGAGATCGTAGATGCCTCCGCTGATGTGGTCGAAGCTCCGGAAACTGAAGCCGCAGCTGATCAGGCTGAGGAAACAGCGAAGGACGCCTAAGCAGTCAACGAATAATTTGGACGCCGTGGCGGTTATCTCCACGGCGTTTTTTTTGCCATGAACCTACGCGCAATATTTGAAATTGGTGCGGCATCGCCGCATCAGTTCCCGGCACCGAGCTTTCCAGAGATTGCTTTCGCCGGAAGATCCAACGTCGGTAAATCGTCGCTGCTTAATATGCTTGTGGGTGCACGTCAGCTCGCTCGAGTCAGCTCCACTCCAGGTAAAACGCAGCAGATTAATTTCTTTGCCATCGATGAACGTATGCGTTTCGTGGATCTTCCCGGGTATGGTTATGCGAAGGCTTCACAAGGGGCGAGAAGGGAATGGGGCAGACTGATCACTGACTACTTCGAGAGCCCGCGTCCACTTGCCATGGTGCTCCAGCTGATAGATTCCCGACTCCCGATTCAGGATTCGGATGCGCGTGTCATGAAGTGGCTCATTGAACAGGGGCTCCCACTGCAGGTCGCACTTACCAAAATCGACAAGCTGAAACAGGGGGAAAGGGTGCGGCAGGAACGGACGCTCGCCGAAGCGTTCTTGCAAGTCGGATACCGGGGTAGTTTCATCCCGCTCTCCAGTGTTAAGGGAATCGGCAAGAAAGAACTTCTCAATTCCATCTACACACGTATAGACGTTCCCTAGCCCGTCAGGCCATAATACGGATAATGTCATCTGGCACAGCGAATATCTTGCGGCTGGAATTACTGTTCCAGAGTTTCTCAACCATCACAACGTCATGCTTGAATCATTCATACAATCATTCATCCCTTTGTTCGTAGCCATGGACACCGTCGGTCTGGTTCCGCTTTTCCTCGGCCTGACGCAGGGAATGGAGAAGCGGGAATTGAAGCGCCTCATCTTCAGCGCAACGGGAACTGCATTTATCATTGCGATACTATTCCTGTTTTCAGGAACGGCGCTTTTCGATTTTCTTGGTATTACAGCGGATGATTTTCGCATTGGCGGGGGAATAGTGCTGCTCGTACTTGCGATACAGGATCTTGCCTCATCTGCTCCCGAACAACGCCGCACTCCGCGGTCGAATGTAGGAGTGGTTCCCATCGGCATCCCGCTTATTATGGGTCCTGCAGGTATGACCACAATTTTGATTCTCGTCGATGCACAAGGACTTGCAATGACTCTGGGAGCACTCGTTGCAAACTGCCTCGTCGTTCTCATAGTTCTGCTGAACTCAAAGTGGATCATTCGAATCATGGGAGAAGCGGGGTCTCAGGCTTTCGCTAAAGTGGCTTCGCTATTCATGGCGGGAATTGCCGTCATGATGATTCGATCAGGGATCCAAGGACTTCTTTAAGGGAAGCCGGGCTCATTCTCCAGGATCTTGGAACACCGTAAATCCAGGGAGAGATTCCGCGAAGCCGCTTCCCATGGCTTGCGAAGGAGTCCACACCCCAAATGGGATGCGTCCCTCCAGCAGGGCCGGCAAGATACCGAGAGAGGTGTGCACGGTGCAGGAATAGCCTTCCGGAATCTCCATTAAACGCGATGCATGTTCGCCTCGGTTGTTCCATACGTCTCCGCGAAGATGGTAGGTTTCCGTCTTGCGATGAGCCTCGTCCGGACCGCGAACGGTTTTCACAAGCATCGAATCAAGCTTTTGCAGCACCCATGGTTTCGCTGTGAGCCAACACACGAATTCCCGGATAATCTGCATAAGAATGATTGAGAATTTCGATGTTCCTCCATACACTTCGATGTCTGGAATTCCAGTGCTTCGCCACGCAGAGCTGAGATCTCCCCAGGGAAGGGTCATCGCGCTGCGTAGCTTGTCGTCAAATTGGATGCGTTCCGAGCGCCACGCGTGCGGCACAGTCACAAGCTCCCCACCGCGCCGCACCGCGCCGCAACGCGGAATGGCCTGGAGAGTAGCACGCCAGGTTCCGGGACTCTTTGCAAGCTTCCCTGCAAAAGCCAGACGTAACCGCACAGCATCAGGCATCACTTCTTTGAGGTGCAGCGCTATGCAATCTGTTGGGACAACATCGAAGCCGGATCCGGGGATCATGGCAATGCCAGCGCTGCAGGCGCGTTCATGAAGTGTATAGAGGAATTCAAGCACCGGAATTTCACCGGTGATGTCCATGTAGTGAGTTCCGCTGGCGATGCAGGCCTCCGCCATGTGCTGTGCCGTCGCACTGAACGGCCCGGCACAATGCATTACCACCGAAATGTCCTGCAGCGCAGCTGCTGCAGACTCTGGTGCGTCGAGATTAAAAACCCTGTATGCGCAATTCAACTGTTCTGCCAAAACGATCAAAGCATCGCGATTGCGTCCGGCAAGTACCGGGCGCAAACCCCGGCGGACGGCCTCCTCGGCGATGATTCGACCTGTGTACCCATTCGCTCCGTAGAGAAGCCAACGGCCTTCATTTCCTTTTCCATTCTCACTGATTTCATTATTCATATAGCGTTTGGATAGTGGTGCAGTTGTACAATTGACTAAAGGGTAGACTACTGCGGCCCCTTAATATTCGATCATAAATTTCTAATGATAGCTGAAAAATATACATTCTCATCGAAAACATTGCTATTAACGAGTCCGTTCGATTTCGCAGCTCATTTCGGCGATGGACTGGAATGCCGTATTTTACATCTGTCCGAATATTCAGAAACCGGCATAGACGATAGAGAGATTCTCAATGCAGAAACGATATCCTGGATACGCAGCTCTGCGCGCGGTAAGTGTCCTGGCTATGCTGCTATGCATCACAACGCTGGGTTCGGCTCAGAACACGGTTTCATTTTTTGTTATCGGCGACTGGGGAACCGGAGGAGCCGGAGCGAAACAGGTAGGCCGCGCCATGGCTGCCCAGCATGAAACTGGCCGTGTAGATGCCATACTTACTACTGGCGATAATATTTATCCTTCCGGCGTGAAGAGCGTCGACGATCCACAGTGGCAGAGCAAGTTCGAGTGCGTATTCCCTGAGGAAGTACTCCCGGTCCCATTTTGGGCTGTACTCGGTAATCATGATTACCGCAGCAATCCCGATGCGCAAATTGAGTATACGGGACATCTGCTCTCCGATGGAAATACCACCCGATGGCACATGCCCGGACGGATGTGGAGCACGGTATTTCGCAGCTCCGGAGCTGCGGTTCGGGTTCGTGTAGTCGGCATCGACACGCAGCAGCTTGTCGGGTCAGCAGCGCTTCGGAAGGCGCATCTCCAATGGCTGGATTCGGTCCTGGCCTCAGCAAGGGAAGAATGGATCATCGTTGTTGGTCATCACCCTGTTTACTCGCACGGATACTATGGTAATACGAAGGTTCTCGTAAAATATCTTGCACCGATGTTCGAGAAATACAGGGTCAGCGCCTATCTGGATGGACACGAGCATGATCTTCAATTGTTGAAGCGAATTAACGGCGTGCGCTATATTGTTAGCGGGGGAGGTGGCGGGAAGCGGAAAACCGTTCCCGGAATCAACACGGAGTTCTCAGCCAGTACACTTGGATTTGTTCGGCTGGACTTCGATGCGAAGCACTTGCGCATCCTTGTTTTCGATAGCAATGGCGAACGGCTTCATGGGGCGGTTGATCCGGGTAGATAAAAAAAGGGGTGTCACGCACACCCCTTTTTAATCATTCGCAGGGAATATTTATCAGAAATCAGTACTGATCCCAAAGCTCAATGAGTTGCTGCTGTAATCGTAGTAGCTGGTATTCGACTGGTTGCGCAGGTACACATATCCGAGCGAGAGATTCAGTCCGTTGAAAAACAACCAATCGCCTGCGATGGACTTGCTAACGGTCAGCCAACCGCCCATGCGATCGTCGGCCCGAGTTGGTACCGCGGGGTCGGTGTAGTCAAGCGTCGAGGGATAGGAATATGTCTTGTGAATAAAGTATCCGCCGACTTTCAGCTTCATTGTCCAGGGTAAAACCTGGGTGAGCGTTAGAGTCGCTTCGTTGCTTTCGTAGCTGTATGGATCATCGAAAAGCTCTTCCTCGCCTATGAAATCTACTGCGCCGCCGACGAACGCACGTCCGCGATCCGTCAGGTTCCAGCGCTGCAAGTAGCGCAAGCTTATACCAGTGCCGTCTGTGATGCCTTGCCCCACATTTACCCAGGCACTGAGCTGACTGGTTGACGGGATTTCGTAAACGAGATACTCCACAGAACTTTCCATCCCACCGCCCTGGCCATTTCCTCCCAAATCCATACGACCAGAACCGTTCCCGTTTCCTGAACCATTGCCGCTGCTCGATCCGCCGCCGGATCCGCTGCCCGAGCCATTACCGCCACCGTTCCCACCGCCGCCATTTCCGCCGCCATCGACGGTCAAGCCGCTGACGGGTGCGGTGAAGCCGCTGCTGCTCAACGCGGGATCGGAATTCGTAGTCGTGGAATAATCTTTATAACCGTAATCGGCTTGAACACGAATGCTTGTACGTGTTTCGAAATTAATCATGCTTCCGATGGATGCGAAATGCTCGAGGTAGCTCAACTCTCCAAAATTCGGATAGTTGCGGTAGCGTGCCCGATACGACAATGTAAGTGGAATGTCGCCGACTACTTGCTGCTTGATCGAAAGGGTTGCAAGCATTTGAGAATAGTCGTAGAGAGAATAATCTTCTTTGTCCAGTCGCATACTTCCCACACCGAGGAGAGAAATGCTGTTCACCTCGTCAGTTCCATACGGGATAGACCACGAAGCACCGAATGTATTAGTAGCATAGAATCGGTCGGGGTACTGCGAAAAAGAGGTCAGTGCGCCGGCGTAATTCAAAGCCCAGTTGGCGTCCTCTGGAAAGTACCCGTACATCAGCGTCAAATCCGTGGAAGCCGACTCTGATGCAGAGTAGTTATGGAACATGTTGTCATCGTAGCCGTTGTCGATCGAAATCGTGCCGAGCCATTGTGCTGCCACTGGCGTGTGATTCAGAATGAGCATGCCAACGAGGAGCATCAAGGGGAAGGATATCCGGATTTTCATTGAACACCTCCTTTTGCAGCACCACGACGCCGTCCCTGACGGAGTCCAGTGCCGCTGCAGCGGTCGTCGGAAATACCATCGCCATCATGATCGATGAAGCGATCGCGGCGCTGCTGCCTTAGCTGGCGTCCGGAACCGCTGGTGGGCTCTTGCGTTTGCTCATCCTTGCGCAGGTTGTCATCGATTCCATCGCCGTCCGAGTCTACGAATTCCGGCTGTGTACTCTGCTGACGCGGCTCTGCCTGCTTGCCGTCGCCCGCATTTTTACTTTGGGGTTTCTCCTGAGCCAGGAGAGGTGCGGCGCTGATCGCGAGGGCTATAAAAAAGAATAAGATTTTCATGATTGTTCTCCAGAAAAAAGTGACGGGCGGCGTTGCGGCCGCCCGACGCATCCGTTATTTGGCCTGCTGACGACCCTTGCGCGTGACACCGGCTGGTGTTGCGCCATCACCATCAACGCAGGAACCATCGCGCAGACGAGCTCGCTGCGCAGTTCCCGTGCACTGTCCCGTGCCGTTGCCAGTGCCGTTACCGGCGCCCTGGCGGGCATGCTGACGCTGCTGGGAGGTTCCGTCTGCCTGATGATCACAGATACCGTCACCATCTTCATCGACGAAGCGGGGACCCGGAGTTTGCGTGGTCGTTTTCGTGACCGCGGTCTTCGCGTCTTTTCCTGCTTGTTTCTGCTGCGCGGCTGCATTGCTGTTGAGACCAACAAGCAGGACGGCGATGGCGAAAAGGAAAGTGATGTGTTTCATAAAAGCCTCTAAGTGAAAACTGAGGTTACAATACAGGTGTTGCAAGCATCGTGCCAGAATGAACTGATCCGGATTGCTGTGGAACTGAGAGCCGATAGTTGCCGGCGCCGGGGAAATCGACATTATCGTCGAAATGGAATGGCAGAAATTGTCGAAAAGCGGCAGAAATTGCCTCAGAATCGTAGGCTGTCAATCGCGGTATTTCGTGATTTTATAGCGGAGAGTCCTCTCCGATATGCCCAGAATATCCGCCGCCTTCACCTGGTTGCCGCTGCTTTTTTTCAGGGCCTTGTCGATAAGAATGCGCTCAAGCGATTCAACCCGTTCGTTGAGATCGCCCAGTTCGAGAAGTTCATGGGAAGCGAATGAGGAAGATGCCGCCGCTGCGGTGATAGAAGGAGGCAGGTCGCGGGTAGTAATAGTTTCTTCCCGGGTGAGGACGACCGCACGCTGCATGATATTTTCAAGTTCGCGCACGTTACCCGGAAAGTCGTAGCGCATCAGGGCGTCCATTGCTTCATGAGAAAGCGAGTGCACGTTCTTTCCATTGATCTCGGCGTATTTGAGAATGAACTCATGTACAAGAGGACCAATATCTTCCCTGCGTTCCCTCAATGCCGGCAAAGGAATCGTTACCACATTGAGACGGTAGAGAAGATCTTCGCGAAATTCGCCTGCTTCAATCATCGTCTCGAGATCACGGTTTGTAGCAGCCACAATACGGACGTCAAGCTGCAGCGTTTCAGAGCCGCCGACACGCTCAATCTGTCCGAACTGCAGGGCACGCAGCAGCTTAACCTGTATAGTGAGTGGAATGTCGCCTACTTCGTCAACGAACAGCGTGCCGCCGTTGGCTTGTTCGAATTTTCCGATCCGCTGCCGCTCGGCGCCGGTGAACGATCCCTTTTCATGACCAAAAAGTTCACTCTCGAACAAGGTCTCCGGCAATGCGGCGCAATTTACAACGATGAACGGCTTATCCTTTCGAGCGCTCGCCATGTGGATGGCGCGTGCGATCAGCTCTTTTCCGGTTCCGCTTTCTCCGCGAATGAGCACCGACGCTTTGCTGCTGGCTACGCGTCCAGCCGTATTCAGCACTTCTTCCATCTCGCCGCTCTGCGAAATAATGTTCGCGAAGGAATAGCGCTCGGCGAGCTGTTCGCGAAGAAGACGATTTTCCGATACGAGCATGCAGTGTTCTCTCGCACGCTCGATAATCAACAGCAATTCCTCCAGTTCTACCGGCTTCTGCAGGTAATCGAACGCACCGAGCTTCATGATGTTGACGGCGGTTTCTATGTTGCCGTAGGCGGTGATGACAACGACAGGAATGTCGGGATTGATGTCGCGCACCGAGCGGAGTACGTCCATGCCAGTTAGATCCGGCATGCGAAAGTCCGTCAGCACGAGATCCACATGATTATCGCGGACATGAGAAATTGCGGCGTTGCCGCTGGCCGCTTCGCTGAGGGTGAACCCTTTTTTTCTGAGAAAGCCGGCGATGGATGCGCGCTGCGCCTCTTCGTCATCGACAACAAGTATGTTGAATTCATTCATTGGATTCTCTGCTGCTATTCTATCATTCAGAAATATGATGCTTCCGGATCAATTCGGTTGCCTGCCTGTGCCGGAGCCACGAGCCGTCTTCGCTATGTCCGCGGTTCATTGCCGGATGCGGGATTGAATGCGTCGTCCGCCGCAGCTGGAAGAAGGATCTGGAAACTGCTCCCGCCTCGTTCGGCACTGGCCACAGTAATCTCGCCACCGTGTTCACTGACAATCTGGTGGACGATGCTCAATCCGAGTCCGGTACCGGTGCTTTTGGTAGTAAAATACAGGTTGAATATTTTCTTGCGGATTTCTTCAGAAATCCCGGGTCCGTTGTCCGCAATCGTTATTGCAACCTGCGTACCGACCCGGTTGGCGATCACTTTGATAAGCCCGCCTTCTGACAACGCTTCAATACCATTCTGGAGAATATTCAGCAGCACCTGCTGCATTTTCCCGCGGTCCGCCATGACCGTGAGTCCTTCGTCGGCAAGCAGCTGAATCTGTACGTTCTGTTTGGATGCCTGACTCCCCACGACTTCGATGCTTTCGCGAAGCATCACACTGACTTCGCAGCTCTGCAGTGAAAGGCGCGGGGGACGCGCGAATTCAAGAAATTGCGTAATGATGCTGTTTACCCGCTGCACTTCCGAACGGACCGTACGCGTGAGCTGCAAGTATTCCTCTGCATCAGCTGCGGGAATAAACTCGCTTTGAAAACGCTGAGCGATGATGTTGATTGCGTTCAGGGGATTGCGAATTTCATGAGCGATGCCGCCGGCGAGTTCGCCCATCGCTGTGACGCGATCTTTCCTCTGCAGCTGCTCCTGGATGCGCCTCTGATCAGTGACGTCGCGTGCGATAGCGACGATGGTCTCGACCGCTCCGCCGTCGTCGCGAATCACCGACGTGCTCACAGCGAGCGTACGCTGATCTCCTGACTTCAGCTTGAGCTGTGTTTCTTCATACGGAATGGCGAGGGCGCTCCGGTGAGTACGCTGCAGGAGCAAGCTATCGTTTTTGCAGATTTCCAGGCAGGGACGGCCAAGCACATCCTCCGCGCGCAGGCCGAGCAATTGCGCGGCTGTTTGATTGAATACCGTAATGATTCCAACTGCATCCGTGGCGACGACAGCGTCGGCAATATTGTCAAGTACTAATCCCGTGTAGCTGCGGATTTTACGATGCTCCTGCTGCAGCACGCCGAAGCGCTGCCGCGTATGCAGCAGCACAAGCAGGATGGCTGCGGTAATAAAAAACCCGAATGCAATGAACAGCACCCGATGCATCGAACGCTGCTGGATCGCGCGAACGTGATCGAGCGACAGGCCGATTCGCATAAGCACCATTTCCTCATTTGCGAGCTCGAGGCGCTTAACTACTTCAAAGGCAGGTACATTCGCATAGTCGATAACCCGCGAACGGGTGCTGTCGGAGGCGAAGGCGCTGCGCAGAAAAGGATCGGTATCTATCGCGCTCATTTCATGAACCCCGTCACTCGCGGTCAGAATTCCTTCATGATCCTGCAGCACCACATATTCTATGGAGGCCGTGGTCCCAATATCGCGCAGCAATTTCCCGACACCCAGGCGCATACGCATTTCCAGCATCGCCGATGCGGAGATGCCGAGAAGCACGGCGCCTCGATTCTTCTCCCGCACCTGAACTAGAACGTACATATTTTGCTGCGACCATGGCATGCGCATACCGCCTTGAGCCAGCCATGAGTAGTCGCCGTGGAGGACCGGCAGGAGAAGTTCACTGGAGAGCGCTTCTGTGGAATCCATCGCTTTGAGGGACAGAGCAGCAGGAATATTCGCTGCAGTCACCTTGCCGGTTCGGTCGAAAACAACTATCAGGTCGACGGATATGTCAGCGGAGAGGGGATCGAGCGCTGCGGACTTCTCAGAAATAATGCGCGAATCCACCAGTCTGGCGGCCAGACGCAGCCGATCGACGATTGCCTGTTCTAGCTCGGCGTTCGCGGCGACTGTCGTCGCGGTGCTGCGGTTCACCGTTTCTATGAGCATCTCCGCTTCGGATTCGACGAACTTCAAAAGTTCTTCGCGGCTCTGCGAAACCTCAAACCAGACGAAGAGCGTTATCGTCACCGCGAGCACTGAAAGTCCGGCAAGCAGCAGCTTTGATCTGGAGGGGAAAGTATTGATGCGTTTCATTAAATTTCTCTTGTCGGCATATTAATACGCTCACAGATAAAATGCACATATCATGCCAGAAATCGGCACTCGCTAGAGAAGCGTTTCGGAGGAGTTCCTCACTCCCAGCTTCACCGGTTGGCAAATCCACTTGTATTTTGCTAACATAACGTGATCGGCATTAAGAGATTTTCAATGAATCTTCACTGAACAGCTTCCAGCATTACTGCCGGCGGCGGCCGGGATTTCTGCATTTCACACATCGACATAGAATTTGATTTTTCCGGAGTATCCAGAGCGATGAGCGACAAGATCACTGTATTGCACCTGATCAACACCATGGAGTGGGGTGGTGTGCGAAAACACGTGCTCGATCTCGCGGACGGCCTCGTCGCTCATGGAGTGCGATCATTCATCGCGGCATGGATTCCTCCGGGCGACGCGCTCCATGAAGATCCCCGGGTATTATCCCTTCCGCTCTATGATGAATGGAATACATTGAAATCGCCGAAGGGTTTTGTTGTCTCAATCCGAAAGCTGCGCGTGCTGCTTGGTCAGGAGAATGTGCGGATGGTGCATATGCATAGCCGGTATGCGACACTACTTGGAAGCCTGGCCATTCGCGGCAGCCGGATTGATCGTGTCTACACAGTTCACAACACCTTCGATGATCTGAAATGGATGCCGTGGTATCCTTCCGATGTGATTGCCCCGGCGTCAACAGTCCGCGAACACTTCCTGGCAAATGTGAGGGGATCGGAGAAGATTCACATTCAAACGATTGCCCACGGCGTCGGTATTTCGCCGCTGCCTCCGGCTTCGCCTGCATCCCCGCCGCGTTTCTGTTTCGCCGGGAGGCTTCGCGAAGAAAAGGGCGTGCGTGTCCTTTATGACGCCTTGCTGCGGCTGAGAAATGGAGACGGAGTGTTTCCCGGGATTGATATCGTTGGCGATGGCCCCTTGTTCACATGGCTGCAAGAAAAGATAAAGGAGGATTTCCCCGGGAATCAGATAACCATGCATGGCTATATGCAGAATCCCGCGCCCTTGATCGCCGGCGCTGCTGCTTTACTGTTCCCGTCTGTGCGTCTGGACAGTGCGCCATATATCAACCTCGAAGCCATGGCGATGGGTGTACCTGTAATCGCCAGCAACATCGATGCGCTTCGGGATCTCGTCGTTCCGGATGAGACCGGTATAGTGTTCCCAGCCGGAGATGCTGCGGCGCTTGCTGAAGCGCTGCGGTACGCCGCGGACCACCCGGAAACCATGTCTGCAATGGGAATGCGAGGAAAAGAGCTTGTGAGGGAACATCACGGACTCGAACGGATGTGCGCGGAAACCGCGGCGTTTTATCGAGTGGTAATGAAATCCTGAAATAAAAAAAGGCGGCAGCAGAACTGTCGCCTTTCTAAAAACACGCGGACGTTATTCCTGGCCGGGAATGGGACGGCCCATCGAACGATATATGTCCTCAATCTGAGTAATCTCGCTGACGACTTTCTGATTAGAGGGATCCAGTTCCAGGGCCTTCCGATATTCCACGAGGGCGCGATGGTATTTCCCTTCACGCGGTGAAACACTGCTCTCATACTGCATATAGTCGCCGAAAGTGATGTATGCCTGAGTCAATTGCGCCTTGTCGCCCTGTTTTTTTGCGTCTTCTACATCATCCGCATATTTCTGAATATCCGCATCGATTTTAATCAGCGCCGCATCTGTGATGTCCTGTTTCGAAGGTGCCTGCGTCATACCGGCTGCCGGCTGTTCCGCCGGTTGTTCTGTTGCTGCTTCCTTCTTCTGGCCGCAGGCAGAAAAAAGAAAAACGGTGCTTAGAATAATGATCGCTGTCTTCATGGATCTATAGCCTTACATCAAGTGAAACATGAATTGAAAAATTCTCATCAAAGTAAAACACAATCAGCGCCGAATGCGTTCGATCAATTCCTCAATCGTAGCACATTGTGCCTCATGGCTGAAGCTGCGGCGCGCGTATGCCCTGCCGTTTTCGCCCAGGAGCGCAGCAAACGCGGCGTCATCCATAAGCCGCTCCAGCGCCTCCGCCAGGGCGGTCGTATCCGCAGGAGCGACGAGCAGAGCCGTGCTGCCTTTGCCGTTGCCGGAGAAGCTGGATGTCCCGACGAGGTCGGGCGTTCCGCCGCTGTTCGTGGCGATAACCGGACATCCTGCAGCCATCGCTTCAATGGTGACCATACCGTAGGTCTCGGAAAGCGAGGTGAGCGTGAATACATCCATCGCTGCATATGCCAATCTTACGTCCTGAATAAAGCCGCGGAAATGCACATGGTCTTTCATATGCAGTTCTTTCACGAGTGAATGCAGGCGACGCTCGTAGCCCTGTTCCTCGCCGCGAGTCTCCTCGCCGATAATCAGCAGATGAATATCTTTCCCATCCGCTCTCAGATGCGCTGCGGCCCGAATGAGATATTCCTGACCTTTACCTCGATCGAGCCGTCCGACCACGCCGGCAATGAATACATCTGCCGGAAGCTGGAGTGCCTCCCTTGCCAATGCTTTCTGCGGAGCATTCAGCAATGGGGATAATTCAATTCCGAAAGGAATAATATGAATCTTTTCTTTCGCTACATGCGTCATGCGGCAGGTCTGCTCTGCCAGCGAGGCCAGCGGAGAAATCCAGGCATCGAGCTGCTTGTATTGCCAGCGATGAATGGGGTCCTTTTTTGCATGACCGAATTGCATGTGCTGCGTATGCACAAGCGCTATCGCTTTTTTTGAGGCGCGCTTGGTGAGAACACCGAGCAGAAGGTCCCGGCTGACATTCAGTATCAGCGTACCTATTTTCTGCTCAGTGAGATGGCGTGCAAGTTGACGAGCTTCCGTCAGCACGTTATACCGGCTGTGCGATGCGAGCGCCAGGACGGGATACCCTTCATCCACCGCCCGTTTATGCAGTGGGGATCCTTCGCTGGCGATGAGAAGGCAGCGGTGTCCGCGCGCAGTCATCCATGCGGCGAGCCGGAGTACATTCAGTTCAATGCCACCTAGTGATTGCGTGGTGCAGCAGATGGCAATGCCATGAGAATTATGCATTGACAAATATCGTGAGAAAATTGTTGGTGGGAAAGGGGAGCGTTAAATCGACCATCCGATTGTGTGAAATAGTCGATCCTCATCTTCGATGCGGAGGATACAGAGGCCCGGGACGATATACAGCACTGTCACTAATCGAGGACCGTGCCATACTTCATAGCGGTGACATGGGAGGGAAACGGGATGGGAATACATCGTGATGAGCGTATCCATATTTGTCAACCGTACCGAGTATTCGGGATTGCGTCCTGAATATGTGCGTCCAACTCGGGCTGGATACGGCAGCGTGAACATGAATTTAGGACGAAGGGTGATTGTGGTAGTATCCTCTGCGCGGACCGGCTGATAGAAACTGAGTCCGAGGCTGTCGTTGCGCAGCAGGACGGGGAAAGCAGCCTGCAGACCACCGGGGCCGCCCATCGCTACAATATATGGGACGTAATAAAATACTCCGCCGTCGAATTCAAGCTCCCGGGGCGACACCAGGCGCGGTGAGGAAGGCGGGCGCATGGGAACTTCGACCAGATAGACCCACTGCACGCGTTTTCTTAGTGGAAGGAGGACGCCGGTCGAATCTGTTGGAGTAACGGCGGGTGGATCCGTAGTGACGGATTTCAACGGAGGGTCTGAGGGGAAATCACACATCGTGAAGACAAACACCGCCATTGACATCAATACTGCCGTCATCAGGAAGTGAGATATGGACTGTCGTTGATGCATCAGAATCGCACATTCATGCCGTAATGAATTCCAATTTTGCTGCTGGGATCTGATTTCAAATGCAGAAGCACAGCAGGACTCACATATACTTCCAGGTTCCGGATAATTTCGGCTTTCACGCCTGCTGCAAGCTCCGCCACCGGGGCGCTGCTGCTCAGGCCGGTTCCCATCTCGACATACGGGCGGAGAAAAGCCGAACCGATCGTCCAGCGTAAATATGCCCCGGCATACCCGTAAGTGTAGCCAACAACGCCGCCGTAATTGGTGATGCGCTCAATATCTACTTCCGGACCGGGCACTTCTTGAAATGCTTCCTGTCCGACCATGATTCCCGCTTCCCAGGCAGTGGAAAACCGGTAGCCAAGGCGGAAGACGACATGTGTAAACATATTGCTCAGCGCTTTTGCATTGTCCGCGGGCAGCTGGTAGGCAACGCCGCTTTCAAGTCCGGCAACGAAGGCGCCATCGATGCCTCGCATCCTCGGTGCGCTTTGCCCGGTCCAGTTTTCAGCATCATGGGATTTGCGCAGAGTGCGCTCATCGCGGTATAGTTCTTTCCCGTCCGTATCGGATGCAGTGAAAACCGCATTGTACTCCGCATCGGGGAGATCGGCAGCGTTCCATACGACATCATAGGTCCCGGCTTGCCGCAATCCTTCTTCTAATATCTTCTCTTCTCCATGCACTTGGATGGACAGACGAACCAAGCTCGTTTGGGGCACGGCATACGTGAGCAGCGTGCTTTTCGCGAAAGGCTCGGGCAGATTTTCCGGCATGCCGTAATGACGTGGAATCTCCAGTGTAATAAGTACCGCCTCCTGAAGCGAGGAAGGTACAGCGCGTCCGCCCTCAGGCAGGGACGCGTCCCATTCCGGAAGATCAAATTTCAAGGGAAGGTTTCCTTCCAGTTCGACATTGCGGGAAAACACTTCGCTTCCGTGCAGGATGAGCTTTCCGCCTTCCTCCGTCACCACGGCACGCTCGAGAAGGACCTGAGCGTTAAGCGTACCGTCTTTGTAACCGGTGGGGACAAGCGCAGCACGCAGCATGTAGCGATATCTGCGAGGTGCGAGTGCGAGCTCCTGATCCGTTTCACCGGCGCGCGGAAGATCGACAAGAATGCCCCCGCGGAACAGCTGCTCCGAGGATTCAGACGCAGCGGGCTGCGTGCCGCGTCGTAAATCGTTATCATCGGTTGGAATAAATAATTCTTGATGAAGATCGATGGGACCGCGCCGGTAAACCACTTCCTCGCCATTCAGGCGCCGGAGGTATTCGACAGCGCAGTCAAGTCTGGGCAGCGAACCCGTCATCGTGGTGCGTGCAACAGCGGACGCGAGTTCGCGCTGAAAGGCATCCTCGCCGGCGATAAGTTCGTACGCAGAGATATCCTGTGCTGCCGCGCGTGCGGGAAGCAATATCGCGAAGATAGTAGGGAGAACGAGAATCGCTATAAATGTGCGGATGGTCATGAATCTAGTGAATGCGGTCCTTCGAAGACAGCTGAACGGTTTCTACCGACACCAGCATGGTGTTGTACTGCTCAATGTAGGATTCTTTTTTCGCTTCGCGAAGCACCGATTCACTCGGCTGGTTATCTGCGAGAAGCGGTGTGTTTTCCTGATTCGTGAATTTATCAGCAGAGGAGGGACGCGTATCCCGGTCACGCTGGCTTCCGGACTCGGGAGCAATCCCGGTTTCCGTGGTCCCTGTGCGTTCCGCCTTCTGAGCGAATTCCGCTGCATCCCGGCTGTCGGGATGCTGGGGGGCGGGAGCTTCGGGAGCCGTGCGCACGATGTAGACCGGGCGATCTACCTGGCGCAGTTGTGTGATGGTATCATTCTTCACGATGTACACAGTGTCCTGCAGGGCGACTGGCTGAATCGAAGCCAACCCCTGTTCGTCCGGATTCCCGCTCAGCAGCACGACAGCCACGGCACAGGCGGCTGTGGCAAGGCCTGTTCCCAAAAGATGCACCCATCCGAAACGACGGCGTGGTTCTTGAATGGTTTCGTACGGCAGCGGCTCAGAGTCGTGCAGCCCTTCCGCCTCAAGTGTATTGATGCGTCGGAGTACATCGTTCCGCAGCTCGGTCGGGACCTGCACTTCTTCCCTCAAATTTCGAATGCTGAGGGAAAGTACAAGCTGCTGCCTGAGCAGTTCGGAAGTTTCCGGATTCCTGTTGCAGGCTTCAAACAATTCGCGTTCCTGTTCCGGCGTTGTGTCCCGATGCAGGTAGGCGGAAATCAATTCCTGGATGCGCTCATTCATAGTCATTCAATATAGGTTCAAGAATTACATGCAATTTTTGCTTTGCCCGGTGGATGCGCACCTTCACGTTCGAAAGCGACGCGCCCGTAATTTCAGCAATTTCCTTCAAAGAAAATCCTTCGAATTCTGCGAGAAGCAATGCTTCCCGGTAATCCGGCGGCAATTGGTCGATCGCTTTTCGAAGATGGTCATGTGCGTCCTGCTTCGCGAGGCTTTCGGCCTGTATGGCAGGCTCGGGGGCGTAATCCAGCCGAATGTTCCGTTTGTCGCTGCGCTGCCGCGATTTAAGGGCGTTGAGGCATTCATTGCGAGCGATGCGGAAGAGCCAGTTGGCCTCCTTGTCATTCTCGCGCAAGGTATGCAGCGCTTGATACGCCTTCACAAAGACCTCCTGAAACACATCGTTCGCCAGATCGCGGTCGCTGGTGACGTACAGGCAATACGCAAGCACGCGCCTGTCATAGGACGCGTAAATGTCATCGAAACGCTTGCGACGTTCGCGTTCGGTCATTGAGGCTTAGACTCACCAGCTCCATCGTTAGGGATCGCTATCTGCGGCAGTTGATTGTATTATTTGCCGCTGAAAAAAGACAATGCCCGGCGAGGGAAAGTTACAGAAAGCGTGTCATTCAGGATGTCGGCCTGAAGCAGGTAACATACGAAAAATCAACGATTTGTGCCCGGTGAGGAGTCCGGAACATTGTAAGCTTGAGTATTCCCGCCCAATACTGGATTCAAAACGGGGTAAATGTTGTTGGAAATTATGTCCACGAAGCAGAAACGCCCGATTTTTCGTTATTTTAAACGGATACGGATTTTCATCAGAATACTGGATTTCAGCAGAATACAAGTATGAGCAAAAACATCGAGACCCCGCGTACTTCAGCAAAACGTCCCTCACCACTAATAATTATCGGCGGCATTGTGCTGGTTCTTGCCGCTGCGTTTTATTTCATTTCGCGCTCCATGATCGACAACCCCGATCCGGAAGCCCGGCGCGTACTCGCCGAGCAAGCGGAGCAGCGCAGCGGCGGCGAAAAAGCGACTCCCTCAAAGGATGGAAGCAGCTCCCGTGAAATGCGGGAGGATGCATCGCTCACCTTCCGGGCTTCAGACGGTTCCGTACGTACTTCCGTAAATATCGAGATTGTTGAAGACGACGCCTCGAGAACGCAGGGATTGATGGGCCGCCAGCACATGGCGGAGACGCAGGGCATGCTGTTCATATTCCCGGATGAGGATTACCGTTCGTTCTGGATGGCCAATACACCCCTGCCTCTGGATATTATCTATGTGAACAAGGCGCTGAAAATTGTAACCATTCAGCGCAACACCGTTCCGTATTCTGAAGAATCCGTTCCATCGACAGCTCCGGCCACCTATGTGATCGAAGTCAACGCCGGATTCGCCGACCGGCACGGCATCGTGGAAGGAGACAACGTGCAATGGCTGAGGAAATAAAACAGTCGTTCTTTCGCAGTTCGCTATCCCGCATCGTACTGTTTACAATTGCGCTCGGTACGCTGGCGGTGATCGCATACATTGTGGGAGGGAAGGAGCAGGATCAGCCTCAAACGCCGCTGGTCTGTGCTGACGATGATTCCTCGCTCGTCTCTCCTCTCTTCAGGCACCGCATGGAGGATGTCGCCCTGATCAGCATGCAGCGTAAGCCCGTCATGCTTTCTGAACTCGCCGGCCAGCGCTTTACAGTCGCCATTTACTGTTCCTACAAATGTCCCTGTTCTGATGGCTACATCGATCGCTACCGTGATCTTCGTGCCCGTTTCGAACAACGGGGCGTCGCTTTCATAGCCATTAATGCCAACGCCGATGAAACCATCGACGGGATGGTGCAATACATGCAGAGGCGGGATTATCCCTTGCCCGTCTACCGCGATGATATGACCGCTGCGGCGGATCTCATGAACGCAACTGTTACTCCGGAAGCGTTTGTGTTCGATAGCAGCTGGACATTGCGATACCATGGCCGCATCGATGATGATAAAAGCGGATTATATGTGGAAGACCAATCCCTGCGTATGGCGCTCGATACCCTGTTATCCGGGCAGCAGCTTCGGCATAAGGAGAAAATGAGTCCAGGCTGCGGTATCCTTCGCGAGCATCCGATATCATCAGGCACATAATGAAACGATTTCTTTGGCTGCTCATCATTCTTTCGTTCGCCGCGGCAGCTTCTCCGTCACGGTCGAATGCGCAATCAGAAGCTCCGGAGAATATTATTTTTCTCATCGGCGACGGGATGGGTGCCGGACAGCTTACTGTCATGAAAACCGTGCTGGGCGGCATCGCGCTTGATGCTTTTCCTGTGGCCGGATTTTCGATGACGCAGTCCCTCAATGATTTTGCGACCGAATCCGCTGCTGGTGGAACGGCGCTGAGTACCGGGGAGCGCACCAACAATTACATGATTTCCCAGCGGCCCGACGGCACTGCGCTTCCTACGCTGCTTGAAGCTGCGAGAGTTAGGGGAAAGGGAGTCGGCGTGGTTGTGACGAGTTCACTCACCCATGCAACGCCAGCAAGTTTTCTGAGTCACGTCCCGAATCGTAAAATGGAATTCGACATCGCGCTGCAGATCGCCGGTTCGGGAGCAGATGTTCTTATCGGGGGCGGGCGTCGGTTTTTCCTTCCGCAAGAAAAGGGCGGCGACCGCAAGGACGGCAGAAATGTAATCGCGGAGATGCAGGCGGATGGATACGTTTACGCAGACACGATCGATGCAGCCTTGCCAGCCCGGGGACGATTGCTCTGGCTGCTTGCAGACGAAGGACTCCCCTCCGCATCGAAGCGCGCCTATTCCCTGAAAGATTTGGTCAAGGCGGCCATCGCATTGCTGTCACAGAATGGGAATGGATTTGTTCTCGTTGTCGAAGGATCTCAGATCGACTGGGCCGCGCATGACAATGATTTTGCGGAGCTGAAAGCGGAATTGCGCGACTTCGATGGCGCCATTTCCGCAGCACTCTCGTTTGCGGAAAAAAATGCAAAGACACTGCTGGTCGTCACCGCCGACCACGAGACGGGCGGCCTTGCTGTCATCGGCAACAAACCCGACGGTTCGGACATGCAGGGCAAGTGGATTTGGGGCGAACATACAGGGAACATGGTGCCTGTGTTTGCCATGGGACCCGGATCCTATATATTCGGAGGCATTCATCGGAATAATGAAATCGGCCGCATGCTGCACGATTTGCTGAAGCTGCGATGACCCTGGTGTCCCATTGAAAAAATCGTTCTCGCTGCAGCTGCAAATTCCACGCAGCCGCACTGGCCGCTATCCTCTTGCGAATGAAATAAAATCGACCTTCGCGGGTTCTGCGCCATGTTCACGGATAATGCGGTTGATCTGCGCGCGGTGATATGCCCCGTGATGGGAAAGGTGATTGAGAATGTCGGCGATGGTGTTCGTATACACATCTCCCTTGCTGTTGCTGTACTGCACGCGAACTTCAATGGATTGATCATCAAGGCGCTTGATAAAACTGTGCGCGCTGTCGCCCGTTATCGCGGCAAGTTCTGCGCATTCGTTCAGAGTCAGTGACGGCCAGGCAGTGAGCGTCCCGGTGTCGAAGCCTTCAAGGCGCAGAAACCAGAGTTTCTCCGCATGAAGCATGTGGCCCAGCAATCCGAGCGCTTCATCGATGGGCTGATCGACGGCTCTCAGCGCATCGACGATGCGCTGGTTGGCTTGTGTGTTGAAGTCATAAGTTCGGAGAAAATGATCACGCAGCTGCATGACTGTCCTTTCGTTTCTGTGAAGGAGAAGTACCTCTGCGGGGAACTTGCGCGCAGGTTCGAAGCAGTCGTATCATGCAATATACAACGAAGTCCCAACAGCGGTCCCTAATATGACACAGCTCGAATTTATGCTTACGCACGCTCCTGCTTCCACGGGAATACTTGCACTTATTCTTGTGCTCAGCCTGATTGGATTTCGCAGCAGCAGCTTCCTTGACCGCCTGCTTCTGTTTCCGTGGAGAATTTTTCGGGATAGGGAGTATGAGCGTCTGCTGACTTCCGGTTTCGTACATGCCGACATGATGCATCTGCTTTTCAATACCTTCGCACTGTATTCCGTCTCGATGTATGTCGAAGCTGCCGCTGGAACGGCCGCGTTTCTCGTCATTTATTTCGGATCTCTGCTGATTTCGAGCATCATTCCCGCTATTCGAAAGCGCAACGACCCCGAATATCGCGCCCTTGGGGCCTCGGGTGCTGTTTCAGCCCTGTTTTTCTCCGGGATGCTCTACTTTCCTGAGGCCAAGGTCATGCTGCTGTTTCTGCCAATTCCCTTGCCCTGGCCTCTATTCGCGCTGCTTTTCATTGCCGGCAGCATGTACGGCGCGAGGAAAAAATGGGATAATGTGGCGCATGATGTGCATCTTTATGGCGCTGCAGCCGGACTTCTGCTGACCATAGCGGTGGATCCGTCGTCGCTGCAGACTTTTTTCAGTGCGATTGGCCTGGGGAGTTGATGCCGGCGGCAAATTCTGTAACCGTACCACAACATTAGTGTCTATTTCATCGTACACCTTCGCCTATAATTGAAGGTTACGCTTGTGCGGAAAGCACGTGCCAGCAGACTACAGTAAACATACCGACGAGCAGCTCTTTGAGGCTTTCAAGCTGAGCGGCAAAGAGAAGGATGCGGCGTTCCGCGAACTGTTTTCGCGGTACGAGCGGAAGGTGTATGTCTTCTGTCTGCGAATGACGGCAAATCCGGATGATGCGGGGGACGTTTTTCAGGAGACGTTCACACGATTTTACCGGCAGACTTTGAAACCCGAGGAGTCTGTCAGCAACATTCTCGCGTACCTTCTCACGAGCGCCAGAAATGTTTTTCTCAACACGCGCCGCAACAAGGTGTTCTGGTCTCCCTTCGATGATGAAGTTATTGCGAGCCACGCACCTTTATACGAACGCACTGAATTACTGAATATGATCAGTTCTGCGTTGGAGCTGCTTGACCTACCGTATCGCGAAGCCTTTGTTTTCCGCTTCTATCAAGGGCTCTCGTACAAGGAGATCTCCGACATTACAGGTGATTCGGTTTCCTCACTCAAGGTCCGTGTGATGCGTGCCAAGGACCAGGTGAGAAAGATTCTTGCTCCTTATATCAGCGACCTGATCCGTTAGATTATTTTTTTTCAGACGAGAGAATAGCTACAAGTTATGCAGCACACGGAATTACTCCACCGGTTTTTTGACGAAGGAATCGACGAGCCGCTTGAGGATGTCCTTTTCGGACAGATGGCTCTTGATCCCGAGCTGCGCCGGGAATTTGTTTCGCATCTGAAACTGCATTCGATTATTCAGGAGGATGTGGCCGGGATCACGACACCGTCGCATGTGTCTCAGCAGTTGTTTACAACACTCGGCCTCACTCCTCCTGCTATCGCGCCTGTGCCTACTGCAGGGCAGCGCTTCGGCCGCAGTGCCGGCTCGGCGCTGCTCCTCCTGCGCACAGCAGTAATCGGACACCGACGGTACCTGTACACCGCAGCCATCTCCGCTCTGGCAACCATGGCTGTGCTTTTCAGTTTGTTTGGTCCCGGTGAATACAACCAACCGGCAAATGATAAGGCCTCCTCAAAAACCACTTCACCGGCAGCGACTCCCGACAATCCATCGCAGGAACCCGATGTCTCGCAGATCTCCGATGTTCTTAAGAGCTCCGGTGTTTCTAAGAGCTCGGATGCGTCGCACATCCCCAGTGCTTCGCAAGCCACAGGCCGCACGCAGGCAGCTGCTGCTTCGCAGAAAGTCGCTTCGCAGAACCCGGGTGCTTCGCAGAAGGTCGGCACGATTGCGGCAGGATTGCAGAAAGCGACTTTGGGGCAGAGCACTGAAATTCTTGCGGATCCCGGAATCTCCACCGCGAACAGCGGGAGAGGAGCTGTAAACCACAGTGCTGCGGAAGAACTTTCCACACTTCCGGTTCCTCTTGCGCTGGCGGAAATGCCTGCTTCAATTCAGCCGGAAGATCGTGCGGCGGAGCTGCGGCTCGAAGGAACGGAAATTCAAGTCGGCGAAGTGCCCGGGATTGACCCTCCCTGGCTGTTCTCCCAGCCGGGACCACGCACGAGCTTTCTATCGAACCTCGTAGTCGAGTTGCGTAAGTACTACGGCACGTCCTACCCCAACGTCGATCTTCAGCATAACTCACACAAAGTCTTCGAAAACATGGCGATCAGCGTTATACACAAAGCGAACGAACACCACGCATTCGGTTTCGAGTACGGCCGTGAAAGTTTCGGCCGCGAGTTCCAGCGCACCAATGCTGCGCAATCGACATCTCTTGTTGTGGATCAATCGTTTGAACAGATCTACACGCCTCCGGCACAATGGGTTACGGGACTGCAGCAGGAAAACCGGATGCTCGACCTCTTTGGCGCGGTCTGGAAACTCTCGCTTCCTGAATACGGCCTGTTCGACGTCGTGTATCCGTACATGCGCACCTTCGTCGGCGCGACCAAGCTTGGACCGCTGGGTAAAGTGCGAGCAGGACTCGAAATGTACCCATCCAATTTCTCCATGCTGAATGTCGGCATCGAAGGCGGGATGCTCCGTTATACAGTCGACGATATGTCGTATTATACCACCAAACTCAATTTCACATTTGGCGTTGCCATAGGGTTTTAACAACTGACGGAAACACCGATGAAACGAATCTTACTGATTGTTCTTCCATTTCTGATCTTCGCCTGCAGCGACGAAAGTACCGGACCCGAAACTCCGACACCTCTTCGCCCGATCAGCAGCGGAGAACTCGCGGTAGCGCGGGCAAACAGTGTATTCGGCCTTACGCTGTTTCGCGCAGTTGCAGATGCCACGCCCGAAGAGAACGTGTTTATTTCTCCCCTCAGCGTCTCCATGGCTCTTGGAATGACAGTGAACGGCGCTGCGGGTGAGACCTGGCTTGGAATGCGTTCTGCACTCGGCTTCGACGTCCTCGATCAGACGGAAATTAACCGATCATACCGCACCCTGATCGATCTGCTTCGCGGCATGGATCCGCGGATTCGCCTCGATATCGCGAATTCGATCTGGAGTCGCGAGGGCTTTCCTGTCGAGCAGGCTTTTGTGGACTCTAACAAGTTCTATTTCGATGCTGAAATCCGTTCGCTGGATTTCTCTCGAGCGGATGCCGCAGCGATTATCAATGCCTGGGTAAGTCAGATGACGCAAGGGAAAATTCCGGATATCGTAAGCGCCCCGATTCCCGATGCGGTAATGATGTACCTGATCAACGCAGTGTATTTCAAAGGTACCTGGAGCAAACAGTTCGATGTCGCAAAAACGCGGGACGATACGTTCGCCACCATGGACGGCAGCCGGAAGAATGTGAAGATGATGAACCGTTCCGGAAGCATCCGATATCATCAGGACGAATTCGCAGAGATCGCCGATCTGCCGTATGGATGGGATCGCTACAGTATGGCGGTGCTGTTGCCGCGGGCCGGCGTGACGCTGGCGAAGCTGCGCAGTATGCTGCAATCCGCGCAATGGAACAATTGGCTCGCTGGACTGCAGGCGACCGAGATGGACCTGCAGCTGCCGAGGTTTACGATGGAGTACGAAGTGGGACTCAATGAGATGCTGAAAAGTATGGGAATGGAACGCGCGTTCGACCCCGATCTCGCAGATTTCTCCGGCATCAATCGGGAGCGGAAGCTGTACATCACCAACGTCAAACACAAGACATACGTGAAGGTGAATGAGGAAGGAACCGAGGCCGCGGCGGCTACCTCGGTCGAGATGGGGACAACTTCATTTCCTCCGACCATGCGCATAGATCACCCTTTTATTTTCGTCATTCATGAGCGCAACACCGGCGCAATTCTGTTTATCGGGCAGGTGACAAATCCTGGTGAATGAATGGTCTGAGCGAATCGTTCACCAAGAAACCGGCGATACCATCCACAGTCGCCGGTTTTTTTATACCCAAACTGGATTCGCTGGGTGCTATCCCGTAGATTGGCAGAAAGCAGACATTCTGCTCATGAACACGGGTTAATTGAAAAACATAGTACAATCGATGACGGAGTGAAGAGTGGCGGAGGACGCACCAATTATGGAACGACAGTTATTCGTCCCTGTAGCTGAGGACGGACTTTTTGTTAAGCTGCTGCTTCATGCTACGCCGGAGGCGGAGGAGACACTACCGACCTGGGTTTTTCTGCACGAAGGTCTTGGCAGTGTTGGCCAGTGGAAGAGCTTCCCGTATGAACTCTGCAAGGCCACGGGCTGCGATGGGATTGTTTATGATCGGGTGGGACATGGCCGCTCGTCTCCCATGCGGAAACCCCGAGACATCCATTTCTATCAGGAAGAGGCCGAAGTGTATCTGCACGGCCTGCTCGAGGAAATGAACGTGCGGCGGCCGCTGCTGTTCGGCCACAGCGATGGAGCAGTAATCGCGCTCAAATATGCGTCATCATTTCCCGAAACAACGGTCGGTGTTGTGTCGGAGGCCGCGCATGTAATCATCGAAGAAATCACCATGCAGGGGATTCGGGATGCGAGCGCGCAATACACATCAACCGATCTTCCGGACAAACTGTCCCGCTACCATGGAGAAAAAACCGATGCCATGTTTCACGCCTGGTCCGATGCGTGGCTGGATCCCTCCTGCGCGGATTGGGATATGCTGGAGGACCTGAACGCGATCCGTTGTCCGGTACTCATCGTACAGGGAGATATGGACACGTTCGGAAGCCGAAAGCAGGTTGATGCGATCGTAGAGCATGTGCGCGGTGCCACCGACGTGCTGTGGCTGCAGGGCACGGGCCACGTACCGCACCTGTATTCCCGCGCAGCGGTTATTGCTGAGACTGTGCGGTGGGCAGTTCCGATTATCGATGCTCACAAGCAATGATCAATCGGTAGAATCGATGGAAACATAAACGCCGGATGCTTTAACATCCGGCGTTTATGTTTTCGGAAAGAAATTAATGCGCAGCGTCAAACGAATTGCAGTCCCTGTAAAATCAATTTCGGGGAATGATATCGCACGAGGCGCCGCAGAATTTATCGCGAAATTATGAAGCTTCGCAATTGCTGCTCTGCGCTGTTGCGCAGTCGATAGAAATACATTCCCGGCTGGAGCGTCGCGGTCGAGACCGTAAATGTTATCATCGCGCCGGGCTGGACATCCATCTGCCGTGAGTCGATTACCCGACCGAGAGCATCGAAAAGGTCCAGCGTGAGGGCTTTGGCACTGCCAATTTCAACCGGAACCGAGAGCGTAGCGGCAGCCGGCTGGGGATAGTGCTGGAGCAGACGGAACGCGGATGGGACCGCCATATCACCGATGCCTACCGTGGCGTCTACCTCAATTTCAAACGTCTGCTGGCCCTTGCCAAAACGGTTGCTCGCCTCGAACAGCACTGTATGCGATCCGAGCTGTTGATCTGTCGGGGTCCAGGTGATCATTCCGCTGTTCGCATCGATGGCCAATCCTGCAGGGCCGGCGTTAAGCTTGTATGAGGGATCGGGTCGCGAGTCAGTGGAAGTCTGATACCAGAACGGCTTGTTTGGTCCGATACGCTGATTGGGTACGGCAGCGATGAGCGGCGTCTTGTAGACTTCGAGCGTGTAGCTCTGCTCGCCAGTGCCGGCGCTGTTGGTGACCGTGACCCGGACCGGATGTGATCCGGCCTGGGCGCGCGACGGTGTCCACATTACGGTGCCGCGGCCGGGTTCGATGATCATGCCGGTCGGCTTTTCTACGAGTGCATACGTGATCGGGGGAGTACCGTCAGTGGTGACCTGATACGAGTATTGCTTTCCTGCTTCCGCTTCTACGACTGCGGTTGAAGTGATTTTCGGACCCGAAGCGCTGGCCGAAACAATGACCTGGAAGGATTGTGTATCGCTGCCGCTTTGGTTGCTCGCGGTGACGGATACGTCATGCGGCCCTACCTGTCCGGCAATCGGCGTCCAGGAAATGCGGCCGCTCACTGCGTCAATAGTCATGCCCGCGGGAGCTGTGCTGAGAGCGTAGACAGGTGCGGGTTCACCATAGGCCTGCACGTCGTAGGTGTATGGCTGTGCGACGCGGGCGGTTGTTTTCGGGAGCGAAAGTATGGTCGGAGCATTGCCGGAAATGCAGCGGAAGGGCAGGCCCGTAGACGCATCGACAATGCAGGTCAGAGTATCCGCCGCGGCAAAGTATCTGAAAAACCAGTACTGACCCTGCGGAATATAGCGGTTCGGTATCGGGTTGTTGATGACAAATGCCAGCGGGACAGTGGCATCAGGATTGTTCTGCAGAAATGTTTCCGCACCGCCGTCCTTCGATCCCTGCAGAGCGGCATCGCTGTCCACCCACGGATTGGTCATCTGTGCGATGCCAAGTGTAACAGGGAAGTACTGGGTGATGGTGTCGAGCGGCAGCCTCACTGCCTGGTCGCCGAGCAGAGGGATGCGCGCGCCTACATAGTAAATGCTTGAATCCAGCGAGGCGGAGTACAGACGGTAAAGCCAGCCCGTGGCTTTTCCGTTGGTCAGGTCGATCTCAAGTTTGACGCCCGAATATTCGAAACCGAAAAACAGTGCGTTAGTGAGGACGACGTCGGACGCAAATTCAACCTGTGCCTTCGCCATGACATTGGGCAGAATTTCCTTGACCGTCACTTGCTCTAGTATCTGCGCATGCAGGGGAAGTGCGAGAGTGAGGATCGAAAGCAGGAGTATAAGATGTTTCATGAGAATTCCGGATAAATGAACGAATACACTTTCAAACTACAACATCAAGATGAAATTCCAGCCCTCTGGCAGAATCAGCGGGTCACTACGAATCTGCTGCTGCGCACATCTTCGCCCGAACGCAGTGTCATCATGTGCAATCCACTCGAGAGCGCGGCTGGAAGCGGCAGACTTTGAAGCCCCGGCCGCAGTTCTCCGGCCGCGAGACTGAATACCCGCTGCCCGAGCGAATTATAGATATCGATATGCACATCAGGCAGCGCATTGTCGGACTGCAGTGCGAAGCGCAGAACGCCTCCGTTCCATTGCGTGCCGCTGATTTTCCAGGCTTGTACGACGGGTATATCATCAGCGCCAGTGCTGATTTGACCGTTGTACGCAACCGAGTAGCGTTTGTCGGGAGAAAGGGTGGTCAGCTGCTGCTGTGCTCCGTTCTGATAGTGGATGACCACGCTGTCGATCGAGACTGCATTGCCAAGGCCGAAATGCAGCTCCGTGCTGTTGGTGGCCATACGCGATCCGGCCGAGGATGTGGACAGCGTGCGTGTCAATTTACGCCCGTCAGCATACACGACGACACGCGTGCCGAAAGCGTTCATTGGGACGCCGTCGGCAGGACTCCCGCTGAGCCGCAGCGCGAGCCAGCGTCCCTTGCGTGGAAGGTCGTTGCGGAAAAGTTTGACGCCCTCGTGCTGGCTGGCGACCAGCAGGTCGATGTCTCCGTCATTGTCATAATCGAGACGCGAGACGGTCCATGCACCGTGCACCTTGCATCCGAAATTCCAGGTGCGATCGAGCAGCGTGAAATCAGGCGCTCCGCTATTCATGTACACGCGGGAGTATCGTCCCGGCTCACCGCCTTCGCCTTCCTTCGAATAGGAATACTGCGATTGCCAGAGATCGAGCCAGCCGTCGCAATCGAGATCGGCCCAGGTGACAGCTGCATTCATCTCACGGAACTTGAGTCCCATATCCTGATGCATTTCCGTAAAGCGGGTGATATTGTCGTTGTGGAAAATCAATGAAGGATTCGATACCGCGCCGCGCCAATCGGGGTGTCCGAGATTGCCGACGACCAGATCGGTAAGCCCGTCATTGTCAAAATCGCCCCAGTCGCTGCCCATGCCGTGTCCGAAATATCCTGGAGCGTCAGTGGCGACGCCGCGTACGCCTGTGGATGCGCCGACATCAGTAAATGTCCCGTTGCCGTTGTTTCGGTAAAGTAAATCGGGTGCGAGCCGATATGTGGAAATGAAGATATCGGTGTAGCCGTCGTTATTGTAATCGCAGGCGCTTGCGCCCCAGCAATCGTAGAATGGACTCGGTTCCGCTGCCGCAATTCCGGATGTCGCGGTCACATCGGCAAACGTGCCGTCGCCATTATTTCGCCAGAGCTTGTCCGGGTAGTACACTTCCTGGTTGTTGACAGTGCGCCTTCCGTTTGCAAGAAAAAGATCGAGATGTCCGTCGTTATCGAAGTCCAGCCAGATCGGCGTTACCGTCGGTGCGGGATTGCTGATTCCGGCAGATGCAGTCACATCGACAAAGCTCCCGCTCCCATTGTTGCGATACAGCTTGTCGTTGTCTCCGCCATTGACTGAATAGGCATCCACATTGCCGTCATTATCGAAGTCGCCCCAGACAGCGTAGCCCACCGGTATTCCCAGCGTCGCGGAGACATTCTCAAAAGTCCCGTCGCCGCGATTCTGAAAATAATTCGTACCGATGTTCACATCTTCCCATCCGTCGTTATTCCAATCGGCGACTGCAGCGACGGAGGCATTGATTTCAATTCCATTCGTTGTCAGTCCCGCCTGCACGGCGACATCGCCAAACGTCGGCGTCGGTGGTGCCTGTGAGCTGTTCCCCGACGGAAAATCGTATTGCACCAGGGCACGGATCATATAATCGTTTGTGACGAGGAAATACTGTCCGGGACCGCCGAGACTATTCGTAACCGAGGGATCCATGAGGAAGGACCAGTACGGCGTGGCCTGCTTGTCGTTGTCGACGGTGAACCATGGCCCAGCAGGCCGCTGCAGCCAGTGCTGCACGACGATGCGGTCATATCCGTCGCTGCGGAGGTTCTGCCCGCGCAGATCGATCGTGAACCATCCCGGAGTGCCGGGGTAGTCGAAGATGATCGGCGGAATGAGTGTATTGTACGACCACACCCAATGCGTCGGGGGAATGGCGCCTTCGGAAGCATCTCCCACAATGAACAGTGTGTCCTTCGCAGGATTCTGTCCCATATAGTAGATCTGCAGTTCCAGAACGCGGCAGGGCCCGTCGAAGGATATGATGGCAGATTCGTTCATGAATGACGGGGCGTTGAAGTACGCACCTGCGGGGGTGCCGCTGTCCCGTTTGATGAGGACGTCCTGTGAAAGCATGTTCGCAGTCAGCGCACACAACATAACGGCAATCAGCATCAATCGTGTCATAAAAATATCCGATGTGGAAACAGAAGTGGGTGTATCTTATGAATAATACGAAGCCTGCATCGAAGATTCAATGCAAAGCCGTGCGATGCATGCGCGAACGCCCTGTGAGCGGATATTACGGAGAATGATATTCTCTAATCCCCGAAAAATCAGTATTATTACTGAACCTACTGTTGAACCACGGAGTGCCTATGGCAGCGAATGTGACCCCTTCAGTTCCGCAAAATCAAGCCTTCCCTGTAACATTCTGGACCGCGAACCTGACAGAGCTTTTCGAGCGCGCCGCGTACTACGCGATGGCGAGTTTTGTTGTGCTCTATCTGGGGCAACTCGGCCTGGGAGATTACTGGCCCAGCACATTGAACGGCATCCTCTGGACGCTGGTCTACTTCCTCCCGATTCTTTCCGGCGCCATCGCTGATCAGGTCGGCTTTAAGCGTTCGCTGCTCGCCGCGTTCATACTCCTTTCCATCGGGTACTTCCTCATGGGATACCCGGTATGGTTCGGCGGACAGATCATGAGCGATATGGTGTCGAGTGAAATCACGGCGGGAGCCGGAGTGCTTGTTCCAATCATGTTCGGTATTCTTATCATCGGCATGGGCGGATCGATCATTAAACCCTGTATTTCCGGTACGGTTCAGAAGACAGCGGCCGGGCGTGCAACCCTCGCATTCGGCATCTTCTATATGGTGATAAATGTTGGTTCGCTGGTTGGACGCGGTATCAGCTATTACGTTCGCACCTCCTACAACCTCAGCTTCATTTTCGCCGTTGCCGTGGGATGTTCAATCGTCGCTTTCCTCGTCGTGCTTTTCCTCTATCGCGACAGCGCCGAAGATACGCAGGCGCGCCGCGACAGGAAGGGCGCCCGCAGCGTCGGACGCATTCTGCTCGACATGGTGCTCGTGCTGCGCAACGGACGCTTCGCAATGTTCCTCCTGGTTTCCAGCGGATTCTTTTTCATCTACTCGCAGGTTTACAATGTCCTGCCGCTGTATCTGAAGAAGGTCGTGGAAACTGATCCGGCTGTGGATATCTACACCATGGCCAATCCGTTTGTCATCGTGTTTTTCCAGCTGCTGATTACCAAACTGTTTGGCAAGATGAAGCCCATTCGTTCGATCATCATCGGCATCGTGATTATCGGTGTGTCGATGCTGATAAACATCATCCCGATTTACTTCGCCGACAGTGTGCGCTTCCAGGTGTGGGACCTTCTGCCGATCGGTTCACTTTTCATCGTGCTTACAGTCGCGATGATTGCGTTTGGTGAACTCTTCACATCCGCGCGCACTTACGAATATATCGGTGCGCTTGCCCCCAAAGGCCAGGAAGGACTCTTCCTCGGCTATGCGAATCTTCCGATGGCTATCGGTTCGCTGGTCGGTGGTCCCGCCGGCGCCGCGATTTTCAACGAGATCATGTGCAAGAATTCAACCGTTATGGACAACGGCCTGCTGCAGCTCGATCCAACGTGGAATACTCTCGGATGGGTCGTGCTGATGGCGATCGGACTTGTCTCCGCATTCAGCATGTGGCTGTATAATCGCTGGCTGAGGAATCATTCGGAGTGAGAAGAGGTCGAAGAGTCGAAGAGTCAAAAGGTTAAAAGGTTAAAAGGTTAAGACGTAGGACGTAGGACGTAAGACGTGAAGAGGGAAAGAAGTCAGAATATGTATGAATGCACTGAGGCGTGCTTTTGGCGCGCCTCAGTGCGTTGTGAGATCAGGAGAGGGAGCTGAAGAGCGATAGCACCTTTTCCTTTTGTGCAGCGTGGTCGACGATGGGCGAGGGATAATCTTCGCCGATGATGCATCCGGCTTCCCGCTGCTGCTGCAGAGTGGCGGATGCAGGCGAGTGGATGAGCTTTGTACTGAAGCCCCGCAGCTCGGGAACCCAGCTTCGAATGTATGCGCCCTCGGGATCAAATTTTCGTGATTGCAGCACGGGATTAAAAATCCGGAAATACGGTGCGGCGTCGACTCCGGTTGACGCCGACCATTGCCAGCCGCCGTTGTTGGATGCGAGTTCGAAATCGAGCAGTCCGGCAGCGAAATATTCCTCTCCCCGCCGCCAGTCAATCAGCAGATCTTTCGTCAGAAACATGGAGACAACCATGCGCAGGCGATTGTGCATCCAACCGGTGGCGTTGAATTGCCTCATGGCAGCGTCGACGAGCGGGAAGCCGGTATGGCCTTCACACCAGGCCTCGTAATGCGCCTCGCTGCCCGGCCAGGCGATTTTGTCGTATTTCTGTTGAAAGGCGTGGTTGACGACGAAGGGGAAGCGGTCAAGAATCATCTGATAGAATTCCCGCCAGATCAATTCCGAAAGCCAGGTCGCGGCGCCGACGCTATGCTCGGCTATTGCGATGCGCACGCATTCGCGAATGGAAATCGTGCCGAAGCGCAAATGAACGGACAGTCCGGACGTGCCATCGCGCTGAGGAAAATCCCGCCCTTCTTTATAGTTCACTATTCGTGGAATGAAATCCATAAGCCGCGCGCGCGCGGCATCCTCGCCGGCCTCGAGCCAGAGTGAATGCTCCTTGAAGCCGAGGTCGCTGAGCGCCCAGGAGTGGCTTCGTCCCCAGAGTCGGGAGACAGGCGCCAGCCGGATCAGATCCGCTTCCCGGGGCAAGTGCGGCGGAACGCCGACCAACTCCTCTTTTTCAAAGCGGCGCAGCCATGCGTTTTTATAGGGTGTGAAAACGCGATAGGCTTCACCATTTTCTTTCTCAACTTCCCTTCCTTCAAAAATCACCTGATCCTTGAAGCTTTTGAAATGCCGCCCCTGCGCCGTCACCGCGCGGGCGATGGCATCGTCCCGGATTTTCGAATAAGGATCGTAATCACGGTTACTGTACACCGCATCAACATCGAGAGCTTCTGCCAGTTCGGGAAGCAGGTGCTGGGGGTCGCCGTGGAGTATCAGCAGATCCGATCCGTGTCCGCGGATGCGCCGCCGCAACTCCTTCACGCTTTCGTGAATGAATGTCAGGCGCCGGTCCCGCCTATCCTGCAGATCGTCCAGAATATTGCTGTCGAAAATAAATACCGGAATAACACGTGCAGAATCAGCGGTCGCAGCTGCAAGGCCTGTATTATCCGCGATCCGCAGGTCGCGCCGATACCAGAAAAGGATGGTGGAGTCGGATGAAATCATTGCTGCTTCTTCGTGCATTATGTGAGAAAAACTGACACTGGTGTATAAAAGATGAAACACCGCGACCGGGGAAATGATTCGGTTCGTTAGAAGAGACAGCGCGGGAAATTGTTCCCGGTGCGACTTTGGATGGAGGGAAATGGTCTGTACGTGCCGATATCGGCGGAAATGTGGGTTGTATGCGCTCATCATATACTAACAAAGGGCTCATGTTGCTCTGACACGGTAGTGCTAGCTTTGTATATGAAAATTATGCAACGCGACTATGTTCTGTTCGCTTGCGAAGCGCAGAATATCTACTCACAAATTTTTGGAGAATGAATGAAACGGTTTCTGGTAATGATGGCCATCGTTGTTCTGAGCGTCCCTGCGGCACTTCATGCGCAGGAAGATGTTGCGACGAAGGTGGAGGAAATGGGAAGTCAGATCGGCGGTATGGATGAAGCGATAAAGGAACTTCAGCACGACCGCGACGCCATGAAGAAAATCAAGATCAGCGGCTACATTCAGATGAACTGGGAAAAAACGGAATCGATGAGTGGTTTTGGTTCGGATCCCTACGACGCCAGCGATGAAGTGAAATCACGTTTTCGTCTGCGTCGCTCCCGCCTGAAATTCCAGTACAGCGACACATTCGGCCGCCTGGTCATTCAGGGAGACTTCGGTAACGCGAAGTTCGAATTGAAAGATGCCTATCTGGAATTCGACGATCCCTGGATTCGCATGATGTCTCTTCGCTTTGGTGTGTTCAACCGTCCGACCTACGAAGTCGAGTACTCCTCAAGTCAACGTGAGTCCGTAGAACGGTCGGCAGTTACCCGCGCGCTCTATCCCGGCGAACGCGACATGGGAGCGATGCTCACTGTTTCACCGGAAGACATGTTCACCCTGCAGCTTGCTGCATTCAACAATACACAGCTCGGTACATTCTCGCAGAGCAATCCCAACTATGGCACCGAGCCCCTGTACTTCATGGCACGTTTGACGAAGACATTCACTCTCGGAGACCTCGGACTTGATGTCGGTGCGCATGCCCGTCTCGGAAACGTACGACTCAACACGAACAGCGTTATAGAAAGCGATTCTCCGGCATCCGGCAGCGGCGCCGTGGTCGACACGACCACCTATAAGGTGGGTGATGGACTTGCCCGCAACTGGTTCGGCTTCGAAGCCCAGCTCTACTATGACTTCCTCGGCGGCATGAAAATCATGGGTGAATACATGATGGGACAGGACGTAAACCAGCTCAGCACTTCAGCAACCCCGTCACCTGCACGCGTCCGCGACTTCACTGGCTGGTATATCATGCTGGTCAAGAACCTCGGCACTGACTTCCAGTTCGCCGTCAAGTACGACACCTACGCGCCGAACAGCACCCTCGATTATGACATGATCAACACATCCTCGGAATTGACCCGCAGCACACTCGGTCTCGGTATCCATAACTACTCCTTCGACAATGTGCGTCTTACCCTCTGGTACGACATGAACACGACGAAGACCAACGAATTTACTTCAGGCAGCACCAAGCCGTTCTCCGCTGACCCGATCGACAATCTGCTCACCTTCCGCGCTCAGTACAAATTCTGATCCTGCGGCCTGTAAAGCAGAAAACAAGAGTATCGAATCATAAATAACATCGAATAAGGAAAGAACTCCATGAAATTCAAAAGCATCGCGCTGTTCCTTCTCCTCGCCATCGCGACCGTCGTCACGATCAGTGCCACGGAAAAGATCACAGTGAAGGGATCCGATACGATGGTGATCCTGTCTCAGCGCTGGGCTGAGCGCTACATGTCCAAGAATAAGGGCGTCGTCATTCAGGTTACGGGTGGCGGCTCGGGTACCGGCATCTCTGCTCTCATCAATGGCACGACCGACATCTGCAATGCTTCGCGTCCGATGAAGTCCTCAGAGATCAAGAAACTCAAGGAGCGTTTCGGAACGCTCGGCGTGGAAATTCCCTGCGGCAAGGACGGACTTTCTCTCTACGTGAATGAGAAGAACCCTGTGAAGGGACTTACCATCGAGCAGATCAAAAACATCTACACCGAGAAGATCACCAACTGGAAAGAAGTCGGTGGTGCGGATGCGAAGATTGTGCTCTACTCCCGAGAGAATAACTCCGGTACGTATGTCTACTTTAAGGACAACGTGCTGAAGGGCGCCGATTACTCGCCTTCATGTCAGAACCTTCCCGGAACCGCAGCCGTCGTTAACGCGGTGGCGAAGGACAAGTACGGCATCGGCTACGGCGGCGCAGCCTACGGCAAGGGCATTCGCGAACTTGAGGTCAACGGCTATGCGCCGACCAAGGAAAACGTCGCCAGCGGAAAATATCCGATCGCACGTTTCCTCTACATGTATGTGCGCAACAAACCTACGGGTGCTATGAAACAGTTCATCGACTGGGTCCTCAGTCCGGAAGGACAGGCAGTCGTCGCTGAAGTTGGCTACTTTCCCGTGCGGGGATAACCCTGAGGGATAAGACTCCAGACTTCGACTCCGGAAAGGAACAGGTCTCCAGGGTCACACTTCTTAGATGAAACAATGCATGATGACCGCATGCATCCTTGTACTGGATGCATGCGGCATCTTGCGGAAACTGCACATTCACTTTAGTGAACCGATACAACGCATGGCCGACATCGAAGAAATTGAATCAGGTCCCAAGGGCGAAAAGGCCCCGGCCGCAAATGAAAAGCAGAGCCCGGAGGGAACTTCCCAACGCGGCGGTACTGCGGCGCGGCTGCTTATTCATCCTCCCCTGACAGAAGGGAAAAGATTCTACCTCAGCGAATTTATCGCGGAGCGCACCATTCAGGCGGTCGCTTTTCTTTCCATCGCAGCGATCCTCGCAATTTTCTATTACGTGTTTCAGGAAGCCAGCTGGGCGTTTCGCGGCGATGCAGAAACCACCATTGTTTCCTCACCTGCTCAGGATGGCGATCTTCAGCCTGCGACGTACGGCAGCGAGGAGGATCTTCGTCCTGCAACGTACGGCAGCGAAGAGGATCTTCGTCCTGCGACGTACGGCAGCGAAGAGGACCTTCGTCCTGCGACGTACGGAGTGGTTGACGGGGAATCGACACCGCCGAAAGTCGAGGGTGGGGCTCAGGACCTGAGCGATTATTCCATGAGTATTGAATCTTCGGGCAACAACAAATCCATCTCGGTAGGACAGCTTATTTTTCCCAATGATACGATCAAGGGGAAAGCGGAATATATATGGCAGCCGGTTTCCCAGGTACCGAAATACAGCTTCGTGCCGCTTTTTGTAGGCGCGCTGAAAGTGACGCTGCTCGGCCTGATGGTCGCGGCGCCGATCGCAATTCTTGCGGCGCTGTTCACCAGCATGTTCGCCCCGAAATGGATGCGCGAAATCATGAAGCCCGCAATTGAAATCCTCGCCGGTTTTCCATCGGTCGTCATTGGTTTCTTCTGCCTGATGACACTGGCGACTGTCGTGCAATCCATCACCGGCTCTCCATTCCGTCTGAATTCCCTTGTTGGCGGCCTCGGCATGTCCATCGCGGTCATTCCAATTATATACACCGTGACGGAAGACGCCCTTTCCGCTGTCCCTAAGTACATGAGGGATGCGAGTATCGCGCTTGGCGCCTCTCGCTGGCAGACTGCTTACCGCGTGCTCCTTCCTGCGGCGACACCGGGAGTATTCGCAGCTGTCATCCTCGGCTTCGGTCGCGCCTTCGGCGAAACCATGATCGCACTTATGGCCACTGGCAACGCCGCACTGGTCTCCACCGACATCCTTGAATCCGTTCGCACCATGGCTGCGACCATCGGCGCGGAGATGGCGGAAGTTGAATTTCACAGCGTGCATTACGGGGTGCTTTTTCTCATCGGAGCTTTACTGTTCGTCATCACATTCACGCTCAACGCTGTCGCCGAATTCTACGTGCGCAAGCGGCTGCTTAAAAGATTCCAGGGGAACTAGCAAATGGCAATGCAACAAAAAATACGCTACGGCTTAATCTCAGTGTCGCTGCTGCTGCTTGCCGTTTCGCTGTTCTTCCTGCTGGTGGTCTTCCTTCCATGGTATGCAGCTCTCGGCGTTATCGCCGCGGGGATTGGCGCATCGCCGTTTATCTGGAGGAGGCAAACGCTGGACACGCGGCGCATTCTCAGCGAAAACCTCTTTGTGATTGTTTCCGGTGTCACGGCGTTGATCATCGTCGTGTTCGTCGTGTACTTCCTTGTGCATATTTTTCTGCTCGGTCAATCACAGCTATCGTGGTCTTTCCTCGTCAATGCGCCGGCAGAGGGACTCACCGAAGGCGGTATTTTCCCCGCCATCGTTGGTACCGCGCTGTTGGTCATCATCATGTCGCTTGCTGCGGTCCCAATCGGTACTGTCACAGCTATTTATCTGACCGAATACGCAAGCGCCACTTCGATTACGGCACGCTTCATTCGTTTCGCAGTCAACACCCTCGCCGGTGTGCCCGCAATTGTGTTCGGACTTTTCGGACTCGGCTTTTTCATCGGCACTCTCGGCAAGCAAATGGACACGGTTGAATTCAACAGCAGAATGAATGACTTCGACAATATCGTCACTGTGGGGGCTTCGCCGTTCGCCGACGATGGAAAGGCCACCGCTTCCGAGATAGCACAGATGCTCGAAACCGATGATGCGGAAGGTTGGAGCGCACAGATCGAAAAGCTGCGGATTCTCAAGGAGATCAAGGGAGATGAACCTGTTCCTGCGAAAGAGGTCAAGGAGTTTTTTACCCAACAGAAGAGGCCGCATTGGGGACAGCCATCCATTCTCTGGGCAGCACTCACGATGGCCCTGCTGACACTTCCCGTGGTCATAGTTTCGGTGGAGGAAGCGATCAAGAGCGTTCCGAAGGAATTGCGTGAGGCGAGCCTGGCTCTGGGTGCGACCAAGTGGAAAACAATCCGCAGCATCGTTATTCCCGGATCCATGGCTGGCATTCTCACAGGTGCGATTCTTGCGGTCAGCCGCGGGGCCGGGGAAGTCGCGCCCATTCTGTTCACCGGAGCGGCGTATTACCTGCCAGAGCTTCCGAGCGGACTCTCGTCACAGTTCATGGAACTCGGTTATCATATCTACGTGCTCACGACGCAGTCCACCAACGTCGAGGCCACAAAGCCGCTGCTCTATGCAACGACATTCGTATTGTTGATGCTCACGTTCACGCTCAATTTCACAGCCATATTTCTGCGTTCCCGCGTTCGCGCGCGGATGAGCAGACTCAGCTGACATTCCAAAAACACACGCAGAGAAATGAAAAGCACCAAGATCAGCGTAGAGAATCTTAACCTGCATTATGGCTCCAAACAGGCGCTGCAGGACATCACGATCGACCTTCTCGAAAAAAAGGTCACCGCGTTTATCGGTCCTTCGGGCTGCGGGAAATCCACCTTCCTCCGCACGCTCAACCGCATGAACGACCTCATCGACGGAGTGCGCATCACCGGTTCTGTGCGCATAGACGACGTCAATATCTACGATAAAAACGTCGATGTAGTACGTCTGCGCAAGCGGATCGGCATGGTATTCCAGAAATCGAATCCGTTCCCCAAATCCGTCTACGACAATGTGGCTTATGGACCACGCGTCAACGGCATTCGCGACCGCGGAGCGCTCGATGAAATTGTTGAGGAGAGTCTCAAGCAGGCAGCGATCTGGGACGAAGTAAAGGACCGGTTGAAGGATTCCGCTCTCGGTCTTTCCGGCGGGCAGCAGCAGCGGCTCTGTATTGCGCGATCCCTCGCTGTCAATCCCGACATCCTGCTGATGGACGAGCCTGCCAGCGCGCTCGATCCCATCTCCACAGCAAAAATCGAAGAATTGATCTTTGAATTAAAATCGAGGTACACGATATTGATCGTCACGCATAATATGCAGCAGGCGGCCCGCGTCAGCGACTACACCGCGTTCTTTTACATGGGCGAAATGGTGGAGTACGACAAGACCCGCACGATATTCACCAAACCGAATAATCCCAAAACGGAAGAATACGTGACCGGGAGGTTCGGATGACAAACTCGGCAAAGGATATGGCAGAACATATACTCAAACGCTTTGATGACGAACTCAGCAAACTCACGGGACGCATCGGCAAGATGTCCGATCTCGTGCAACAGCAGGTGGCGAACGCCCTCACGGCGCTGCATACCGGCGACACGGCTTTGGCCGCCGACGTGATCGAGCAGGATGACAAGGTCGATCTATTCGACATCAAGATTGAGAAGCTCTGCCTGCGTCTGCTCGCGCTGCAGCAGCCGGTTGCGCTTGATCTGCGCATGGTGCTTTCTGCGCTCTCGGTCAACCGCAATCTCGAGCGTATCGGTGATGGGGCCGTCAATATTGCCGAGCGTGTCGCTGTGCTCGCAGAGCATCCCTCGCTCGTTGCAAAGACCCACATCCAGCACATGGGTGAAGTGACCGCGGCGATGATCAAGGATGCGCTGCAGGCCTTTCTCGAAACCGATGTGGCGATGGCACGCGGGGTCGCAATGCGCGATAACGTCATCGATGAATACGATACGCAGAATTTCGAAATTCTCACTGGGCTCATGTACCAGGATCCCACGCTTATCGAAGCGGGAAGCCGTCTGCTCATGGTATCGCGCGACCTCGAGCGGCTCGCCGACGAGGCCACCAATATCGCTGAGGAAGCGGTATTCGTCGCCGATGCGAAAATCGTTAAGCATCGCGGCTGGGGAATGCATGCGTTTGAAGAGGAAGAAGAAGAGGCGTAAGACGTGCGGAACGATCGTATCTAGGGGATCACATTCTCGACCTTCTCGAGCATCTTTTTCCCCTGTTCCGGCAGCGTATCTTCCCCGAGATAATGCATCACGATCGCAAGGGCAATAATGACGATGCCAATAGAGACGGCGAATTTCAGCAGTTTTTTTGCAAGAGTAAAGACGAGGGAGACGACCAGGCTCACCAGCAGAACGCCCAGGATGGGGTATTCGGAGAGGGCGTTGACGAAGGTTTCCATATCTGACTGCTGCTTTCTTTAAGTGGGCTTGAAGCTATTTCATGAAAGTACGAAATCATGTTCATTTCTCCCACGAATGTGAATAGTCCGCATTGATGCGTATTTTCTGAAATCATGACCACGCGAATAAGTATTCCATTTAAACTTGCATCGCTGTATCAGGGCCTTGCCGAAGCGCACGGACGCGCGCATGTTGATGAGCACGGACTTCGCATAGAATACCGCATCGAAGACGCGGTGTTTGGTTTCGTTAAAACCCGTGTGCGGGAGCTGCACATTCCTTTTGAGGAAATAGATGACGTGGAATTCCGCGACCACTGGTGGGGCCGCCGCCTTATTTTTCACCTGCACAGTCTCCATTCCGTAGCCGATTTCCCCGACTCCAAAGAAGGCCGCATCGTGCTCAAGATTAAACGCGATCTTCGGCAGCGTGCCCGGGAATTCCATTCGTTTCTCTCCCTGCAAGTCTCGGAAGAGAAACTGCGCCGGCTTACCGCCTCGGATGATTGGGAGGATTGAAGCTTTCGCTCTCGTCGGAGAAGAGTAACCACGGATTACACGGATTACACGGATTGGATTTTTGGAGTGGGAGCCTTCCCGTCTTCATCACGCAATGCGGGACTACGCCGCGGCAAGCAGGCTCGTCGAGTAGTAACCACAGATTACACGGATTACACAGATTGGATTTTTGGAGGGGGAGCGGTAACTCTCGTGGAAGGCCCGGCAGGACCTCACCCCCGGCCCCTCTCCTGGAAGGAGAGGGGAGAAGGAAGAGGGAGAAAGTCAAGAT
>JBATDG010000130.1:0-16389 GCA_049663345.1 Bacteroidota bacterium
GTACAGTGGCATCCCAGTGTGGAGACACGCCCCATGCACCGATCCAGAAATCCGGATCCTGTGCATTCGCGGTGAAACTGCATATCATAAGAAGAAGAGAAAGGTGCTTCATAAAACCTCTTGTCATGCTTTTATAAGATCGTAAGCATTGTCCGCGTCACGGCGTTTCCCTGACGCAGAAAGACAAAATAACTGCCCGGCCTGAGACCGGTGATCTGGAGTGGGTATTCCGCCGAGGCGGCGCTGGAATCTACTTCGGATCGCATGACGAGACGACCGAGGGCATCACGGATTTCCATTACCGCCGGACCGCTTTCGAATCCACGGTAACGAAGCATCACCGATAAGGCGCCGGCAAGCACGGGATTCGGATACAGTTCCAGGGATAATGACTGTGCCGTCGCAAGCGGCGTCACGGCGGTGCGCAGGTAACTGGCGCCAAGGAAAATCTTGAAATGCCGCGATATCTGATATCCAACCGACGGCGGCTCTCCGTATCCCCGGCCGAGCATCGCGATGTCATCGAAGCCATCGCCGTTCACATCACCAATGTCGTATGCCCCGTCGACGACATGATCCGCATCCGGTATTGTTCCGATATATCCGGTGTGCTTGCGTACGAGGCCGCCCGGACGCATCGGGTACAGGAAGTAGAGACTGCCGTCACGCATAAAGTATGTGGCCCAACTGATCAGCAGGTCGCGCGTGCCGTCGCCGTTCATGTCTCCCACGGGACGAATGCTCATGGGACCCGGCATGCCGCCAAATTCTGGCCAGGGATTCGCGATGGAATCATTCGGTTCGATGTTCTCCGGCAGATCACGGGAGCCGAGAAACACGAGCGGGTCGCCGTACAAACGGTGGATCCCTTCATCGACGATATCATCGATACCGTCGCCGTTGACATCGAACATCGCAGAACGCCCGCCTTTATCTGGGCTCCACCCGATATCGGAACGTAGCGTCCTGTATGGCGGGTCAGCCCGTCCCTGTCTGTTACCGATAAAAAGATCCCAATAATAAATGCGGTTTCCTTCAATATATGTTCCACAAATGAGCACATCGTCACACCTGTCCCCATTCAGATCACCAGTCATCAAATCGATTGGGCAACTATTTGTGCTCCCTCGATCTACTGAAAGAATCTCCGCGTCGGGAACGCTGTCGAAGCCGGGGCCGCCCAGGAAAATAATTGGGTTGTATCGTGGGCGCTGACCGGTGTAGGTCAGAGTGAGGAGATCATCATAGCCGTCACCATTGAAATCGAGTGCCTGCAGGCCACTGCGGTGGCCGACGTCGTCGTCCGAACTGACGGCTCCCCAATATTGTCCACTTGCACCTCGGAGTTCCAGGTCCGCCGTCGGGCCCAGAAAGGGAGACGCGTCTTTTCCAAAGTAGACATAGATACGTCCCCGGCCTTCGGGATCCAATTCTCTGTTGTCGATGTCAACTGCTGTTACGAGATCCCGCCTTCCATCGCCGTTGAAATCCGCCGATACGAGACCGGTCGATCCTCCGAGGAGGAAAAAGGCCGGCTCATGATCGAACGGATCACCACCGAGGAAAATGAATGTGGTATCATATGACGACGCCATCGCAAAATCATCGAAGCCATCGTCGTTGATATCCCCGAGCGCGCAGCACCAGCGCGAGAATCCCGGGTGTTCAAAATGAAAGACAGACTGCCATTCGAGTATCTGCAATGCGTCGTCCTTTCCCGTGATCTGCGCTGGCCAGGCAGTATCAGACGTTTGCGCGAAGGCAGGCGATGCTGCAAGGACGGTCAGGAACAGGAATACGGGAAACGCGAGCAAGGGCAGGCGTGCAAACCGACGCACAATCCGCAGGATATTCATGCTTCCTTTCCTGTCCAGACATTGAGAACACGCTCCGGGCGGAGGGTGTATGCAAAACTGATCCTTCATGTTGAACCTCCAAAATAATTGTACAACACACGGTCACCGGCATCCTGCCGATGTCCAGAACAATGGAAACATTCCGCAATCTGTGTGGGTCAGGTGCGTCCTCCTCCGGCCCCGAAAGATTGTTTTTTGTTATGGTACATATTTCCGACAGTATTGTCAAGAACTCCCGATTGCCTTTTTCACTCATCCTGTTGTATCTTCCGAGAGAACACTCCGACATCTCCACAACAACGGTTCTGCCATGAGTCTTGCAGTGACATTTGCCACCGTCCCTGAGATGTTTCTGAATCTCACGGATAAGTATATGCACGACACGCGTCCGATGCTTCTGCGGAAGGTGGACGGTGCGTATCGTCCCATACTTTACAGCGAAGTGCGTGAACAGGTCGCGTGCCTCTATCACGGATTGAAAGGACTCGGAGTGGGGAAGGGCGACCGGGTGGGTCTGCTGGCGGAGAACCGTCCCGAATGGGTGGTGACCGACCAGGCGGTGCTGTTTCATGGTGCGATGGACGTTCCGATTTTCCCTTCGCAAACCGCCACACAGATAGAATATATTCTCAATGACGCGGGCGTGTCGGTGATGGTGGTGTCAAACCGCTTCCAGCTCGCGAAGGTGCAGAAGATCCGCAAAAACGTGAAGTCGCTCAAACATGTGATCATGATGAGCGATACGGACGATCTTCCTCAGGACGTCCTTCGCTTCCACGACGTGTTCGAATCTGGCCGCGCGCTTCACGTGTCGGAACCCAACGCGCTGCGCGAAGCCTCAATCAAAATCAAGCCGGAAGATATCTGCACGATCATCTACACTTCCGGCACGACGGGGAGTCCGAAAGGGGTGATGCTCACGCACAACAATTTCGTTTCCAATGTCCACTCCTCCTCGCAGGTGCTCCCGATCACGGATAAGGACCTGTTCCTCTCATTCCTTCCGCTCTGCCACGTTTTCGAACGCATGGCGGGATATTACACCGCGATGTCCTGCGGCGCCTCGACGGCCTATGCGGAGAGCATAGAGACCGTGGCGGAAAATATGGTTGAAGTGCATCCCACCATCGTTATAGCCGTGCCTCGTCTTTTCGAGCGCATCTATAACCGCATAGCGCGCATGGTGGAGAAGGATTCCGGTGTAAAGAAAAAGATATTTTACGCCGCAGTCGCTACCGGTAGAAAATATATGAAAGCGCAGAAGCACAAGGGTGCGGGGGTTGTCCTTCGCACGCAGTACGCTCTTGCCGACAAACTGGTATTCTCCAAGCTCAAAGCACGCACCGGCGGACGCATCAGCTATTTCGTTTCAGGCGGCGCCGCATTGCCGCGCGAGCTCGGTGAATTTTTCGAAGCTGTGGGTCTGCTCATCATCGAAGGGTACGGGCTGACTGAGAGTTCCCCTGTCATCGCAGCCAACCGCATCGATAAGCATCGCTTCGGTTCCGTGGGACAGCCGATTCCGGGTGTTGAAGTGAAGATCGCAGAGGACGGTGAAATCCTCAGTCGCGGTCCGCACATCATGAAGGGATACTACAACAACAAGAAGGCGACCGAGGAAGCCATCGACAGCGAAGGCTGGCTGCATACGGGCGACATCGGCACGATGGATGCCGAGGGTATGCTCTACATCACTGACCGCAAGAAACATCTGTTCGTCAGTTCAGGCGGAAAAAACATCGCGCCGCAGCCCATCGAGAGTCTTTTCGCAAGCTGCGAATACATCGATCAGTTTATTCTGATTGGCGACAAGCGCATGTTCCTCACCGCGCTGATCGTGCCCGACTTCGATGCGCTGAAAGAATACGCCGACGCGCACGGCATTCCCTACAGCGACAAGACTGAGTTGGCGAAAAACTCAGAGATCAATAATCTCATCGAGAAAACGATTCAGGCGACGCAGAAGGATCTCGCGAACTTTGAAAAAGTGCGCCGCTTCACCCTCCTCGACCAGCCCTTCTCCATCGAAAACGAGCAGATGACGCCCAGCATGAAGATCCGCCGCAAAGCCATCGAAGAGCGCTACGGCGATCTGATCGACTCGATGTACCGCACGTAAGCGCCGCGCTGCGGCGCTGCAGTACGCAGTAGGCAGTAGGCAGCAGGCAGTAGGCAGTAGGCAGTAGGCAGGAAGCGAACGTCATGCCGAAGGCTCCTGCGCCGAAGGCTCCTGCGCCGAAGGCTCCTGCGCGCGGCGAAGCCGCGTCGTTGGTGATCTGAGGACTTTTCCCTACATTGCTTTACTTAACGATAACAACTTTCGTTACGAGACATGATCGAAAGCTACATCCCAATTTTTCTTATCGTCGCCGTGGCGGCAATCTTCGGAGTCGTGTCAGCCAATATGTCCTGGCTGCTCGGTCCCCAGCGCCCCTATCGCGAGAAACAAAGTACGTATGAAAGCGGTGTTGACCCCATCAGCACGGCGCATTACCGCTTTTCCGTCAAGTACTACATGGTCGCACTTTCATTCATCATATTCGATATCGAAGTGGTGTTCATGTATCCCTGGGCCGTGCGCTTCAGGGAGCTGGGCTGGACAGGCTTCGTCGTGATGATGGTGTTTGTTGTCGTCCTTGCCGTCGGCTTTATTTATGAGTTGAAGAAAGGAGCCCTGCAATGGGATTAGAATCCGCTCTTGGTGAAGGATTTTTCACCACACAACTGGACTCCCTGGTCGGTTGGGCGCGGAAGAATTCGCTTTGGCCCATGCCGATGGGACTTTCCTGCTGCGCCATCGAACTGATGTCCGCTGGTGATCCGCGTCATGATATCTCCCGTTTCGGAATGGAAGTAATGCGATTCTCGCCGCGTCAATCCGATGTGATGATTGTGGCGGGAACCGTGACCTATAAAATGGCGCATGTCGTGCGCAGGATTTATGATCAAATGGCAGAACCGCGCTGGGTCATCGCCATGGGCGCCTGCGCCTCCTCCGGCGGCATGTTCCGCAGCTACTCCGTGGTGCAGGGCATCGACCAGTTTCTGCCCGTCGACGTGTTCACCGCCGGCTGTCCGCCGCGGCCCGACAACCTTTTCAATGCCCTGATCGAGCTGCAGAAAATCGTCCAGCAAAGCAGCGTACTCGATTACCGCAACAGCAACGAACCGATCATCGTCTCATAACCCGCAGCCGCTGTTTTCTCAAACCGCGGCAAGCATGACTGCACGAACTCCATGAACAACGTATTGCAACAAACCGTCGACTCCCTTCGCGAACGCCTCGGCGACGCGGTGGAAGAGGTGCGCGAGTTCCGCGACGATGTGATTGTCGTCCTCGATCGCTCCGTCATCGTCGAAGCCGCCACCTGGCTGCGCGACAACGACGTCTGCCCCTTCCCCTTGTGCGAGGACGTATTCGGCATCGACGCCTGGACGCGGAAAAAGCGTTTCGAGGTGAACTATCATTTCTTCTCCCTCAAATGCAAACTGCGCATTCATCTGAAAGTGCGCATCGAGGAGGATGATCCTTCCGTGCCTTCCATCACTGGCGTCTTTCCCGGCGCGGGCTGGTACGAACGCGAAACTTTTGACATGTACGGCATCACCTTCCCGGGACACCGTGATCTGCGCCGCTCCTACATGCCCGAAGAATTCGAGTATTACCCGCTGCGCAAGGATTATCCGCTGATGGGTATTCCCGGCGCCCTGCCATTGCCGAAGCGAGGTTAGCAGATGAGCGACAAAGCAAAATTCATGACCGATCATTTCGACACTCCCGTTCTTCCAGACAATCTGCCCCCGAGGGAAAAACGCAGCAAGCTGCTGCAGGCACTGCTCGACATGGATCCGGACCTGACGTTCGACGATCCTCTCGAAAACGATATGGTGCTGAATATGGGTCCGTCGCATCCCGCCACACACGGCGTGCTGCGCATTCTCCTGCGCCTCGACGGCGAGAGTATCGTCAGCGCCATGCCTGAACTCGGCTACCTGCACCGCGGCTACGAAAAGATTGCAGAGAACGAAACCTACCACGAATTCATCACGCATACCGACCGCCTCGACTATCTGCAGCCCGTGCATAACAACGTCGGCTACATCCTTGCCGTGGAAAAGCTGCTAGGCATCGAAGCTCCGCCGCGTGCGCAGTACATCCGTACCATGCTGTCCGAACTCGCACGCATCTCTTCTCATCTCGTCGCATTCGGCGTAATGGCGATGGATGTGGGCGCGATGACGCTGTTGCTCTGGTGCTTCCGCGAGCGTGAGAAAATTCATGATATCTTCGACCTCGTGGTCGGCGCGCGCTTCACGACGAGCTTTACCCGCATCGGCGGGATCGCGCAGGACATCACCGACGAAGGCTTCGCGGCCATCCGCGCATTCGTTGATCAGTTCCCCGACCGTCTTGCCGAAGGCGAAAGCCTGCTCAACCGCAACCGCATCTTCTTCGACCGCTGCCGCAATGTCGGCGTGATTTCGGCCGAGGATGCGCTGGCTATCGGATTCACGGGTCCGAATCTCCGCGGTTCCGGCATCCCGCTCGATCTGCGCCGCGACAATCCGTATATGGTTTACGACCAGCTCGATTTTGATGTGATCACGGAAAATGAGGGCGATTCGCTTGCGCGATATTATGTCCGTCTTCGCGAACTGAAGGAGAGCATCAAGATCGTTTATCAGTGCATGGACAAGATGCCCGCCGGATCTGTCCACGCGCATGAGCCGAAAAAAGTGCTGCCGCGCAAAGAACGCGTTTACACGCGCATGGAAGAACTGATTCATGATTTCATGATCGTCAACCACGGCGTCAATCCGCCGTCTGGCGAAGTGTATCATGCGATCGAGTCCTCGAAGGGACAGCTGGGCTTCCACATCGTCAGTCGCGGTGAGGGACATCCCTGGCGGATGAAAATCCGCTCCCCGTCATTCTGCAACCTGCAGGCATTGCCGCAGCTGCTCAAGGGTCACTTAATTTCCGACATCCTCGCCGTCCTCGGTAGCCTCGATCCCGTGATGGGCGAGGCAGATAAATAATCACTGCCAACGCAACCCGATGTTTACCGAAGAAGAACTCAAGAAAGTCGAAGAGATCAGGTCCCACTACCCGACGAACCTCGCCGCGGTGATGGGCGTGCTGCACATGTACCAGGACAAGTTCGGCATGGTCGCCGAAGAGGGCATCGCTTATGTGGCGAAGCTCATCGACGTGCCCGAAGAGCATGTCCTCGGTGTGGCCACGTTCTACGAAATGTACCATCAGCATCCCACCGGGAAGCACAAGCTGCAGGTGTGCACGAACGTCTCCTGCATGCTCTGCAATTCCGACATGGTGCTGACGACCATCAAGGACAGGATCGGCATCGGCATTGGCGAGATGACGGAAGACGGTATGTTTTCTGTGCATGAAGTCGAGTGCCTCGGCTCCTGCGGCACTGCGCCTGTCGTATCGGTGAACAAGCAGTATCACGAAAACCTGACTCCAGAAAAGATCAACGAACTTATTGACACGCTGAAGGCGCAGGGCTGAACGCCCCCCGTCTTCCACGAGTAGCAACCATGAGCGATTACCAGCCCGTCATTCTCCCCGGCATTCCCGACCTGCACAAAATCGACGTGTACGAACAGCACGGCGGCTACGCACAGATCCGGAAAGCGCTGGGCATGCAGCCCACCGAAGTCATCGATGTCGTCAAGGCCTCCGGCCTGCGCGGCCGCGGCGGTGCGGCGTTTCCCACCGGCCTCAAATGGTCCTTCATGCCGCAGCAGGGCGAAAAGCCCAACTATCTCTGCGTGAATGGCGACGAGTCCGAGCCCGGGTCTTTCAAGGATCGTCAGGTCTTTGAATTCAATCCGCATCTGATGATCGAAGGCATCCTCATCGCAGGGTACGCCCTGCGCATCAAGGCTGCCTACATCTACATCCGCGGCGAGTACGAGACCTGGGTGCAGATGGTAGAGAAAGCCGTGGCCGACGCTTACGCGAAGGGCTACGCCGGCGAGAAGATGAAAGAGACCTTCGGCACTGATTTCTCCTGCGAGATCTACGTGCATCGCGGAGCGGGAGCGTATATCTGCGGCGAAGAGAGTTCGCTGATGAATTCGATCGAAGGACATCGTCCCTACCCCCGCGTCAAGCCGCCGTTTCCGGCGCAAAGCGGACTCTGGGGCTGCCCGACCACGATCAACAACGTCGAGACCATCGCTAACGTCCCTGTGATTTTTGAGAAAGGTCCGGACTGGTACAAGAGCATCGGCGCGGAAAAGCATCCCGGTCCGATACTCTACGGAATTTCCGGCCATGTGAACAAGCCGGGTGTGTATGATCTTCCCACAGGCATGCTGCTCACCGAATTGATTTTCGACGTGGCCGGCGGCGTGCGGGATGGAAAAAAGATCAAGATGGTTATTCCCGGCGGATCGTCCATGCCCCCGCTGCGCGGCGATGCGCTGGAAGGCATCCGCATGGACGCCGATTCGCTCAAGGCCGCAGGTTCCGCCATCGGCACCGCGGGCGTCATGGTGATGGATGAAGACACCGACCTGCTGCGTATTCTTACGCGCATCACGCATTTCTACAAAGTGGAAAGCTGCGGCCAGTGCACGCCCTGCCGCGAAGGCACGGGGTGGATGCTGAAGGTCTTCAACCGCATGCTTGCGGGCGAGGGCAGTTCAAAGGACCTCGACCTCCTGCATTCCGTCGCCAACAACATCGAAGGCAACACCGTCTGCGCGCTCGGCGACGCCGCCGCCTGGCCGGTAAAATTCACCATCGAGCGCTTCCGCGCTGAACTCGAAGCGGAGATGGATCGGTAGATTGATTTGGTGTGGCCAGAAAACACGAAGGCGCAAAGCCACCCGTCTCCGTCCCGCTGTGCGGGACTGCGCCGTGGCAGGCTCCGGCACATAGGCACCCGTCTCCGTCCCGCACTGCGGGACTACGCCGTGGCAGGCTCCGGCACATAGTCACAAGGTTTTCGCGCCCCGCATTTGCGGGGCGTTGTGCGTTTCCCCTTTCGGATGAGTTGGCGGACATCTATATTTGCTAGCCGTCTCGGCGCAAACTGCCCGGTAAGCGGCGCGACCTTTTCACCGCACATATCCATGAAAACCCTGTCTGTTCTTTTCCTCCTCATCCTGTGTACCGTGGCCGTGAGGGCGCAGGACATTCCCGCCACTGTTGAATCGGCATTCGACAAGCGCTTCGCGAAAGCGGAAGCGGTTGTCTGGGACGAACTCGAAGAAGGTCAGTTTACCGCAACGTTCATTCTCGCAGGTGTTGAGATGAGCACGCGTTTTGACGCCGATGGGATCTGGCAGTCAACAACCGTGTATCTCGATCAGACGGATGTTCCCTCCGCCGTACAGAAAACCGTTGCCAAGCAGTTCCCCGAATATGACATGTATGACGTCGTGCGCGTGGAAGAACCCAACGGCAAGTACTTCGAAATGACACTCGAAAGCGAAGAAGATGCGATGGTCGTGCAGGTGAGTGAAGCCGGCAAGATTCTCAAAAAGGAAGCCGTCGCCATCGATATGGATTAGAGAAGTATTACTCCGTAAAGCGAAAACGCCGTCCTGCATTGTCCGCAGGACGGCGTTTGTAGTGATTAATCTCCAGAGAGCTTCAATCAATCACTTCACCAACATCATACTGCGCGATAGGATCCTGCCATTGAACACAAGGCGGTAAACATACGTGCCAGTCTGAAAACCCGATGCGTCGAGATATTCTTCATATCGTCCTGCCGCTCGAATTTCATCAACAAGCACCGCAACTTCGCGACCGAGCGCATCGTGCACGCTCAGGCGTACATGACCGTCGTGTCCCAGCGCGAACGGAATCATTGTTCCCGGATTGAACGGATTCGGATGATTCCGGTCCAGCACGCAGTCATCCGGGAGCCGGGCAACAGCCATTTCGCCGAGGGACATTTTCGGGATGTACTGATCTTCCAGCCATACTTTTGCATTCGTGACTTCAGCTCCTGCAGGAAGCGTACCCTCAATACCCAGCGACAGATAGACCGGATATGCCGGGACCTGTGTGAGTGGGCGCGACCAACTCGTCCACATCACCGTATCCGATTGCAGGTTCTGAAGAGGCAGAGAGAAACTCTGAATGAGTGATCCATCGGACACCTTGCGCATCTGCAGCGAAAGGGAAACACCCACCGGCATAGCCAGTGCGTCGCTACAGTACACGACGCTCCTGTAGTCAATGCTGTTGCCGTTTGACAAAGTAAACGGCTCGGTGTAGAGAATCTGATGCGCTTCGCCATCCACACCCAAAACCAGAGAATCGGGGAGGGGATGCCATGCGACATCATCGAGGATATTGTTTCCACGGCGGATTGAAAGGCCGGTCACTCCGAGCAATGCGACGTCGTTTCCCACGCGAACGCGAAGGTCGCGAATCAATTGCATATCGGGTGTCGCATGTTTGCTCAGATAATCGTTCGTTGTGCGTATTGCGTGCATGAAGGGCCCGGTCTGGAATGGTGCGCTATAGGCTTCGCGTAGCAGTCCAAACGGGGCGAACGGCACGACACTCGGGAACGACTCTCCGCTGGCGAGCTGATCGTATTCGGTGTACTGACAGTCGATCACACCGATACGGATGCCACCTCCCCAGTTCCTGTGAAACGCGAGACGCAGACCAGGCTCAGGAAGCTGGCCACACATATTCGTAGTCGCATGCGCACCGATTGATGGTGCGATCGGGTCAGCATATTGTGTAAACTGGTAATACGGGATCTGGTAGAGTGTCGTGTTCCAAGTCCCAGCTGTTTCGTCATAGCTGCGGACGTTGACCCAGCGGTCGGAATATATTAGTGACGGAACACGGACTTCGTAGGCCACCACAGGTTTCGTTTCGGCATTGTGCGTCACCGAAGGGGCATGGACAGCGATCTCGTAATTGAAGCTCACGTCGGGCAAGGGAATGCTCGTGAGATAGAAGGAAGCAGGATTGCATGATGGAATTCCGATCTTCGCTGCCTTGATGGTGGCCCCTTCACGCCATGCGACCGTGAATTTGATATACTCGTTGTCCGTATCAATCGTCGGAAATAGCGGATGGTCAACAGTGTTGCTTGCCAGGGGACCGAATTTCTGATTGTAGATATCGGTAAAGTATAACCAGAGCAGATTATACTCGATGTATTGATCATGATCCCAGACAACGACAACAATATCGCCTTTGGGGTTCCCGTATGGATCAACACACATCTGACCCGCGGACACAACGGGTGTTGTTGCGGCTCCATTGTTGTCGCCATAGTTATCCTGGAGCTGGTAATCGTACCACACATTCTTGTATCTGCGCTTGAGCATGACCTTGTTGCTCTCGACGAAGGTGATATAAATGCTGCTGTCAAGCACAGCGAGTGAGGCATTGTTGGCAGCATGCGCATAACTGCTGACCAGCTCCTCCGGTGACCATGTCGCTCCGTCCTCGGATTGCGTGTACCAGACTTCGCCCGCACTTTCATACACGAGATGATAGACGCCGCGCGGATCTATATCGATTTTTCGCTGATTAGCCGAACGCGTTGGCTGAGCCTCCTTGTCGGAGAGCAGATGGGCCTTGTATATACCGGTAAAGTCCATCGTATTGTTAGCGTCTTTGTACTCAAGGCGGTACTCACGGAATGGCTCATCACCAGGCGTAACGCGCGTCTGCTCGATGCTACCTGCAGGAGAGACTTCCGTGCCCTTGCCGTAGAGAATCTCATCCATATTAATGAGGTCGCCTTCCTCAAGACCAGCATCATCTTTTTTGTCATAGGAGTCGTCATTAGCGTTGTAATGATAATAGCGCCAGTAATGGGCACCATAATGAAGATTGTTGTTGGCTGGCTGGTTAAGAAACACTCCAAGAGATTTGGTGTCGCTCCATGCTTCATAGGGCGTGGTCTGTTCCCGGTAGTAGTCGAGAATGGCCTGCGAGGAATCGCCGGTCGTATCCTGCTGGACGGCCCACGGATCCTTGAACTCGAACGGCAGGTTGTCGTATTCGTAGGCGATCTCCCGCTTCACCCTGAGACGGGCGGGAAAGACGGTGTCGGGGATGGCCCGGTAGTCCTTCTGTATTCCATCGTACAGTGGTGTCTGATAGATGACCTTATACCGGTCAACTTCTTCATCCCAGTTCCTGAATTTCATTGGGCCGGGAAGCGACTGATCCTCGAATCGGGTAAACCAGGTTTCCGCCAGATGGCGCCGCTGGGTCCACCATGTCCTCGTGGCATGAGGAGGCTCGAAGTTCGGCATCTGCGAATAGTCGGCATCGTAGCCGCTGAACTGGTTCAGGTCTCCTCGGACCAAGCTTTCCGGTTCAGTCCGGTAATCCAGGCTTCCGTTAACGTAGTTTGTGATGGTGACGCCATTGATCTGCACTGGATCGGGTGGATGATAGTACAGTACCAAAGTAACGTCTGCGGGATTGATGTACCAGAGCCGACCTGGCATGTGCGATAATTCCGCGCGCATGACAAGCGAGAATAGACTGTTGTGGTTGTCTATGGCGTCTTGGACGGCTTCAGTCAGCGGCATCGGATTCTGGTACCGCGTCGTCCACAGCTCGTAATACCCAGTTGTGCCGTTCAAGGTGTTGATCACACCGCACATGACACCATATAGAGGATCCGGCATGCAATTTGGTTGTGCCATCTCTGAGATCTGGTCGAAGATGGCGTTGTAGAAAATCGTCGACCGGTCCGTCGACCAGATCGCGTAGTTCGGTGCGTACAGCCTCAGACTGAGTACATACATCGAATCCGTACTGTAACGGATGATAAGGTGTGCCGAATCTACGATTGCTCCGGAGTCGAGAGTGCCGGGCAGATCCCACTGAAAACAGAGCACATCGTCATGACTGTCGTTTCCGTCGTCCCAGCATCCGACGCGGTACGAACCATTGCCGAGTGGACTTGCATCCTCGATCGGATTCCAGTTCGGCCAAGTATCATATGTGCCAGTGATACCTCGTGTTTGAGAGGGGCCGCTGCTCCACAGCAACGGGGGCAATTGTGCCCGTAGTACTAAGTCGGGGAAGCAAATCGCGACCAGTACGAGCGGAAGTAAAATCTTCAATTTCATTATCAGGTCCTTTAAGGTAAGTGTTTTCAACTTTTTCATTCGAAGCATGGAGTTGTTTATTCCGGACCTGTTCCCTACTTTTAGACAAGACAAAGGAACACCGCCCGGGCATATGCCTGGTACTACCTGTGTGCGAAATTGTCCGTTCGTATCCGCGAGCACCCACTCGCGGATACGTGTTTCAGTCGGGTTCTTTCATAATGCCCTCCATGCTGTCACATTCAACGCTTGCCATGCATGATCATCGGGCGCAGGCCTTGACCCGGGTACCCGACCTCTCCTACAATCCAGACCTCATTTTTTCGAAGTGCAATGCCCCTGAATCGCGCAGTTTCGATACCCGGCCATTTCCACCAACTCCGCCAGCTTTTCCCGTTCCAATGACGAACGGTACAAATATCACCACAAATGATGATGTCGTTACGATTGTTCGCCGCCATATCCCACCCATACCCGGCGTATGGGACATGCATGTCAAGCCACCTGAATCCATCCCAGATGAATGAACGTGCACCGTCTGTCCAGATATTATTCAGATGTTCAAACCAAATTGCTTGCACTCCTTGAGGCAAGCTGTCCTGGCGCCAGATCGTGATGGTTTCGCCAATGACTTTGTAGAAGGTACTCTGTCCAGTCGACCCATACTGTGTGGCCACGAGCAAAAGCGTGTCGCCGTGCCCGTACATTCCCCGGATATCCCATTCATTCGGGATCTCATTCGGGATGCGCTTCCAGTTCCGTCCGTTGTAATGGACGAGTTCGCCGTTTATGCCTCCCATCCAGATGTTGTCGGGACCGGATGCCCAGCTCTCAGTAAGTGTGCCCTTCATCTGATCGACTGAACCTTGGTCGGTGCCAAACCGATTTCCATCCCAATGAACGAATGTTACTCCGGGACTAAACCAAATATTGTCCGGACTATTACCCCAGACGAGATAAAGCGGATGGGGATAATTTTTTGTATAACCCGGGATTGAATCGGGGACCTGCACAAACAACCACTCCTTCCCATTCCATCGAAGGGCATTGTAATAATCCGGCCCCGCGCCGATCCACCCAACCGCCCAAATACAGGTATCATTGATGTAACAGATGTCATGGAGTACTCCATGGGCGTCGAGTTCGTCGATAATGATTGGCGTCCAGACAAAATCGTGTGATGTGGTGTCGGGTCCGGAAGTAGGAGGGGTTTCGACGATATCATCGTCACAGGCTGCGGTGAGAAATATCAAGGCTGCCACAAAAAGCATCATCGGCGTCGCTCTCATACATTGCCCCTTGTAGATGAGAAACCGTGAATCATGGTTGGCGCCACCAGGCGCCCCCGGTCCTCTCCGGAAAGCATTTTTGCTCCGGGAGGAATTTCAATACAGGATCGGTTTGTCCGTTAGAAATCAGAGTACGGCGAAAAAAAACAAATGCAAGTGAAAAATGAAATAACATCAGCGTTTACTTGTCACGAAGACTCAATCTCGATTATGACAATCCTATTTCACCAACACCATCTTCTTCATGATGCTGCCGCGCTCTGTAATGAGCGTGGAAACGTACACGCCGGCAGGAAGATCGCCGGCGTCAAACATCGCGCGGTGCGTGCCGGCATCGAACTCACCCTGGGCGGGAACTGCCACAATTTCTCCGTGCACATTCATGACGCTCAGGCGGCACCACATCCGCTGCGGAAGCGTGAAGGGGATGAAGGTCGAGGGATTGAAGGGATTCGGATAATTCTGATGCAATACGGGAGTAGCCGCCGTCGCGAGGGGATCGACAGCACTGGGGCCGCTTTCTTTCGCGAGCGCCTTGATGCAGAAATTCGCTGTGCGCGCGGGCCAGGGAACATCCTCCCATTCGTAGAGATCGAACCACTGGCCATTCACCATGTACATGCTTTCTCCCGGATGCGACACCGAGGGTACGATCGCCGCGCCCTGCAGCACGCCAAGCAACACATCAACCGAGGAAGTACGATCGTAGGCATGACCGCCGCCTGACAACGTCACCGCAACGTAAAAGGTGTCTCCGGCTTGCACGGGAATCGGCGTCGTGAGGTCGACGGTGTGCAGTCCGCGCTGCTCCTCGGCACCAGTGACAGTGGTTAGGGGATCGAACAGTTCCGTGCCGTTGAAATGGCGGTATACCGTGGCGCTGTAATCCACTGCATCAGCTGCGGTGTAAAAGCTCAGCCCGGCAATGCTCTGTGCGCCGTCGGCAACGAAGCGGTTGAAGGCCTGATTGACATTCTGGAACGTGGCGCGCCAGCCATGGTAATCGTGCGCGTAGATGCGGTCGTAGGGCAATGGGTCGACGCCGCGGAAGGATACCGCGCCCATTTCCTGATGGCGGCAGGAAGTCTTGTCGTAGTAGGAAATCCAGAAGCAGCCTGCTTCGCCCCAGCCGCTGCCCCAGCTGTTCTTGATCAGCCATGCGCCGGGAAGCGGAGCCTGCGTCGCTTTCTCATCGTCCCAGCCGATAATGGCAACGGCGTGATTCGGATCGCTCGCATCGGTGGGCGGCTGATAATGCACAGTGCCCTGGAGAAAATTCGCCGCATAGCACATTGCGGTACCGACGACGCCATAGTCCATCACCGCACGCTTGATGCGGTCGATGCCGTTGAGTTCATCGTCCATGGTCATCCAGATGATCTCTCGCGCGTAGTAGCGGTGATAGCCCGGGAGCTGACGCTCGGGAGCGGTGTCGAAGGACTGTCCGTCGATTTCACGCACGGCGCCCTCGCCGCGGGACAGGTACGCAGCAGTAACGAGATAGTCCCCGCCATAATGGATTGCAAGTCCTTCGGTCGTGCCCGGCGCATCATCGTTGTTGAACGTGTTGAAGCCATTCCACCAGTCAAGGTGGTATTCAGCCAGATTCGGTTCGCCGACCTCTCCGGCCTGCTCCCACGCGCCTGTCATCAGCAGGTTTCCCTCCGCGGCGGACCATGCGCCGTGTGTCCAGCACGTTCCGCCCTGCTGCGACTTCACCGCGGTCACAAAATCCACGCCATTCACCTCGCGCAAATCGAATCGTGTCGGGAAAGGAGCCTGCGCCTGGAGCACGGACACTGTTGCGAGGAGGAAGAGGATGAGGGAGGAGAAGGAGCGGTACATCTTAGTCTCCGGATAAGGATGATCGTGTCTGGGGAATATAAGACGAAACGATATGGAAATCGAGAGGGAAATCGAGCGCGAAAGTTAAATCGGGTGCGACCCGTAGGTCGAAGACTCGCCGTGGCGAGGGCGAACCACCTTCCAGACGCCACCGAACGTCCGATGCAGGCGTGTGGCGTCAACCGGGACGGCGTTTCGACTTTCTCGTCGGTTCGCCCGGAACAGATTCGTGGGCAAATACCTGTTCCGCCCTTTCAGGGCGGGGAGGGGGAGGTTTGGGTGCGCCTTCCCCAGGGCACGTGCCACGTTTCCGC
>JBATDG010000131.1:0-27435 GCA_049663345.1 Bacteroidota bacterium
GTGCGCGCCGATCCCAGGGCGCGTTGGTGCGCGCCGATCCCAGGGCGCTTGGCGCTCATGTGCTTGCCGCGCGCAATTGCATATCCCCCGTGCGTTTATTACCATGAAGCAACATTCAGACCAGGTGCAGGAATCATGCTTCCACAGGAAATAATACGGAAACGGCGAGATGGCGAGGAACTAGGCAGGGAAGAACTCGATGCGTTTTTTCACGCGTATCTCAAAGGCGGTGTGACAGATTATCAGATGTCGGCTTTTCTGATGGCCTCGTATTTCTCGCCGCTGACAGCGGACGAAACGCTGGCGATTACCGATATCTTTATCCGGTCCGGGAGCCGGCTGGACCTCTCGACCGTTCCGGGAGTGAAAGTGGATAAGCATTCCACCGGAGGAGTGGGGGATAAAACCTCGCTGCTGATTGCACCAATTGTTGCAGCGGCGGGTGTGCGTGTGCCGATGATTTCCGGACGCGGACTCGGCCACACCGGCGGTACCCTCGATAAGCTTGAAAGCATTCCGGGTTTCCGCGTGCAGTTGAGTCCTGCCGAGATGTTGAGCATCCTCGATGAAACGGGCATGGCGATGGCGGGACAAAGCGATGATATCGTCCCACTCGACCGCAGGATTTACGCCCTGCGCGATGTTACCTCGACCGTGGAAATTCTGCCGATGATCGCCGCCAGCATCATGAGCAAGAAAATTGCCGGGGGAGCGGACGCTCTTGTCCTCGACATCAAGACCGGCCGCGGAGCGTTCATGCGCGAACGCGTACAGGCGGAGGAACTCGCGCTCCTGCTCGCCAGTGTGGGACAGCGCTTCGCTCTACCTACCGTCGGAGTGATTACGGATATGGACGAACCGCTCGGTCTCGCGATCGGGAACTGGCTGGAGGTCGTGGAGGTCATCGACTGTCTGCGGGGAACGGAAACGCCGGACCTGATGGAGGTTACCTACGCACTCGCGGGCATCATGATTCACCTGGGACGAAAAGCACAGTCTGTGAGCGAGGGAATAGCCGTTGCACGCGATATGGTGCGGCGCGGACTCGCCTTCGAACGCTTCGTGCAGCTCGTTCGTGCACAGGGCGGCGACACCGCCGTTGTGGAGGACACGCTCCGCTATCGCAATGCTTCGGCCGTTGTGGAAGTACTGGCTCCCAGCGACGGCGTTGTACACGCGATCGATGCCCGCCGGCTCGGCATTCTGGCAATCGAACTCGGCGCCGGAAGGAGGGCGATCACCGATACTGTGGATCCGACTGCCGGCATCGTTTTGGCGAAAAAACGGGGCGACAGGGTGGAAGAGGAAGAAGTGCTCTGCCGTTTGTACAGTTCCACTTTGCCCGAGCTCGCCTCACACAGAAGTGCCGCATTGGCTGCCTTCTCGATAGGTGATGCGGAATTCCCTCGCGCCAGTAAGATTTTTTCGTATTTTGACTCTGATACCATCGTTCCCTGGGGCACCGCCTCAACATTTTGACGAAATGCTGCTCCTTTAATACGAAGGCGCGGTTTGAGCCGTGGTACGAAACCCAATTTGTTGTCTTCAACCAGATGTGTATATGAAGCGATTGCTTCCATTTCTTATAATTCTTTTCTCGGTTCTCTTTTCCCAGCAGGCTTCGGCCCAGCCATGGAATGAGATTCGCATTCTGCATGTCGACACGCAGAATTTCCCTTCCGTGCATGTGAAGGTCCGCGCCTATTGTGCCGGACAACAGAGCAGCAACATCAATCCCGTCAATGTGCGCATCATCGAAAATGGCATCCAGCGATCGATGATGACGCTGAACTGTCCGTCGCAGACGGTCCCGGTTTCGGTGGCGCTCGCCCTCGACCGCAGCGGTTCGGTGGCCGGCACAAGCATTTACCGCATAAAGGCCGGGGCATGGCGCTTCGTTGAGTTGTTCAGTGCGCATAGCACAGGGGACGACGAAGGGGCGATCTTCAGCTTCGGCGATGATGTTACCAAGCACGTTGGAATGACGAACAATCTGATCTCACTGTTCGATGCCATCGACAATATCTATCCGTTTGGGGTGACAACGATGTTCGATGCCGTCATCGAGGCGTTGAATGAAGTGGCCAATAACGGGACGAATCCGCTGAAAGCTGTCGTCGTGTTTTCGGATGGCGGAGATAACAACAGCATCGCATCGCTGCAGGACGTGATTGCATTCGCGCAATCGGTGAATGTTCCTATATACTCAATCGGCGTTGCCTATGACGGTAATCAGGTCGATCTCGATAACATGAAGAAGATGGCGGATTCGACCGGTGGAAAATTTGTCATCGTCGAAGAGCCCGATGATATCATACCGGCATTTGATGAAATGGTGTCGCTTGTTTCGGGTGGGGCCAACGACTGCGATATGCAGTATCTCTCGAACTGTCCCGATGGCTCGATGCGTGAACTTACCGTCATCGCCGAAGCCTGCGGCCTGGCTGACACGATGCACGTACGTTTCCGCGCACCGCTTGATCCAAACCTGCCGGCATTCAAGGTCTCTTTTGATTCTACTTACGCCTATGAAAACGGCGATCTTTATCTGCCCGTAAGTCTTGACGCCGAGGGAGGCGGGGGCACGATCGACTATCTGCGCTTCAAAGTGCTGGAGCGTCCGCCGCTGCAATTCCGCGATGTGATCACGCAAGGCATGCTCGGTGAATCGATGCAGATAACGCATACCATCGCCGGCGATACGCTTTTCATCGAGGCGATCGGTCCGCTTTTCGTGAGTGGGAAAGGGACGCTTCTCCAGATCCGCTATTCGACTCCTCCGATCAGCGACGATACGGCATTCATCTATCCGGTATTCTTCCTCGAGAAGCGGACGCAGGACTGCATGCAGCTCAAGGCGAAGAACACCTATCTCGAAATTCTCAAACGTCCCGCGCTGGAAATCCTTTGCGATGACACGCTGTATGTGAATTGGGACGAGCAGAGCGGCGACTTCTTCAATGATGAATTTACGATCGGCGTAAGCGTCCGCAACAACAGCGCGTTCTCGGTTTTGAATCCCAGAGTGCGTCTGATCGTACCGCCCGGAATGGAGTTGATTTCACAGAGTGATACTATCACGCTTTCAGAGAATCCGCTCCCGCCCAAATCTTCAGGATACACCGAATTCAAACTGCGCGTGCTGCCAAGCGATCAGACGAGGACGTATCAGCTCTGCGTGGAAGTGCAGCCCGACAGCGGTGTGGTGACGACCTGCTGCAGAACTATCATCGTCGAGCAGGCGCGGACAATTCTGGAAACCGACTGCAGCATGCCCTTGCGCATTGAGTGGAGCGACAGCCTGGGTACGTTTATCCCGGACCATTTCCCCGTCACTGTGCATGTCACCAACCGCAGCGAGTTGCGCGCGGATAATATTTCAGCGTGGATACACGTCCCGCCCGGCTTCGTGGTTGATACGACGACTCCGGTCAATACCTTTGTGACGCCTTCACCCCTTGCGCGAAATGATACCGGTTCGGTCACGTGGTGGGTGCGTCCGCTCGAGCGGCCGACTTCCGATCTTCTTCGCTTCTGTGTGAAAGTGGCTTCGGGTCCGGACACTGCCGTCTGCTGCCAGGAAATATTCATTACGGCGTCGCCGGTGCGTGTGCTCATGCGCTGCGCGGATACGCGTGTGATGGTATACGACGACGGGACCGGAGAATACGATCCCGCACGTCTGCTGGTCACTACGACGGTGACGAATGTTTCCAGCCTGATCATGTCGAATACACGCGGACACATCCAACTCCCGCCATTCATGACAGTAGAAGCCGGTGATTTTCCTTCGAAGGATTTCCCCAACAGTGCCGTGATCGCTCCGGGCGACAGTGCGAAAATTTCCTGGGTGGTGATTGCGAAAGGGTATCCGTCTCTTCCGGCACAGGTGTGCGTAAGTATTACGGCGGAGAATTTCCCCGGCGCGCAATGCTGCACTCCGCTCGACATCGAAATGCTGAATGCCATACCGGCGCTGGAGTGTGCGCTTGACGGACCCGACACTGTCCTCTATAACAACGGCTCCTATATCCCGAATCCGATTGTACTCAATCTCAGGGTTCGCAACAATGGAAACACACCCGCGAAAAAGCTCCATGCCGCGCTGCTCCAGGGCGAGGATCTCTCGATTGACGCAAGCGATCAGGCTCTGAAGCTGATCTCAGATTCGCTTGCAATGGGCGACAGTGTTAACACGACCTTCCGTGTGCGTATTCTCGACCGGGCCGTTTCGCGCATTGATACAATCCGCATCACTGTCTACGCCGAGAATGGCGGAGCAATGGTTTGCTGGGTGCCGGTATTTATTGAGGCCGTTCGCGGACCGGTGCTGGAACTCAGCTGCAGCGGACCCGACTCACTCGTTTTCTCGGACCAGATGAACCGCTATCAACCGGATCCGTTCATCATCCAGCTTTCAGCGACGAACATCGGAACGGCGCCCGCCGATTCAGTGGTTGCGGAAATTCTTGCTCCTCCCGACATTAATCTTGCCGCGGGTGAAACTGCCGCGAAACTGCTGCTGCCGTCGACGTTGTCTGCGGGACAAAGCGGTACTGCGGCCTGGATGGTGAAAGCCGTTCCGCGCGATATCGCACGCGTCGATACTATCCGCGTTCAGGTGCGCGCCAAAGGGAAGACCCTGCAGCAAACTCCTCCCTGCGCAATCCCGGTATTTATTCCTGCGATTCGGAAGCCTGAAATGGAGTTGACCTGTTTCGTGGTCCGGCAGACAGAGGGCGACGACACGGTGATTGTGGCTGCAGGGCTGGTCAACAACGGAACCGCGGCAGCGTATGACGTGAACGTTCACGTGCAGTTCCCGGGCAAGCTGCAGCTGGCTCCGGCCAATCAGCCGCTCACGCAGAATGTCCCGGTGATCCGACCCGGCGAAGCGCTGCGTCTCTTTTCCTGGACCTTTATTGTCCAGCGCGGGGCGGTTCTTGACAGCGTCGATGTCTGCTTCACCATGGATGCGCATTTCATTCCTCCGCAAACCTGCTGCACCACTGTGCTCATTCCACCGGCCGATGCCGCATCCTTTGAATTCAGCTGTGCGCTTACTCCGGATACTGTGCGCGTGGACGCTGTCAGCGGCGAGTACAACGAAGCTGTTTTCAGCAGCACGCTGAGCAATCCCACTGCTGTCGCTCTTGACTCGGTGCGCTGCACGATCGTTCTTCCCGCAGGCATTCTTTTGGCTGCAGGAGAAAAAGAGGAGAAGATTGTGCGCAATCTTCTCCCCGGAACACCGCAGAGTATTCAGTGGCGTCTGCATGCCGTACGCGATACGGCATCCGTATTCCGCGAGCGGATTATCCGCGTGGACTTCGTCGGTGCGGGCGCAGTGGAGCGCTGCAGCCGGACAATCATTCTCGCGCCACCGCCGAAGCTTGACGCGGACTTTGTAATCGCCTGCGCGGCTCCCGATACTATCAACTATCAGCATTCCACGAACGCATACACGCCGGCGCCTTTCCTGATCCGTGCGGACATCACGAACACCGGTTCGACGACGCTTACGAATGTCCGCGGGACCCTCACGCCTGATGCGCGCTTTGCGCTGGAGCCCGGCGAAACGCTGACCAAATCGCTTGGCGTGGATTTGGGTCCGGGACAGCAGGCAACGCTGGCCTGGAATTGCCGCGGCATTCCGCAGCCCGAGACTGTCACTGCCGTGTCGCGTATTCGCGTCGAGGCTGATGGCAGCAACGCGCGCAGCTGCGACGCGGCCACCGTAATGATGCATCCGCCATCCAACGATTCTCTTGCTGCGGAAATCATCTGCGTCGCTCCGGATACGGTTCGATATTTTGGACGGAGTCTCGGCTGGCGTCCTTCCCCCTTCACCTTCTCCGTCCGGTTGACGAATACCGGCACGATCGCACTTGATGGCTTGCGCGGCACGCTCTTGCTGCCCTCCGGTTTTGCCTTGGAAAGCGGAGAGCAGGCGGTTAAGAACTTCCCGCCCAACATTACTCCGAACGAGACTGTGGCGGTGAGCTGGACGGTACGCGTGCTTTCTTCCGGTTCGCTTGACTCATGCTTCGAAGCGCTTGTGAGTATTCCCGGACTTGGTACCCTCACCTGCGAACAATGCGTGTACGTCGAGCCGGCTTTCGATAATATCCAGCTCAGCATTCCTGAAGATAACGTCGGTATGATGGGGCAAACCATCGATGTGCCGGTTGACCTGCTCAACCAGCTTGCCCTGCCGATGAAGGACTTTACGATAACCATCGCCTATGATCCGCAGCTCGTCGTCATCGATGAACTGTCGCAGATCGGCACGCTTACGCGCGCATGGCCGGCTCCCGTGATGGATCATCCTGCATCGGGTTTGCTGCGTCTGCGCTTCACCGGCGACACGCCGCTGCTCACCAGCGGGGTTCTGATATTTCTGCGCTGCCGCTTGCTCCAGCTCGACGGCTGGGAAGGCAGTTTCGGGGTGCTGCAGAGCCGTTTGGCTTTTGTCCCTGAGCAAATGATGTTCGAACCCGGCATCGCGGCCATTACTATCGACGGACAGATTTTCACTTCGGGAAGCTGTGTCGTTCCGCTCGATGCCACCGACGCCTTCCAGCTCGGCAACAAACCGAATCCCTTCAATCCGCTCACCGTGATCAGCTGGAATATTCCTGCTTCGCTTGACGGAGTGGAAGGTTCGCTGCTGGTGATCGATATGCACGGACGCCTCATCGAAAGTCTGCACGAGGGCCGGTTGAGCTCAGGTCCGCATCAAACCGTATTCGATGCACGCAATCTTCCAAGCGGGATGTACCTCTACCGTCTGCAGGCAGGCGGCCGGGTGCTGACGCGGAAAATGCTGCTCGCGAAATAGAACGTTCTCTCCCCTAACCATCATTCCCGCCGCCATGGCAAAAAAGGATCGTCTAATCAACCATTCCTCACTACTTGCAACGGGGAGAGGACAAAGGCGATCGGTGACGGGGGAATGGTGTTTTTTTATTTTAGAAAGGCAGCTGTCATGCACGTCGTCACACCCGAACTCAACACTTATATGCATAGCCTACTTCCGGCACGGCATCATGTGCTGGAAGAATTGGAGGCCTACGCCTCAGAGCGCAAATTCCCGATCGTGGGACCGCTCGTCGGAAATTATCTCGCACAACTCGCGAACCTGATCGGAGCGAAGCGCATCATGGAGCTGGGATCTGGTTTCGGGTATTCCGCACTGTGGTTTTCCAGCGTCCTGCCCGAAGGCGGTGAAATAATCTGTACCGACGGCGACGAGAGCAACCGGCTCCGCGCCGAAGAGGCATTCGGCCGGGTTGGAGTTGCAGACCGCATCCGCTTCCATACCGGTGACGCGCTCACGATATTCGCCGGCATTGAAGGAGATTTCGATCTAATATTCTGCGACATCGACAAGCATGGGTATCCCGATGCATGGCGTGCTGCCTTGCCGAGGTTGCGTCAGGGAGGTGTTCTCGTATTCGACAACGCGCTCTGGTCCGGCCGCATGCTGGAAGGCGATGAGAGCGCGGATACGCGAGGCGTAGTCGAATTAAATCGCCTCGCATTTGCATCGCCGCATTGCCGGGCCAGTCTGGTCCCAATCAGGGATGGCCTGCTGGTCTGTACGCAGATACCGGAATAACCGCGATGCCGAGTCTTCATGTACAGGGAACCGAAATTGAATATCGCGTTCTGAAGACGCGGCGGAACCGGTATATCCGTCTTACGGTCTCGGGGAAGGATGGGGTTCGCGTCTCCGCTCCCTGGGGAGTCCCCGCGCGGGAGGTACACGAAATGGTGCGCGAAAGAGGGGACTGGATTCTCGACCGTCTCGAACATTTTCGGGAATTGGAGCAGCGGCAGCCCCGCTGGAGTTTTGCCGATGGACAGCGCGTACTTGTGATGGGAGAATGGCGGCTGCTTCGGGTTATCAGTTGGGAACGGAATGCGGGGAAAGTTTCCCTCGAGGAGAATGAGGTTGTGATACGTGTCCCTTTCCGTTTGCTGGGAGATGAGAAAGTGCTGGGCGATCTTTTTTATCGCTGGCTGCGCCGCTGGGCGGAGCAGGAACTGAAGCGCCGGATCGCCATTCTTGCCGAACAGATGCAAATGTACCCGGCGAAACTCTCGATCCGCGCACAGCGGAGCAAGTGGGGAAGCTGCAATGCCAACGGAAACATAACCCTCAACATGCGTCTGATGCATGCAGCGGGGGAAGTGATCGATTACGTGCTCATTCACGAATTGGCTCATCTGCGCGAGCTCAACCATTCCTCCCGCTTCTGGCAGCTGGTCGAGAAATACTCTCCCAACCGCCGCATCCATCAAGCCTGGCTTCGCGACCACAGCTGGATGCTGGAGGTGCGGTAGCCGGAGTGCCTTCGGCACGTGGGAGTGCCTTCGGCACGCGGGAATGCCTTCGGCACGCGGGAATGCCTTCGGCACGCGGGAGTGCCTTCGGCACGCAGGAGCGCCTTCGGCACGCGGGAGTGCCTTCGGCACGTGGGAGTGCCTTCGGCACGCAGGAGCGCCTTCGGCACGCAGGAGCGCCTGCTACTTAGAGCGTACCGCGTACCGCGTACCAGAGGGTGATTCACACGGTGAAAAGCCGTATTTTTATGGGTTGAGTGAATCAATTGTTTGCAACACGCATCACATCATGAGTACAGAAGAAGAAACGCAGATCATCGAGAAGGCGAAGCAGGGCGACTCCCGAGCGATACGAAAGCTGGTGGACGAATACGCTCCTGTAATTTTTCGTTTCTCGTATTCGATTTGCCGCAACCAGGACCGCGCCGAACATGCCACACAGGAAACGTTTCTGAGCATTCTTAAGAAGCTTGATCAGTTCGATAACCGGTCGAAGTTTTCCACCTGGCTCTACACCATCGTTTCCAACCATTGCCTCATGCTAGCGCGAAGCGAGAAAACGCGACGTACGGTTTCCCTCGACGACGAGGAGAATGTGATTCCGGAAATCCCTGTCGAGCACTGGCAGAACGATCCCGGAGCAGCTGTAGAAAGTGCGGACATCAAGCAGCATCTCGATGCGGCGATCGATAAGCTGGCGCCGGAGTACAAGCTGATTTTCGTGATGCGCGACATCGAGGGCCTGTCGACAGAGGAAGTGAGCAAAATCACCACCCTCAGCATTCCCGCTGTGAAATCGCGCCTGCACCGCGCCCGGGCGTTTTTACGAAATGAACTGTCACCGATATTCAGTGAGCATGAGTCATGAGTGAGCAGATACAGGAGTTTCATTCCTGCGAAGAAGTGATGGATTACATCTGCGCCCAGTTTGGTGACGATGAAGATTCTGCGCGCTGCCGTGAGCTCCAGCAGCACCTCGCCAACTGTCCCGACTGCAGTACATATTGCGATTCCATCGAAAAAATGATCGGGCTGTACCGGGCGACGTCACCCTGCTTTTCCGAAGAAGCGCGCCGTATTCTTCTGGAATCATTGGGCATCAGCGAAAAAGAATGACGCGCAACGGATTCCCTGCAATCGCAGCGGAATCGTTCCCCTCCGGCCCCGCATCAAACAGGTATCGTCCGAGGATACGTCCGCAGTTGTGCGTAAACCGCCGGCTGCAGAAATGTTGATTTTTCGTATCCTCTTCGACTCACGTATCGTTACTTGTTGATCAGAGAAAAAGGAAACGTCATGCAGCTCGATTATACAAAAACTACTACAAGGCCATTTGATGAAGTCGTGAAGGCCTTGGAAGAAATCGCAATGAAGCACAGTTTCCGCACGCTGCATATTCACAATGTGCAGGAGACGCTCGCGGAAAAGGGATTCGAAATTCCGCCATACAGCATCGTCGAAGTGTGCAACGCCGGGTTCGCTTACAAAGCAATATCCGCCTATTCTCCTATTGGAATGATGCTGCCCTGCCGAATCGTCGTCATGGAGGAAAATGGCGTGAACAAAGTGATGCTCATGAAGCCGACTCTTATGTCCGATATTATGCCGCAGGCCGATCTTGGCTCGCTGCCGCAGGATGTCGAGGACATTCTCATCAAAGTCGTCGACGAGGTCACAGCGTGATCTTTGCCGTCATCATCGGCGCTGTCGGCGGCGGAGGACTCGGCTGGTTCGTCAGCAAGAACCTCAGCCGCTTCACCGGCACCTGCCCGATCATGTGCAACCCGAAGATCGCCGTCCCGTATTTTGCCGTCCTGGGGATGCTCATAGCAGCCCAGTATCTGGGTTGACTCCAGTAAGTATCTGGGCTGACACAAGCAAGTACCTGGACTGACTGAAGCAAGTACCTGGACGGACACAAGCAAGTACCTGGACTGACTCCCGATAAACACACGGCAGCGCGCTGAGCACCAGTTGGTCGTTCACGCGCGATCTCATCCCGAAATCAGCACCCGCCTTGTCGCAATTTCTTTGACCTGGATCAAGGAATTTGATGCATCGCGGGTGTATTTTATTTGTGTACTTCACTGAACACCTCGGAGATTGCGATGACACGGGATATCATAGAAATAAACGAAGCGCTTTGCGACGGCTGCGGCGACTGTGTCGTCGGCTGCTCGGAAGGGGCGATCAAGATCATCGACGGGAAGGCGAAGCTGGTGCGGGAGGATTTCTGCGACGGCTTCGGCGATTGCATGGCAGTCTGCCACAGCGGTGCGCTGAAAGTGATCAAGCGCGATGCTCCCGCTTTCGACGATGAAGCTACCCGCGCTCATCTGCTGGCCACGCAGGGTCCGGAAGCGGTACGGAAGTACGAGGAGGCGCAGCGTCGCCACGAGGGTGGGGCGGGACATGATCACACTCACGCTGGAGGAGCACCGCAGCATGCCGGCGGCGGTTGTCCGGGATCCGCAGCCAGGGAATTGAAGCATGAAATTCACATCCCGGTGCTGCAGCAGCAGGGTCAGCCGGTGGCGGTTCCCTCCGAACTCGGGCAGTGGCCTGTGCAGCTGCATCTGGTGCAGCCGGGAGCACCGTTTTTTCGAAACCGTGAGATGCTGGTCATGAGCACTTGCGGACCCATCGCCTCGGCGGACGTGCATCAGCGCTACCTTAGGGGACGCTCCGTAGTCGTCGCCTGTCCCAAACTCGACAACACGGCTCCGTATGCACAGAAGCTCGGTGCGATTTTTCAGGAGGCAAGTATTCCGAAAGTTATCGTCGTCATAATGGAAGTTCCCTGCTGCCGCGGATTATCCATGATCGTTCAGCAGGCGTTCGCTATGTCCGGCCGCGACGACCTCATCATCGAGGAGCATACTCTCGCTCTCGATGGAGATATAAAAAATATCCGGCGAATTGCCTGAGAGATAATTTTTATTTTCCTGCCGATCCTTCGTTTGGAAGGTAAAATGGGGCCCGATCCGGCCCCGTTTTTATTGCTCCAAAAACACCGCTAAACCGTGCAGAAACAAGCACCTGGGAGAGGCATTAGATCGGGAAATAGGGGGAGGACCAAGGGAGGGGAAACTCCGATAAAACCTTGAAATCAGGCCGAAATCGCAAATATAGTTCTGCTTTCCGGGAACGAAAACCCAGCCGCATCCGGTTGTTGAAAAAAAGAAAAAATCGCAGAAATATTTTTATTCTGCTTGCCAGTAATTCGGACATGTCTTAGCTTGTATAGATTCTCTTTCTGAATTAATTCTTCCCCGGTATCACAAACGGTTCTGAATCCCAATGCGCATTTGTGACGACCTCTTCTCATGCTCGATGAAAACTATACTTGGTCTTTTTAAGTATAGTCGCGCTTCATTTCTGACGCTGATTGCGGCGGCCTTCATGGCTGGCTGCAACGCATTCGTACATGACGGTACGCCTCCGGAGTGGACCGATCCCGCCGGAGCTCAACAGGATGTCGGAGCAATTGCTGCCGGCACCGGTGGTCCGGGAGCGGCGGTCTTCAATGGCAAATGCGCGGTGTGTCATCAGATGAGCGGAAAGGGCATCCCCAACGTATATCCCTCGCTCTCCGGCTCAGCAATCGTCACCGGCGATCCTGTGCTGCCGATTCGCATTGTCCTGCACGGGTTCAATGGCCCCATCGAACGCAACGGAGGCAAGTATAACGGCGTTATGCAGCCCTGGCAAAACGATCTGACGGATCAGCAGATTGCTGACGTTCTCACCTTCGTTCGTTCCAGCTGGGGCAACACCGCAGCTGCGGTTACGCCTGAACAGGTGAAGGAGCAGCGCGCCGCGACCAAAGGAAAGGTCGGGGCCTATACCGAACAAGAACTCAAATCATCACTGTGAACCCGAATGCATCAAAAGCATCCGAACTGAGGCACGATCGCAATGCTTGATTGGCTACCTGAAAACGTATCTATTTTTGGCGAAGGCGTGGATCATCTTTTCTCGCTGATCTACTATATCTCCGTCGCCATTTTCATTCTCGTCAACGTCATCTACATCACCTTCATTATCCGCTACCGGCGGAAGCGGAAAGGCGATCGCGCATACTACTATCACGGCAACAATCTGCTGGAGTTTTCCTGGACAGCCCTGCCGTTTGCGCTCTTCCTCTTCCTCGCTTTCTACAGTGACGGTATCTGGGAGAACATCAAGTATTCCGACAAGACGCCGAATCCGGATCTCGTGGTGGAAGTGATGGGACAAACCTACATGTGGCATGTGCGTTATCCCGGCTCCGATGGAATATTCGGACGAAGGGATACGAAATTCATTGGCATGACGAATCCCTTCGGCATCGATCCCGCTGACCCCAACGGAAAGGATGATTTCGTCACTATCAACAACATGACCATTCCGGTGAATAAGACGGTCGTCGTGCATCTCTCATCGATGGACGTTATCCACAGCCTGTTCCTCCCCAACATGCGCATTAAACAGGACGCTGTTCCAGGACAGTGGGTGGATGTGTGGTTCAACAGCGTCAAGACCGGTGACTACGAAATTGCCTGTGCGGAGCTCTGCGGCAGCGGACATTATCTCATGCGCGGCGTTTGCCACGTCAAAGCGCAGAATGAATTCGACAGCTGGATCGACGAACAGTACAGCGCGGTGCTTGCGTCACTCAACCCGACGGCAGCCGCTCAGACACCTCCCGCGGACCTGCAGAAGCAGTCCGCCCCAGTCGCCGTGTCTCAAACTCATTAAGGTATCCTCGACTCATGGAAGCAGTACTGAACTCAAAATTGCATGCGCCAGCGGAAGGACACGCACACAGCGAATCCTTTATCCGCCATTACATCTTTTCCACTGATCACAAGATGATCGCGAAGCAATTCATGTTCACCGCGATATTCTTTCTGTTCGTCGGCGGCGCTTTCGCGTTGTTCATACGCTGGCAGCTCGCGTATCCCGGACAGCCGATTCCCCTCATCGGGCAGCTTCTGCCTTCGAGCTGGGTCAGCGCGGAGGGTGCGGTTACGCCCGGATGGTACACGCAGCTGCTGACCATGCACGGCAGCATCATGATTTTCGCCGTGATCATTCCGCTGCTCGTCGGTACCTTCGGCAACTTCGCCATTCCCCTCATGATTGGCGCCGATGATATGGCGTTTCCGTTTCTCAACCTGGTTTCGTTTTGGCTCTTCCCGGTAGCGGGTGTGATAATGATGAGCGGTTTCGTCATGGAAGGAGGCAGTGCTGCGGCGGGTTGGACAAGCTATCCGCCGCTCAGTGCCATCGCTTCGACGGGACAGACGCTCTGGATCGTCGCGCTGTTTCTGATAGGATTTTCATCCATTCTCGGCGGGGTGAATTACATCACCACGATTCTCAATATGCGTGCGCCGGGGATGAAGATGTTCGATCTGCCCATGACCGTCTGGGCAGTTCTGATTACTGCCATCATCATTGTCATCGGCACGCCCGTGCTGGCCGCGGCGCTGTCGATGCTCTTCATGGATAATTTTCTCAATACGAGCTTTTTTCTCCCGGCGAATCTCATCGTGACGACGCGCGACATGTCGCGTACCGCAGGCGGCGGACAGCCGCTGCTCTGGCAGCATCTGTTCTGGTTCTATTCCCATCCTGCAGTCTACATCATGATCCTTCCGGGAATGGGTGTGGTCTCCGACATTCTCTCGACATTCTCACGCAAACCGCTGTATGGATACAAGGCGATGGTGTTCGCCATCATGGCCATCGCGTTTCTGGGAATCGTCGTCTGGGGACATCACATGTTTCAGTCCGGCATGAATCCGCTGCTCGGAACCACCTTCATGGTGAGTACCATGGTCATCGCTGTGCCGTCAGCCATCAAGACCTTCAACTGGCTCGGCACCATGTGGCGTGGGAAAATGGAATTCACCACCCCGATGCTCAATGCCGTCGCCTTCGTATCGATGTTCGTCATCGGCGGGCTGAGCGGCATCTTCATGGCCTCGACACCTGTCGATATTTATATTCACGACACCTATTTCATCGTCGGCCACATCCATTACGTGCTCTTCGGCGGCAGCCTCTTCGCGATCTTCGCCGGACTTCACTACTGGTTCCCGAAGATGACCGGACGCATGTATGACGAGCGCCTCGGCAAACTGCATTTCTGGATTACCTTCATCACCTTCAACGGCACATTCTTTCCGATGCATATTCTCGGCATCGGCGGCATGATGCGGCGCATCTACGATCCTACTGTATACGATTTTCTCAAGCCGTTCCAGCCGATGAATGAGTTCATCACCATCATGGCCATCATTCTCGGATTTGCGCAGTTTATTCTCGTCTATAACATTTTACACAGCTGGTATTTCGGGAAGAAAGCCAAGCGCAATCCCTGGCGAGCCAACACCCTCGAATGGCAGGCGCCGTCGCCGCCCCCGCATGGAAATTTCGACCGTGAGCTGCGTGTCTACCGCGGACCCTACGAGTATTCGTCCCCCGAATCGGTGCAGGATTATCTCCCGCAGACCGTCTCGCCGGAAGAACTCGCGGCGCAGAATCTCCGGCACGAAGAGCGGCTCGCGATGCAATCATCCGCAGAAACTCAGGCGTAGGAACGAAGCATGACTCAGCAAAACAACGGTAATCCGCTCAGCAAATCGCAGCGCTGGCTGTATCGCATCGCGATCATCCTTGCGGTGGGCACTGTGCTTCTTATCGCCAAAGGCGGTCTCGTGCATAGCGCCGGTGCGGGACTTTCCGTCCCCGACTGGCCGACGACATACGGACAGAATATGTTTACCTTCCCGGTGGAAAAATGGACCGGAGGCATCGTCTATGAACACGGACATCGTCTGCTCGCATCCGGTATCGGTATGCTCACGATCGTCCTTGTGGTGATGGTGTGGATGATCGATAAGCGCCGCTGGCTGCGCTGGCTCAGCGTGGGCGCCCTCGGTGCTGTCATCGTGCAGGGCCTGCTCGGCGGACTGACAGTACTCATGCAGCTTCCCACCGCCGTCTCCGTCAGCCATGCGATGCTCGCGCAGTCCTTCATGATAGCCACGATGTTAATCGCAGCGGCTACCGCGCGTGGGTGGCGAAGTGCTCAAAACCCATCTCCTGTCAATGTCGATGCCGGTTTGCAGAAGCTTCTCCTGGCGACCTTCATCTTTACTTTTGTGCAGATTCTTCTTGGCGCCATCACGCGGCACACTTACAGCGGCATGGCGATTGTCGATTTCCCGCTGAACAACGGAAGCGTGATTCCTGACTTCGTGAATTTCGGGGTCGCGATTCAATTCACTCACCGGGTCGGCGCGGTCATTCTCTCCACAATGATTTTCACTCAGGGCATTCGCATTCTCCGCAAGCCGGAGTTGAGAGTGCTGAGGACGCCGGCTATCCTGGCGATGGCGATGGTCACGGTACAATTTCTCATGGGTGCGACGGTGATCTGGACCCGTGCGGCGATCATTCCGAATACGCTGCATGTGATGGGCGGTGCCATGACCTTCGCGGTGGTTTTTCTTACGTATGCGCGCAGCGTGCATTTCTACCGCTTTTCCGCTTCAAGCGAAAGCGCAGAACAAATTCAATTTCAGGGCATGAAAGCATGAACGAATCGAAAGCCGAAATCTACTCCGCTGCCGGAAGCTCATACAACCGGCGCGAGACGCTCTCCGCATACTATGAACTGACCAAGCCCGGCATCACTCTGATGGTGGTCATCAGCACGGCTGCCGGATTTTATCTCGCCCTCCCGCGCGAATTTCTCACAATGGAGTATGCACTTCTTTTCATGCTCACAGTCGTTGGTACGGCGCTCGTCTCGGCGGGCAGCTGCGTACTCAACCATGTGATGGAGCACGATCATGACCGGGAAATGAAGCGCACCATGTTTCGTCCCATTCCCTCCGGCAAAATAAGTTTCCAATCCGCGCTGCTTTACGGGATCGGGCTGGCAGCTGCAGGACTGGGACTGCTGCTCTGGGCGCAGCCGTTGACCGCGGCGCTCGCCGCGCTGACCGTCGTTCTGTATCTCGGCGTCTACACGCCGATGAAGCGCAAGACGCAGCTGGCTACGCTGCTTGGCGGCATCCCCGGCGCACTTCCTCCGCTCGGCGGATACGCTACGATTTCGGGCGTCATCAGCATTGAAGCGTTTGTGCTGTTCATGATTCTATTTCTCTGGCAGATGCCGCACTTCCTCTCGCTCGCGTGGATGTACCGCAAGGATTACGAGCGGGGCGGCTTTCCGATGCTTACCGTGCTTGATGGTTCGGGACTTATCGTCGCCCGGCATATCATCAGCTATACGCTGATGCTGCTGCTGTTCAGCCTGCTGCTGACAGTGTTTTCTGTCACCGGCGTCGTGTATTTCGTCGGCGCGCTGTTGTTGGGTGCCGGGTTCGTTGCCATGGGCGTGCGCTTCTTCATTGACCGCTCGAACAGCAATGCCCGCACAGTTCTGCTGACATCGTATTTCTATCTTCTCGCACTCATCACCCTGATGTTCATCGACAAGGCCTGACGCATGTCTACTGCTGCAATTACACAACCGCGCTTCAATACCGGCATCTATCATGGAAAGCTGGGTATGTGGATATTCCTCGCTTCGGAGATCATGTTCTTCTCCGGATTCTTCGGGGCGTTCATCGTGCTGCGCAATCTCAACATCGAAGTGTTCACCGCTGGCGCGCATCATCTCGACAAGATGGCGGCGACGATCAACACAGCCGTACTGATCACCAGCAGCCTGACCATGGCACTTGCGCATCTGGCACTGGAGCGCGGAGATCAGTCGAAATTCCGCCTCTTTTTGTTTATCACCATTGTCTGTGCATTCGGCTTTCTTGGCATCAAGAGTTATGAGTATGCGACGAAATTCAGTCACGACCTCTATCCGTGGACGAACACCTTCTTTGCGACGTACTTCACGATGACCGGCTTTCACGCAATTCATGTCATCGGCGGACTCATCCCGATGATCTGGATGCTGGGCAAGTCCCTGATCAAGGGCTATCCGCAGGAAATGCATCACCGCGTGGAGACTCTTGGACTCTACTGGCACTTTGTCGATCTCGTCTGGATTTTTCTCTTCCCGACACTCTATCTGATTTTCTAGGATTCACAGGAGAACATGATGTCCACCGGAATGAGTTTTGAGCAAATTCAGAAATCCTACCTCAAGGTGTTTATTGCGCTGATGGTGCTGACCGGTCTGACCGTGGCGGTCTCGACAATTCACTTCGGCGATATCGCAAACATCGTTATCGGTGTACTGATCGCCGTGGCGAAAGCAGGACTGGTGGTCTACATCTTCATGCACCTGAAGTTCGACAACAAACGGCTCAGGTATATGATCGGCATCCCGATGTTCTTCTTCACAACGCTCGTGCTTGCACTCACTTTGCTCGGACTCTAAACAATTCATGCTGAGACTCAGCGACATATCGCACAGCTACCTCCATCGCAAGCAAGCCCCGACGCAGGCGCTTCGCGGCGTTTCGTTCGCTGCGCGGCAAGGAGAAATCACGGCTGTCATCGGACCCAACGGCAGCGGAAAATCGACTTTGTTCCGACTGATCACAGGAGCTCTCACGCTGCAGAGCGGAAGCATTCTGCTCGATGAGAAGGGAATTGGGAGTACACGTCTCGGCGTAGTGTTTCAGTCGCCGGCGCTTGACCAGCAGCTCACGGTGTTTGAAAATCTTTCGCATCACGCGATGCTTTATGGCAGAAGGATTAAAAAATCGGATCTGCCTTCACAGCTTCTCGATGTGCTTGAGCTGCGCGGACGCCTTGACTCCAAAGTCGACGAACTGTCCGGCGGCTACCAGCGCCGCGTCGAACTCGCAAAGACCCTGCTGACAGAACCGGAACTGCTAGTGTTGGACGAACCCTTCACAGGACTCGATATCAACGCGCGCGACGCATTTTATGCCGTGCTGCAGGATATCACCGCATCGCGGGGATTAACGACGCTCCTGATCACACATGAGCTGGCTGTTGCGACACGCTGTGAGCGCGTGGTTTTGCTTGAAACAGGAGAAGTGATTGCCGACGCTCGTCCCGCAGAACTGCTGGCTGACTTCGGCCGCACTGTCGTAGTGATTCGCGGTACGGAGCTTGACAGTATCGCACAGCGCATCAGTGCCGCAAGCGACATACGCACGTTGCGCCTTGCAGAGGATGCGCTGCTCCTGAAGAATACCATCCTTCAGGATGTACTCATGATCATTGACGAGCGCGACAGCCGCATCCATGACATTGAGGCCAGGCGTCCCTCGCTCGAGGATTATTTTATCGCCAGAACGGGACATGCGGTCGATACCGCGGTCGAGGAACTGGTGGCGGCATGACAGCGATACTGCTTCCGACATACAGCCTATGGGTACGCGATCTCAAGCACTTTATCCGTCAGCGCAGCCGCGTGATCGGAGCCGTAGGTCAGCCCTTCGTGATATGGATATTTCTCAGTGCGGGATTTCGCCACAGCGTGAATGCCGGTACCGCGAATTATGGCGCGTATCTCTTTCCGGGCGTTATCATGCTCATCGCATTATTTGCCGCAATCTTCTCGACGATCTCGGTGATCGAAGACCGTAAAAGCGGCTTTATGCAGGGCGTGCTCACGTCCCCGGCACCGCGTTCATCCATCGTGTGGAGCAAGATGCTCGCCGGCACGACGATCGCCGTGCTGCAGTCCGTCGTGTTCATGGTTCTGCTGCCCTTTACGGGGTTGTCCCTCACCTGGGAAGGAATCGGACTCAGTGTTCTGATTCTAACGGCCACGGGCATGACGCTGACCGGACTCGGTTTCCTGATTTCCTGGAGCATGTCGTCCACACAGGGATTTCACGCGATCATGAATTTGCTGCTCATTCCAATGTGGCTGCTTTCCGGCGCGTTTTTTCCTCCCGAAGGAACGGCGGCGTGGCTGGGATGGCTCATTCGGTTGAATCCGCTGTATTACGTCAACACCCTGTTTCAGCGCGCGTTTTTTCTTGGAAGCGGCGTGACCGTTTCCGGGGGTCCTTCAACCGCGCTTTCGCTCGCAGTCTTCGCGGCGCTGTTTCTCCTGCTATTCTTCATCTCACTCAAGTTGGTGCGCCGATCATGAAAACCCTGTATGAGTTAAGCCCTTTCAGGGCTAAGAGGATAGGGAGGTTGGTGTCGCCCGAACCCAGGGCTTACGCCCTGGGCTGCAATAGATCGCCCTTGCAGGGCGAAGAGAGCCAGCCGATGCTGCAGGGCGAAGAGGGTCCAGGCATGCGCCAGTCGATGCTGCAGGGCGAAGAGGGTCCAGGCATGCGCCAGTCGATGCTGCAGGGCGAAGAGGGCCAGCCGATGCTGCAGGGCGAAGAGGGCCAGCCGATGCTGCAGGGCGAAGAGGGCATTGGCATGCGCCAGCCGATGCTGCAGGGCGAAGAGGGCCAGCCGATGCTGCAGGGCGCGGCTCGTCTTCTCCTCATGACAGTGATATCTATTTTCGTGATCGCCGGCTGCGGAGACAAGCGTCAGGGCGTGGAGGCTGTAACGCTTCCGGAAATCAAGCCCGCGCCTGCGTTCTCCTTCACGAACTTTGATGGGCGGACGGTGACCAATGCGGATTTCAAAGGAAAAGTATACATCGCGTATTTCTTTTTCACTTCCTGCGGCGGACCCTGTCCGATCATGAATTCGAAGGCGAACGTGCTGCAGGCGGAGTTTTCCGATGCTCCCGACTTTCGCATAGCTGGTTTCAGCGTCGATCCGGAAACTGATACTGTGGAAGAACTTTTCAAATACGCTCAACGCTATTCCGCGAAGCCGGGGAATTGGTACATGCTTCGCAACGATCAGGAGATTGTCGCGCAGCTCGCCTCGAAAGGGTTCATGATGGGCGATGCCTCCACGCCGTCGCTGCATAGCACGCGCTTCGCACTGGTGGATCGCAAAGGCGTGATCCGCGGGTATTTCGACGGCATGGATGACGCGAAGGTCGAAGAACTGCGCACCGCGATTGATTTCCTTCTGGGAGAGAATTCATGAGTGCCAGCGATCTGCCGACGATCAACGCGATGCTGAACGGATTGGCCTCGGTATTCCTTCTGACCGGCTTTGTGTTTATCCGTCGGAAAATGATCCCGCAGCATCGTGCGATGATGATCGCAGCGTTTGTGACTTCCGGACTGTTTCTGATTTCCTACGTCACCTATCATCTCAGCGCACATCTGATTACGCGCTTTCAGGGACAGGGAATCGCCCGCACGGTGTACTTCGCGATTCTGATTTCGCATTCCGTGCTGGCTGTGGCAGTACCGCCGATGGCAATCATAACGCTGTTTCGCGGAATGAAAATGAAAGTCGAGAAGCACCGCGCCCTTGCTCGCTGGACATTGCCGATCTGGCTGTATGTCTCCGTCACGGGTGTCGCGGTGTATTTCATGCTCTATCACATTTACGCATGATAAAACGATGAAGAAAAACTGGATCCTCCTCGCCGTTATCACTGCAGCTGTTTTGCTGCTGCCGGAATTGCTTTCCGCCTGTCCGAACTGCAAGGAGGCATATCTGGCTGACGGACAAACGCCCGTCTCTTCGGGCTTCAACACCAGCATCTATTTCATGATGGCCATGCCCTTTCTCGTATTCGGCGGCTTCACGCTCCGGCTCTGGCTGGCGCAGCGCCACCGCAATACAGATGGTTCACAGGCATAATCAACGCTTCACAACGAGCAAGCTACAGCATGTTTACTGCATCTCAGGATAGAAAATTCAAACGCGGCATTCTCAGCATCCTTTTGCTGGCAGCTGTCGCCGCAGGATCGTTTTACTTCCTGCGCCACCCGAGCGTGATGGATGTCGGCTATCGTCCGCAGCAGCCGGTACCCTTCGACCATAGCGTGCATGCAGGCAATCTTGGCATCTCCTGCGTCTACTGTCACACAAGCGTGGAGACGTCGCCGCACTCGACCGTACCGCCGACGCAGACCTGCATGAACTGCCATGTGTCGGTCAAGAGGGACAGTCCCAAGCTGAAGCTCGTCCTCGAGAGCTACGAAAATAATACGCCTATCCAATGGGTGCGCATTCATCGTCTGCCCGATTACGCATTTTTCAATCACAGCCGGCATATCACAGCGGGAATCGACTGTGCATCCTGCCACGGCGAGGTGGAGAAACAGGGCGTGATCGTGCAAAAGCAGCCGCTTACCATGGGCTGGTGTCTCGATTGTCATCGCGATCCCGACGAGTACGTAGTGCGCACGCGCGCTATCACCGGCGTCGATGTGGATCCCGCTGTGCTGAGCCGTCCGCTGCGCAAAGGACCGCAAAACTGCTCGACCTGTCATCACTGATATTCCGACTTTCATGAAATTCGAATACGAAGTCACCAACACTGCAAAAGACCTGTATGTCTGATACGGATACATCAAAAAACAAAACGTACTGGAAAAGCTTCAAGGAGCTGGGCAGCGACCCGGCGGTATTGGAGCAGCTCAAGCACGAATTCCCCGCCGATTACGATGAGCCGAGTTCCGGCGCTTCGACGATCACGCGGCGCACCTTCATAGGACTCATGGCCGCTTCAGCCGCACTTGCTGCGACGGGCTGCCGGCGTCCGGAACAGAAGATCGTGCCGTACGTGAAGAAGCCGGAGTACCTCACGCCGGGAATAGCCAACTATTTCGCAACTGCATTCACGCATCAGAACTTCGCGAGCGGTTTGCTGGTGCGTTCCCGCGAGGGACGCCCGGTAAAAATCGAAGGTAACGATCAATGCACGATCAGCGGTGGGAAGCTGCTGCCGATCGTACAGGCCTCGCTGCTTTCGCTTTACGATCCGGATCGCATTTTGCGTCCCACAGTGAACAGCAGCGATTCGACTCCGCTGAATGCCATGCGGCGCATGGCAGACGCCATCCGTGAAGTGACGGCGAAAGGCAAAAGTGTGCGCGTGATTGTTGACGAGCATGCGTCCCCCTCGCTGGCGAAGCTTTACGGCGAACTCGAGCAGATGCTGCCGAATACCCGCGTCGTCACCTGGCCCGCGATAGTGGCAGGCGGAGCCGCAGAAGCCAATCGACAGCTGCTCGGAATCGACGCTGTACTGGTGCCGGATCTTTCGCGCGCAGATGTGATCCTGGGTGTCGAGGCAGACTTCCTCGGAGCAGATCCGGAAGCCCTGTACCACATCCGTAATTTCGCGAAGCGCCGCAAGCCCGAGACGGGTTCGCCCGACATGAGCCGTTTCTATTCCGCCGAAGCGACGATGACGATGACCGGCTCGAATGCCGACACACGCATCCGCATCAAGCCGGGTGAAATCGATGAGTTCCTGCTCGCGCTGCTGCATGAGCTCGCGGTCGTGAAGGGCAAGGGCGGCTTTGATGCTTCCCTCGTTTCGCAGCTCGCAGGAAAGAGCAACGACCGCTTCCCCGAGATCAAGCGCATCGCCAGCGACCTTGCTGCAAAGCCGTCAGTGGTGATGGTCGGTCGACACCTCCCGGCACACACGCACGCCCTTGGCGTCATGCTGAATCAGGCGTTGGGCGCTATCGGCGCGGGACGCATCATCGATCCTGCGCAGGCGCTGCCATACAGCAATGCGAAGAATGCCGGTATCGAAGCTCTGAAAAAGGAAATGGAAAGCGGCAGCGTTGGCGTTGTGATTTTCGCTGATTCTAACCTTGCCTATGCCCTGCGCTCGGGAAGCTTCCGCGCGCTCGTGTCGCGTGTGCTGTACCGGTTCTCGCTTTCGCAGTACGCTGACGAAACTTCGAAAGTCTGCTCGATCTTTGTCCCGGTCAACCACTATCTCGAAGCCTGGGGCGACGTGCGCATGCTCGACGGATCCGAAGGAGTCGTGCAGCCTCTGATTGCACCGCTGAATGATGGACAGCCATCGCTGGCCGATACCCTGATGGGCGTCGCGCGTGAGTACGAGAAGAAGAATTTCGAAACCACGCCGACATTCTACAATTACGTTCAGAAGCGCTGGCGGGAAGAACATTTCCCCGGGAGCGGCCGTCCGTCATTCGACGGGTACTGGAACGATGTTCTTCGCAACGGACGCATTGAAGGCAGCCTCCCTGCCCGCAGCGCGGCGATGAACGGCGCAGCAGCTTCGAATATGCTTCGCAAGGCGGTGAAGTCCGCCGCTGCGCAGACATCCGGCACCGCGATGGTTCTCGGCGTGCTGCCGAGCAATACGCTGTACGACGGACGCTACGCGAACCTCGGATGGCTGATGGAGCTTCCCGATCCTGTTACGAAGGTGACCTGGGACAACGTCGCGATCATGAGCAAGACCACTGCCGCACGCCTCAATGTTGAAACCGGCGATGTCGTCAGCGTGAAGACGAAGGCCGGGACTCAGAAGCTTCCCGCGTTCATTCAGCCCGGCGTCTCCGACAACGCAATATTCACACAGACCGGCTTCGGTCGTTCGGAAGGGGGACGAGTCTCAGCGGACAAGGGCGTCAACGCCTTTGCGCTCATGAGTGGCACCGATACCATCGGGTACGTGCCGGTGACCGTTGAAGTCACAGGCGAAAAGTATCCCGTTGCCACGACGCAGGATCATCACTCATTGTCCGGCGATGAACTCTATGACATTGACCGCACGGACATCGTCAAGGAAGGCACGCTCGCCGCATTCCTGAAGAATCCTGCCTCGCTGTACACGAATGATGTGCCGCTGTACGGAGCGGATAAAAATACAGACCGTCCGATAAGCATCATGACGCCGCATGATTACAGCAAGGGTCACCGATGGGGAATGGCGATCGATACTTCCGCCTGCGTGGGCTGCAACGCCTGCGTGATTGCCTGCGTGTCGGAGAATAATATTCCCGTAGTCGGGAAAGATCAGGTATTGCGCGGACGCGAGATGCACTGGATCCGGATCGATCGGTATTATGTGGGAGATGATGAGAAGCCCGAAACTTTACTGCAGCCTATGCTGTGCCAGCACTGCGAAAAAGCGCCCTGTGAGAATGTGTGTCCCGTAGCCGCGACCACGCACAGTCCTGAAGGACTGAACGAAATGACCTACAACCGCTGTGTCGGGACCCGGTACTGCTCGAACAACTGTCCGTACAAGGTCCGCCGCTTCAACTATCTCAACTATCACAAAGACGACCGCGAGCCGGTGAACATGGTGTTCAATCCCGACGTGACTGTGCGCATGCGCGGTATCATGGAGAAATGCACCTTCTGCGTGCACCGCATCGACGAGGCGAAATATCACGCGAAGAACGAGGGACGCGACATGCTCAAAGACGGTGAAGTGGTGACCGCATGCCAGCAGGCCTGTCCCGCTGACGCTATCGTTTTCGGCAACACCAACGATCCCGACAGCGCCGTGTCAAAGCACCGGGCGTCGGACCGCGGGTACCATGTGCTGCGTGAACTCAACGTTCTTCCCTCGATTACCTACAAGGCCAAGATCCGCAATACCAACGGAGGAAACGCATGAGCAATGCGACTGACAAGAATCGTCAGGATAACTGGAATATCGAAGGCGGCGGAACGCTGGCTGTCGATTCACTGGAGTTGCGTGAACCTCTGGTAGAAGGGAAGCCCGGGCTCTCCGATGTCACCGAAACCGTTTCGCGTGTCGTTGAGGGCAAGCCAACCAAACTCTGGTTCGCTACCGTTACTGTGACTGGCATGCTGGCCGCCTGGGGCATCATCGCCATCCTCTACACAGTATTCACCGGCATCGGCGTCTGGGGCAACAACCAGCCTGTAGGCTGGGCCTGGGACATCACGAACTTCGTGTTCTGGATCGGCATCGGCCATGCGGGAACATTGATCTCCGCGATCCTTTTTCTGTTCCGGCAGAAATGGCGCACAGCCATCAACCGCGCCGCCGAGGCGATGACGATTTTCGCTGTAATCTGCGCATTGATATTTCCGATCATTCATACCGGTCGTCCCTGGGTCGCCGTCTACTGGCTGCTGCCGCTGCCGAATCAAATGCAGATGTGGGTGAATTTCCGCTCGCCGCTGCTTTGGGATGTGTTCGCCGTCTCGACTTATTTCGCAGTCTCGGCCATGTTCTGGTTCGTCGGCTTGGTGCCGGATTTCGCCACGCTGCGCAACCGCGCAAAAAACAAGATCGGCAAGGTGGCTTTCGGATTCCTCAGCATGGGCTGGACCGGCGCCAACCGCCATTGGCATCGCTACGAAAAAGCCTATCTGATTCTCGCCGGCATCTCGACTCCGCTGGTGTTGTCTGTACATACCATCGTGTCCTTCGACTTTGCGGTCTCAGTGATCCCCGGCTGGCACACGACGATTTTTCCGCCGTACTTCGTCGCCGGCGCAATCTTCTCCGGTTTCGGCATGGTGCTCACGCTGATGATTCTCGCACGCAAACTGCTCAACCTCGAGCAGTTCATCACGCGCAAGCACATCGATAATATGACAAAGGTGCTGATGGCGACGGCGCTCATGGTCGGCTATGCATACGGCATCGAATTCTTCATCGCCTGGTACAGCGGCAATCCCTACGAGCGTTTCGTCTTTATTAACCGCGCGTTCGGTCCCTACAGCTGGGCGTACTGGACGATGGTCAGTTGCAACGTATTCATTCCACAGCTGTTCTGGTTCCGCAGCATTCGCCGCAACCTGCTGATCACCTGGATCATCTCGATTTTCGTCAACATCGGCATGTGGTTCGAGCGCTTCGTAATCATCGTCACGTCGCTGCACCGCGATTTTCTTCCGTCGAGCTGGGGCATGTTCACTCCCACCTGGATCGACGTCTCGATCTTTGCCGGAACGGTGGGCCTTTTCCTGACGCTGTTCCTTGTCTTCGCGAAATATCTTCCCGTGCTGGCTATCTCCGAATTGAAGGGCATCCTTCCCGGAGCGCAGCCGAAGCACGGGCATCATTGAGGAGGTGCGAGAGAAATGAAAAAAACGGCAGGAATATCCGGAATCTTTCAAGACCCTGACGCCGTACTGGCCGCCGCAGCGGAAATCCGCCGTGCTGGCTATAACAAATTCGACTTCCATACACCGTATCCACTGCACGGACTCGACAATGCCATGGGCATCAAGCGCACCGTGCTTCCGTGGATATCGCTCGGTGCGGGCATCATCGGCGCCGCCGCCGCGCTGCATCTGCAGTGGTGGACCGGCGCAGTGGATTATCCGCTGGTCATTGGCGGGAAGCCGTTTTTCGCTTTCGAGCCGTCCATTCCCATCGCCTTCGAGTTGACCGTCCTCCTCACGGCGATCGCTACCGTGGTTGGAATGTTCGCTCTCAACCGGCTTCCGCAGTGGTTTTCGAAATGGCAGAATGACCCGCATTTCCTGCGCTCGATGGATGACGCCTTTGTCGTCACCGTCGATGCGGAAGACCCGCTTTATCATGCGGAGAAAACGCGTGGGTTGCTTGAATCCCTAGGTGCAGAACATGTACGAATCGTGGATTATGATGAAGAATAAACGCTCTCTCTACTATACTGCGGCTGCGGCGGGTGTCGTGGTCATCGTGCTGTTCATCCTCTGGGCCGGAAATGATTTCCAGGCGCTGCGCTCGACCGAGCCGCCTATTCAGATCCGCTTCGATATGCAGTATCAGACGAAAGTCAGCGCACAGCAGCCGAATACGTTTTTTGCGGATGGCAAATCCATGCGTGATCATGTGCCCGGCACCGTGCCTCGCGATGGCAGCATCTATCCTTACACAACTTTCCAGGAGGCGGAAGCGGAGTTGAGCAATCCTGTCGCAGGAAACGGCTCCGCACTGGCTCGCGGGAAAAACCGCTTCAATGCCTTTTGTTCTCCCTGTCATTCCGTAACGGGGCAGGATACAACAGAAGTCGTACGGAAGGGATTGCAAAAGCCGCCGAACCTTGCAGGCGTGAACGCGAAGAGCTATACCGATGCGCATATCTTTCACGTGATCAGTGCGGGACAGAACATCATGCCGGGCTATGCCGACAAGCTGAAGCCCGAAGACCGCTGGGCCATCGTCAATTATGTGCGGGAATTGCAGAAGGCGCCGCTTAAATATGCGGAGGCCGCAATTCCTGCCGCTGCTCCTGCGGATTCCGCAGCAACCGCCAAAGTGAACACGGGAAAATAGGATGAACACCAGCAACACCC
>JBATDG010000132.1:0-11075 GCA_049663345.1 Bacteroidota bacterium
GCCTGCGGCCGGATGAGGCCTGCGGCCGGATGAGGCCTGCGGCCGGATGAGGCCTGCGGCCGGATGAGGCCTGCGGCCGGATGAGGCCTGCGGCCACGCCCTGAACGGGCGGCACATATTTCCATCATTCCATTTTGCGAAGAAAACTATGAACTCAATCTCCCGCTCAATCATCGCTTTACTTACCGTGCTTTTTGTATTCCCGACGGTGGGATGCAACAAATCGGATTCGGGATCGGACCCGAACATTGTTTCCATCAGCGATCTGTTGCCGCGGGAAAATGAGATCAGCGGCTGGGCGAGGAATTCGGGCAACGACGGCAGCTGGAAAGCGACGAATGCATCCGAATTGCAGGAGCAGATAAACGGCGGGTCGGAAATCTTTACCAATCACGGTTTCGTCGAGGCCGCGATGCAGAATTTCTCCGGCACGGTGAATACGCAGTCCGGTGTGATCTGCGAAATCCAGGTCTACGACCAGGGCAATGAAACCGATGCCAACGCGGTGTTCGACGATCCGAATAACGTGTATGCCAGTCCGCTCACACCTTCGAATCCCCCTTCGACAAAGGCGCAGATCCGGAAGGATCTTTTCTCATGGACAATGAAATTCGTGAAGGGCCGCTACTACGTGCTGGTCAACATTCTGACGAGCGAGGATAAGGGACAGGAAGTACTGGAAGTATTCGCCAACAACGTGGCAGGGAAAATCAAATGAAACGCCGTGACCTTCTGAAAGCCGGTCTGCTCGCAGCAGCAGCGATTCCCGTTCTTCCATTCCGCACCGTTCTTGCCGGAATGCGTGGGACCGCCCTCGCTCCGTCGTTTCTTTCTCACGCCCTCGCACCTGATCCCATGCTTTCGATCATCAAGGGGGCGGATATTGCCGCTGCCGTGCGCGCATCCGTTGATTCGCTGGGCGGCATGAAGGCCTTTGTGAAAAGCGGAGATGTGGTCTTTCTCAAGCCGAACATGTCCTTCGCAAATCCACCGGAGTGGGGATCGACCACTCATCCCGAAGTGATACGTACCGTGGTGAAAATGTGCGCCGAGGCGGGAGCGAAGCGCATCATCGCGGCGGACTACCCGATGCGCCGGGCAGAGAGCTGCCTCGAACGCAGCGGCATGAATGCGCTGGCGGCGGAACTGCCGGAACTGAGTTTCGTCCAGCTCAGCGAGGAGAAGCACTTCGAAAGGGTGTCCGCTCCCGATGCGGTGGAATTCAAGGAAATAGGCGTCGCGAAGCTTCTGCGCAAGGCGGACGTATTCATCAACCTTCCTTCGGCGAAAGCGCATTCGGGAACGACCGTAAGCTTCGGCATGAAAAATCTCATGGGCGTGATTCAGGACCGCTCGGTCTTCCATCAGGAGTACGACCTGCAGAGCGCCGTTGCGGATCTCGCGAAGCTTGTGCGTCCACACCTCACTATCCTCGACGCAGCGTATGTGCTGCTGACGAATGGGCCGGGAGGTCCGGGACGTAGCGAACAGCTCAACACCATCATCGCGGGAACCGATCCGCTGGCAGTCGATGCTGCGGGTGCGGGGATCGCGGAATGGAACAACCGCGTGCTCAAACCCGAAGACGTGCGGCACTTCGTGCTCGCCGCCGAGCGTGGTGTCGGCAGCTTCACCGTTCCGGAAGAACAGATCATTCGCACAACACTGGGGTAGCCGATTGTCCTCAACCCGACGCGCACTGCTCGCTGTGCTGCTGGGATTGCTCGGCGCAGCGCCTGCGGTTTTTTCGCAGTCCACTGTTCATTTCCCCGACCGCAGCTATTCCACCCTGTCATACGGCGGATCGCTGTGGATCGGCACGCCGCGCGGACTCTACCGCTACCGTTCGGAAGACAACGTATGGTCTGCGTATGGTCCGCAAAACGGTCTGCTTTCCGCCGCCATCACCTCCCTCGATGTTCGCAATGACGTGCTGTGGATCGGGCAGGATCGCGGCATCACCTCTTTCGATCTGCGCAGCAACACCATGCTGCATTACGACAGCACGAACGGACTTTCATCCGGCGCTGTGCGGACAACGGCATTCGAAGAAGATTACGTGTGGACCGGCGGGAGTGGCGGCGGATCGCGCTACGATAATCTGATCGAGGAATGGCAGAGCATCAGTTCGGAGCAGGGACTCACCGGCAGCACCATTCATGCCATCGTTCCCAAGGCGGAGCGTGTCTTTCTCGCCACGGAACGCGGCGTGAATGAATACGATCCGCAGCATGAACGCTGGCGCATGTTCACTCCGCAGGCTGCGGTTCCAGAGCTCCCGGTTCCGCAGTCCGGTTCACAGCAGGGCGATGCGACTATGGGGAACGCTGTATCAGCAGATGCCCCCATCATCAACGCCTTCGTCGCCGGGAGCTGGCTGTGGCTGCTTCGCGATGGCGAACTCCTTCGCTTCGACATGGACGCCCGCGTATTCTCACCCTATCCTCTCCGGGAATTTCGCGGATCGGACATCAGAGAAATCATAGTCAGCGGCGGCAGCTTCTGGATGGTGACCGCAGACAATCTCTGGCAGTACGATGCGACGGCCGATGCGCTGCGGCCCTTTCTCGAAATCGATCAGCTGCCCGATCGCGACCTGCGCGCGGTGGCGCTTTCCTCCGATGGCAATACGATATGGTTCAGTACCGCTTCGGGACTGACGCGCTTTGACCGCTCCACAGGAAGCTGGACGTATCTGACTGCGGCGGCCGGACTCCCTGACATCGATATTCAGACCCTGTTTACACTCGGCGACGGTGTCATCACCTTTTCGGACGAAGCGCTCGTCTACTATAAGGCGAGTGAGGACCGCTGGTACAGCTTTCCCCTGCTTGCGTCGGAGGGGAACAGCGAAACGACCTTTTCTCTTGATCCGGCGAAAGGGAGTTTCGTCGATTTTGGCAGCGGATACCGGCTCGACCTGAGCGGCAGCCGCAGTGCATGGCTGTGGCAGGATCCATTTCGCCGCGGTGAACTGGTATACGGCACCGACGAGCCTTCCAGCCGCAACGATTTGAAAGCAAGGCTGGATCTGGGAAACGGACGGCGCATCAGCGCGCAGTACAACGATTCCGATTTCGAATACATCACCTACGGAGCGGAATATCGGGGCGCGCGCGACGACGTTCTCCAGTCGCTGCAATGGGGTGACATGCGAGCCGAGCAAGGGAACCGGCTTTTGCAGCAGTCCTTCGGCATGTTTGGCGTTGGTGGACGCGCGGTGTACGGCGGCCGGACGGAGCGCTACGGAAGATCCCTGTTTGAAGCAACCGCGGTGAGCGGACAGAAAACCACAGCCACCGCTACGGAATCCTTCACCGGACGGACGCGAACGCAGGAATATGTAATTCCGGATGCAGCCTGGCAGCGCACTGCCTGGTACCATCTCCGCTCCGATCGCCAGTTCCTTCCGCTTGGCACGGCGGACGTACGGATCTATCGCGAGCCCTATGATTTCCAGATTGGCAACATCCGTAATCTCACGGACGAAACCATCGCCGGCATTCGCGGAGAATGGGTGCAGATGATCGAAGGTGTAGATTACTTTGTGGACTTTGAGCGCGGACTCCTCCGCCTTGCGGAACCGGACATGCGCCCCAATCTCGTCGCACGCATCGAGCGCGATGGGATTACCGAAGATCTGCTGCTTGGCAATAACCGGGAGCAGTACTATGAAATCCAGAACCGATATTTCGTCGGCGGTACCGGCATTATTCCCTCCAGCTTCCGGCTGCGCATCACAGATGCTGCGGGTATGGAGCTGCCGCTCAACAGCTTCGGCGTCGATCGAAATGGCGACGGACTGGTGGATGCCGAATTCATGGATTACAACGCCGGCATTCTGCACTTCCCCGAAGCCCAGCCGTTCCCCGCTGGGGCGTATGAAGCAAATCCATCGACAACTGATCGGATGCTCGTTCATTGTGATGCGTACAGCACCGGATACAAGCTCGGACAGTACCGCATCATTCGCGGCTCCGAAAGCGTGTTGGTTGACGGCGCGAAAATGAGCGCAGGAGAGGATTACATTCTCGACTACAGCAGCGGCTTCCTGCTCTTCACGCGCGATGGAGCGGTGCAGGATGACAGCCGAATTGAAGTGGAATATGAATATGTGCGCCTCGCCTCCGATGAACGCTTCACGCGCGTAGGATTGACGGTGTCTCCTTCCGACTTCACCCAGGCCTCGGTCGCGGGCGGACAATTTCAGACGATCGGCGGAAAGGAGACTGTACGCTTCGCGCAGGCACAGACCGAACTGCGCTGGCAGTCCGACGCCGTGGATTTCCGCATCGCCCCGGAATATCAGATCAGCTGGTCCGATACGACGAACGGACAGGCAGCGGGGATATCCGCTTCTCTCAGCACTCCGCAGGCGCGGCTGTCCCTGCGTTCGACGCTGCGTGAGCGTGCGTACGCCGAACCGCAGCGCCGTGATTTCGCACATGGCCGTCTTCTCGATGAGCATCGGGTGGAAGGTGAATATGACATCGTCCCCGAACTCCGCGCCTTCGCACAGTGGACAAAGCGCTCGGGCTACGACACGCTCAGCGGATCCGCGACCGATGACATGTACGCCGGCGGCGGGCTTCAGTGGCTTCCCCCCGGTCTGCCTTCCATCACCTTGCGGGGAGACCGTTCAGAAGAAACGCTCGACGACAGGACAAGAGACCGCAGCGGCGGACGACTCGATTTGGTCTGGGTTCCCGATGCCAACGTCCTGAATACTACAGGCTTCAACAGTGCACGCCTTTCCGGCTACGCCCGGCTGGCCGAAGAGCAGATTCTTGGCGGAAGTGATCCCGGACGTTTCCGCATGGGAAATTTTTTCCTGCGCAGCGTTCTGGCTCCGCGACCCATGTTCACGATCAACGCCTATTATCAGGCCGATCTGCTCGACAGGGAAAACCCGAGCGGCGTCTTCGCCGACGACCGGCGGGAAGACAAGCTTTACCTCGATCTCATCATGGAGCAGCTTCGGGGCATTTCCTTAGGGGCGCGGGTGACACGGAACCTGCAGCAATTCGCCACCGAACCGCAGCTATTCAACCAGTATCTTCGCGGCAGCATGCAGGGGAGTCTCCGACTTTCACCCGGGACATGGGTAGACGATCTCTCTTCCTTCACCCTGTATTTCACCGCCTCACGCAACACGACGCACTACAATAGCGAAATTGCGCAGGCAAGCATTCTTGATGGGTTGTTCGGTTCGGCCGCAGGAAAAATCGAGACTGAAACCGTTGCTGATCAGTATGAATCGCGTCTTGAATGGCGTCCGGCACCGGAATTGCTCTATTCCGTGAGTGGCCGCTACATTGAGAACACCGCGGCGACATGGAAATCCTCCTCTACCACCATCCGCCGCGAACTCACGCAGCGCATCGACCTGCGTCCCGACAGCCGCACGCTTTACGCCCTTCAGTTTCTTATCGGGTCATCCCGTTCCAACAGCTTCTCTTATTCTCAACAGACTTACAGTCCTTCAATCTGGGCCGAATCCAGAATCAGCCGCGCCCTTCTCGTTCGACTTTCTGTGAACGCGACGTATTCGCAATCGGAAAAATACATGGGAACAAGTGACGCTCTGGTGCTCACCCCCACGACAAACGTGACGCTGAGTCTGAACGACCTGCCGGTGATCCGGCGGCTGGAACTGCGCGACGATCTTTCCTTCACCTACCAGGAAGGAAGCAGCAGTTGGCAAAGCACTCCCTCATTCTATGGCCGCTATCTTCGCAACAGTCTGTTCATGGATTGGTATCCCCACCCCGTACTCATGATCCGCTTCCGCTATACGACAATCTCCGAGTTTTCCAGCAGATTGTTGATGTTCAACACCGACCCCGACGCCGAGCTCCAGCTCATCATGCAGCTGTAGGAAAAAACAAGAAAAAACCACAAAGTCACGAAGACACGAATGAATATCACGAAGGATTTTTAGACAGCACATCTAGCAAATTCAGAGCTAAGTGATCGGACGCACGGCGCTGATCAATTGCTCTGAATGATGGCCTTTAAGAAACCTTCGTGTTCTTCCTTGGTGTCTTCGCGACTTCGTGGTTACTCTTCCTTACGGATAGAAGCGGATGCCGAGGGTGGGCATTATGTCGAAGCCGAAGCCGGGGCTGATGCCGATGATGGGATTGACTTCGAGGAAGATGTCGATGGGAGTGTTGCGGGGAATGATGTTCAGTCCGAAGGCGCCTTTTGCGGCCACAACGAAGTGATCGTTGTTGTCGCTGTAGTACCAGTAGTCATGTCCCTTTTTGTATTTCACAAGCACCCAACCGTCGCGATTGTCGCCAAAGCCGAGCGCTACGCCGACGCCCATATAAAGAGACACGATGCGCGAACCGAACGCATCATTGAAATGCCAGAGATAATCGCCGTGAACATGGGGATTGCCGAGATAGCTGGCGCCGATGGCAAGGTCCCAGGAATTCTGCTTGCTGTTCCAGAAGCGAAACGACACGGCCGTCGGATCACCAAGCTGAAAGCCTACTCCAAAGGATTTACCCTTGGGTCCCTGCGCCATCGCCGGAAGAGAAAGAACGGACATAAAGAGAAGGATCAGCAGCGTCCCGGGCAGAATCCGGCGCAATGAAAATGAAGAAATTACAGCATTCATGAGAGTTCCATGGACAAGTGAGTGATGTTCGGAGATAACTTATCCCAAACATCCATAAACCGGTTTTCGTTCCTGCGTTGGATGCGATGCGTTTTGCAGGGGCGCACGAACGCAGGGGACGCACGCATCAAGGGCGCAGTCCGACGCGGCGGACGCCCCTACAAAAAATTTTCGCGTCTCTTCTTCGCGTTTTTGCGATTCCGCGGTTTTCTTTTCTTCGTGTTTTTTTCTTATCCCTTCAAGCGTTCCCGCAGCAGCGCATGCGCGCCCCCGAACTTCCCATTGCTGCAAAGGGCGATAACGTCGCCCGATTGCATGACCGAGGCCACCCATTCCACCATTTCGACCGGATCTGGAATGGCGCGGGCGGTGATGCCCTGTGCTTCGAGATCCGCGGCTACGCGTTCCGGTGAGAGTCGTTCGCTTTCCGCGTAGCGGTGGGGACGATCGATCGCGCCGATCACGGCCACATCGGCCAGCGCCAGAGCGTCGGTGATTTCCTTCTGATAGATATTCCGCGTGGTCGTATTCGAACGCGGCTCAAAGCAGGCGATGATGCGGCGATCTGCATACTTTTCGCGCAGCGCTGTCAGCATCAGCCGCAGGGCGGTCGGATGATGTGCGAAATCATCGATCAGCGTGATGCCGTTTTCTTCCGCGATCACTTCCATTCGCCGGCGGATGCTTCGGAAAGTCGAAAAGCCCTTCTGAATTTCTTCATCGCTGAGTCCGAGATGCCAGCCGACGGCAACTGCCGCAATGGCGTTGCGGACGTTGAAATCCCCGGCGAGGGGAAGCGTGAAACGGTGCTTGTGGCTGCTGCGCTTATCGGTGAGCGTGAAGGCGGTGTGTTCCCCGACGAAGCGGAGGTCGCCGCCCACGAGATTGCACATGCTGCCCATGCCGAAAGTGATTATGGGGCTGTGTGCATCGCGCACGACATCCATTGCATTCGGATCGTCGCCGTTGACGATGAGTACGCCGTTTCCGGGAACGAGATTGACGAACTGCCGGAACGAGCGCTTCACATGTTCCAGAGAATCGAAAATATCCGCGTGATCGAATTCCAGATTGTTGATCACTGCGACGTCGGGACGATAGTGCACGAACTTCGAGCGTTTGTCGAAAAAGGCCGTGTCGTATTCATCCCCTTCCGTGACGAAGACGCCATCCGGCTGTGCGGGACGGCAGCCCTGTCCGAAATTCTCCGGAATGCCGCCAATGAGAAAGCCAGGCTTTCGCGCAGCGGACTCCAGCATCCAGGCTGTGAGAGAACTCGTGGTCGACTTCCCGTGCGTGCCCGCGATGACGACGCTGGTATTTCCGGCGATGAGGTGTTCGCCTACGAGTCCCGCCAGCGAGGTAAACGCAAGCCTGCGGTTCAGCACCTCCTCCACTTCCGCATTGCCGCGGCTCATGGCATTGCCGATCACCACCACCGCATCCGCCGGCAGCGCCGCGACATTCGCCGCATCGAACTGCTCATGATAGCCGATGCCCTGTGCAGCGAGAAAATCACTCATGGGAGGATAGACGCCATTGTCCACCCCCGTGACGCCATGCCCTTCCTGCAGCAGTGCCGCTGCCACGCCAGCCATGGCCGTTCCCCCGATTCCGATAAAATAGAAGTTCTTCATATCCTTCAAATGTATGCAACGCGGGGGAAACTGCCCAATGGGCAAGAATCGGCAACCTGGGCTGGATGAGAGGAAAGTGAGATCCTTGATTGCGGCAAGATCATTTCATAGATTCAGAGAATGAAACCGTAATACGTTCAATCTGAGGGGTGAACACGATCATGCACAACTTTCGAAGCAGCTTCATACCATTTATCATAGCGCTGTTCCTGTGTGCAGCCGCCGCGATGGGACAGCCCCGCGTTCTCTTTCAGGGCACCGTAGTCGGGTATGACGGCAAGCCGATGAAAAAAGCCCATGTAGAAATGTGGCGGTACGGATGGGGCAACCATTTCGCCGGTGAGGTCAATATTACCGTCGGCGCCGAAGGCCGCTTTGTAACCAAACTATATCCGGGTCTGTATTCCATCCGTTTCGCCGGTGTTGATCACGAATATTCCCAAGAGCGCTACCTCTTCATCGATCCGGAGATCGATTGCAGCGTCGAAGCGCGCATGCAGCGCAGCCGTTTCCGTTCCCTTGACGAAATCGATACGCTGTTCGTCGTCTACCGTGATCCCGCCTCGGGTGGCGAGCGGCAGTCTGTGCCCATGCAGCCGCTGGACGAAGGGAAGTTCACGGCGACCTTCGATTACAATTGCCAGGCTTCCGGATCGTTCGCATCCGCCGAAACGAGTCTTCCTCTCGAATACCACATCTCGGGACTAGTACCCGAACGCACCGTCAACGGCACAGATCAGGACGGCTATTCCTACGACCAGGACGGCGACTTCTCCTCGGTCAAGCACTGCAACGACAGGTCCGTCACAGTGAGTTTCGATTATGCGGCGTTGTCCGGCATCGGGTACAGTGGTGAAATTACGGACCGGCCATTTCGGATCACCGGCGCTCCGCTTGACCATCCCTATGCGGTACTGAAGCAGCGTCTCGATGATTACAGAAACATCGGCGCCGACGGCGGTGCACCGTTTGCCGACAGCGGCAGTGTAGAGTGGCAGACGTATATCGACCAGGGATTCCAGCCCAGAAATTCTCTGGATGCTGCCGTTGTCGCTGCCTGGCGTAATAGATTGCAGGACGAGCAGAACGACAGCATTTCAGTGTACCTGACCGGCATCGCGCAGGCCCGGGCGTCGAGGGACGCGCAGCAACTGGAGGATAACCTCTTCCTTTTTCTCGGCGCTATACCGGACTATCCTGATCCGCGCGGGGTTTCCCATCTGAATCTGACAAGAGACAGTGTAATCTCCATCATCCGTTTAGCTGCGGAAAGTATTTCACCCGCATCGCCTGTATGGAATCTGGAAAAGCTCTACGGCAGGTTTTCCAAGGTATCCGACAGCTTCCGTGACAGTTACGCCTACCGCGTATTGCGCGAAAACCCTTCCCCCTCGGCTCGCTACGAGGCGTACGATTTCCTCAAAATGCTGATTTCTCAGGATCGCTCAGAAAAAATGAACGAGCGGCTGAACAGCCTGGTAGATGAAGGCGGTGCTCTATTCGAGGGGACAGTGTTTAAGGATATGGTGCAGCGCGAAGGCCGGACTCTCGCCGACCAGGCTGCCTACAAGCGCAGCCAATATGTCGCAGTGAATGACCCCGCCTTTGGCATGGCGCGATATCTGGGCATTGAAGTGGACACGAACTCCGTCGGCAAGCAATTTCCCCCGTTTTCCTTCGCCATGGTCACTGATTCGATGAAGTATTTTTCCGACAGAGACCTTGCAGGCAAGCCATACATTCTTGTGTTCGGAAACGTATCGATGGATGGGCTCTCGTCCCTCGAGGCAATCCATCAGGCATATCATGATTCCGGACTCGATATCATTCAGGTGTGGCCGTATCATGTTCTCTCCAGAAGACGCATCCCTCCCGACGACAATGCGGTGAATGCCTTGCGCAGGTACGGCTTTACGCTTCCCTGGACGCATCTCCAGGCATCCGACCAGGAAATCGAGCGCTATCGTCTCGCGTTGAACGCCGGATATGCCAGCAGCTTTCTCGTTTCACCCGAGGGCATCATCCTCGCGAGTGAACTTCAGATGAACGGCATTTCCATGGAATTCGCAGTCAGGAATTTTTTCGACGGGAAGTGAAATTCCTTATCGATGTACGTCAGTTCCTTTTGCAAAACGCAGAAAAAGCGTACATTTGTAGTTCCTGTAGTTTCAGCCGCAGGAAAAGCCGACTGACAAACGGTTGAATGAATGATCACCGGAGAGGTGTCCGTCTTCGTCCCGTTTCACGGGACTACGCCGTGACTAACCGAGAACGGGTAGCACTGACGATCAACCGGAGAGGTGCAGGAGTGGCTGATCTGGCACGCCTGGAAAGCGTGTGTACGTGAAAGCGTACCGTGGGTTCGAATCCCACCTTCTCCGCAATTCTAACCCCCTTGAGTTACTTTGACTTGAGGGGGTTTTATTTTACGCGTGAACTGAGGAGTACCTTCTCCCAAAAACAGCGCAACATTGCAACATCGGGAAACCGCGCCCGATGACGCAAGTTCGAGTCTCGGCCTGCCACGCCGAAGCCGAGCGCAGCGAGACGAAGGCGGGTCCGCTCCACAAGGAAACCCCCGAAATTTTGGGGACTTTTCATTTTGTGGCAGTAGCCGTGATCCCGTGGTGGTGATCCACACTGACGAGTTGATCTTACGGAAGTCTGATAGATTCAGGGGAAAGAATCTCACTTGACATCGTCAGATAAACACATATATTGGACCTCATCGTCTTGTATGATGTCTGTGAGGGAGGTTAGGAGTACTTCGTGCTCGGCGATTTCGGTTCGTCAATGAGGGCCGTCGCTGC
>JBATDG010000133.1:0-37516 GCA_049663345.1 Bacteroidota bacterium
TCCAGAGTTCTTCTTGCTGGGGGCGGGTTTGTTTCTTGAACATAATTCTGAATTTGTGGTTATTTACTACCACACAAGATACTTAATTCCGGATATACTTCAAACTGAATACTTCAACAGTCTGCTAAACATGGATGAACATTTTTATGCAAAACTATCCCATAAGAAAGTCTGAAGAGCGCTCTCATACTAGGGGTCCCGAACAACCATATGAGGCACTTCGCCGTGTCCGAAGAGGACAGCCCCGCATCCGTACATGTTTTCCAGTGTGGGAGCGTGTAGGACGTCCTCCGGCCTGCCATGGGCAACCAGGGTGCGATTCAGGCAGGCTATCGAATCAACATACGCGCTCACGACGCCTATGTCATGCGTCACCAGCACGATGGTCATGCCTGTCTCACGGTGGAGGCTGTTGATCCAGTCGTACAGTCCTTCTGAAGAACTATGGTCCAATGCAGCTGTTGGTTCATCCAGAATCAACAGCGTGGGATTGACGACGAGTGCACGGGCAATCAATACTCGCTGCCGCTGACCGCCTGACAGAGCGCTGATCTGTCGTTGCGCAAGTTCCTGCATTTGAACTCGTTCAAGAGCTTCGAACGCACGTGCGCGATGCAAACGATTCACACGTCCGAAAAGACCGATTTCCCCGTACAATCCCATTGCTACCACATCGATCACCTGAAGCGGAAATGAGAAATCCAGCTCCGCGTATTGCGGCACGTAGCCCACCCGGGCTCGTTTCGCACCGAGGTCGGCAGGATCGTGGCCGAGGGTCAGCACAGTCCCGCGATAGGGTTTCAGCAGGCCAAGGGCGGTTTTCACCAACGTACTTTTTCCCGAACCGTTGGGACCGATAATTCCCCAGAAGCTGCCCCGCGGGATTCCAAATGTGACATCCTCCAACGCAGGGAGCCGATCGTACTTCACCGAAACTCCGCGGAACTCAATATCAAATGCAGTGCTCATTTCATGACCCGTGCCATTTCTTTAACGTTTGATCTCAAAAGTTCGAGATAGCTGTTTCCGGATATTCCCATCGGATTCAGGCGAGCGATGCGCGCCCCGGTTTCCTCCGCGAGGATATCTGCTGCTCTCATTGATTTTCGTCCGTCAGCGAATACGACGCTGACATGATCCCGCTTCATCAGATTGATAATGGAAGAAAGCTCCCGGGCAGACACCTCGCGTCCGGGAATGGCTTCGATCACACCTGCCTCGTCAAGGCCATACCGTCTGGCGAAATATACCCAGGCACTGTGATCGCCGATAAAACGCTTTTGTCTCCAGGTGTTGACCGCCTCATGTATCTCAGTGTCGAGCCGGGTTAGAGCCGCTTTATATGTCGCCGCGCGGGCAAGCATGGAATCCTTTTTCCCTGGCAGCAGGGAAACAAGCGCTTCTGCAATCCTCGTGACCGAAGCGGAAGCGATCGTGGGGTCGAGCCAGAAATGCGGGTTGCCTGCCGCGCCGTGGCCGTGATCAGCATCGACAGGCGTGTGATTCACGGCGTCGTCGCTGTGCGGCGATGCAGACTGCGCCGAAGCGTCTGCACTGATATGTCCGTCCGCATGACCATCCTGAAGCAGCTGCACGTTTTCGCTGAGCGTCAGCACAGGCGTTTTCGGGTTCTGTAGATTTTCGAGCAGACGCTCCGACCAATACTCGAGCCCGGCACCATTCAGCACAACAAGATTCGCGCGGCTCGCTTGTCTGAGCTGACCGGGAGAAAGTTCGAACGTGTGCGGGCTGGACGATGGCGGCACGAGTATGAGGACCTCGACATCCGGACCACCGACTGCGCTGATCCAGGCACCGAGTGGAGCGATACTGGTCACAACCAGAAATTTCTGCTGCTCCTCCGATGGGTTGCAAGCTCCGGAAAGGAAAGCCAGGCCCAGGATTATTATGGTTCGTAATTTATTCATGGTTAAAAAATTCAAGATACAGCGGTGCAGGTACAATGTGAAATTCATGGAAATGCATTAGGAGAGCTCTCTCCGCTTTCATTTTCCCTCATGAGAATGTATTTTCCCCTAGTTTGATTTTCTAAGCCCATTTTATAATCGAGGACATGCTCATGAAAAACCGGACCACATCGGTTTTAGTCTCTGGAATACAGGGAGGCATCATGCTTTTTCTGATCGTACTCGTATGCAGCATCCCGTTGCAGGCGCAGACATGGACGTGGAAGAATCCACTGCCGCATGGTGTAACTAATAACAGCATCCAGCGACCGGAGGATAATCATATCGTCATCGTCGGCGATCAGGGTCGCATCATTCGTTCAACCGACGATGGCCAGACCTGGGATCTGACCGAGAGCAATACCACGATTTCCTTTCATGATCAGAGTTTTATTGACTCCGAATACGGCTGGGCCTGTGGAGAAGACGGGATCATTTCCAAAACCACAGATGGTGGACGCACCTGGCAGCGGCAGACAACCGGCACGACAAAGCGCGTGTATGCCGTGAACTTCTTCAGCCGCGAAGTCGGTTGGGCCTGCGGTGTCGGCGGACTTATCCTCAACACCACAGACGGCGGATCGACGTGGCTGGATAAATCCTATGAAGAACCTTTTTTCCTCCGCTCAATCTATTTCGACGATGACCGCCGCGGCTGGGCGATGGGTTGGAATGGGTTGATTCTGGAAACCACCAATGGCGGCGCCGCCTGGGTGAAAAAGGATTTCAATCTTCCCGGAAATCCGGAATACATCTATTACGTCAACGATCGTGTCCGGCTTATCTGCGGTGGAAACGGACTCATGCTGAAAACCAGCGACCGCGGTGAACACTGGAAGATGATCGAGACACCGACAGGCGTTACGCTCATCTCTATGTATTTCACAAGCGATAAAACAGGCTGGAGCATCGGAAAGGGCGGCGTGATCATTAAAACGGATGACGGTGGCGAAACCTGGACGAAAATGAACTCAGGGACGGACAAGGATTTGATGGACGTCTCCTTCAGCGATATGGGCACGGGTATTGCGCTTGGAGTCGAAGGAGTGATTCTGCGTTCAACTGATTGGGGCGAAAGCTGGGCTTCGGTGACCCGCGGTCCGCGTTCTGCTTTCTACCAGGTTGAATTCAAGGGAAACAATGGCTGGGTCGTCGGGAATGAAGGTAGTGTTCGCTACACGAACGACGGCGGAGAGTCCTGGTTCGATTCGAATGTTTCCGCGATTGAACTCAATGACATCGGAATGTTCGACGCAAGAAATGGTCTCGTTGCCGGCTATGGCGGTTTCATCGCCCGCACTGCGGACGGTGGCGCAACCTGGACCGAGGTCCAGAAAGATAAGGGCTTCCATATACTCAGCGTGGCCGCCGGGAAAGCGAATGTGGCTATCGCTGTAGGCACGGATGGCAAGTATTGTCGTTCGGTCGATGGCGGACAAAACTGGACCACGAGTACGTTTCCTCAGGAAGTTCGCATGCAGAGCGTGACTTATATCGGCGGATCATGCTGGTTCGCGGTCGGTGATCGTCTCGCGATGTATCGTTCATGCGATGATGGCGCGAACTGGACTGCGATAGAAATGAAGCAGGGTGATGACCACAATGGGAGTGAAGACCAGAGTGTGGATTACCTCAGTGTTGCCTTCGTCAATGAAAAAGCTGGCTGGGTGTCGGGCACCCGCGGGACAATTCTTTTTACGGACGATGGCGGCCTTACCTGGGCAAAAGGGCGCACAAGCCTTTTCCTGCCGCTGGTCGATATCGATTTTGCAGACGAGCTTAACGGCATGGCTGTTGGACCGGAAGGCACAGTGCTCGTGAGTAATAATGGCGGCCGTACATGGACGAAGCTGGATCGCGTTGCAGATGTGGGGCTCATGTCAGTCGCATCTGTAGCAAAGAAGCAGCAGTGGGTCGTTGGCCATAATGGTGCTATTCTGCGCTGCGACTGGGACTGATCCCGTCTGCGTCATTAAACTTACGGCCCGGTCTCTACTTGAGCTCGGGCCGTTTTCTTTTTCAGCAGCAACATCATTCTGTCCCTTTTTGATGATGCATGTTTTCACGATATTTCTGTTCTAGTCCATTTTGCAAGCGGCGGAATTTATGATCCGAGCCACAGATCTCACAAAACGATTTGAAGATAAAACCGCGGTAGATCATCTCACATTGACGGTGTATCCGGGTGAGATAGTCGGTTTTCTCGGTACAAATGGTGCCGGGAAATCTACAACGGTAAAGATGCTGACTGGAATGCTGCAGCCGACCGAAGGCACGGCCGAGGTTGCCGGCTTCGACATCCAGCGGAATCCGATGGAGGTGAAGCAGCGGATTGGCTATATCCCTGAGAGTGGTGCGATGTATGAATCGCTGACGCCCGCTGAATACCTCGATTTTGTTGCCAGTCTCCATCATCTTGATCCCGTGTTGGCTGCTTCACGCTTCAATGATCTCCTCGAGCTCTTTGATATTCTCCATGCCAAGGATCAGAGGATGACTGAATTCTCGAAGGGTATGAAGCAGAAGGTTCTGATCTGCTCAGCGCTCATTCATCGACCGGATGTGCTCTTCCTCGATGAACCATTGAATGGACTCGACGCAAACGCTGCCATGATTGTCAAGGAATTGCTGAAGCGGCTCGCACAGCAGGGCAAGACCATATTTTTCTGCTCGCATATACTCGATGTGGTCGAGCGCATCTGCACCCGCATTATTATCATCGACAAAGGACAGCAAATTATTTCCGGTACGGCGAAGAGCATCGTCGAGGACACGGACTCAAATTCTCTCGAGGACGCTTTCAGCAGAATTACAGGCGTTCGAGATACGGATGATCTCACTACCGATTTCCTTGCAGCGCTGGATCGGGTATGATCAATCGATTGCTGGAACGGTTCGACATCGATGCGATTCAATTTCGCTCGCTGCTGCGTACGTCATTGAGGATGGACTTTCGGACTGGTATTTTTACTTCCCAACAAAAGAAACCCAGCAAGAGAAGATTCCCCGGTATCTGGCAGATTGTTGTGTTCTATGGTTTTTTGGGAGTCGTGCTCAGCTTCATGATCATTGCGAATTCCGACCTGTATTTCACCGGAACCGTGATGATGACTATCGTGATGTTTTCGATCGCGACCTCGGTGCTCGTTGAATTTCAGTCAGTGGTTGTTTCGCCGGAAGATTTCCATATTCTATCTCACCGCCCTGTAACCTCACGTACTTTTTTTGCCTCCCGGATGGCGAATCTATTGAGCTATCTGGGTGTGATCACACTGGCGATCGGCATATTTCCGGCCATTGTGTTTTCTTTCCGCTATGGATTTCAGCCGCAGCTCGGAATAGCGTCCTTGCTCGGCATGCTCGGCGCGGCGCTGTTCGTTTCGTTGTTCATAGTTTTCCTCTACGTCAACCTCATGCAGGTCGTGCACCCGAAAAAGCTGCGACGCATGTTCAGTTATCTGCAGCTCGTGCTTTCCTTTCTTGTTTATGGAAGCGGAATGATTTTCTCGACTCTTCTGAGTGAGAAGATTCTGGGAGGCATGCAGCTTCAGCAGGAAGTCTGGATGCTGGTCCTGCCTCCGACCTGGTTTTCAAGCATGATCGAACTCGCTGCCGGACACAAGGTTTGGCTCAGTCTTGCTTCACTGCTCACCGGTACAGGCGTAATCTTTCTACTCGGAGTGTACGCGTACGGTAAATTATCACTCGAATACACCGCTGTACTTTCGCGACTGGATGAGGTCAGCGAAGGGTCGAAGCATCCTTCCCGGATAACGAAATCAAGTACGCCGTTGTTCGGGCGTAATGAAGGGCGGGCGGCGGCGCTGCTTATCCGCAACCAGTTCAAATACGACATGAAATTCCGTCTGTCCGTTCTTGCCATCGTTCCTCTGACAATCTTGTATCTGTTCACTGGACTGAGCACTGGCGGCGGACTGGCTGATCCATTTGTCGATCCCGGGCAGCATGTTGAGAAGGCGAATCTGCTGTATTTCGCGATGGCATTATTCCCGGTGCTGCTGCTGGCTTCGCTGGCGAGGAGTGACTCGTGGCAGGCATCGTGGATTTTCCATGCTACACCATCCGATAAAGGGAAACTGGTGCTGGCAATGAAGGATGTTCTCATGGTCACCTTTGTGCTTCCATACGTCTTCGCACTCGGCATTGTTTTCAGTATATATTTTGACTCCTACCAGCACGTAGTGATTCATGTGCTGGTCCTCAGTCTCCTTTCGCATCTGATCATGCAGGTTCTCGTGATGGTGAATCCATACCTGCCTTTTTCTCGTCCGCTTCGAAAAGGGGAGCGCACGACAGGTGTGTTTATCGGCATCGGCGTTGCTGCTATAAGCATGACTATCATCATCAATATTCTTGCCCGCCTCATCTATCCATCGCAAGTCTACACCGGCATCACGCTGGTTGCCCTGGCCACCATGACACTCTTCTTCGAAAAACTCGCTGCTGAACGCGTACGAAAAAAAGCCCGCCTTTTTCAGTTCGATCACTGAACCTTTTTTCCCATACGATTGTTATCTTCTTTTCGCGAGTCCCACGCGATCTGAATGCCATCATTCCGCCCGATGGATCGCGGCAATCGGTTTTGAAAAAGAAGTACAGCCTCCAGGCTTATTGAATTCGACGTTCCTGAAATACAACAAGAGGAGTACAAATGAAAATGCGAAACGCCATCATCGCCTTGAGTTTTTTGCTTTGCAGTACAACGGTCTTCGCTCAGGAAAAAGTGGAACTGGCGGAGGGGTGGAATAACACTCTCATCGCCGGATTCAACCTTACACAGGTTGCACTGCAGGATTGGACACAGGGCGGAGAGAATACTCTGGCCTGGGCATTCCAGACCAATGGTCTGTTCGCCTACAAGCAGCCAGAGTGGATCTGGAAAAACACGCTCAAGATTACCTACGGTCAAACAAAACTCGGGGATGCGGATTATCAGAAATCCGAGGACGAGTTTTTCTGGGAAAGCCTTTACTCCCGCAACATTGGCTGGAAAATTGATCCTTATGTCGCAAACCAGGTACGTACCCAACTCGCACCGGGATACAAGGTCGTAACCAATGAGCAGACCGGTCTCGATGAAAAAATACAGACTTCAGGATTGTGGGACCCGGGTTATCTGATTCAATCCGCCGGCTTCACGTACACGACTGGCGAAAATTTCTTTACGCGTGTTGGTGCAGCATTCAAGGAAACGTTTTCTCCGAACTTTGGTTTTGCAGACAACGCCGAGACAGCAAGCGAGGTTGAAACCTTCCATTTCCAAACCGGTCTGGAATCTGCGACCGGTGCGAAATTTCAGGTGATGGAGAATATCCTTTTCACCACTCAGCTCAACCTGTTTTCCGCTTTTGACCAGCTCGATGTTTGGGATGTGCGCTGGGATAATTCCATGTCGGCGAAGGTGAATTCGTATGTGAATGTTTCACTCAACCTGCTGCTCGTGCACGATATTGCTCAAACACGCCGCACGCAGATCAAGGAAGCGCTCACTCTCGGGTTGCAGTACACGCTGCTCTGAGTTCAGACTGCCTGATTACGGGACGCGTAAACAACTGATCACGCAGCCAGGATGTGAAACTCTTCGACCATTATCAGCGCCAATGGGAAAGGAAGCTATTCGCGCCTTCCTTTCCCATGTAGCGCTCGAGCAGGTGCCGTTCTGTTTTCACGAGGTCTACGAGTATCAATCCATCAACTACATCGGAAAAATCTGCATCCAGGTTGAAGCCGAGGAGCACGCCTCCGAGCTTCAGATACTGCTTGAGAAGTACCGGAAGCTCCTTCTTGTCTTCTTCGATGTCGGAAATGAGACTCGATAGTTCGGAAAAGTCCCGAACAACGGTAGACATCGTCTTCGGATCGAACCCCTGAGAGAATTGCTGGGTGGGAGGCGTTTTCGCCCGCACCCAGCGTGAACGCCTGTCCGGATTATTGTTGCTCAAGAAGTCCATCAGCAGCTGCAGACTGGAATTGCTATAGTTGCTATTTATGCTCACGGGACCAAACAGATTCCGATACCGGGGATTGCGCACGACATACGTACCAATACCGCGCCACAATAGCAGGAGAGGAAGGAATTGACGCTGATATTCAATGCGGACAAAGCTGCGTCCCATTTCAAGAGCGGGAGAAATCTGCTTCAGAAGACGTTTGCGAATATTAAAGAGCGAACGCGTGTACAGTCCGCTTTTCCCCTGCTGCGGCAGGATCACATCCGTCTGGCCGAGGCGATATGCTGCGACAATTTCCGAGGTTTCATCATTCCAGAGAAAGAGGTGCAGGTAGTGTTCGTCAAACTGGTCAAGGTCAATATCCTTTCCCGTTCCTTCGCTATTCGCACGGAAGGTGAGTTCACGAAGGCGACCGATTTCACGTAGTACGGAAGGTAGCGCCGGTGCATCCGCCGCGTAGACACGGTATGCCTCGTGCGAGACGAGCAGCGCCTCTTCGGGCAAGTCCATGATATCTTTTCGTATTGCTGAGGTTTCCGTAACTGGGACGACCGGCAAAGCGGATTGCGCGATATCTGTGGAGGTGGTGGGGAGTGTCTCGGTTCGCTGGAGGTACGTTCGAATACGAAGATACGATGTAACGTCTGCGGCTGTCTTAAAACCTTTGATGCGTTCCGGCGATACGGCATTCCCGATGCGCGCAACTGTATGCGTGCCGCGTTTATTCACGAACTCATGCGGAAGGCGCAGAGTTCGGAGCCAGGGATGGATCATGCCGAGAGTCTGAAATAGTGGCCCGTTCGTCCCTTCGAAGTAGACCGGCAGTACTGGAGCGCCTGAAAGTTGGACCAGTCGGCCAACAGTTGAACTCCACGCAGGGTCGCTGACCTGCCCGAGTTGATCATCGTAGTGCGAGACTTCTCCTGCAGGGAACACTGCAAGTACGCCGCCATTTCTCAGCCATCGTACCGATTCCTTCATACCCGCCAGATTTGCTTTTACCGCGCCAGGCCCGCCGAAAGGATCAACGAGTATGAACAGATCGCGAAGCTGGGCGATCTGACCGAGGAAGGCATTTGCCATGACCTTCACATCTTTTCTGCGACGCTTCAACAGTGAAGCGAGGAGCAGACCTTCCACACCGCCGAATGGGTGATTTGCAACCACGATGAGAGGCCCATCAGCAGGAATCCGTTGAATATGCTCCTCGCTGACGGTGCAATTCGCATCGAGGACACGAAGAATTCTGTTTTCCGCGCTATCCCCATCAACAATGCGCTCAGCGGACTCCGCTATTGCATTCAGGTCATCGAACGCGAGCACGCGTTCAAGCCGGGGTTGAATATAACCAAACAATGAATGCAGAGCAGGATGCGCATTCTGCATTTCGAGGCGAAAACGGTTATTGGATTGGGTAAGTGCAAACATGAGTGCGGCCCGTAACCGGATGTGAATGAAGACATTTCATACAATCACAAGCTAGGGCCGCATTATTCGAAGCTGATTATTCTGACGTGAGAATTCTGTTCATTCAGTCCTGTAGTGGTGGACTGCAACGAGCGACGATTCTTCTATCCAATCATATTTTCCGGGGCGAGAAGACGGTCGAGTTCCTCCCGTGAGAGCAGTTGTTTCTCCAGCACCAGTTCATACACGCCGCGGTCAGTTTCGAGTGCTTCTTTCGCCAGGAGGGTGCAGGCCTCGTATCCAAGCACCGGATTGAGCGCAGTGACCAGTCCGATACTGCGCTCCACCATTTCACGTGAGTGGCGGATGTTCGCCGTTATGCCCTGGATGCAGCGGTGGTTGAGAGTCTCCATCCCATTCTTAAGCATTTCCATGCTCTCGAAAATGCTCTGCACGATGATGGGCTCGAACACATTCAACTCAAGTTGACCTCCTTCAACCGCCATTGTAACCGTGAGATCGTTGCCGATCACCTTGAAGGCGATCTGGTTCACCACTTCCGGAATGACGGGATTCACCTTCCCGGGCATGATCGATGATCCCGGCTGCATGGGGGGGAGGTTGATTTCATTTATCCCCGCTCTGGGTCCTGAAGAAAGCAAACGGAGATCATTGCAGATTTTTGAAAGCTTCACCGCTAGCCGTTTGATGGCGGAGGAGTACATGATGAAAGCGCCAGTGTCCTGCGTTGCCTCAACGAGATTCCGCGCCGTACGCACCTCCAGACCGCTGATCACACGCAAGTGCTCAACGACCTTTTCGGCATATCCCTTCGGGGCGTTGAGACCGGTGCCGATTGCCGTGGCGCCCATATTGATTTCGAGGAAGAGGCGGACGTTTTCATTCAGCCGCTCGATTTCCTCTTCGAGAGTCACGGCCCAGGCCTCGAAGGTCTGTCCGAGCGTCATCGGTACCGCATCCTGCAGCTGAGTCCGTCCCATTTTCAATACGGAAGCAAATTCGACCGCTTTTGCCCGGAACGAGATGATAAGGCGATCAAGCACTTTGACGAAGGCGAAGTTGCTGCGCAGCAGCGCAAGCTTCACAGCTGTGGGATAGGCGTCGTTTGTCGACTGAGAAAGATTGACGTGGTTGTTCGGATGAACGATATCGTACGACCCCTTCTCGTGTCCGAGAATCTCCAATGCCCGATTGGCGATAACTTCATTGGCATTCATGTTCGTGGATGTCCCCGCGCCGCCCTGCACCATGTCGACGACGAAATGCGTATGCAAACGGCCGTTGATGATGTCGGTGCAGGCCTGGACAATCGCATCGGTCACGGGCTTCGAAAGCAGGCCCAGATCGAAATTCGCCCTGGCGGCAGCCATCTTCACCATTGCGAGACCTTCAAGCAAGGTCGGATAAAAGCTCAGGGGCACGCCGCTGATATTGAAATTTTCCGTAGCGCGAAGCGTCTGGATGCCGTAGAATCTTTCGGCCGGAACGTCCCGGTCACCGAGCAGGTCATGTTCGCTGCGAGTGCGTCCGCTTTCGTACTGTGATGCGACGTTGGCGACATGTGTGGTGATCTGACGCATGCGCCGTGAAATCACTCGGGCTACCCGTGAAATCACCTTGACGCCTATGCTTCCATGTTGATCAAACAACCGCTCGAGCTTGTCACGGCTTATGGCGAACACCGTACTGTCGAGCACCGCCCGCGCAGAGGTCGCGTGAGGGGAGTCGTCCATCAGCACGCCTTCACCAAGGAAATCCTGCCGCGAAAAGATGGAAATCCGTTTCTCGTCGCCGAAAGGAGTCCGTTTAAAGAGCTCGATTTCCCCTTCGTAAATTATGTACAAATTTTTTCGCACGGTGTTTTCGGCGAAAACAAGCTCGCCTTTTGGAATGAGGCGGGTTTCGAATTGCCCAATCAGAATTTCTTTTTGCTCCGGTGATAAATCCTGGAACAGCTCGATCGCTGCAATGAAATCGTGTTTGATGATGGATTCTGGTTCGTGATGCATGGAATGTTGTCCTTTCAATCTTAGTCGGGAAACAAAATAATGTGCTTCCATCTCCAAAGTTACGGTAAATACTTGAGAAAAAGCGTTCAAGAACGACGAAAAGTGAAATATATCACGAAGGTTCGCATTTGAAAGTTTGTGTAACTTGTTGTATTCCGTTGTCACCAACATAGCCATGAAAGCTGCAAATGCGCATACTCTATATTTTCCCTCATCCGGACGATGAATCTTTCGGTCCCGCCGCCGTGATGCATCAACAACTTCAGGCGGGGCATGAAGTATTTCTGCTGACGCTGACACAGGGAGGGGCGACGAAGGAACGGCACCGCCTCGGAATCAGCGTGGAAGAAATGGGGGCTGTCCGCTACCGCGAAATGCTCGCTGTGGAGAAGGTCCTCGGTTTAACAGGAATGCAAGTCTGGGATTATCCGGACAGCGGACTCAAGAATATGGACCCCCGCATTCTCGAAAACGCCGCAGAGGCTCATATCACGGCGTTGAAGCCCGATGTGATTGTGACCTATGCCGTTCACGGCATTAGTGGTTTCCACGATCACCTCGTGGCACATGCGGTCGTCAAGCGGCTGTATCTCGACATGCGCGATCGGGGACATTCGTATCTGAAGCGTCTTGCGCTTCTCACCATCCCTGATAGCGGAGAACCTGTCTTCAGCCCGAACGGCTTTCGGCTGAAGCATTCAACAGAGGATGAGATTGACTGCGTTGTGCGCCTTCGTCAGGAGGATCGCGACATGATGGCCGCTTGTCTCCGATGCTATGAAACGTATCAGGCGACGATCGACGCGTCCGGAGTGATAAAAAAAGTTGGTGATGCTGTCCATTTCGAATTCTACGGAGAACAGCATCAGCCTCCCGTTGGGGATATTCTCTTTGGGCTTCAAGCCAGCCCGTAAACACAAATTTAAGGAACCGTATGTCAGACGAACAGAGAATAGAGCTGCGTCATCTTGAATTCGAGGATTATATCGATCTGAAATCGGCTATGAAGGAAGCGTATTCCGACATTGGCGGGTTGTCCTGGAGCGAGGACGCGATCCATCGGCTGCTCGAAATATTCCCGGGGGGACAACTCTGCGTCGTCATTGATGGAAAGGTTGCAGCGTGCGCTCTTGCCATCATCGTTGATTATTCGAAATTCGGCGATACGCACACTTACGCCCAGGCGACAGGCAACTTCACTTTCGACACCCATGAGGATGACGGAGATGTGCTCTACGGCATCGAAGTGTTCGTTCATCCGAAGTATCGCGGAATGCGGCTGGGGAGGAGGTTATACGATGCCAGGAAAGAGCTTTGCGAAAACCTGAATCTTCGGGCGATTGTCGCAGGCGGGCGAATTCCCATCTATTCGGAGTACGCGGACAACATGACTCCGCGCGAATACATCGAGAAAGTGCGGATGAAGGAGATTTATGATTCGACGCTGACGTTCCAGCTATCGAACGGCTTCCACGTTCGCAAGATAATGCGGGGGTATCTCCCGGGAGACACGTCTTCACTTGAATACGCCACATTGCTGGAATGGATCAACATTTATTACGAGCAGAAGCCGCTGCTGATCAAGCGTCCGAAGCCCGTGGTACGCATCGGAGTCGTGCAGTGGCAGATGAGAAACTTCGACTCTTTCGATGCGCTTATCGAGCAGATTGAATTTTTCGTCGATGCCGTCAGCGATTATAAATCGGATTTCATCCTTTTTCCGGAGTTATTCAATGCGCCATTGATGGCGGAATACAATCATCTGGGAGAAGCGCGCGCCATACGGGAACTTGCCTCTCATTCGGAACCGATTCGTGAGAAGCTGCTTGAACTCGCCGTGTCCTACAACGTCAACATCATTGCCGGCAGCATGCCGGTCATCGGTGATGGAAGTTTGTACAATGTTTCCTATCTCCTCCGCAGGGACGGAAGCTGGGACCAATACCGGAAGATTCATCCGACGCCTTCGGAGGTCGATGCATGGGGAATTGTAGGAGGCGACAAGATCAAGGTCTTCGATACTGACGCCGGGAAAATTGGAATACTGGTCTGCTACGATGTGGAGTTTCCCGAGCTCGCCCGCTTCTATGCCGAGCAGGGAATGCAGATTCTGTTCGTCCCGTTTCTCACCGATACGCAAAACGGCTACAACCGTGTGCGGCTGTGCGCGCAGGCGCGGGCTATTGAAAACGAATGCTACGTTGCGATTGCCGGCGCGGTCGGAAATCTGCCGAAGGTCAATAATATGGACATTCAGTACGCCCAGTCAGCGATATTCACGCCCTCCGATTTCGCCTTCCCTACAAACTCCGTCAAGGCCGAAGCGACGCCGAACACCGAAATGACGCTTATCGCGGATGTCGATCTGGAGCTTCTGAAAGAACTGCACGAGCATGGCAGCGTCCGTACGTTGAAAGATCGCCGGCTGGATCTGTATGAGCTGCGGATGCGCTCTCGTTCCTGAGCGTGAGGACAAGCAATGAGAACTCGGAGGTACGCGATGGGTGATTTGCGTAGTGAAGCCATAAACCGACGGTCTGCTGCGGAGAGTTGCAGCTGTTGCAGTTTGATCCCGGTTGCGTTCCTATTGCTGTTCCTCTTTCTTCAAGGGACGGTGTCGGCGCAGCAGCACTCTTTTTACATCGGAGGGGCTGGAATTTACGGCAACATGCATTTCCCTGTGCCGAACACAAAGTGGGGAAGCTGGGTCGGAGATACTGCCGGACAAGGATCCACCAACGAGGCGGCAATCCCGACGGAACGCTGGGAACAGCTCCAGGAGCTGGGATTGAATCTTGCGCATTTCACAATATTTTCCAATCGACTGGTCGAGGGAAGCGACAATGTCGCGCTGAAACTGAACCACGCTGCCTGGGTGAGGGGATTGTCGCTTTCATTGAATGACCCTGTGCTCTGGGATGTCTCGCGCTCGGAACGTAGGCCGTATCATCCGGAGTCCTCCCGAGATTTTTCCACACCAAGCGGGGGACAGCCAGTTTACTCTGAGGCGCTGCACAGGGGAAGTCTTGCTGCGGACAGGCATAATGTCGAAGCCACGGGACCAAACGCCATCCGTTTTGACAAAACAACAGACGACCGTGCAAGGATTGCCGGTCTCTTGCGTGGAGGAGAAATCTTCACTGACTTGGGGATGCAAGGTCCTTCCGGTTATTATATCCTGAGCTTGCGCTGCGCCTTTCTCCGCAGTGATATTCCATCGGGGGACAGCCCGGTCTTCACCGTGGAGCTGCGTACGTCGAAAGGAACTGAACGATTTCCCTGCGGCGCCGATCTTTTCCGCACTGAAGCGATCAACTCCGGGTCGGAAGGCGATACCCTGACAGCGGAGCTTCTCCTCGGTCGGGTGCATCTGGTCGGAATAGTGGAAGACGGCGGTGTATCCATGAGAATCGAACGAATGTCCGAAGCAGGCCCCGATCCTGGCTACAATGAAAGAACCCGCTGCAATGAGCCACTGCAAATGGAAATCGTTTATCAGGGCACGATGGATGTCACGCTGGATGCAGTCTATCTCAGCGATGAGCGTGCCTTCGCCTTAATGAATCCTGATCACCCATCCATCAAGCCCGGAGAGAGGGATTTGATTCCCAGGATCAGTACACGCATGCGATTGCTCGGTGCAGACAGCTCGGCGTCCTGGCCTGCACTGAAATTCCTTGAATTTTCTGAATCATTGACAGAAGACGGCAGCGAAATTCCCGCTCGTGCGCTCGCTGAAATGCTGCGGGTCATCGCGGGAAGTCATCGGGAAGCCGTGCGTCCTTTCGTCTGGTCCTCCGGGGCCTCAACCAAGGACTCAACGCGCATCGTAGTCAACGAAGCCAGCATGCGCGGCATTGTTTCCGGGCGCTATATCTATCCGTTCGAAGTTGCCATCGGCGCCTATCCTGAGGATCCTGCCTACTACGACAGCACGTATTTCCCGCTGCCGTGGGAAAAAGGCGGACGACACAATTGGTCCAGCTTTCAGAGTCTCTCCGACTGGTACCGTCAGTATGCGGAAGCCAGAAAACTGCTTGGGCTGCGTGAATGGATGCCCGCGATGCAGTCCCATAGCTGGCTGTTCCGAAATGGATGGCCGGTACATGCAATCAACGACACGGGCTGGCTCTATGAACCCAATGCTGCGGAATTCCGCTTTCAGTGCAATATGGCGCTCTGCTACGGTGCCACGGCTTTGATGCTCTACCAGGTGAGTTCATGGCCGGGGAGGGCGATGCAGGAAAATATTGTCAGCAGGGAGGAGGCCGGCTTCGGCGGAATGGGAGCCATTGGGCTGCTCAACCCGCATGACAATCTGCCGCGCCGTATGGACACCAATGGCGAGGACAAATGGGACAGCACCGCGCATTTTATCCGCACGGCATTGAGACCGCACGGCGATTTGCTATCCAGTCTGACATGGCAGCGGGGATACAATTGCCATGCTCTTCTGCCAGCGGACCGGAGCACAATTATCAGTGCAGTTTCCAGCTTGAGATTCGTTCCGCTGCAAGGTTGGGTCACGGATCCTCGCGACCGCTGCTTCGTCGAAATCGGCGAATTCGCGGATGAAGAGGATCAGCAATTCCTGTTTGTGGTGAACAAACGCGTCGATGCGGGTGGGCAGCGCGAAATCTATCTGCGGCTGAAGCAGAAGTCGTGTAAGCTTGAATTGCTTCCGGTTGAAGGTGTCCGCACCGAGTTGGTGAAAACAACCGCGGGAACATTCATTCTCACACTCCCGCCCGGCTGTGCGGTATTGCTTCGGGTGGTATAGATCGATGGCAGGGGGCTTCATTCTGCATGCCGCAGTATGACAACTTTTCCAGACTTTTTTCGTAACTAGAAGGATGTTTTTTCATCCTACTTCACCGTGGAGTCATGGTACAATGAGACACGCCTTTCTTCTGCTCATTCTGATGCTTGCCATCGGGGCAAGCGCATCCGCTCAGAAGCTTCCGAAAATTGAATTTGAAAAATATACTCTGGCCAACGGGCTGGATGTCATCCTTAGTGTGAACAAAAGCATTCCCGCAGTGAATGTGAATCTCTGGTATCACGTGGGATCAAAAAACGAGGTCGCTGGAAAGACCGGCTTCGCTCATCTTTTCGAACACATGATGTTCCAGGGTTCGAAACACGTAGTGGGCGAATATCTCTCACTCGTCGAACAGGCAGGCGCGAATCTTCGTACGGGCGGCGTCAACGGCACGACCAGCAACGACCGCACCAATTACTTTGAGACTGTTCCGACGAGCTCTCTGGAATACGCACTCTGGCTGGAATCCGACCGAATGGGATTTCTTGACGACGCGTTGACGAATGAGAAATTTACCAACCAGCAGGATGTGGTGAAAAACGAGAAGCGGCAGGGCGACAACGCTCCCTACGCGGCGGTGCAGTATATGGTCGCGGAGAATCTTTATCCTGTCGGACATCCGTACGCACACACCGTTATCGGTTCGATCGATGACCTTACGAATGCGACGCTGGATGATGTTCGTGAGTTCTTCAACACCTGGTACGTTCCGAACAATTGCACACTCACCCTGGTCGGTGATTTTGATCCTTCGGAAGCGAAGGAACTTATCGAAAAATATTTCGGTCCCTTCGCACCTGGCAAGCCTCAGGCACGTCCCGGAGTGAATATCCCGTACCTGGAACGGAATAAGCAGGTTGTTGCGAAGGACCGAGTCCCGCAGGCGCGTTTGCAATTCGTATATCCAGTACCTCAGATGTACTCAAGGGAGGAAGCGGAGCTTGATTTCGCGGCGAGCATTCTCGGCCAGGGCAAGACCTCGTATCTCTATAAGAAGTTGGTGCGTGAACTTCAGCTTGCCAGCAATGTGATGGTGTATAACGCTGCTCGCGAAATATCAGGAGAATTCACCATCATTGTGACTGCGAGACCGGGAGCGGATGTCGACAAAATTCGTACTGTTGTCGACGAGCAGATTGCCGCCTTCGTTTCTGCCGGTCCCACGCGGGAAGAGATGCAGCGCATTACATCCGAGACGGAAGTCAATTTCCTCAGCAGTCTGGAACGCATCGGCGGATTCGGCGGCATCGCCGACAAGCTTGGCGGATACAACACTTTCATAGGTACCCCGGATTATTTTCAGCAGGACTACGACCGCTATCTCAGCGTCACACCCGAAGCTGTCACCAACTCGTTCCGCAAGTGGGTCGCCGACGCACACCGTCTTGAAGTGCTGGTCACGCCCGAAACCAGCGGCCGTCCGGAGGCTCAGGAATTCGATCGCACAGAGGTTCCATCCATGGAAGGTTCGATCAGCTTCACGGCACCGCAGACAGAAAGCCGGACTCTGTCGAATGGGCTTGAAGTTGTGGTCAGCCAACGCGCGGGACTGCCGCTCATCAGCACTCGCCTCATGATCAAGACGCAGGACGTCCTCGAGTCAGAGGACAAGGCCGGTCGCAGTTCCATGACCGCGAACATGCTCGACGAGGGTACGCACAGCAGATCGGCTCTTCGTATACAGGAGGAACTGGACAAGTACGGCTCGTCTCTTCGCGTAGGCGGAGGAAAGCAGGGCGCGACAGTGACACTGGGCAGTATGTCGAAGTTTCTCGATCCTTCGTTTGAATTGCTGGCCGACATTGTACTCAATCCAGCCTTCGACGAGGATGAGTTTGCGCAGCAGCGCAAGCAGGCGCTCGACGGCTTGAAGCGGAATAGAAGCAATCCGGGAAGCGTTGCAAACCAGGTGTATATGAAAAAACTGTTCGGTGCCGACCACCCGCTCGGAAGAAGTTCTGAGGGAACGGAAACATCCATTTCGGCTCTGTCAACCGCCGATCTTCGCGAGACGTGGACGAAGTTCTGGGTCCCAAATAATGCCTCGCTGCTGTTTGTCGGCGATATCACTCTTGATGATGCCGTCAAGCTTGCCGAAAAGTATCTTGGTGACTGGAGCCAGGCGAAGCTGCCTGATGTGAATCTTCCGAAATGGTCGAAGTCACCGGGGAAAACCATCTATCTTGTCGATCGTCAGGGAGCGCCTCAGTCAGAGATACGCATTGGAAGCGCGGCACCCAACCGGATGAGTCCGGATTACTACGCGATTCAGATGACGAATACGCTGCTTGGGGGTGCCTTTTCATCGCGCCTGAACCTGAATCTCCGCGAGGACAAAGGCTACACATACGGAGCATTCTGCCGCATCAATATGGAACGCGAATACGGCTACTGGATGGCTACAGCAGGAGTGCAGACCAAGGTTACAAAGGAGTCCGTGATAGAATTCAGGAAAGAGATTGAAGGAATCGGCGGAGGCATTCCGGTGCGTCCCGAGGAACTGCGCAATATGCAGAACAACCTGACGCGCGGATATGTGCAGAACTTCGAAAGCAACGACATGATTGCCGGACAGATTGCTCCGCTGTTAACTGACGGACTCCCGATATCGACGTTGACCGAATACCTTCCGTCCATTGAGTCGCAGACGCCTGCGGCTGTCACGGCGACCGCTCAGAAGTACTACCGTTTCGATGACGCGATCATGGTGGTTGTCGGCGATCTCTCCGAAATCGAAGCACCGCTGCGTGCCCTCAACTGGGGCACCGTCATCATCGTCGATGAGGACGGAAACGAAAAATAAACTCATGGTACCGAAATAATGCACTAAATATTGCACGATTGCCCTGCAACTATCACCCCAGGGCAGCGTACGACAAAAAGCATAATATCCTCCTTCAGCCCTTTGTGGTTTCCTTCCACCACCCAAAGGGCTGAACTATTTTAATTAGGAATTACGAATTACAAATTAGGAATTATGGGGTGAGGTTAGTCTTTTTTTTCTAGCGTAGCTCTGGTTGTGGAGGCGATGCTGCCGGTGAGGCGGATGAGCTCCTCGCATTCAAAGAGAAGAGATGTCAACATATCGCAGGGCACTGAGTCCGTATCACGGAGCAGCCGCAGCCAGTAGTGAGTTTCACGAGCTTCCTTGTAGGCGATCTGCATTTTGGAGAGGAAATCCTTCCGCGACTGCGCTCCCACCGCCTCCTCAAGATTTGCACCGACAGACGTTCCAGACTTCAGAATCTGCTTCGACAGCACGTATTCATGGCACTCCTCACGTAGGTGCTTGCTCAAACGCACTATTCGTATCGCAAACGCATACGATTTCTCAAGAACTACATTGTCCTTTTTCATTCTTGTCTCCCAATTTGAATGTTTCCCTAAATTCGTAATTCGTAATTCGTAATTCCTAATTACTTCAGTATTCTCCGATATCGCAGCACTGCCATTCCGAACACAGTGATTCCGAAGGCCATCATGGCGAGTGTCTCGGGGATGAGGAATTGCAGCGGTGTTCCTTTCAGATAGATTTCGCGCAGAATGACAAGGAAATAGCGAAGGGGATTGAGATAAGTAATGTACTGCACCAGGTCAGGCATATTGGCGATAGGAATAAAAAAGCCCGAAAGCAGGATTGCGAAGATCATGAAAAACCAGCCGACGAACAGCGCCTGCTGCTGCGTCTCCGAAATGGTGGAGATGAAAATACCGACGCCGAGGGTGGTCATGACAAATATTGCGGATTCGAAAAAGAGCAGCAGAATGCTGCCTTGAACGCCGATTCCGAATATCAGGTACACAAATCCCATTGCCACGGTTATCTCTAGAAAACCGAGGATGCTGAAGGGGAGGATCTTGCCGAGTATCAGCTGCCAGGCGCGTATGGGAGTGACGGTCAGCTGCTCGAGTGTTCCAATCTCCTTTTCCCGAACTATCCCCATACTCGTCAGAAACACAGTGATGATCAGCAGGATCAAGGCAACGATGCCGGGTACGATGTACGGTTTGCTTTCCATTTCCGGATTGAACCAGAAACGGGTCTCAGTCGACGCAAGCCGCACTGTACGCAGCGCCTTTCCTAATTGCGGATCCTGAGAAATCAGTTCGACCTGATGTTCCTGTGCTATGCGTGACAGATAGCTGAGTGCGACACCGGCGCTGTTGCCATCAAGCCCGTCAACAAGCAGCTGTACGTCTGGACGCCTGCCGCGCACGAGGTCGCGCTGAAAATGCTTGGGGATCACGATGGCAATTTTCGCGCGTCCATGATCCAGCCAGTCCGGAAGTGCCTGGGAATCGTCCTCGAATCCGACAGGACTGAAGTAGGGAGAATGGACAAATCGCTGAAAGAAATCCCGGCTCATCGGGCTGCGGTCAAGATCCGTGAACACGACGGTTACATCTTTAACATCTGTTGTGATCGCGTTGCCCAATAAGACAATCTGGACAAAGGGCACGATAAAGAGTACCGCGATCATAGATCGGTCGCGAAAGATCTGCCGAAATTCTTTCTGTACGATATAGAAAACGCGCTGCATTTTTGATTCCGTTCGCTGCTGGTTGCTTAATCAAGCCGCATGCTGAAGCGGCGGATTGAGTTGACGATAAGGACGATTCCGAGTCCGGTGAGAATGAGTGCCTGTGGCCAGAGTTCGACAAGTCCGACACCCTTCAGCATGATTCCCCGAATAATTATCAGGAAGTAGGTCGCAGGCAGGACGCTGGCGACATATTGAAGCATCCTCGGCATGCTGGAAATCGGGAAGATGAAGCCGCTGAGCATGATTGTAGGCAGGATGGTCGCCATGATGGTGATAAACATTGCGGCGAGCTGTGTTTTTGCAACGGTAGAAATGACGAGCCCGAAACTGAGAGCAACAAAGACATAGATAAGAGCGAATAGCCCGAGCAGCAGGATGCTGCCCCGCATTGGTACATCAAAGAGCAGTCGTGAGCTTATCAGAATAATGGCGGCATTGAACAGTCCCAGAAAAATATACGGGAACACCTTACCCAGGATGATTTCTCTGGAACGCACGGGTGATACCAGTATTTGCTCAAGCGTACCTGTTTCCTTCTCACGCGTTATCGCAATCGAGGTGAGTAAGGCCGAGATAAGCATGAGGATTAGCGCAACGAGCCCCGGGACAAAAAAGTACGTGCTGTTCATGTCAGGATTGTACAAAATCCGTGGAGAAATTTCGTAGAGCAGCGGCAGTTCGCCATTGAGACGCCTATTGAATTTCTGCAGAACCTGCTCTGAATAGTTGCTGACAAAGGTTCCGACATTGCTGTCGCTTGCATCGATGATAAGCTGCACTTTCGCTCCCTTCCCGGGCTGGAGATCGGAACTGAAATTCCGGGGAATCACGATGACAAGCAGCGCATCACGTCGCATGAAAAGATGTTCGATATCTTTGCGCTGAACTTCCTTGCCCAGCGGCTTGAAAAAGCCGTTTTGTGAAAATCCCTCTACGAGTGCGCGGCTTTCCGGTGTCCGTGCATCATCGATAACCCCAAAGACGATGTTCTTCATATCCAGCGTGATGGCGTAGCCGTAGAGAACGATCATCAGGATGGGCATCAGAATGATGATCAGGAGCGTGCGCCAATCCCGGAAGATGTGTGTGAATTCCTTTCGGATGATTGCCAGGAGTCTTCGCCGCATAGTTTTATCCGTTGTCCGTCGTTGTTGTGTTTTTGGGATCGCCCACGAGATGGACAAATATCTCCTGCATGCTTCCCATGCCGTACTTCTCTTTCAATGCTCCGGGATTCCCCAGCTCGATTATGCGTCCCTGATACATGATCGAGAGCCTCCCGCAGTATTCAGCTTCGTCCATATAATGGGTCGTAACAAATACTGTTTTTCCACTGGCTGCGATATCATAGATTATCCGCCAGAAATTTCGTCGTGAAATGGGATCGACACCGCCGGTAGGTTCGTCGAGAAACACGATCGACGGATCATGCAGCATAGCGACGCTTAGAGCGAGGCGCTGTTTCCAGCCGAGCGGCAATGAGCTAGTGGCCGCGTTGCGGCGGTCAGTCAGATTGAGTTCTTCGAGCATCTGGGTAGTTTTCTCAAGAATCCTCGATCTGCTCAATCCGTAGATGCCGCCATAAAATTCAATGTTCTGCGCAACAGTCAGATCGTCGTACAACGAGAATTTCTGGCTCATATATCCGATGGTTTGCTTGATCTGCCTGGCCTGCGTTCGTACGTCAAACCCGGCAACTCGTGCAATACCGTCGGAAGGAGGCAGGAGTCCGCAAAACATTCGTATCGCAGTTGTTTTGCCGGCGCCGTTTGCTCCGAGAAAGCCGAATATTTCTCCCGGCTGCACAGTCAGCGAGATATCGTCAACGGCAGTGAAGCTGCCGAATCGTTTGCTCAGATGTTCAGCGAACACCGCAGGTTCAGACTGCATGGCGCATCTCCTGTTCTACCAGTGCAATGAATACGTCCTCAAGAGAAGGGGGGATGGGGGCCAGAACAACGCTGCGTTCGAGTGCCTTGGAAATGCGTTCGCTGAGGGTTTCGCCCTTCATTCCCGACTCTGCAGTGATATGCAGACTATCACCAAAGGTCTGCACGGAAACGATTCCGGAGACTTTCTCAATCTGAGCAAAACTCATTACCAGCTCTGTATCGCGCAGGGCGAACATTGGCAGCTGCATCGAGGCAATCAACTCTTTGGGTGAACCTTGCGCAAGAGCGCGTCCCTCGTGCATGATGATGATGCGGTCACAGAACATCGCTTCGTCCATGTACGGAGTGGAGACAATGATGGTCACGCCTTCAGCGCGCAGGTCGCGGAGGATGTCCCAGAATTCATTGCGCGAAACAGGATCAACTCCCGTCGTGGGTTCATCAAGCACCAGCAGCACGGGATTGTGGATCAGGGTGCAGGAAAGGGCAAGTTTCTGCTTCATTCCTCCGGAGAGCCTTCCGGCGAGTCGTTTGGCAAAGGGTTCGAGTCGGCTGAAGCGATATAAACGTTCGAGACGTGTGTCGAGATCTGCTTTGGGAACAGCGAACAAATCGGCGAAGAATCGCAGGTTCTGGTCCACCGAGAGGTCCTGATAGAGAGAAAAACGCTGCGGCATGTATCCGGCAATTGATCGCACCTTGCGGACGTCCTTAAGCACATCCAGCCCGTTCACGCGCAAGTTTCCTTCATCAGGCCGCAGCAGGGTGACAAGGGTCCGCATCGTGGTAGTCTTGCCGGCGCCATCCGGACCGATCAGTCCAAACAGCTCACCCTTCTGAACCTCGAAGCTGAGGTCCTGCACAGCGGGCTGTTTGCCATAGGACTTGGAAAAATGTTCAACAGAAATCAACGCTTCCATTACGATCCTTTGCTGACATGGACAGTGACGGGCATGCCTATTTTCAGCAGCTCATTGCTGTTCTCCACGCTGATTTTTACTGCGTAGACAAGCGCCGTCCGTGTTTCTTCCGTAAGTATTGTCTTCGGGGTGAATTCCGCAGTATTTGAAATCCAGCTGACAGTTCCGGTCAGGCCAGCGTCAGTACCGTCAATCTCAAGCTTTACACTTGCTCCGAGGTGCAGCAGCGGCAGCTGTTTTTCCGAGATGTAAATTTTTGTCCACATCTGTTTCAAATCTGCGATCTCAAATACGGGTGAGCCTATGCCGAGTAGTTCGCCCACTTCCGTGTAGCGCACCAGCACGCGGCCCGTGAGCGGTGCTGTGATATGCGCGTCTCGCTGCTGTTTGCGCACCATATCGTTTCCGGATTCGATCTGTCCTCGCTTGCTGCGCATCCCCGCAAGCCCGGATTCAGCCGCTGCGAGTTCCGCATCTGCGGCATCGACCTGCGTTTTCAGATCGTCGACCATTTGCTGCGTTGCCGCCTGCTGCGAAAGCAGGGTCTTAAAGCGTTCATATTTTCTGGCTGCGTTGTCGCGCTGTACCCGGGCGGCGCGGAGACGAGCTTCCGCGGAAGCTGTCTGATGCTGAAGTTCCGAGAGCATCGCGTCATTCTGATCGAGCTGATAGCCAAGACGCTCAGTTTCCAGGACAGCAAGAATGCTGTCCTTTTCAACAGCGTCTCCTTCATCGGCTGCGAGGGAGATGACGCGACCTGGAGTTTCCGCACTAATGCGGACAGTGTTGGCATCCATGATGCCGGTAAAAGTCATTTCGTTTTCGTTCCCATCGGAACATGCCGCCATGAGGAGCAGCAAGGGAAGAGCGATTGTCATACGCAGGTTCATGAACACATCTCCTATATATCTTTGCCAATTACATTCGCGAGTTCTGTGAGTTTGAGCAGGTACTGGATGTCTGTCTGCTCACGTCGCAGCAGAGCCGTTGTGCGCGCTGTTTCAGCGTCTACCACTTCCGTTGCCGTGGCAACTCCCTGATTCAGGCGGGCCTGCAGGAGGTCGCGCTTCGCTGTTTCCTGTCTCACCTGTTCATCGAGCAGGACGCGGGTTTCCTTGAGTACCGTCAGATCGTTGCGGAGACTGCGGATGCCTGACTGCAGCTGGCGTTCCATGCGTGCGTATTGCAGGTCTGTTTCGCGTCGCTGAATTTGCTGTTGATCTACGCGGCCGCGATCGCCTCCCCAGGAAAGTAGATTCCATTGCAAGGCGAGTCCTGCCGTGTAGTAATTCATCCATTCGTTGGAGACCTGGTCCACACCCGGTTTCCCATAGCGATAGGAAGCGAATGCGGATAATGAGGGCAGGTAGGCGGCTTTCTCGGCCTGCAAGCGATCGTCGCCGAGGGACTTCAATTCGCGAAGCACGGCGAGCTCGCTGCGGTCATCCTTTGCTGCCTGAAGCAGCGCCGCTTCATCATCGACAGGAAGGGAAGTCATGATTCCAATCTCACCGCTTACATCAAAATCAGGATCGAATGCTCCGAAATCTGCGACAGCGATGCGCGCGTTGCGATACGCGGATACCGCGCCTGCCCGTTCAACCCGGAGCGCACTCATGCGGGTCGAGAGAAGCAGTGTGTCATAGGGGAGGATTTGTCCCTGAACAAGCAGCTTGCGCAGCACATCAAGCTGTGCGCTCAAATACAGCAGCTGTTCGTCGTATATTTTGCGCGTTCTCAAAGCAAGCTGTGCCTGCCGGTAGGCGATTGTGACCCGGTTGTGCAAGGAGGTTTCAACGCCCTGAAGCCGCTTCTCGGCAATGGACACCTGCTTTTCCTGCATCCGCTGTGCGGTTTGCAGCCTAAATCCCGTAAAAAGCGGTACGCTTGCTGTGAGCGCGGTTTCGTAGATATTGCCGTCCCCGAATTTTATGCTTCGCGAGAACAGCCCGGGAATTGCGAGCTCGATTCCTCCTGTCTCACTGAGATGAGTATACGAGGCCGAAAAATCTAGCCGCGGAAGCCGCTGGGCCTGCGCGATATCAACGCCGCGCTCGGCATATTCGACTTCCAGCCGTGCGATAGCGATTTCTTCCGCATGATCCTGCGCGAGCGCTTGCGCTTCTTCGAGCGTCAGCAGCCGCTGCGCCGTGAGCTCCGGCGATGGAAGCAGAAACTGCAGACACAGCAGCAAAATGGAGATACCTGTTCGTCGCATGAAATTACTCCGTTCGAGGTTGAAGTCCGTAGTATACGAGTTCGAAAATGTGGTCCTTGCGTTCCTCAAGCAGCTGATCGCGCCGATCTTTGAGATCCGGCACCAGTGAGGAGAAGAACGGAAAACCGACAAAAAAATATATGCAGGCACCCATGATGGAGAGCAGGGTCTGGAAGGGATCCATCGGACGCGATTCACCGCTGCGGCTGCCTTTTGCGAAAAAATCGAGAAGCATTCCGGGCATGCCGCGAGGATTGCTGTGAACTATTTCTTTGATGCGCAGGCTGAAAACCGGTGCACCTTCCGCAAACTCCCGCATCATGAATATCGGCAGCGCCGGGTTTTCGTTCATCAAATCAAGGTATCTGTGAATAAAAGCCCGGAGCACCGTCGGAAAATCTCCATCGACCTGAAGCGTGTCGGCCAATTGATGGAAATAACGCTGGAAGACGTAGGTAAACACTTCCTCGTAGAGGCGATCCTTGCTGCGAAAGTAGTAATGGATGAGCGCCTTGTTGAGACGCGCACGGTCGGCGATGCTTTGCATTCGCGCACCTTGCTTGCCGTGCATGCTGAATTCCTCAAGCGCTGCAGCGAGGATTTGAAGTTCTGTCTCAGAAAAAATCGAAACCGGCATATATTCACCAAAAAGATTAACCGTATGGTCAAACTGAATGGGTAAACATACAACCCCTGAGGCTCTTTGTCAATAACAAGCTGTTTGATTTTCTACTACTCGTTGGAAAATGCCCGTATTAATCTGAATTGGCCAAAATTAATCATAAAAAAAACCGCGCCCTCGCTACAACCGGACAAGATGTATCCGGTATCGCGAGACGCGGAAGGGGAAATGATGATTGAGAAGGGGATGACCTGCGGAGTGTTGCTGCCTCTCAAGTCTCGATTGGATATCAAATGAGAAGCAGCATGCAGCTGCGCACCTCCATCGCGCTATGTACAGTCAAAAGATGCATTCCCCATTGGAGATCAAATGAGAAGCAGCATGCAGCTGCGCACCTCAATCGAGCTATAAACAGTCAAAAGATGCATTCCCCGAGGCCAATTTGCACAGGACAGGCGCAAATCCTGCCCACCGGATGGGAGGAGAAGCACAGAGGGCAGGACCGCAACCTGTATTCCTGTGAGTGAAGTGATTTCGAGGTGAACAACACATTCCCGCAATGTGGAAATGGGAAGGAAAATTACATCGCTCGCTGGATTCGGCCATGGAGCTCCCAGCTGAAGTCCTTCAGTCTGCGGCGCCCCTTCCACATTACGAACCGGCGAAAACGTACTGCTGCCGTCGCGGTCTATCTGCCGCAGCCTGTATCGTAATGTGTCATGAGAGGCGGTGCTGCTGTCGGTCCATGCATACCAGCGGGGAGTCTGGCGATCTCCATCGCCAGGGACGAATCCCAAAGTCGACCATTGACCATTTCCCTGGCATCGCTGAATTTCGAAGCCGAAGTTCTGGACCTCCGTCTCGGTTTTCCAGCGCAGGCGCACGAGCTGATCGAGACGGTGCGCTTCGAAGGCGGACAGTTCTACCGGCAGCGGCTGGGCTGAAAGTACATTCGTATAGATGATGTCGTCCAGCGTCAGCGTGCAGTCATTCGAAGGATTAGAAGAGGAATAGAACATGAAAGAATCAATGTCGAGGCTGTCAGGCATTCCCGCACCGGTCTGATCGTCGAGAAGGAGATTTCCGTCGACCCAAATATCGTACGTACAGGGTGCGACGGTAAATGAACTCCCGCGATTGTAGCCGTTGACAATATTGGAGTTATTGGCATACACCTCGAGCATATGCACGCTGTCAGCAAGCATCGGAGAGGAGGCTACCGGGGTCCAGCCGTTGCTGCGGACAGCGAGACTCAGCCCGCTGCTGTCCCGCACCCATCTTAGACCGGAAAAAACCTGACTCGAAGAAAAGCCGACGTTGTCGCTGAAGCAGCTTCCGTTGCCGCAGAAGAAGTACAGGTCGCCATTGCCGCCGGAAATCGACATCATCACCTGCAGAGTAAAAAGGCGGGTTCCATTGAAGTCGTACCATTGGATTTTATTGAGTGAAGAACCGGTTGGGGCGATAAGCACGGCTTCCGATGCATTGCCTATTCTGCTGTCGCCGGGATTGCGGAGTTCTATCGCTCCGCCTTGACTGCCGATGCGAACGCGCGCTGTACCAGACTGGGGCATTGGCAGGAAATTGGTGCTGGCTCCTGTACTGTGTGTACCGGTTCCGCTGCCGAAATCGTAAGGCCAGGGCTGTGACTGCGCTGCACAGCTCAGGCAGAGAATGAAAGCGCCGCTTAGGCGCAAAAATTGCGGCCATGAAATGGTCATGCTGTTCTCCCTGGATATGTCGGATAAAACGGTTGTTCTCCCTGAACTCCGTTAAAATAGACTCTTCAAATGTTCGCGGCAAGTCAAACAGAAATCCGCAGGTTTGAAGTCGATGTCTTCAACATAAGTGGATGAATTCATGACGCAGGGCTGATCGATGCAGTGCCGCAATCCGTAGGTGTGCCCCAGTTCGTGCAGGGCCTCCTTCAGACAACGGTCGGTCAGCTGTTCTGTGGAGCGGGGGAGTCCGTAGAACTCGTTGTGCATGCGAAAAGTGGAAAACACCGCTGCGCGGTTGTTGACCTGGGCCTGGCCGAACACAAACGTGAGCACGGGTACAAACAAATCGAAGGAGGTGATTCCAAGCAGCCGGCTGGTTCGTAATTCGGATTGCAGCAACAGCGCAAGCACCGAGGTCGAATGATACTGTTTTCGTGAAGGGTCAAATGCCGCGTCAATATCCAACGGACGTGAGTGGAGCGTGATGTTTACGGGAAGGATTCTCTCGATCGCAGACTTCAGCTGCTCGAGGCCGACATCGCGCGGATGTGTCCCTAACGGTATGACGGTGATATCCCTCATTCCCTGATCATTCAGGCCGCTTCAGCCCGTATTTTTCAATTTTATTATACAGGGTCACGCGGTCAATGCCGAGCTGTTCGGCTGTGCGGGATATATTCCAGCTGTTTTCCTCCAGCATATGGCTGATATGATCTTTCTCCATATCTGCCAAAGAACTGCCTCGCGGAGCCACGCTCCCGCGGCCTACCTGGACTGGCAGATCGCCCGGTGCAATGCTGCCGCTTTTATTGATTACCACCGCGCGTTCAATCGCATTCTCCAGTTCGCGTACATTGCCTGGCCAATCATGCGTGAGCAAAACATCCATCGCCTCGGAGCTGAGCTCCGGTGTCGCACGATTCATCGACTGGGCGTGCCGCTGTACGAAATGCCGTGCGAGCAGGGGAATATCTGCACGCCGGTCGCGAAGAGGAGGAAGGGTAATTGTAAAGACATTAATCCGGTAATACAGATCCTCGCGGAAGATGGCTGTTTTCACTTCCTGCTCCAGATCGAGATTGGTCGCACAGATGAGGCGAAAATCAGATTTGACCGTACGCTCTCCGCCGAGCCGGTTGAATTCACGATCCTCCAGCACACGCAGAAGATCGATTTGGGATTTCAGACTAAGGGTGCCGATTTCATCGAGGAAGAGGGACCCTCCCTGCGCCATTTCGAACTTGCCCTTCCGCCTGTACTGCGCGCCGGTGAATGCTCCCTTTTCATGACCGAACAATTCACTTTCAAGCAGCGATTCTGAAAGCGCACCGCAGTTGACGGGGATTATGGGAAAATATCGGCGCCGGCTGTTCATGTGTATCGCCCGTGCGATCAGTTCCTTTCCTGTGCCGCTTTCGCCCAGGATAAGAACTGTCGAATCCGTGGGTGCCACGGTTTTCACCAGTTCGAGTACCTGCTGCATCGGAGCACTTTCTCCGATAATATCATCGACGAACTGCAGATGATCTATGTTTTCCCTCAACGCCGTATTTTCGCGCTGCAGCCGAATCTTCTCCACCGCATTTCGAACGAGATGCGAGAGTTCGTCAGGGTCGACGGGCTTCGTGGTGTAGTCGAATGCGCCTGCCTTGAGTGCACGTACGGCAGTATCGACAGTCGCGAATGCAGTGAGAATGATGATGATGACGGAAGTGTTGAACTCCCGGATGCGATCCTGAAGCGCGAGTCCGTCCATCCCGGGCATTTTAATATCAAGCAGGATAATGTCCACCGCGCTTTCCTGCATGCGCTGCAGGGCCTCGGCGGCGTTCTGCGCAGTGATGACGGTGTATCCGTCGTCACCGAACCAGGCTGCAAGGGACTGACGAACGCTGGGTTCGTCATCCACGATCATGATGGTGATCTCGGAAGGATCAAAGGCGGTCATGCGAGCTCCTGGCGATATGATGCGGGACCATTGATGGGTATTGAAATGGTGAAAGCAGCGCCTTTTCCGGGCGCGCTTTCCACTGATATCCTGCCTTCATGGCTCTGTACGATGCCGTATGCGACGGAGAGTCCGAGGCCGGTGCCATGGCCTTCTTCCTTGGTCGTAAAAAACGGCTCGAATATCTGGCGCTGATCCTCTTTGGAAATTCCGACCCCGGTATCAGCTATACGGATGTAGGCATTCTTCTCATCCTGTGAGACTGAAACGCTCAGGCGGCCTCCCTCGGGCATCGCTTCGATGGCGTTCATTATGAGGGCCAGGACGGTCTGCTGGATAAGGCTCTGATCACAGGTCGCAATCACCGCCTCTACTGGCACCTGCACTTCAAGACGGATTTCAAACAGATCGATCTTGTGGTGCACGAGCTTGATGGTTTTCTCGATGACCTCATTGAGATCGGCCTGACGGTACTCTCCATCGCGGCCTCTGGCGAAGAACAGCAGGTTTTTCACAATATCGCCGCAGCGCCGTGCTTCGTCGGCGATGAGTCCGATGTCATTCTGCATGACGGCGCATTTTTCCTCATCGATCTGTCTGTTGCCAAGACGCTTCTCGATAAGTCGTGCATAAGTGAGGATTCCGGCCAGGGGATTGTTGAGCTCATGTGCGATGACGGAGCTGAGCTTCCCGAGGGAGGCCATTTTCTCCATGTGAAGAATTTGAGCCTGCACCTTATTGAGTTCCTCGGTCTTGGCCTCCACTTTATCTTCCAGTGTATTCGACCAGTCGACCAGCTGTCCTTTCGTGCGTTCCAGCTCATGCGCCATCCGGTTGAAGGATTTCACCAGAAGTCCAAGCTCGTCTTTACGATGGAGGGGGACAATATGTCCCAGATCGCCGGTCGCCAGCTTGTGTGTACCTTCGATCACGGATTTGACAGGCTTGTGAACGAAGAAGAAAACAAAGATGGAGGTTGCACCAGCAAGAACGATGAATGTCATGAGGGAGGAGACGACGACGACGGCACGCACCTTTTCGGCCTGGGCATCCATGCTCTCGAGGGACATCTGCACATCGAGCACGCCGAGCACGGTTTGTTCTTTCGGGTGAAAATGGCACGCCGCATCAGAACACGAAGGCATATTCCTGATCGGTGTGATCAGACCCAGGACACGGTGCCCATCCTTTGAATTGTAAATACGCATGAACTTCTCGCTGCTCGTCTCTTTGAAGTCCTTGCTGTCGCTGTGGCAGGGAGCACAGGCGAGATCCTTTGTGTCAACGACAAAATTAATATGAGAAAGTTCAGACGAATAGGCGATGCGACCGTTCTTGTCATAAATGCTGATTCGCTGGATGCCGGGGGCATACCCGATATCGGAAATCGTCTGGCGAATAACCTCAGGGTGATTTTCCTGCATGCCTTGAAGGAGAGCGGCTTTTGCAAAGGCGCTTGCTCGTTCGGCGTAAAGATGAATCGTTCTTTCCATAAACGAACTTTGCGCCTCTACATGCACGTAGCTCACCCCCATCGTCACCACGAGCAAGGCGATAAAGATAAGGATGATGAGTTTGAAACTTAGGGAATGGTAAAGGCGCATGTGACGCTCTTTGATTGGTTCGTGCTGGCAATCTAGCGAACCTATGGTTCCCTATCAAGGTATAGGACCTTAATCTCCTCCAATGAAATGCTTTACGAGCTTCCAATAACGATCGGGGCCAAGCATCCGGGAAAGGGAAGTGACAGGTGCGCCGCCATCATTGAGGCACATTCCAATGTCCGGATCATCAATCGAGCGTGATACCCGCTCGAGAATAGAGCGGCAGTGACGCTGTGTCCGGCGGGCATGTGCCGCGGGAGAATAGACGTGGGCCGTAGCCAGGGTTCCAACCGATGGTGCGATCGTGAGAAGGCAGCCTTCGCTGTAGGGACTGGTCCGAAGCTGCTCGACAGAATCGAGTCTTTCTCTGTTGCGGCATAACACTACGCCGGAAATTGGTGCGGGGAGAGGAAGCGTCTGATTCCACGCATAGACCCATCCAAAGGCCTCCCCTTCCCGCAACGCAGTGTTATGAGCAACCGTGACCAATTGCGCTTCATCCGGCAGCAGTGCGACAGCGAAGCTGTCCAATCCCATCCTTACAATACCTGATGCAAGGAGGCGTACCCAGACATGATTTGTGGAATAGCGTGCACTCTGGCAGAGCGAAAGGGAATGAAGCTGCTCGAAAAGCGGCTGTATCTCAGTCGGAATGCTTTCCCAATCCGGAAAGTCGAGTGCCGACAATGACAGCCGGGTGTCATCTTCTATTCCGCCATTTGTACGATCGCGCAGAGCTGCATCGAGGGGACAATTTTCGCAGTTGAAATCCCGATCGCACAATTTGTAGTTGAGCACGCCGGCATTGACCCAGACGCAGTTTTCGCTCGAAGTTTCTATTATGACGCTCATGGTAGATCGCCTTCAATTCAACCGGATGAGAAAAATAGTCGTTGATGGTTTGTCCTCAAGTTTGAGGACCGTCGCCGGCCGCGGCGCTTCTCCTGAAGCGGAGAAGCAGCCAGGACCGGGAAGCGCTTAATGACGGCGAAGTTCAGCTGCCGGAGTAGGGTGCATCGATGATGCAGTCGTACGTGCCGGTGCACCGTCGAATCGGAGTACCGTTTCTTCTTCATGATGCGGGAAAATCGGGAGATACTTCACCGCGAGTGCAAAGATCACGAAGCCGGCAGTGACGATGGAAATTGTGATTGCCAGTTCGCCGATGCCGGGGAAGTAGGTAACGCCGAAATTATCTTTATAGTACGCCTCGAGTGAAGTCATGGTGACATTCAATCGATTGGTGATGAATCCCAGCACTACGGAAAACGCGGTGAAGAACATTCCCTGGCGCGACTGTCCCCACTGACGGATGTTGAACAATAGCACAGGAATAATGAGCATCAATGACACTTCCAGATACAGCATCAGGGTTTCAAAGCTGCCATCAAGAAGGGTGCCCATCGCATCACGGCGGTACAGATCGATGCCGCGCATCGTGAAATAAACGAGAAGAACGCCAATCATTATGCGAGCCAGATCGCGCAGCAGCGGGGTCTCAAGCGTTTTATGAAATGCGCGGGCGCTGAGATATGATTCTACTATCGTCATTCCAAGACCAACCGCGACAGCGCTGACAAAGAAGAGCACCGGCAGCATCGGAGAGTACCAATACGCGTGCATCTTCTGCGGAATGATCAGGTAGAGGGATCCAAGCGAGGACTGATGCAGCATCGATAGCAGGATACCGAGAATGATCAGCGGCACGGTGATAGCTTTGACGAACTTCAGCGCTTTATGCAGACGAAAACGCTCCAATACGACAGGAGAGAATTCAAGGGCGAGCACTGTCGTGTAGATCATGACGCACATGGCGACTTCGAAAAGGACGGAATGCGGGTTCTGATAAATCAATGCATGCCATATCGCCCAGGGACGTCCCAGATCGAACAGCAGTCCAACGACGACGAGACAGTAGCCGAGGAACGCAGTGAGAATTGCGGGACGGACGATCGGCTTAAAGCGTTCGATATGAAAGACATGTACGATACCGGCGAGCGTGAATCCGCCCGCAGCCAGGCCGACGCCTGTGACTACATCAAAGCCGATCCACAATCCCCACGGAGTCATGTCGCTCAAATTTGTGGAAGCCCCGAGTCCGTAAGCGAAACGGATGATGGTTGTGACAAGTCCTCCGAGGAGAAACACTGCCGCTGTCGCTTTCCAGAATGTGATGCGTGACAGAGAGAATTTCATTGTGTCCTCCTCAGGATTTCTTTTGTGAGCGTTGTTTCTTCATCTCATCTTCGAACTTCCGTACATCCTCGCGCCGGTTGGTGATCCAGTACACGGCACCGAGCGCCACTCCAGCGGTCATGACGATATCCGGGAGTTTTTCCAGAACACGCCAGGTGCGCAGAGGCAGAGCTTCCGTATCGAGCTTTGTGTAGAAACCCAGCTTCTCGAATGGGACGCCCGAGACATAGAAGACAGACGTTCCGCCCACTTCCTTTTGCCCGTAAATTTTTTGGACATATGTGTCCGGATTTTCGCGGAGCCGCCTCTGCGCCTCAGCGAGCAATTCAGTGCGATCGCCATAGAGGGTAGCGCCGATCGGACAGGCTACGCTGCACGAGCATGCGCGCTTTCCGTCGCTATTTGTCGTCATCTCGACGATCATATCACGGTCTTCCGCGGTGATATCACGGCCATCGATATTGACGCGCTTGCCGTTTTTATCAAGAACGAATCCGGCATTATCGACCTTGAGATCCGAAGTCAACTTGCGTTCTTTCGAGCACATGGTGCATTTGCGGACTTTCGGATTGTTGGTGTCCCATTCGTATTTCGGAATATCAAACGGACAGGCCACCATGCAATAGCGGCAGCCGATGCATTTGTCATTGTCCCAGGTCACCGCTCCGTCGCGGGTTTTTTCCAATGCACCAACCAGGCACGCCGACGCGCAGGCGGGGTCCTGGCAATGCTGGCACATTTGACGAACAAAGATTTCCTGGCCGTCTGCGGTTTCAGTTTTATGCAGAGTGGTAAAGTTCTGGGCGTTAAGGGAAAGAGATTCTTCCTGAGGGAAGTGGTGGACTTGCTGGCATGCGTCGCGGCAGGCACCGCAGCCCACGCATTCAGTCAGGTCAACGAGAATTGCGTGTGACATGAATTTGTCTCCTGAGATTCATGATGAAAGAAAGTGAATCGTCGGCCTGTAGCGGCTTACCGCAGGAACTGCTGTTCGAATTCATGCAGATGCTGATCGTCAAGCTGTTCGAGAACGCCGGCCATTGGTACACCGCCGTCATACATCGCCTCTCCAACCAGTGCTGGATGTGCCTCACTGGTGTTGAGGAAGTCGCGGAACCGTTTCACTTCTTCCTTGATCCAACCCACTGCATGTTCTGCTACGTGCAGCATGCTGAGGTTGCGTGCAAGCTCTGCCGGCTCGATCATCATCAGCCAGCCTTCGCGATAAGGATTTTCACTGACCATGCTGGGATTCTCAACTGCGTCTCTGTTCACCGAACGGACGTAGCCGCTCGCCGGCGCCACGAGGGACAGCTGATGACCATTATGGCTGACCATGATGACAGGGTCTCCCTGCCGTACAAACTGTCCCACCGCTGGCAGTTCAACCTTGTCAATGCCGCCAAGAGCCTTCTGCACAAAATCATCGACGCCGATTTCAAGCGAATCGCCGTCCTGCAGTCTTGCCCAGGTATGACCGGGATGGAAAAACACACTTTTTGGAATACGCAGCGTTTCGCGGTCGTGGGCAAGGTTGTTGCCCGTCGGAGCCGCTGCCATGATTGGGTATTGCTTGCTGCGTGCCTGAATGATGAGATCGATTCCAAGCAGCAACACAACAAACAGAATGACAAATAAGGCGACCATGATAAACTCCAGATGTCTGTTGGTGAGTTGTTGTGTGATTCAACAATCAACTGTTGAAATACACTACAACTATCCTGCCAGTTTGTGCTTACCCCGACGTCGATAGCTTACATCCCTGCAACTCGATATATATCAACAGATTATGCCGGGCCTTCGTCAGACTTCATTCGGAGGCCGAATACCCGCGGTGTTGAATATATCAACAGCCTTTTTGGGAACATCATCATATAATGCCTCTAAGTTCTTGAAATTATAGGATTAAGGGCGTGTTGCATTACTCAACAGCCGCTGTTGAATAATTATGCAGATTTTACAGATTCTGCAGAATCTGCACGCCGGAGGTACCTCTATATAACCAGGCTTCAAGTAACTCTCTACTCTAAGGGTTTTGCTACAGAGAAAGTCCGCGATATCGCCTGATGCGGTATATTGCGCCCGCTTTCTTACAAAAAAATAAGGGAAAATATTCCCTGCAGATGTTGAAAACGATACTTTACTCCCGTAGTTTGTGGTAGACATTACAATAGGAGGCCCCTCATGGAAGGGCTAGAAAAATATCGTGGCATGAAAATCCTGATCGTAGACGATGAAGAGGATATGTGCATTCTCCTCAAGCGTATGTTCGAACGACAGGGCTTAACTGTCATGATGGCATTGGAGGGCGATACAGCTCTCGAACTCTTTCGCCGCGATACTCCGGATGCAGTTGTTCTTGATGTGCTTATGCCCGGAATGGACGGTCGGGAAGTCATGCTCAGGATGAGACGCATTAATCCCGAGATCCCTGTAATGTTCATGACAGCGCTGGCCGGAGTTCCGGGCGCTGTCGATGCCATGAAATCGGGTGCCTTCGACTACATCGCAAAGCCATTTGAGACGGCGGAAATGATTCAGTTTCTCAGCCGCGCGCTTGACGAACGCCTGATGCGAAGGAAGTATCAGGAACCCCGGTTGGAGCAGCAGGGGCAGCAGGACGATCTTTTGCAGCGAATGGGAACGAGCGATATAATGATGGAACTCGCTGCGACTGTGAAGCGCATCGCCAGCACGAAATTCGACATTTTAATTACAGGAGAGGCTGGCACCGGCAAGTCGCTCGTCGCGAAAGCCATTCATGATGCGAGTCCCAGAGCTACAAAACCGTTTGTGACGATCGCCTGCGACGCTCTTTCAGAGCCGTTAATGGAGCGCGAACTATTCGGCTTTGAACATGGGGCATTCCCCGGCGCGGCTGCAACTCAGCAAGGGAAATGGGAGAGTGCTCACACTGGAACGCTCTTTCTAGATGAGGTCTCCTCGTTCCCGCAGCGGCTGCAATCACAGCTTCTTCGCAGTCTTCAAAACCGTACACTCGTGCGTCTGGGAAGTGAAACCCCGATCACAGTTGACGCTCGAATGATCGTCTCGACGAGCAAGGATCTCCACGACCTTTTTGAGCACAAGGAATTTCGTCCGGATCTTTTCTACCGTCTCAATGAATACAGTTTCCACGTTCCTTCACTGCGTGAGAGGAAAACCGATATTCCTTATCTCGCCAAGCGCTTCATTCAGGAGAGCAACAAGGAACTGGATAAGACCATCAACGGATTCTCTCCCCGGGCTCTCGACAAGCTCCTCGCCTACAACTGGCCGGGGAACGTTTCCCAGCTGAGGGCAGTCATGCGGCGGGCCGTGCTCTTCGCGGATGAATTCATCACGACGGATCATCTTGACCTTGAACTCGATGCGGAGCGCCGGGCTCGCGCCGCCATCACCGTGGCGGAGATCGATGAGGCCGATATCGATCAGGGCATCGCATTGAAGGATCACGTGCGCAAGCACACATCGCAAATTGAGCGGCAGATCCTTCTTGAGACTCTCAAACGAACAGGGTGGAATAAAGCCAAGGCCGCGCGCATTCTGCAGATCGACTACAAGACGATGCAGACGAAGGTGAAAGAATACAAGCTCCTCGATCCGCAGATGTGACGCCTTCGGCGCGGAGGAGCGCCTTCGGCGCGGTGGAG
>JBATDG010000134.1:0-3773 GCA_049663345.1 Bacteroidota bacterium
AGGTCGTAGAGTTCGAGACGCGCGCTGCCGGGCTGGGTGAGATCGATGATGGTGTTCATCGCGCTTCCGCTGGCGGCGGGCTGCGGCCAGGTGGATACGATGCGCGGCGAGGACGGCAACACCGGCGTCTCTTTCGTCCAGTTCACTCCGCCGTTGGTAGTGCGGTACACCTCGGTTTTGAAAAGGAGAATGGCGGCATTGGACCCGGCAGTCATGATGCCTGAACCTAGTGCGCCGAAGCTGTTTTCGCTATGAACATCCAGCAGCGGCTGCCAGGTTTCGAATCCATCGGTGCTCATTTGCCAGGTGCTCAGGCGCAGTCCTTCCGCGTCGTCTCTGTCAATCTGAAGGAGGCCGGTGCCATTTTTCAGCATGGTTATCGACTGCATGAATTGAAATCGACCCAGCGATCCAAAAAAGGTTTTCCCCGACACCCAGTTTTCTCCATGGTCACTGCTCCGGAGCAGGACGAGGTAATCCATGCTCACAGGATATGCGACGGCGATCAGCTCGCCATTGTCCGAAACCGAGATATCCGAAATGCCCTGAAGGTCTGAACGCTGACTCACCGGCATTGTGTACACGGTATCCCATACGCCGCTTTCTATACGTCCCCGGACAATGAACCATGGATTCAGTGCATCCGGGAGCACCCAGATTTCACTCGCTGCTTCATCAACCCGGATTTTCATCGGCCGATGCGATTGCGTCCACTGCGCAGGATACACGAGCGGCCAGGTTTGTCCTCCATCGGTGGAGAGGCGGAGTCCTTCCGTGGTCGGATACGGAAGCATGGCGGGTGAAGAACACTCGAGTGCGGTTGAAACGGACTGACATCCCGGACAACCGCTTTTCATCAACAGCGCTTCCCAACTTCGGCCCTGATCAGTGCTGGTTGATATCAACGTATCGGAACCACTCACTTCATTGTAGATCGCATACCAATAATCCCGCGCCAGAGGCAAGGGCTTCGCATATCCGAGTTCCACTCGCCTCAATAATTTATCCATGCCGCGAAACCCGTCCAGCGTGCCATAGTAGTGTTCGTCTCCGCTTTCAAGATCAGTGGCTGCATTAAAGCCGTAATCGGGATCGAGCATTCTGCCGCTGTTTGCAACGGAAATGATCAAGGGCTGATATCGTGGGGTATCCCAGCTGATGCCACCGTCCCGTGTCGAATGAATGTTCCCCGTATTATCCACCACCACGACTCCGCTCGGTCCTGAGGGTACAGCGGAAAAGTGAAAGCAATCCTTGAATGGAGGGGTGTACCATGTCTGCGAGAGAAGCCATCCATTGCCACCGTCCGACGAAACATAGGCCTCTCCCGAAGCGGTGAAAGCGTAGATCTCCGTGGCTGTCGTTCCCGCGAAACCCGACACCACCCCGAAGGGCGGTATGACGGGCGTGCTCCAGGTCCGACCGGTGTCGGTGCTGGCGATTATGCCATTGGTGGCCGTCTGAAGCAGCATGTGATCGGCCGCCCATAATATCGGAGGATCCACTCCGCTGACTTCATTCAGGCCGAATGATGCTACTCTCCAATTCACTCCCATACTGTCCGAGATGAACAGATACTTCCCTCGATTCAATGCCGTGGTCACATACGCAAACAAAGCCAGAGAGCCCTTCCCTCCCGAATGCAATGTCCCGCCGACAATCGTCTGCACGGAATCCGGGAGCGCGACGTTGTGCCAGGTGGCACCTTCATCCGACGAGCGGACGAAAAGATGCCTGCCGCTGTACGTCGAATAAAAGAGATAGAGTCCGTCGTCCGTCGCGGCGATACGCATGGAGGCTTCGTCGGGCAGAACAGTCGTATCAATCCCGGCCAGCAGCGGGAATTCGATCTGACGCATGCTGGCCGTGGACGGACTGTACCGAATGAGAGCGGACGAGTATCCAATCGGGATATCGAGGCCGCTGGAATTCAGCCTGCCCGGGATCGCGAGCAGATAGACTTCGTCCGCAGTGCGTGTCATTTGATACGTGCTGAACCGCAGATCCCCGGTCGGCACGTCTTCCCACGAATCTCCGCCATTGATGGAAATAATCACCGTACTGTTCAATCCCGCCGCGATGAGCGTATCACCGTTCCACCTGATGATATCCCGGAGGGAGGAATGGCTCCCGGCCGGGTAGGTCCGTTCGATGGATTGACAGCGGATTGAGGGAACGTATCCGATAAGCCCCACAACCACAAGAACAACACAAACTACCCTTTTCATTTTGACCTGTCCATTGCGTGATATGAAACTTGAGTTTTGAAGCAGTGCGAGGGAGGATGGGAATATCCTCCCTCACAACACTCACAGCTTAGACGCATTCAATCCGAACGACGGTTCCTGCGCACGCATCCAATGAGACAAGGATCAGGTCACCATGCGTTCCACTGGTTTGGCCAAGGTATTTTTGCGGGACTTGGACACCAGATGGATAATCATCACCTTGCCAGACTATCGGATTTATTATGTTACCGGCCATGTCATTGAAATATACACCACACGTCGCACCGGGATAATCTGGATCGCAGTTCCAGATCAATGTGACCTTTATCTGCCGGTTCGTTGGGATTCTTACAAAGACCTGGGTCGTACCGTTGGCTTGCAGAATATAGCTCCCTGTCATTCACTGTTGTCGATAATTCCCCATTGCCTGAATGTTTTCCCGCGCTTCGGTCTGCCGGGAATCCACGGTATGGTGCTTTTCGTCGGCGGAAGCGCGGCATACAGAGTTCGGACTGCATCCAGGCCAATCTCTTCCTTCTCAAGCAGAAAACCGATGCGACGTTTCGTTCCGACATCTCCATAGCGGAGAGTGAGTTGGACGAGTTCTTCCGCTGTGGTGTTTCCAGATCGAATATCATTGCGTAGCCAAGCGTACCCACGGGGGAGACTGCCGAAGCGGGACCAATCGTAGACGGCATCGACAAGCGTTCGAGCCCGGGATGCATACGTTGCCGTTTCACCGCCACTCGATTGTATGGATGTCGTCGAACCGAGACGATCTGCGGCAACCTTGACAAGCGACAATGTGATAGCGCCGATCTGCTTTGTGCCGGAGAACATATTGTTGTATACGGAGATCCGGTTCGGGATCTGGTCGTCAAAGCCGTGGAAGTTGAATGCGCTCGGACCGCAAATCTGATACGCACCTCCCTGCGCCGTAATCAAGGCCTTGAGAGCGAGTGCTTCATCCGGACTCCATTTCCCTCCCAAAGGCAGCCGTGGCGGAATCAGATACAGGCCACGTTGAACTTGTGCTATGAGTCCGGCCCGGTTCAGTCTGTCCAAAAGCTCTCGCTCCTGTTTTTTCGAAATCCGAAGCGGTTGAAGAAGGTCACCGCTGCGAATCAGCTGCAAACCTCTCATCTGCGAATACGCGAACAGTTGCGCCTCCATCTTTCCAATACCTTTTCTCATATATGCACACTATTTCCTGTTAATTGCCTGCTGGGCAATATAAGCTAAATACTATGCATCATTCAACCACCACCTTCCACTGTAACCTTTTGAAAGCAAATGTATTCGTCCACTGTACCTGTGCATCGATTGCGGTCAATCGTAAAGGGTGAAGCTGACTTTACCTCTTCACGAACGTTTTCCAAACCACCGCATCCCGAACCACCAACCGCAGCACATACACGCCCGCTTCGACTCCCCCGGCCGACCAGGAGACCGTGCGGCGAGCGGCGTCGCTGTGGCCATCGAAAAGCACGGCGCGGCGGCGACCGAGAAGGTCGTAGAGTTCGAGACGCGCGCTGCCGGGCTGGG
>JBATDG010000135.1:0-89781 GCA_049663345.1 Bacteroidota bacterium
CCGTTTGGACAGCCTCTTCGCGTTCTTTGTAGTTTGCTTGCGGTCAGCGAACAATCATCGTCTTTGTCGTGATCACACCGCCGCTGCTGAGTCTGTATAGATACATGCCGGGTGCGATTCCATCGGCGTTGAAGCGCGCGATGTGGCTGCCGGGGAGTACTTCGCTGTCGACAATCTTCGCCATCCTGCGGCCGAGCACATCAAACACCTCGAGGCGCACCGGCTGCGGCGTATCGATTCCGCTGAGCGTGAAGGGTATGACCGCTTCGCCATTGAGAGAAAGCGGATTGGGAATGTTTTGTCCAAGTTCCAGCGAGAACGGCGCAGCCTGGCTGAGAGCGTACACGCCGGTTGTCGTGAGCGCGCGTTCTTTCAGTGAGGCTGCAGTCGTTTCGTTGCATGCGACGACCGAGATCTGCAGCTCATGCTCTGCCGCATCGGGTTCCGGCGTTTTGAATGCTACGGTGTGTTCCTCGAAACCGCGTCCCATGAAGTTGGCGATCTGAGTAAAAATGGACTGCAGGTCGTTGGCATTGGGAGTCAGGAAGTAACTGCCGCCTGTTTGCAGCGCGAGCTGCCGCATAATGGAATCATTGACGGCAGCGCCAAGACCAATCGTGAACAAGCGGAAATTCAATTGCTGTGCGAGCTGGATAACCTCGGTTGGAGTGTGGGTGCTGCTGTTGTCGCCGCCGTCACTGAGCAGCACCACGGCTTTCTTGGTATTGACGCCATGCGCGTAGAGCTCCATCAATCCTTCCCATGCTCCGTCATACACCGCTGTCGCACCTGTGGCAGGGAGTGCGTCTACGGCGGCGTGCAGCATCGGTTTGATTGTGGTCATCTGCTGATAGTTGGTGACAACCTGGGTGAAGAACAGCACCGAGGCTTCATCGACGACGCCGTCCATGAAATCGACGAAGGCATGTCCCGCAATCTTTACCTGGGCATTCGCAGCGCCCATCATACTTCCGCTGGCATCGAGAACCAATACGGCGGAGAAAGGTGTACGCACCATCGGCGAAGAACTTTCGATGACATCGAAATCATTGACCGGCATTCCGTTGTCGGTGACGACCAGCTGGCTGCGGGAGAGATCAAACTGCGACTCGCCGTTGCAGCGGATGGAGACGGTAAATTGTGCGTTGGAATTTCCTCTCACCACATTCATCGTGGTGATGCGTGCCTCCGTCTGGGCGAAGGATGAAGCGGACATGAGCAGCAGTAATAGTGCTGCGATGGTAGAAATGCGTATCATGGACTCCTCCTGAAAATGCTCCTTTCCACGCGCAATGCGCATTCCGTTGTCACGGTGTCTTAAGCGCATGTACGATCTCCCTACAGATATCATCTATGTTGGAAAGGAACGGTTGCGGAAAATGTTGCCCCCCGGTGGCCTGTGCAATGTTGCGCAGTACCAATTCCTGACTGGTTAAACTGAGCGCAATAGAAAATACAGGAATTTTTGCGCTCTGACCGAGTGAAGTGATTTTGTTTGGAGTACCCGTGGTACTTGAGTTATCATCGCTGTCCGTGATGATGACCACTGCCCTGCGTGCGTGTGTGGCTTTTGATTGAATTTCAAGCATGGCCTTGTAGATGCCGTCCCACATGGCGGTGGCGCCATCCCTTGGAATTCTATCCACCGCTTCGCGCAGCAGCGAAACCTGTGACGTCAGCTTCTGGGCGATTGTCGCGGTCTGTGTGAAAAACACCACTACACCTTCGTCCGTCTCTCCGTCCAGCGAATCGAGTATGGCGTTGCAGCCGGCGCGAAACGCTTCAGCGGTCTGAGCGGTGATGCTGCCGCTCGCATCAACCACGAGAGCGACAGAGAAATGGACCATATGTGCGGTGGTGTCGGTCGTCGTATCGGGTGGAAACACAACGGACACACTGCTGCCGATTTGCTCCGACAGCGGTATGGAAACGCGATCGACATACCGGTTGCGCGGCGTCGAAACGTCGAGGGGAGAATTACAGGCGCTGAAAAGCGAAGACATCAGCACCGCAATAGTGAGAAAGCGGAAAAGGCGGAAAGAACGCATGCGTTAGAACTCGTAGGAAACGCCGTAGGTCATACCGATCTTGTTCGTACTGAACCAGTTGTTCTGGAAGCGATACATCAGCACGCTTCCCTCTGCACCCACGACCACGGCGATCCGGTCGAAGGGTTTGAATTTAATGCCCAGGGTAGCGCGGCCGAGAGGACCAAGGTCAAAGGCGCCGCCGGCCTGAAGCTGTGCGAATGGGTGGACGTGCGGGAGCAGAGGTTCTCCTGTAAACTGGTATACCGCCGTCGCCCAGTATGCCAGGGGATTCTGCTCGTACCGCACGGGCAACCCATATTCACTGCCGAAGAAATGCTGCGAGAAGGCCTCACGTCCGCCTTCGATTCCAATCGCATGATGATCGCCAATTGCGTACATCACGCCCAGGTTCATATTGCTGAACCAGGAGTCCGTCTGTGACACAACTGTCGGCGAAGGATCGGAGCGCATTGCGACATTGCGCGCATAAAACGTAATACCATCGGGATTCGGGATGAGATCGTAAAATTGTACCTGATCGGCACGCACGCGGCCGGGGGCTTCCGGTTCACGCACGGCTTCGGCGAGAAGCTGCATGTCGCGCGGAGTCACTTCACGCACCTGTACCACTGCCGGCACGGATGCTGCAATCGGAGCGGGCGCAGCGAGAGGACTGCGATGCTGAACGGGATTCGCAGGAACGACGGGGAGGTCTGCAACCGGCGCAGATTCTTCAATCACGATGCTTCCAGAGGGAGCACTGACCACGCGTTCCACCACACTGCCGATCGTGTCGAAAGGCAGTGGAAATTGCAGATAGAGCATTACTGCAGCAATTGTAGCGAGTAAGGCAGAGGCTGCGCCAAATCCCATGGTCCGGTAGCTCGCTGCGGCTGCCGCCGTTGTAGCGGCTTTCGCCGTTGACGCGGGAATACTGAAACCGAGCGTCGCGAAAATGGCGGCACTGGCGGATGCCGGCGGAGTGAATGCCTCGATGTCATGCTGTATCGCCTTGCGAATGGCGATATGGTCCTGCATCTCAGCGCGCAGCTCCGAGCTGGAAGAAAGCTTGTTGAAAAGCATTTCTTCCTGTGGACCGCCTAATTCGCCGTCCATGAACGCATGAAGCATTCGTGAATCCATGTACTCGTTCGGGTTATTCATCGTCGTCTATCCTGGATGGTCACATAATCTCTAATCACAGAATTCTCCGATATACGGAGCTAAAATATCGCGGATCTTCTGTTTCGCGCGGAAAATTCGCACTTTCACATTCGAAAGTGAGGAGTCAACGATTTCCGCGATTTCCGCATAACTGAGTCCTTCATATTCCCGCAGCACAAACACTTCTCGATATTCATCCGGGAGCATTTCGAGTGCAGTGGTGATCAATTGCAGAAATTCCGTTTTCTCCGTTGTGGAAGGAAGCACGAGGGACTGATAATCCTCGAATTCCACTGTCTGTTTCTTGTTTCGCTTGCTGTTGAGACAAAGGTTTCGGGCGATTTTCAGCAGATAACCCGGTACATTTGTCATTTCGCGGTCTTTTTGAGCGCTTTCGTAGAAACGAATGAAAGTCTCCTGATACACATCCTGGGCTTCGTCCCGCTGTCCGATAAATCGCAGACAGTATGCAAACACACGGCCTCCGTAACGGGCATAAAGCTCCGTGAAGGCTGCTTCCGCTTTCTCTTTTTCACCTGACAGGCGGTAAAACAGTTCAGCGTCCGGGGTATTGTCTGTCTTGTTTCCGGACATTGCGACGGCGTAGAAAGGTTCAGGGTATCAGTGATTCATTCGCTAGTAGCAAGTTATACAGCGCACAAAGGTAATAACACTCCAATATAGGGAAGGTTACACCAAGGCCACAGGGAAAACAGGCGGTCGGCACCCGCCTTCGTCCCGCTTCGCGGGACTTCGGCGCGGCGGGAGGAAGGAAAATCCCGTGTATTTCGACCGTGATCGAGCCAACGGCTTGATCACGCAACCACCGGCGTATCCCGGCTGCTGTGACGTAGGGGCGAGCCAACGGCTCGGCCCCGGTGTCGCTCGGCCATGTCAGTCCCACGGCACGGGGCAGGACGCTGGACGCAAAAAAAGCCCTGAAAGGGCGGTAGATCATAGCCCAGGCCGTAACCACGGCGAAGCGCCGCGAAGCGGTGCGGAGACGGGTCAGGCCTGGGATCGGAGCAAGGCACAAACCCTATCCCCGTCCTGAAAGGACGACACAACCGCACGAGGCAGAACGCACGAATCGGAATTCCCCCTGCAGTGTCGTAATTTATTGGTTATTCGCAGCTGTATGCTGAATCATAACCGGAGGTTTACATGTATCGTTTGCGTGTCATTCTGCCGGCCCTCGTGTTGTTGGGCCTGCTATCATCCTGCGGAACATCGGAGAAGGAACGCATGACTGAAGAATTCAAGACATTTCTGAAGAGCTACGAAAGCAAAGTCATTCCCCTGAGCAAGGACGCCGCCCTGGCCTATTTCGACGCAACCATCTCAGGGAAAGAAGAGGATTATACTCATGCGGCGGACCTCGAAGTGGCACTGACTAAAGTCTATGCCGATAAGAAGGATTTCGCAACGCTCAAGCGCATCCGCGACGCGAAAGCGCTCACGGATCCTATGCTGCAGAGGCAGCTCGACGTGATCTATCTTTCATACCTCGAAAAACAGATCGACGAGAAAAAACTCGAGGATATGATCCGTTTGCAGAATGAGAATGAAAAGAAATTCTCGACTTTCCGCGCCGTAGTGAACGGCAAGCAGCTCACCGACAATGAGATCGAGGAGATTCTGCGCACCTCGACGAACAGCACAGAGCTTGAGGCGGCGTGGACCGCCAGCAAGGAAATCGGCAAGGTCGCAGCACCCGATGTACTGCGCCTCGTGCGCATGCGCAATGCTGCCGCGCGCGAACTCGGCTTCGACAACTACCATACCATGCAGTTGGAAATGAGCGAACAGAACCCCGAAGAAATCGCTGCGCTGTTTGATGAGCTCGATGAACTCACCGCCCCGACTTTCGCCCAGCTGAAAGCTGATATGGATGCCAATCTTGCCAAGCGCTGCAACGTCGCAGTGGAAAATTTGATGCCGTGGCATTATCAGAACCGCTTCTTCCAGGAAGCGCCGAAGATTTATGACGTTGATCTCGATGTGTTCTACAAGGACAAGGATATAGTCGCGCTGGCAGAGAAATATTATGCGGGACTCAACCTTCCGATCGAGGATCTGGTTGCGAAAAGCGACCTCTTCGAGAAAGAAGGGAAGTATCAGCACGCCTATTGCACCGACATTGATCGCGAAGGCGACGTGCGCGTGGTCTGCAACATCAAACCCTCGTATAATTGGATGAACACCACGCTGCATGAATATGGCCACGCGGTGTATGATAAATTCAACGACCGTACCGTGCCGTATTCACTCCGCGAACCTGCGCATACCTTCACCACCGAAGCAATCGCGATGATGTTCGGCCGCCTGGCAAGCAATCCTTCCTGGCTCGAACAGGTTGCGGGCGTTCCTGCCGATCAGGTGGAGAAAGTGGCCGATGAGATGTTTCAGTCCCTCCGCCTCGAGCAGATGGTGTTCAGCCGCTGGGCGCAGGTGATGTACCGCTTCGAGAAAGCCATGTATGAGGATCCCGAGCAGGATCTTAATGCCTTGTGGTGGCAGCTGGTAGAAAAATACCAGATGATCCGGAAACCTGAAGGACGCAACAGTCCCGACTGGGCATCTAAAATTCACGTGGCTCTTTATCCGGCGTACTACCACAACTATCTGATGGGCGAACTCCTCGCCTCCCAGCTGCATGCGCATGTCTGCACGAAGATTCTCAAATCCGAGAATTCCCGCCGCGAGGCGTATGTCGGCCGCACCGAGGTTGGAACCTTCCTCATCGACAATATCTTTAAGCCGGGCCGCACGATGCTGTGGAATGACATGGTCGAAAACGCTACCGGCGAGAGGCTCACTGCGAAATACTACGCCGCTCAATTCGTGAATTGACCCCGGAGGCTAGTGCATGATTAGCAGCTTGTCCTGCAGCATTGAAGAGGTAGCACTCAGGCGATAGACATACATGCCATTGGGTAAGGACGATGAAAGGACGGCACTATACCGTCCTTTCTCCATATATCCCTCGGCAAGAGTCGCGACTTCGCGTCCAATCATATCATGCACGGTGAGACGAATATCCATCCCACTGCGCAGTTCGAAGGAGATCGTGGTTGATGCGCCTGATGGATTTGGCCAGGCCGGCAGCAGACGCATTTGTTCGTCTCCGAAGTACGGCCTGTCAGCGAGCCCTTCGACACCCACCGGCTCACCCAAGGTATAGAATGAGATCGATGATGGATAGTCACCGCCAATGATAAACGTGTTAATGGAAGGGTCGACAGGGCCCAGCACGTAGTTGCCGAAATTCAATGTTTGATCCGGGATAAGCGCGGTACCGGCATGTACCAGTGCTTCGATGAGATGTCCCGCCTTCACGGTGTGCAGAAGACCTGTCAGCTCGAAATCCATGCCTCGTTCCCCGATGGTAGCAAGCGACTGACGGTGACCGCGGCACATGGGTGTGCGGCGCCCTGTAACCGGATCGACATCGTACAGCGTCACATTCATCTGATAATGCTTGCCCGTGGCGTTGACGCGCAAATACGCCTTTCCCGGGGGTGGGAGGATGGTAATCGGAGAAAGGAGGGGCTGCGTGCGAAATGAAATCGGGGTAGAACCTAATACGTTGACGTAGGGAATAGCGTACTCACTTCGATTGATGGACCGGCTCGATGTGAGGTCTCGAGCATCGAAATAGAGCGTCGTCCGGTACATTCCACTAGGAAGAGGATCGCCGGGCTGCAGCCATTGATCCGTGTCGGATGCAGAATAGGACCGTGCTTCTCCGGTTCCACCGTCGAAAAATACTACTTCGCTGTCGGGAGACGCTACGGTGGCCAGGCTGGCGTCATCTTTAAGCCAGAATCCCAGCCACCGGTCGAGCACACCCAGAACGTATTGTTCCTGAGCTGGATCCGGCGGAAGGGCATGTCCCCCGGGATACAGCACGATACGTTTTGGTGCGGATATGGCATCGAACTGCCGGAGCGCTGCATTCTGATTAAAGAAGCCGTCGTGGTAGCTGACGAAAATGGCGGTGGGCGTGCTTACACCGCTCTCGAAAGAGTTCGTTGAATGGTCGCGCAGATAAGGTCGGATTTCGGTATAGTTTCCGCTCTCCCGCGCAACACGCAGCAGCGTCGCCACAGTCGGTTCGAAGCGCACATCGGGTGTCATTGTCGCGATGGCGAAGGTCCAATTGAGCGCATCATTCTCCAGCCAGTTTTCCTCCGCCCGACCATTGGCGATGATCGACCCGACGCATCGCACGCCCATGTTGTAGGCCGCCGCATTCCATGCATGCAATCCGCCCTGTGAAGCACCGACCACAGCCACGCGTTCCGCGTTGACTCCGCGAAGCTGCTTGGTGAAGTCAATATTTTCCTGCAGATCATCAAGGATGCGGGGAGCGGTGAAGAATTCGAAGAGTCCTTCCGAATTTCCCTGACCGCGCACCGAGTATGCAGTCGCGGCATAACCCAAAGCTGCGAAGCTGATAGCCAATGAACGGTTGTTGTTCTTCGATCCCGCAAAACCATGAACGAGAAGAATTGCCGGATATCCACCTGCCGGCGGCGGAGTATTGGGAAGTACGTAAAGCGCATCGAGCTTCACGCCGTCGCTCATCACAAGCATCGTGTCGATCACCGATTGCGCGGTGGCAACCTGCGTAAAAACGAGGGAGAGCAGCAGAATTGCCGAAAACCTGGCGATGCTTAACGGACCATGCTTAGTCATTGGGATTCCCGTTGATAGAAAATCGCAGTAATTGAAGAAAAAAAATACGTCTATTCAAGCTCAAACGCCACGGCGCTAGGGAAACGGCCGCCGATGAGCCCACGAACGAAGATTTCCTTCGCCGATACAACAAAGCCGCGCTATCCCCTGCAGCGATGCCGTTTTGCAGAAGCGCCTTTGCCATCTTGTCGCCACCGGCTCTTTTTCCGTATCTTGAATGATGCAGCCCCGGGGCTGCAGCTACATGTACGCGCATCACTGGAGGCTTGAAGCCATGTCACGCTTTTATCGTCTGAGTATTCTGGTTGTGTTTTCACTGATTTTCGTCGCTGGACTCACAGCCGACGAGGGCATGTATCCGTTGAGCGAAATTTCGCGGCTCGACCTGAAATCCAAAGGATTGAAGATTGATGCATCCGAAATTTACAATCCCGACGGCGTCAGCCTTGTTGATGCTATCTGCCAGGTAGGCGGCGGCACGGGTGAGTTCGTTTCAGCCGACGGATTGATTCTCACGAATCATCACATCGCTTTCAGCGGCGTGACAGCTGCGAGCACGCCGGAGAAAGATTATCTGAAGGACGGTTTCACAGCTTCCACGCGCGAAGATGAATATCCCGCATTGGGATATATCTGTCGTATCACCGAGTCCTACCGCGATGTGTCGAAGGAAGTGCTCGGAGTTGCAACGAAATCGATGACGCCTGCCGAGCGCAGCGACGCCATTCAGGCAGAAATGAAAAAGCTGGCGAAGGAGGCCGAGGCTGACCGTGAAAACATAGCCTGCGACGTGTCGGAAATGTTTCCGGGAAAGAGTTATGTGCTCTTCACCTATCGCATCATTCGGGATGTTCGCCTGGTCTACGTGCCGCCTCTTGCGGTCGGCAATTATGGCGGCGAAATCGACAACTGGGTCTGGCCGCGTCACACAGGCGATTTTTCTTTCCTCCGCGCCTATGTCGCTCCGGATGGCAAGACTGCGACTTTCTCCAAGGACAATGTTCCCTACAAACCGAAACGCTTCATCAAAGTCGCTCCCAAGGGAGTGAGCGAAGGCGACTTCGTCTTCATTCTCGGATATCCCGGACGCACCTACAGACACAAAAGCGCCGATTACATCGCTCTGTACGAGAATGTGATTCTTCCTTATCTCTCATCGCGCTACGATTATATGATACAGACGATGGAGAAGGCGTCCGAGGGCGATCGTTCGCTGCAGCTGGATTACGCCGACATGGTAAAGGGACTTTCCAACGCCACCAAGAATTACAAGGGCAAGCTGCAGGGTTTGCGGCGTCTGGGACTCGTCGACAAGCGCCGCTCCGAAGAAGCCGCACTTCAGCAGCATATCGAAGGAGTGCCTGAACTGCGCGAAAAGTTCGGGAGGACGCAGTCTGAACTGAGTGCCGTGTATGCGGATTATGAAAAAACCGCCCTGCAGGAAATCATTGCTTCCATGCTGGCACGCAATCAATTTATCGGCTTGCTGACTGCCGTTGTGAAAGCCGGCGATAAGGAGGAGATTACCAGCGAGAAAGCTACGAGAATGCAGGAGGCCGTTAAAAAACAGTATGGCCTGATCAAGCTCGACACTGAACTCGAATTTCTCGCGACACTGCTCTACGATTTTTCAAAACTGCCTGCCGCACAGCAGCCCCCTTCGATCGCGGTATTCACAAACGGTGAAACGGATCGTATCAAAGTCGTTGCCCGGGTACGCGAGGCATTTCAGAAAAGCGCCATCGCCACGCCTGAAGGCATGAGTGTTATCGCGAGTTGGGAAAAGGAAAAACTCGCTGCGAGTCAGGATCCGTTTATCGCCTTGGTTCGCGATCTGGACAAGCTCAACCAAAATATTATTGAAATTCGGAAAACGCGCGACGGTGAACTGAAGCGTCTCGAAGCAGAATTCATTGAATCGAAAATGGCCTGGCAGAACAAGGATTTCATTCCCGACGCCAACAGTACGCTGCGCCTGACCTACGGCTACATCCGCGGCTACGCTCCGGCTGATGCTACGATTTATAAATCGCAGACAACGCTGCGCGGACTGGTTGAGAAGAACACCGGAACAGAGCCTTTCAACGCTCCTGCGCGCCTCGTCGAGCTCTACAACACCAAGGATTACGACAAGAGCTACGAAGACGCGCTTCTTGAAGACGTGCCCATAGCGATGCTGTATAACATGGACACCACGGGCGGAAATTCGGGCAGTCCGGTACTCAACGCAAAAGGCGAACTCGTTGGTGTGAATTTCGATCGCGCCTATGAAGCCACGGTTAACGACTACGAATGGAGCGAGGATTACAGCCGCAGTATCGGTGCCGATATCCGCTACGTACTTTTCGTGGCCAAGTATCTTGGCAAGGCCGATTTTTTGCTTCGTGAACTCGGAGTGAATTGAAGCGGAAACAGTTATGATTAATCGATAGCAGCGCAGGACGGTGACCCCGTCCTGCATTGCGTTAAGGAAGATCCAGTGAATATCATCGTTCTCAATTCCGGCAGCAACGGCAATGCCGTGTATGTCGAATCTCCCCGCAGCGGCGCGGCGGTTCTTCTCGATTGCGGTATCTCACGCAAGCAGATTGAGTTGAGGCTCAAAGTGCACGGGCGCTATCTGCAGAGCGTACGCGGCATATTCATTACCCATGAACATGCCGACCATGCACGGGGACTGCCGGTCACGACGAAGATGTATCGCGTACCGACTTTCCTGACCGAGGCCACGTGGCGCGGCATGTGGCGCAACAAGCCTTACAAAGGGCACCGCTTCCTGCACAGTAATGAGGCGGTGAAAGTTGAAGACATCACTGTGCAGGCCTTTCCTAAATCGCATGACGCAGCCGATCCGGTGTTTTTCCTCGTCACTATCGGCGAGACACGCTTTCTCTATGTAACGGACCTAGGGATCCGTAATGAAGACGTGGAGCGGCTTCTGGGCGAAGTCGACGCAGCGCTGCTTGAGAGCAATTACGATGATCACATGCTGGAGTACGGCTCCTATCCTCAGCATCTGAAGGATCGCATCCGGGCACCTCATGGCCATCTTTCGAATCATCAGGCGATGGAGCTGGTAGAGAATCATTGCCACGGCCGTATGCACACTCTCATCCTCGGCCATCTGAGCGAAAACAACAATAGTCCTGAAGTGGTGCTGCGCGAAATCGAGTCCGTGCTTGCCCGGCGCACAGAATTCCGACCGCGCGTTGTCATCGCTTCACGCTACGAAGTCGGGGAAGTGCTTAAGATCGGGGAGAAATAAAAACATCCGCCCTTGTGGGACGGATGTTCTTCATAGCACTCAGTTGAGTTTTTATGGGTGCAGCTGCGGCTGATTCAGGGCCGCGGATATTCAGTATCGCTTACAGATACGATTTCTTCATTTCCAATTCTTGCGTCAGACGATCGACGCCCTCGGATCCTACTGTGCGCGAGTTCACAACACCTGTGCCGGGAAGCGCAACCTGTACGCTGGCGTTAGAGGGGTCCTGCAGATCCCGACGCCATGTAGCATCATCATCCGCCAACGGGGCCTGACCGCGCTTTTCGTCGAGCTGTTCGCGCAGACGAAGGATAGCCGTTTCCTTTTTCTCGGCAAGTATGCGGTGAATATTCTTCGCCACAGTAACTTTCTCTTCCATTTCGCGCTGAATTTCCTTGACCTTCTGCGGCGGCGTTTTACTGCGCTGCATTACGAAGTCCTGGAATTTCCGCATGACCACTTCGTATTCCTGCTGAATGCGTGCCAGTTCGAGACGCGATTGCCAGTACTGCTCCGGATCGCTTGAGAGAAGAAAATAAAATGGCATCGAAAGGCGGAAGTCGCGGGGGAGCCCCTTAACCGTTGCGTAGCCCATAGGGAAACGGGCTCGCATCGCGCTGGCTAACGCCGATTCGTCGAACTCCTTCACTCCGGAACTCACCGTAATTTCACTGAAAATTACCTCGCCCTCAGAAGTGACATAAAGCTGCACTTCTACAACTCCTTCCAGACCGCTGCCTAATTGTGTGGCCGGATAGTCAGGCAGCTGAAACGTTGGCTGCGCCGCCGAAGTGTATCGCACTTCGTCGCCGGCTTCCGGAAGGGTAAACAGTGGGGGAATAAAACCGCGCGATTGCGAAAATGCCGCGGCGGTGAGGACAAGGAAAAGAACAGTCAGGGAGTACAAACGCTGCATTGATTTCTCCAGAGTAAGACAAATCTATGGTATGCAGAGGAATCTGCTTCATCAGGTCTTCTAGATTACGCTGAAATTACGAAACATACAATATCATGTTAGAAAATTGTGAGTTTTTTTGTAACCTTTCGGATATCAGTTCTGTCTTACTCTATCCCTCTCATCCGCGTGAAATATCTCACAAATCAGATTGCCTTTCCAACCCAACTCCTGTATTCGCAGGATGTTAGTACGTTATGAATATGCATCGCCTACCGCTGTGCCTACCCTCCGGAATGCTGCGGTTCTCACTGGAGATGCTGGACAGGCGGGGACGTCACGTATTCAATCCGGGAATTCTTATCGTTCTGTTTTTCGCGATTATCACCGGGACAAATTCGCAGCCACTTTATTATCAAGGAAACTCCCGGGGAAGCGAGTCGCAGTATTCACCCTGGACAGTGCTGCTCAACGGGGGCTTCGATATTCTGCAGCTTGACCGTTATCGCCGGGATGTATTCGCGTATCCTTTTGCCCGGGCGGGAAGCACGGTATTCGAAAATCTGGCGAAGCCCCTGCCCCTGATCAATCGTTATGGATGGGGAAATTTTCTCCGCAATGAAATCTTGCCGCTGGAATTCAGCGAAGGGGCAAGCTGGTGGCCGAATTATCAGCTGCATCTGATCGGCGGCGGGATGACCTACGTGAAGCTGGGCGAATGGTATGAACAGCAGGGCTTCGCTGCTCCACGCGTATGGTCCGCAGCAACCGTCATGTCGTATCACCTGCTCAATGAAATTGTGGAGAATAACGCGGTGGAGGGAGAGTTGATCGATCCGCTTGCCGACATTTATCTCTTCGATATCGGGGGAATGCTGCTCTTCAGTATTGACGACGTTGCACTCTTTTTCTCCCGCACACTGCACATGACCGACTGGTCGCTGCAGCCAACGCTGAATGTGTCCGATGCCACGCTCCGCAATACCGGACAGTATTTCGTGATCAAATACGACCTGCCCTTTTGGGAAAAGCATTCGATCATCTATGTCTTCGGGGTGAACGGTCTCGCAGGACTCACTCGCCGTTTCGACGACGGTGCCGCGCTCTCAATCGCCGCGGGTCTGCGCAACGCAGATGTCATCCCGGAAACCGACAACCCTCTGCATCTGACCGGAAGTCTGGTGTGGAGTGCGGGGATATTTTATGATCGGGAGAATTCGCTGCTCGCATCGTTGGTGCTGAGCGGCATTTCATCCAATCTCGCAACGTTGAATGTCTACCCCGGCTTTATTGATGTGGCGGGACTGCGGCCGGGATTCTGGTGTACGGTGACGACCGAAGGACAAACGCTCTTCGGCCTCACAACGCAATGGGGTGTGGGTCTCGGAGGTGGGAGATAAATTGTTTCGTCGGGTCGCCGATGCCTGCAACGCTGTGAGTCAGTGTTGTGCAGATTCCGTTTGCTTGCGCAGAAGCAGCCACAGGCCGAAGGCCACCAGCGGTATGCTTAGAAGTTGTCCCATGGTAATGGGCATGGAGGGATCGAGCGTGGATTGTCCGGTCTTGAAGAATTCCAACACGAAACGCATCGAAAAGAGCATGGCAACCATGCTTCCAGCAAGACGTCCCGTCCGTGCAGCCGTGCCTCGTTTATACAAGGCGATCATCACCAGGAAGATTATTACGTAAGCGGTGGCTTCATAGAGCTGCACCGGGTGACGGGGAATATCATCGATACGCGAAAAAACCACCGCCCAGGGCACGCTGGCAGGGAGCCCGAGAATTTCTGAATTGACGAAGTTGCCGAGGCGGACAAAGATGGCAGCCAGCGGAATGACCACGGCCACGCGGTCAGCGACCCAGAGAAATGTTATGCCTGGTGTGCGATGTGCGAATAGCATGAGTGCGATGATAATGCCGGCTGCAGCGCCGTGACTTGCGAGTCCGCCTTCCCAGATTTTCAGTATTTCAATCGGATTCGAGAGATAGAATTCCGGACTGTAGAAGAGGCAATGTCCAAGACGCGCACCTGCCACAACACCGACGAACACGTAAAGAAAAAGCTTGTTCAGCAGATCGTCGCCCTTATTCTCCTTTCGGAAAATCCACACCATCACAGCAAAACTGCTGAGGAAGGCGAGCGAAAATAGCAGACCGTACCAGCGGATGTGGATGGGTCCCATGGCAAAGAGTTCGGGATCAGGGCTCCAGGTGAACATGTGCATTCTTTCCGGTGTGCAAAAAAAGAAGGATACCGAAATTCGGTATCCTTCAAGTATAAGAAATTTTTCTCTGTCTCGTCGTGGGAATCTGCACCCACATAAAACTGCAGTCTGTTGCGAGCAGCGGTTGGTTACTTCGCCACTCGGCGATCCGGAAATATCATCCGGTCTTAATGAATAACGAGCAGATTCGAGGTGCCCACGCGTTCTCCTGCCTGTACGCGAACGCGGTAGCTGCCGGTGGGCAGTGTGGACGTATCGAGTCGCAAGCTGTGTGAACCAGCCGCCAGGCGACCGTCAATACCTTCCAGAACGAGGCGCCCGATGTTGTCGTACACAGCGACACGCGTTGCCGCTGTTTCCTCAAGGGTAAAGCCGACTGTCACGCCGTTTGATGAGGAGGCAGAGACAGGATTCGGGTAAATATAATCCAGCTGGAAATCCGAAGCCGAGAGCATATCTCCGACCGCCGAGGTATTGTAGGGATCGAAGTTCGAACTGAATTTGAAAATATCGAAGCCTGCGGCATACACATCCGTTTTGATAGTGCCGCTGTAGGCGGTGGAACAGGTGATGTTAGCAAAACCTCCGGGCGTTGCCTGTACAGTCCAGGTCGCTCCGAGATCGGTGGTGACCCAGGCACTCATACCCTGAAGAAACCAGAAGCGCTTTCCGTCCGGTTCGACCTCGATGCTGCCGCCGCTGGTCACGGTAATGGTATTGAGCAGCGTCCAGTTCTCTCCGCCGTCATCGGTCACGGCCAGTGCATTCGTACCGCCCTGACTGGTCTGTGTGGTAAAGCGAATCATTCCGCGGTCGCCGTCGGCAAAAACCATGTCGACTGAGTGTTTGCTCGGAGTGACAAAGCTTTCCCATGTTACGCCGCGATCGTTCGAACGATAGATCTTGCTGTTGTTCGTGCCGAACCAGATTCTGTCGCCTGCTGCGGCGTAACTATTATTCCAGCCAGCCTCGCCTGTCGGCGCCGTTGGAGGCGCGGCGATCTTTGTCCATGAGGCGCCGCCATCATCTGTCGTTGCGACACCCCAGCTTCCACCGAGAGGGTCGCCCTCGAGGATGCCGTTCTGATCATCGAACATGTGAATCCAGTTGACAAAGCCCGTAATGCTGCTGACGGAGGTACCTACCCAGGACGTTCCGCCGTTCGCCGTGCGATACACTTCCGCCGCTCCGTTGGCCGGACCTGTACCGAGGAGAGCGACGTTATTATTCACACCGAAAACACAGTACACGCCCTTGCCGCTGGGGAAGCCGGAGCCGGAAGCGTTGGTCCAGGTCGAGCCGCCGTTGATCGTGCGAACACCAATATCCTGAGTTGATACATTCGCCGAAGCCCAAACGGTAGAAGTGCTCACAGCATCAATGCTCGTGAAATATGGTGCGCCGAAGGCGAGTGAAGTGTGCCATGCGCCGTCGAGAAAAATAGGAATGCGTCCCATGACGAAGTCTACGTATTCGCCGTCCTCGAGCCGAATGCGTACCGGCAGATATCCTTCCGAGGTTTGCGGATTGTCAGCGAGAACGACATCGAATTCTATCGTCTTGCGCTCAAATGTATTGAGTATGCCAAGCGTGAATTCGGTGGTCGATGCAGTGATCGAGGGATCGTCGAGATCTACGTAGGCCGTTGTTGCCGCAGATGACGGGGCCAGAAGGTTTTCAAATTCCACTGTGACTCGTGCGACCTGCTTCGGTTCCGTGAAGCTTGATCCGCCGCCCTGGAACACGTAAGTGAAATTACTGATGCGCAGACCGGGAATTTCATCCAGATTCGTATTAAGGGAAACAGCCTTGAATGCATTCAGGCGACCAAAGCGTTTGCTTGTCGCCGGATTGTCGAACGCGTCGGAAGTAACGCGTATCTGCGCGGCTACCTGATCGGGGGTCCAGTCGGGATGCACCGAGAAAACGAGTGCGGCGACTCCCGCTGCGAGCGGGCAAGAAAAGGATGTGCCGGTCGGACTCGTGTATCCGCCGCCGTTTTTGGTAGTAAGAATGCCGCTGCCGGGGGAATACGTGTGCACTGATGTGCCGAAGGTGCACCAGCCGGATGAAGCGCCGCTCGATTCGACGGAGCCCACATTCAGAACGCGGCTGAAGGAAGAAGGCCAATGCGCAGTATAGTCGTTGTCGACCGGGTCGTTGCCGGATGATCCGACCACGAGAGCGCCCATGTCAGTCACGTCGTTGATAAGATCCTGCAGTGCCTGCGAACGATCGCCGGTACCGCCCCAGCTGCAGCTGATGACGCGGCAGCCCATTTGTGCTGCGTAGAGAATTCCGTCGTAGCCGCCGACACCGGTGGTCTGGTCGGTCGAGGCCTTGACCGCAAGAATTTTGGCGCGATAGCTGCTGCCTGCGATACCAAGACTGTTGTTGGCGAGTGCCGCCGCGCAGCCAGAAGTATTGGTGCCGTGTCCGAGCGTTCCGTCCATCGGATTGTTATCAGGGTTTGGCGACTGGAACGTTCCGTTTCCGAAATAATCCCATCCGTGCCAGTCATCAATCTTGCCGTTGTTATCGTCATCAATGCCGTTGTTTTTCAGCTCGCCGGTTGCGCCGTATTCGCCGGGATTAATGTAGATGCTGAGCGAAAGATCTTCGTGTGTCCAATCTACACCGGTATCGACATCGCCGATAATGATTGTAGAATCACCCGTAGTGACGTCCCATGCTTCCTTCAGCTTCATCACGTTGACTGCCCACTGCGTCCCGAGACGCGGATCGTTTGGTGTATGATTCACCGGATAGATGTAATACGGTTCGGCGTATTCCACCTGAGGATCGTTTGCGATTTCTTTTGCAAGCAGCGCGGGATGGTCATTCGAAGTGTAGCGGACCTTTACCATTCGGTCGTAGTTGTATGGACGCCGGGAGGCTTTCTGGAATGAGTTTTCCTTGACCGTGCTGAACGACTCTACCGCTGTTGCACCAATGCGCTGAAGGAGAGCGTCAAGACTCTGCATGCCGAGGCGATTGCCTCCGCTGGTGAAAGAAACTTGCGGTCGGAATTTTATAATAATCAGATTTGGAGCAATCTCGATGGTATTCTTTCCATGGGAGGCCGGTGAGGCTGGCCTGTCGGGAGAATCTGCGAAAACGGGAGAACCTGCCATAAACAGCAGCAGAGCCGCAACGAATACGCTGAAGAAAGCTTTCATACATCACCAATATTTATTCGGGACGAGGAACTAAAGATCAAATAAGATACTGAAGGATGAGATAAGAAGAAATGCAGGGAAGGGATAGCAGGAATGGGAGAGGGAGGGGAGGGAGGTCGGAGGCCCACAGGCCGGAGACTCGCCGTGGCGAGATGCAGAGGGCGCAGAGAAGAGGTTTACCGCAGAGGCGCAGGAGGCGAACAGAAAATTTATTAAAAATCCTCTGTGCGCCTCAAGCGCCTCTGCGGTAAAAAACTCTGTGCGCCTCTTTTACCTTGCGCGCCTCGTTATCCTCTAGTTGAGAACGACGAGTTTTTGCGTGCTGCTGTGCGTCGGTGTGTTCAGACGCAGCAGGTAATTGCCGGCAGGGAGTCCGGCAGTGGATACGTTTGCGCTATGGCTTCCGGCTTCGAGCGTGGCATTCAGCACTTCACGTACTTTCTTGCCGGTCATGTCGTAGACGGCGAGGACGACAGACGAAGACGACGGAAGCTGCAGCTGTGCGACGACATTTCCATCGCGTCCCGAGGCCGCGGGATTCGGGTAGAGCGGCTGAAGCATCGGGGTCGTAGGAGCAGCGGCTTGCACGTCGTCAACATCCAGCACGAAGTCTCCGTTGTAGCGGAAAATTTCGATTCCGGCAGCGAAGACTGACGTCACAAAACCATCGTTCCATTCAGTTGCGTCGTTGATGTAATTGAAGCTGCTCGGCGCAGCCTGGACGTTCCAGGTCGCACCCAGATCCTCGGAAACAAAAGCGTTCGCGCCCATGAAGAACCACAGACGTTTGCCGCCGCGTTCGAAGATCACCGAACCGGAAGGAGCGGCAATGGTCGAAATCAGCGACCATGACAATCCGCCGTCAACGGTAAGCGCGAGCGTGTCGGTACCTACGTCAACCTGTTTCGAGAAGCGGGCCACACCCACCATCTCGTCACGGAAATTCACGTCGACGGCGTTTTTACTCGGGGTTGCGTAGCCCGTCCAGGTGAGACCGCGGTCGGTGGAACGATAGATCTTGCTGTTGTTGGAACCGAACCACATGTAATTCCCGACGGCGTCGTAGCTGTTGTTCCAGCCTGCTTCACTTGCAGCAGCGCTCAAAGGCGTGGGAATTGCAGTCCACGTCCCACCGCCGTTGGCGGTAGTGGCGATTCCCCAGACGTTGTTTTTCGGATCACCCTGCATGATGCCGTTCTGCGAATCAAACATGTGAATCCAGTTGACGAACGCCGTCATGTTGGAAACGCTTGTAGACGCCCAATTCTGACCGCCGTCGCCCGTACGGAAAATAGCCGCGCTGCCATTGGCAGGACCCGTACCCACGAGCGCACTATTCTCATCAATGCCGTCGATGCAATACACGCCGACGCCACTCGGAAAACCGGTGCCGAAGGCAAACAGCCAGGTATCGCCGCCGTCAGTCGAACGCAGCGCGATATCCTGAGTAATTACGCCATTCGGTGCGTAGTCGCCGCTGACCCAGATGGTCCAGCGATTGGCATGGTCAATGGAATTGTACGGGTAGAGGAGGTCCACCACGGTGTGCCAGCTATTACTGAGATACACCGGCACCCGTACGACTTCGAAATCGACATAGGAGCCGTCGGTGATTTTCAGAATGACCGGGATGTAGCCTTCGGACTGCGTCACGTCGTCATTGAGGCGGATCTGCATGCTGAGACTCTTGCTCTCCAGGGTCTGGAGCGCGCCAAGCGTGTAGCTCGTGACGTTTGCAGTGAACGGTGCACCATCGAGTACCAACTCAACGGTCGCGTTGGCAGTGGGAGCGAGTACGTTTTTAAAAGTCACATTGAGGTCGGCAGTCTGGCCGCCTTCGGTGAGCACGCTTCCATTCGCTGTGCTGACTGAAAAACCATCCACCATCACACCTGGAATGTCGGTCAGGTTTTGATTCATCGCGAGCGCATTGAGCGCGTTTGCGCGTCCGTAGCGCTTGGCTTCATGCTCGGCGCCGAAGGGATCTGCCGTTACGCGGATCTGCTCAAGCACTTGATCGGGAGTCCAGGTCGGATGCAGTGCAAAAATCAGCGCGGCGAGTCCCGACATATGCGGTGATGAGAATGATGTGCCGGTCACGGCCTGGTAGCCGAAGCTTCCGCGAGTCGTGAGCACGTTCACTCCGGGAGCGCAGACGTGAACCGAGGCGCCATAGGCGGTGGTGGAAGTCGCTCCGCCGTTTTCGTCAATGGAACTGACGCTGAGCACGTGGTTCAGAGACGAAGGAAGGAAGGGATCAACGTCGTTATCGATGACGCTGTTTCCGGCGGCGCCGACAACGAGAACGCCTTTCGACCACGCATAGTCAATAACATCCTGAAGAGTCTGGTTGATCAAACTGTTTGCTCCCCAGCTGCAGTTGACGACACGGCAGCCCATATCCGCTGCGTAGATGATTCCGTCGTAGCCGCTGAAACCGCCAGCTGCGGCATCGTCCTGAACCTTGATCGGCAGGACCTTGGTGTAGTAGCCGATGCCGGCAATGCCGAGTCCGTTATTGGTGGAGGCGGCTGCGACACCCGCGCCGTTCGTGCCGTGTCCGTTAAAATCCATAGGATCGTTGTCGGGATTCGGAAGCTGCAATGTGCCGTTGCCGATAAAATCCCAGCCACGCCAGTCATCGACATATCCGTTGTTGTCGTCGTCGACGCCATTGGCCTTGAGTTCACCGTTTGTTCCCCACTCGCCCGCATTTTTCGCGATGGCGAGAGAGAGGTCTTCGTGATTGTAGTTCACGCCGGAATCAACATATCCAATAACAATGGTGGAATCGCCTTTGCTGATGTCCCACGCCTCGGTCATTTTCAGCATGTTGATTGTCCACTGCGTGCTGAGGCGCGGATCATTCGGAGTATCCTGTGCGCGGAACACAGGTACGGGCTCTGCATATTCGACCGAGGGATCGGCTGCAAGTTCGGCTGCGAGCTTGCGCGGATCCATCGGAGCCGTGTAATGTATTTTCACGATACGGGCAAGGCTTGCCTCTTCTTTTGATGCAAAGCCTTTTTTCAACGCGAGGGCCTGATGCATCGGTTTGATCGATGCAGTCAGCACGCGGGTGAGAATGCGGTCGACGCTGCCGATGCCCGTGGCGGCTGTGCCCGGTGCGATCGTGTGGATTTCTTTGAATTTGACGAACACCATCCCCTGGACGAAATCGCCAGAGACTGTGACGGCAGGAGTGGCGGGACGCGGACGTTCCTTCGCCACCCCGTCGGTGCTCATTGCGAAAGCAAGAAGCAAGGCGAGAAGTGGTACTGCAAGACGCATAAATAATTCCGGTATAGTTGTGGAGGAAAATCTGGGCAATGGAAATAATATACGACAGGAGAGACTTCGAGGTAAGGGAAAAAAATGGTTTGTGTTTTCACCCCGGATACATTTCCACTTTACGGCACTGCATCCGTATTTTAAAAGGATGCAGATCCTTTTTTCAATACAGGAATTATCATGACCAATCGAACGATATTCACCATCGGGGTGATGCTGCTTTCTCTGATGCTGCCGCTCGCGGCTCAGAATCCGCAGAAACCAATCAAGCTTCCGCCCGAAACGCAGAAACGTCTCGATGAGAAAATCCAGTCAGAGAACCGGGAGCAAACCCATCTTATCACTTCCGAGGAATTGCTCAACCTCAAGCGTGTGTACAGCCCGCAAGTTTCTCCCGACGGCAAGTGGGTGCTGTACGGTGTGACGGTTCCCGACATTCAGGCCAATCGCAGCAACTCCGATCTGCATCTGGTTTCCATCGATGGAGAAACGCATCGTCAACTGACGACATCGCCTTCCGGGGATTTCGGCGCCGTATGGTCGCCGGACGGAAAGTCCATCGCCTTTCTTTCCACCCGTGGCGGCAGTCCTCAAATCTACACGATCGCACTCGACGGCGGCGAAGCGGTGAAAGTCTCGGATGTGGAAAACGGCGTGAGCAATCTTTCCTGGTCGCCTGACGGAAAAAATTTCGCATTCACTTCCGACGTGAAACTAGATCAAACCGTGGCGGAGAAATATCCTGCCTACGATAAAGCCAAAGTGCGTATGTATGATAGCATTCCTGTTCGTCACTGGGATGAATGGAACGATGAAAGCTATATGCATCTTTTCATCATGCCGGTCGGAGGTGGCGAAGTTCGCGATCTTATGAAAGGGGAACGCTTCGAAACTCCCTTGAAGCCCTTCGGCGGTGCGGAAGAAATCGCATGGTCCCCTGACGGCATGGAAATCGCCTATACTTCGAAGAAAGTGGACAACTTCGCCGAGAGCACGAATTCGGATGTGTACGTCGTGGATATCGCAACCGGTGCCGCCCGCAACATCACCGACGGAATGCCGGGCTTCGATCGCGATCCGCTGTATTCTCCGGACGGACGCTACATTGCGTTCCACTCGATGGCCCGTGCCGGCGATGAAGCCGACCGCAATCGCCTGATGCTTTTCGATCGTGAGAGCAGCAAGGTGCGGGAGCTTTCCGCAACACTGGATCAGTGGGTGGGAGGAACTCTCTGGGCGCCCGATAGCAAGTCGCTGTATTTCACTGCGGAAAACGGGGCTACCGTTCAGGTCTACCGCATTAACGTAAGTGACGGCAGCTGGGAAATTCTCACCGGCGGCGTCTACAACCATGACGGCGGACTCGATCTCACACCCGACGGCAAGACTCTCGTTTATGGCCGACGCAATTTCAACGCACCTACTGAGATTTTCGCACAGCCTGCCAAAAAGGACGCGCGTGCGTGGTCCCTTACGCAGGAAAACACGGAAGTGCTTTCGCACATTCGTCCCGTGACAATAGAGGAACGCTGGGTCACCAGTACCGACGGCAAGAAAGTTCAAACTTGGGTAGTGTATCCGCCGGACTTCGATCCTTCGAAAAAATATCCGCTGATCACCTACTGTCAGGGTGGTCCGCAGTCAACCGTCAGCCAGTTCTTCAGCTTCGCATGGAATTTCCTTCTCTACGGATCGAAGGGCTACGTTGTCGTAGCGCCGAATCGCCGCGGACTTCCGGGCTTCGGTCAGGACTGGAACGATGCGATCAGTCAGGACTGGGGCGGCATGCCGATGCAGGATATTCTCGCCTGCACCGATGTCATGCTCAAGGAACCGTATATCGACCGGAATCATATATCCGCCATCGGTGCCAGCGCCGGCGGCTATGCGGCCTTCTGGCTGGCTGGAAATCATCAGGGCCGCTTCAGCAGCTTCGTCTCCCATTGCGGCGTCTTCAATCTCGAGAGCATGTACGGCGCAACCGAGGAACTTTGGTTCACGAACTGGGAAAATGGCGGACCGTATTGGGATCCGAAGGCAGCCCCGAATTACGCCAAACACTCCCCACATAAATATGCGCAGAACTGGGACACTCCTATTCTGATCATCACCGGCGAAAAGGATTTCCGGGTCCCTTATACGCAGAGCCTCGAAGCGTTCACCGTTGCCCAGGTCAAAGGCATTCCTTCAAAACTCATTGTGTACCCCGAGGAGAATCACTGGGTACTGCATCCGCAGGAGCAGCTGATCTGGTTTGATGAGTTCTTTGATTTTATCGGGAAGTACGTGAAAAAATAAACGCGGGTTTATTTCCTGCGTCTGTAAAAACGGGGCGCCTCAATTCTGAGACGCCCCGTTGTTTTTATGATCTGCACTGTCCCTCGATACGCGTTGCCCTTCCCGTCTCCGTCCCGCTCTGCGGGGCTTCGCCGAGGCAGGCCGGGCACCGCTACTCGGGAGGACGAACGTGCCATTGGTATTGGGAAAGCGAGGAAATCTTCTATTTGATGAGGACCATGCGTTTGACGGCGCTGAAGCTGCCTGCACTGAGGCGATAGAAATAAGTTCCGGATTCGACAACACGGCCAAGATCGTCACGGCCGTTCCAGCTGCTGCTGTAGCGCCCGGCATCCATGTGCTCATCGGAAAGCAGCCGCACACGGGAGCCGATGCTATTGAAGATCTCGAGCCGTACCTGTGCTGCTGCCGCGACCTGGAAAATTATAGTCGTCGAGGGATTGAAGGGATTCGGAAAATTTCCTTCGAGCATGAAGCCAGCAACGTTGCCCGGCAAGGTTCTCACTGAGGTCGTGTTTGGGAAATCAGCGGGGTCGCCGGGATTTGTCACAAGCGCAGGGTTGCCCGGAGCTGGCTGGCCGCTGGTCCAGTTTCCATTGGGATCCTGAAGCTCCACGCCATTGCTGAAACCATCGCCGTCAGAATCCAGTGCGGCGAGCGCGGGTCCCCATTGAACCTGCCCGGCAGCGCCGGAACCCGAAAGAAAATTGCGCTCGATCTCTGAGCCGAATGAAGTGCGGGGACCGCCGCCAGCGGGATTTAAATGACAGTTTGCGCAGGCATCTTTCGTGCCGTTGGGAATCTGCCCCACTCGAAATGCGCGTGCGACGAGAAAGGTCGAGGACGCAATTACGAGCAGACCGAAAAACAAAAGTCTTTTTCTATACATCAATAACTCCGGTTCATGACAAAATTGAACCAACATTGTAAACTTGAAATTCTACAATTCAAAGGAAGTTATTTCTCTCTCCGCCAGGGAACCATGGATGATTGTTTGCAAAACCGGGCGTGTAAGGAATTTGCTGCAGCAGTGCTGCGTCAGAGAAAATAAAGCAGAAGGAAAATTCCGTAGAACATGCAGGTGATCACCAGGCCAACGCCCAGATTTCTCAGAAGCTGAATTCCCGGTCTGGATGCGACAGCGAAGGAATAGCGTGCGGCTATGCCTCCGGTGAACAGTGCGATGCCCGCATATCCAACAGTAGCTGCCGCAAGCGCGTCGGTATCGCTTAGCAGCGCCAGAGCCGGTCCGAGAAAAAAGACCAGAATTCCGATTCCGGCACAGAGAGTGTAGAGGAGATGTCCTTCCGAGGCTTGGGTGCTCATTCCTGCGGCTTGTTCTCGACGGAAACGTCAACTGGTGCGCCGTCTGGTTGCGCCTCCTGCTCAGCGTCCATTACAGCAGGCTGAGCGGAAACGCTGTCGAATGCCGCGGGATGCTGACGCTTGCGTTCCTCATCAAGTTTCTTGTAGTCGAGTTCGCTGCCCATCAGGCTGTGCGGAATCAGGTACACCGCCATCATCACCAAGGAGGCGAACAACACGAACCAGCGGCGAAGGGGCTGGCGCTCAATTGCATCGGGCTTCCAGATTGCTGCCAGAGCAATCGCCCATGCAATAAAAGCGATTAACGTTTTATTGTCTGTGAGATCCATACCGAAAGGGAAGCCGGTCCAATAAGCACCAAACGCATATTTCTGGACGATGGGGCCGAGGATGAGTCCGCCTATGATGAGAAGTCCCGTTGCCCATAGCGCCTGCTTGCGAGGCTTGCCTTTGCGGCGGAAGGATTCGATACCCGCGCGGGTGGAGAGCAGCATGGCGAGAAACATCGCGATAATATGCGGGATGAGAACGCCCAGAGGCACGGCTCCCTTGAATCGCGTCACCACCGACTCATGCTCGGGAATGCGCATGACATTGTCGCCGTTTTCCAGTTCAACGAAATACTCAAGTTTGCCGGCAGGAACCTGATGCGGGAGATAGCCGAACAGCGTATCACCTGAGAGAACAAGAGCTTGTCGGGTCCATTCATCATCGGTTTTGTAGCGCTTGAACACGATTTCACCTCTCACGCTTCGCGAAGGATCAATCAGGGGAACCGGTTGATCGCCGTCGCCGCCGTGGGAACGCGTGAGCGAATAGTGGACTTCCGCACCGTGAATGGTAAGTGAACCGTCGACCGGATATGTGGGACCCGTCTTCCGCTGATAATAAGCCGAACCAAGAGTGATCAGTAAAGCGAGGACCCAGAAAAGAATCGAGCGTAGCATTGGCAATGTATTGTGCGTGGAACAAGTTTGTAATATCGGATGAAAAGGCAGGGAATTCCAAGACCTGAATAAAGGAAAATTCTACACAGGATGGAAATTCAGACAAATGCGGGTATTTTATTGTGACACTCCAGGAGCGAATGTATGCTGCAAGGAAAGGAAGATATCGTAAGAGACTGGCTGCCCCGCTACACAGGCATGCCGCTCGACGGTTTCGGCAAATGGATTTTACTGACGAATTTTCAATCCTACGTGGACCGCTTCGCGGAAATCCATGGCATCGCTGTGTCGGGACGCGGCGGACCAATGACCGCTGCAACAACCGATGATGGCATCACCATTATCAATTATGGAATGGGGAGTCCCAATGCCGCCACGGTTATGGATCTTCTCACCGTCATTGATCCATCAGGGGTTCTGTTTCTCGGCAAATGCGGCGGGCTGAAAAAATCAACCCAGGTCGGTCATTTCATACTTCCCACCGCCGCCATTCGCGGCGAAGGCACCGGGAATTCATATATGCCGCCGGAGGTCCCGGCGCTGCCGTCATTCAAACTGCATCAGTTCGTCGCCAACTGCGTAACGGACCATGGCCATGAATACCGCACGGGTGTGATCTACACGACAAATCGGCGTGTATGGGAATTCGACACGGAGTTCCGCGGATATCTGCGATCTGTACGCGCCATCGGCATCGATATGGAAACGGCGACGATCTTTATTACCGGGCATGCCAACGGGATTCCCCGCGGAGCGCTGCTGCTCGTCACCGACATCCCTATGGCAGCTGACGGAATCAAGACGGAAGAAACCGACCGGGAAGTGTCAAGGCGCTTCGGCGATCTGCATTTGCATATCGGAACCGAGGCCATCCGGCATGTCCGCGATAGTGGCGAAAAAATCAAGCACTTTCATTTTGAATAGGTGACTTCATGATTACGAGTTATGCACGAATCCTCTCCGCCCTATTGCTGCTCCTGCTTTTCTCAGCCTGCGGCACTCCAGGAGAGAAAGGAAAATCAATGACAGGGACAACGATGAACGAAGAGAGCGCCAAGGCAGCCATCGACACTCTTGTTGCACGGTACGGCGAAGTGCAGCGGGCGCGCATAGAGCGGGGCGTGCGTCAGGTGGCGCGTCTCTGGCGCGACGAAGATGGCAGCAAGGACAATTTCATGGAATTTTGTACGACGCAGTTTGTCGCCGATCCGGACCAGCTCAACGCGACATTCGAGCGGCTGCAGAATAATCTGATGCTGATCTCGGGTTATCTCACTGAAATGGGACGCGATCTGAATGCACCGCTTCAGCTTGATCAGGGCCCGATCCTCGCGGTCGACTACCAATTCGGTGAGTTTTCACCGGGAGCGCATGTGAGCGAAGATCTGTTCAAGACGAAAATCGCCTTCACAGTATTGCTGAACTTCCCGCTTTCAACATTGAAGGAGCGGCTTGATAGCGGCGACAAATGGACCCGCCGACAATGGGCAGAAACACGCTTGGCTGCGGGTTTCGATGCGCGCATTCCCTCCGAAGTCAATCAGGCGCTCAACGTCGCATATACCAACGCCGACAATTACATCAGCAGCTACAACATTCTCATGCACAATGTGCTGACGAAAGACGGTCAGCGGCTCTTCCCCGAAGAACTCTCGCTGATTACGCATTGGGGACTTCGCGACGAACTCAAGGCCCAATACGCAATGTCTGACGGACTCCCCCGCCAGCGGATGATTCATAATATCATGGAGCGGATCATCACGCAGGAAATTCCGCAGGAAGTCATCAACAATCCCAAGGTCGACTGGTATGTCGACGACAATACTGTCGCGCCCTTCGGGCAGAAACCTGCGGGCGAGAAAGCCACTCGAGAGAATGACGTTCGCTACCAGCAGTGGCTGAATATATTCAACGCCGAACGCGGAGTCGACGCTTTTTGTCCCGACAACCCCACGCATATAGCAAGGCGCTTCAATGAAGACCGGGAGATTCCGGAAGAGCAAGTTGAGGAGCTGTTTATTTCTATTCTCACCTCTCCCGAGGTCAAGCAGACGGGCGCTCTGATCAAGCAGCGCCTCGGCCGCGACCTCGAGCCGTTCGACATCTGGTACCCCGGTTTCAAGAGCAAGCCCGCCATCACCGAGAAAGAGCTCGACCGGATGGTCGCGAAAAAATATCCTTCCGTCGAAGCTTTTGAGAATGACATTCCTAATATTCTCTCAAAGCTGGGCTTCAGTTTTGACCGCGCCCGCTTTCTTGCGAACCACATCACTGTGGATCCGTCGCGCGGGGCGGGACACGCCATGGGTCCAGGCCGCACCGTCGACAATGCACACTTGCGCACGCGCGTACCGAAGAGTGGCATGAACTACAAGGGCTACAACATCGCCGTACATGAACTCGGCCATAACGTCGAGCAGGTCATGAGCTTTCAGCTGATGGATTATATGACGCTGCGCGGCGTACCCAACACTGCCTTCACCGAGGGCTTTGCGTTCGTCTTTCAATCACGAGATCTGGAATTACTTGGTCTGCGTGTGAATGGTCCGCAGGCAAAAGCGATGGCGACCCTCGATGTGCTTTGGTCGACGTATGAAATTGCCGGTGTCGCGCTGGTGGACATGCGCTCATGGCGCTGGATGTACGAACACCCTGACGCAACTCCTGCACAGCTTCGCGAAGCTGTGATCGGGATTGCAAAGGATGTATGGAACAGCTATTACGCTCCCATTCTCGGTGCTAAAGACGAACCGCTGCTCTGCATCTATTCGCACATGATTGATGCGGGAATGTACACTCCCGATTATCCCCTCGGCCATATCATTGCTTTCCAGGTGGAACAGTATCTGGAAAGGAAAAACCTGGGTGGAGAAATGGAGCGCATGTGCAGGACCGGAAGCGTTTCTCCTGATCTGTGGATGCGTACGGCTGTCGGCGCCTCAATTTCGACGAAGCCCATGCTCGATGCCGCACGCAGCGCTCTGTCGACTGCGTTGTGATCTGATTTATAGAATTGTACAAGCAAAGGCCGCGGACACCATACCGCGGCCTTTGTTGTTATACCGGTGAACATCCACAGGTATTTCGAAATGCAAACATCGGCACATATAGACATCGTCATTCTCGGGGCGGGATATGGCGGGATAAGCTGCGTTACGCGGCTTGCCCGGCAGTTCCGCGGGAACCCGCTCGTTCGAATCCATCTCGTCGACCGCCACACCTACCACCTGCTCGAGACTCGGCTGCATGAACGCGCGGTTCGGAAATCGGAAATCACGATTCCCCTCTCCCGTTTTCTGGCCAAACGCGAAAACGTCACCTTTCATCTCGGCGAAGTCACGCACATTGCGCTCGATGATCGGTTTGTCGAACTCGACTTCGGTATGTCAGACACGACTTCAGCACAGGCCCGCCGCATTCGATATGATTATCTCGTAATCGCTCTCGGGAGCAAAACCAACTTCTATCAGATTCCCGGACTAGAAGAACACGCATTTCAGCTCAAAAAACTGGAGGACTCCGAACGGATCCATGTTCACACTGAGCGCATGTTCGCCATTGCTGCTTCCGAGACCAATCGCAATAAGCGCAAGGAATACCTCCGCTTCGTGATTGGCGGAGGAGGTTTGACGGGTGTGGAGCTGGCCACCGAAATGGCAGAGCGCTTTGATTCGCTGAGCGGACAGTATCATCTCGATCATTCCGAATCGGAAATGATAGTAGTAGAGCTTTCCGACCGGATCCTTCCTTCACTCGATGGAAAACAGGTGGTGCGTTCGGTTGAAGCGATGCAGGCTATGGGAATCCAGATCTATACGAATACGCGGGTGATGGGAATGCGTGAGGAGGCTGGCAGACTCGAAGTACTGCGATCCCCGGGCGAGCCGATCCCTACTCGTACAATGATTTGGACTGGCGGAATTCGCATCTCGGATCTTATCCGCCGCAGCGGCGCGGAAACGGGTCCTCAAGGACGCGTCGTGGTCAATGAGTTTCTCAGGGTGAAGCATTATCCTGAAGTTTTTGCCATAGGAGACAACGCACTGGCGATTAATCCCCACACCGATGAAGTGGTTCCCACTGCTGCTCAGTTCGCTCTCCAGCAGGGGTATCTCACGGCCGACAACCTGGGTCGGTTAATTGATGCACGCGCACTCAAGCCGTATCGACCAAAAGTGATGGGTGAGGTCGTCTCGCTCGGGAAGCATCTTGCGGTCGGATGGGCGGCGCTGCCTGTTGGCAATCAGCTTCGTTTTCTTGGCTTTCTTGGAAGTCTGATGAAGCGAGCGATTAGTGAGAGGCATCTCTTCCTCTTATGGAAGGAGAGGCAGAATTGGACAGGGCATTGGTAGAGAAAGGTGACGCGCAGAAACACAAACGGCCCCGCATCGTGCGTGGCCATTTGTGCTCTCTCTTCATAAGAAGCTTATTGGGTTTTAATCAAGGTCTGAACGTATGTCGCCTCTGCGGTCTTGAGTCGAATGCAGTATGTGCCGGCAGGAAGTGAAATCGAACCGAAAGGGATGACATGAAATCCTGCACTGAGCACTAATTCTGTCGCCACAACGCAGACTTCGCGGCCGAAAACATCATGAACAGAGACTCGCACGACGCTTTCCATGGGAAGAGCGAAAGAGATGCGGTTGTATTCGATGATATGCCGGGGCTGTTCGCGACTGACTCGCATTGATCCGAAAATCTGATCAGGAGTGACTGTCACTGCCTGTGAATAAAGCGAATTTCCGAACAAATCAATCTGCTTCAGGCGATAGAGAAGCACTTCCTGTCCGATCAGTTTTTCCACAAATGCGTAGCCCTTGTCGCCGCGAGCCGTTCCGCGACCGTGGATGAAGCCGACGGTCTGCCATTTTTGGTCAAATTGACTTTTACGTTCTATTTCAAAGCCAAGATTGTTCGTTTCGCCGATGGTGTTCCAGTTCAGCGTAATCATGTCCTGGATGCGGGCACCGGAAAACCGGGTGATTTCAACTGTCTTGTTCGACACCGGTTCTGGGTTCACAGCTCGCAGTTGGGTCGAAATCAGAGTCAGCAGTAGAAGCGAGTATGTAAAGAGTTTCATTGTAATCGATTTATGATTGTTTTTCGTGCAACTACTCATATTACTGCAACCATCATGCCAACAGTAAAATCATCGCACAATAACAACTTAGCATACCCCATAGCAACGCTAATCCGAAATCCGGTCAAATTGCATACGAAATCCGGTCGACACCGTTCGTGTTTCGAACGTTTTACTGCTACTGAAAACAATGGAAAAGGCCGGACTCTCGCCATATGGCAATCGTACCGGCCTTATTTCTCCAAAAGATGTACGCGGACTAAAACAGTCCCCATTAATGCTGATGCTACAGCACGGCTATCCGTTGCGACCGAGATCCAACTGCGGTCTCGATCTGAAGAGTGTAGACTCCGCTGGGGAGTGCTGCCGTACTGAAGGGTATGATGTGATGCCCGGCTTCCATCTCAATTTCGCTGGCAAGGGTTGCAGCTTTGCGGCCGTAGCAATCGACCATCGTAATGTTGACCGGCATCGAACTTCCCAACCCAAAAGAAAGCGTTCCGAACCGGGTGAAGGGATCGACCTTGTGCTGCCAGATGACAAAAGAATTTGGAATGAGATAGGGCATGACGCAGATCGCGGGAGTCGGGACATCCTTTCCGTTTGAAACTACCTGGCGCACGCGATAATAGGTCACGCCCTCAACGCCTGAAAGGTCATAGTAGCTGTAGCCATTCGGATTTTTCTTTGCGTCGGCACGCATGTAGGTGATGGTGGACCACTTCTCATCAGCCTGGGTGCGTCGCTGTACCGTAAAACCCACTGCGTTGGTATTCGGACTCACAGACCAGTTCAAACGAACGAGATCCTTGGAGTAGGATCCCTCGAAAGAAAGGAAGTCAGGAGTCGGAGCACTGTTGGATGTAGTTGCTGCCGAAGGGAAACTGCTATTCAGCCCGGAAATGGATACGAATCCTGGGGCGGAAACAAATTTCGGCAGCAGATGTGTGGAGGGAGCAGCAATTTTTGCGGCTGGTTCATCGTCGCGAAGCATGCGCATTGAGGCGCTTTCCTGATCTCCGATTGTCAAAGAGGCAATCGGGTCGTTCTGCATGGACGACTGTGCCGTGCCCATATTGCAGAGCAATACGAACGTAACTGCAGATATTATTGAATGAGACATAACTCACCATGTTCTAAATGACTTTTGCGGTTCGAGTCAATGAACAAGTGAGAGTGGAAGAGAATCGAGTGAGAGGTGCAACATAATGCGTTTTATTTCACAAAGCAAGAGAATAATCGATGATGGCGCATTTTTTTCTTTTTACAAAAGCCCGATGACTGAGAGAATAAAAAAACGTTCCCGCCGGGGTAGCGGGAACGTAGAAAGGAATAGCCGGGACAAAAGTCCGTGCATCAGAAATGAATTTCAATAGAGATCAGGGAACAGCTCTCGCTCCACGGTCTCGATGACGATATGTATGATCTTGATGTGGAGCTCCTGAATTCGGTCGCTGCCATTGCCGGGTACGGTGATGGAAATGTCACAGAGCGGGAGCAGAGCGCCGCCGCCTTTTCCGAGCAGTCCGACGGTTGTTACTCCCCTCGCTCTCGCTTCTTCTGCGGCACGGAGCAGATTGGGAGAATTGCCGCTGGTGCTGAGCATGAGGAGGAGATCGCCTTCCTTGCCGAGAGCTTGTACCTGGCGGGCAAACACTTCGGCAAAGCCATAATCGTTAGCAACGCAGCTCATGTGGCCGGGATCGCTGAATGCGATGGCGGGGAGGGGCGGTCGTTCCTTGCGAAACCGGCCGCTCCATTCCTCAGCGAAATGCATAGCGTCACTCATCGAGCCGCCATTTCCGCAAGACATCACCTTGCCGCCTGCACGGAACGTGGCAGCAAGCTTATCAGAGAAAAGCTGAACCCGAGGGAACTGCACCCTGTCATTGATAAAAAGTGCAAGGCAGTGCTGCGCTTCGTGAAATGAGTGCTCTATGCTGTTCATGACCCTCTCAGTTGTTTATTGCAGAACTTTAAGTTCAAGCTTCGCCAGACGGGAGGCGGAGTCGTCGAGTACTTCGGCGTGTAGTGAGTTTCCATGCGCATCCATCGTGACGATGGCGGCGAATCCCTCGACTTCGAATTGCCATAGCGCTTCCGGAATTCCAAACTCCTCGAGGAAATGAACCCCGGAGACCTTTTTCACAGTCTCGGCGTAGTATTGTGCTGCTCCACCGATAGCGTTCAGATATACGGCTCCAAAGTCCTTGAGTCCCTGCAGCGTTTTCGGTCCCATGCCGCCTTTTCCAATGACGGCGCGCACGCCGAATTTCTTGATGACCTCGGCCTGATACGGTTCCTCGCGAATGCTGGTTGTGGGACCTGCCGCCATCACATGCCACTCGCCGCTTTCGTCCTGAAGCATGACAGGACCGCAATGATACAGGACTCCGCCGTTCATGTCAACAGGTGCGTCGTGGTCCATAAGATATCCGTGCAGAGCATCACGTCCGGTAAACATGCGTCCGCTGATGAGGACGATATCGCCGACTTTAAGTGCGCGAACCTGTTCCTCAGTAACCGGTGATTGCAGCACGACCTCGCTGCCGGTAAGCGGAATTCCCGTGCCTTTCGCCATGGCAGCAGGATTCTTATCGCGGTATTTCCACTCGGTAATACTGCCAGTGGCGGGATCGATATGAACACCGAGGCGCCGGAATGCCCAGCAGTCGTACGCAACTGAGACAAAAAAGCTCGCAGGCAAACGATGATAACTGCCGATTTTACAGCCAATCAAAGTGCTGTTTCCTCCGAACCCCATAGGCCCAATGTTCAGCGTGTTGCTATGCTCCATGATGTAGCTTTCCATTTCCGCGAGCACGGGATCCGGATTGGTATCGTCGAGTTCCCTGAATAGCTGCTCTTTAGCGTTGGCGTAGCCGGAGGCGCGATCGGATCCGACGGCGACACCGATAGCTCCTACCGAACAGCCTTGTCCCTGAGCCTGCCACACAGCGTGTAGGATGCATTTGCGAATGCCGTCTAGGTCGCGTCCTGCTTTGCCGAGATGCTCCAATACGGAGGGGAGGGAATACTGGATATTCTTGTTTTCACAACCGCCGCCCTTGAGTATGAGCTTGACTTCGATTTCATCGTTCTCCCATTGCTCCCAATAAAAAATCGGGGCGCCGGCGCCGATGTTATTTCCGCTGTTCTTTCCTGTAATGGAATCAACCGTGTTGGGACGCAGTTTCCCCAGTCTGGTTGCTTCTGCGATCGCCCACAAAATGTCCTTTTTCATTTCCATCTGATTGACACCGATCGGTGTCTTGATCTTGAAGGTCGGCATTCCCGTGTCTTGACAAATGGCTCCCTCATTTTCGCAGGCCATATCGATGTTGCGCGCGATGGTGGAGAGCGCCATGGATGCACGGGAGCCGGGCTCCTCCTTGTCAAGAATCGCGCTCATGGCGCGGCGTACGTCTGCGGGAAGGTTGGTCGATGTCTGAATAATCAGATCGAGCATACTCTGACGGAACTGTTCCATACGATGCCTCAAAAGTTGAATCGAAGAAGCGAAAAACGGAATAAATGATACAAGGAATCGATGTCGGAATCAAACGCACTCCAAACCGAACGCCCTTTTTCTTATAAAAATATCTTAAAATATTCTTGACATTTATTTTGGGTAAATATAAGTTGATAGTAGCAACTTTTATCAGCGAAGCACTTATGGATGACAAAGAAATCTACCGAAAAGCCGAACGTCTGGCGGACTTGACCCTCGGTCTAGTGGGTTGCTGCCAGAGCAAACAGGAGGAGATCGCCGAACGCGCGAATCTTTCCCTGTCCGAATTCAAGTGTTTGCGGGCCTTCCGCCGCGACACTGAAATGTCCGTAAAGGACATCGCCCATCGAATGAGCCTGACAAGCAGCAGGCTTACACGCATTGTTGACGGTCTTGTGAAAAAACTGTACGTGACGCGGCACATCGATCCCGATGACCGCCGCATAATCAACGTGCGGCTGACCAAGCAAGGTGAGATCGTCGCTCGCAAGGTTACGAACGACTGCACGCATGTCTACGAACAAGTTCTCGGCATCCTTGAACAAAAGGACCACGACCGCATCATTGGTGCAGTGAATGAACTCGCAGACAAGATGAACATCCGGACGGATTTTATTGAGGACTACGATTAACATTTGCATTACGCAATAGTTTCTGTCCGCAATTGATTCTACCGGCAACTGTTTAGACGCGCAGATTTCGGCACTCCCGAATTTGCGCGTCTTTCTATTCCTGTCGGCGGAGATTGCCCAAGATGTAGATGAGAACGCTGGTGGCTAGTCCAGCGTACATTGGCTCAATTCCGAATGGATAATGTGCCGTGGAATCGATTATGCGGGACTGCCCGATCGCAAAGGAAATGGCGCTAAGAGCGAAACCTCCGAGCATCGCCGCAAAAGTCATTGTGTTTGAAATGCGAATCCAGGGAAAATAGCTTGCGGAAAGCGGCAGCAGAAGTGCGGGAATGAAGAGGGTACCGATGACGTACCACAGATCTATCACCGAAGGAAAAAGTAGAACCGCGACGATCGAAACTGCGGTAGTGAAGAGTACTCCATACTGCGTATAGCGGTTTACAGAACGGTCATCGCTCCGGCCGCCCCACCTGGCGACGATGTCGCGTCCCACGGTCAACGCTGCGATGAAGGTAAGTCCATCCGTGGTCGACATGACGGTCGCCAGCATTCCTACGTAGAACAGGCCCTTGGCTGCCGCTGGAAGCACCGCTTCTGCGAGCAGCGGGTAGGCCATCGAAGGCTGGGCAATATCGGGCAGAAGGGCGCGTGCATACAGCCCCGATAATGTAGTTGCGGTATCGAATACGAACCAGAACAGCACGGACAAAAGAATGCCGTTGCGTGCCGTGCGCGGTGATTTTGCGCTGAGTGTAAACTGATGAAATTGTGGAGAAACCAGCGTCCACAGCGCAATAAAAAACCACACAAGGATATACTGCCAGGAATTTCCTCCGGTCAGCGTAAGGTGCAGCGGCGGGAGGTTGTCGGACAGAAATGGCAGAAGGCCGAATTTTGGAATGAGAAACAGCAGCAACAGAAAAAATCCACTGAACATCAAAACAAACTGCAGAAGGTCAGTGCGCACCACGGCACGGAAGCCTCCAGCGTAGACGTAGAACATGGATGTCAACGCGCCGATGAAAAGACAGAGCAGAAAACTCCATCCGGTGACAACCTGCAGAAGTACGGCAAGCATGAGGAGATATGGAGCCGGCGAGCTGTTAAAGAATACCAGCACGGATCCCAGAAGGCCGGTTTTTCTGTCGTAGACCTGATAGAGTTGATCAGGAATGGAGAAAGTACCGGTATCACGAACGCGGCGTGCAAAAAACAATGCAAATACGATTGCGAAAACGTAGTATGGGAAGCCAAAAACGAACCAGTTGGCGATTCCGTATTGATAACTGAATTCTCCGACCCCAAGGATTCCGCCATACCAGGTCGCCACCAACGCGGCGACAAAGCCGGGAAGACTGAGCATCCTCCCACCAAGCAAAAATTGCTCGGAGCTGCTGCGGTTCATTGATGAGCCGCGGAACCCCAGATACAGAAGGAATCCGAGATACGCGGCAACAATCAACCAGTCTATCAGGGAAAAATGAAGAATAGACACTCGGGCCCGGCCTGTTTTTAGTATGAACTCCGAAAAAAGAAAGGGCGCCTTGGAGGCGCCCTGATGACCACGCGTTATAAGCGCGGGATGACTTTCAATATTTTTCTCTGAACAGGGTGACGCTCGCGGTACAGATTCTCGGATAAATTTTTGCTGTGCCGGTCGCTGTCAATTGTCACGAAAACGAGCTTCTCCATGCAGCTCTCGCATACACGAACCTTGCGCTCACCATCCATATCAAGCGGTTTCTTGAAATAGAGCTGCTCTGCTGGAATCTGGTGACCAAACATGCACTCGTGTTCCTTTTCTGAAACACCGGTGTGCCATTCATACTGTTGGGAAGAAAGTGCGTTAAAACGCTTCAATGAACGGAGAAACTCCTTCTCGGACTGATATACCGCCATAGATTGCTCCTGCGTGTTACAGTGATGGAAGCTTCAAAAGATTAATCCGATCCGGTGTATTTGATACACCACAACCGGAATCTGCAATCTAACAAAATCATTCACAAATGCGAGAGGCAGAAAGAAATATCTTCATGAAAATCGCCAGTAAAAGGTGTACAAATATCATTTTTCTGTTATATTCGTTGCATACGGTATAAATGATGTTTCCGAAGATATCTCTCTTGTAAGGGGGACAGTTCGCTGTCTTTTCTCCTTTTCCAAGTGAATATCCGAAGACGAAAATGAATCTATCCTCAGTGCTACGAGGAGGTGCACGATGAGTAAGCGTATTGTCGTAGGCCTTGACGGTTCGCCTTATGCCAAAAGCGCATTGGAGATGGCCATGCGTCGGGCAAGTCTCTACAAAGGGACCCTGGTCGGCGTTGCCGTGATCGACCGTCCCAGCATAGAACAAGTGGCGGTAGGCGCTCAACCCGGAGCGTTTCAAATTGCTGAACGAACAGTCTCGGCAATGCTCAACGATGCAAAGGAACATGCTGAAAAATTGATAGCGCAATTCAGAATGGAGTGCGATATCCATAACCTCGCGCATGAGGACATCATATTTACCGGTACGCCTTGCGAAGGACTCAGCCAGGAAGGAAAAACGGCGGACATGATAATCACCGGACTGCGCACATTTTTCCACTATCCTACACGCGAGGGTCCGGGCGATACACTGGAAATGCTGCTGAAGGATCCGGTTTGTCCTGTGCTCGCCGTCCCGAAAGAATTAGATCTTCCCCGCAATGTTGTCATCGCCTACGATGGATCAAGAGGCGCCGCGCGTGCGCTGCAGGCCTACGCACATCTCACGCCAGACATTCCGGATATTTATCCCGTCACGCTTCTCTGCGTTGCTGTTGAGTACGATAAGAACAAATATCATCTTGAGAAAGCGGCCCGGTTTCTGCACGCTCACGGTATCGAGGCGCGCGTGATGCTGCGCACCGGAAAACCGCTCGATGCAATAAGACAGGTGCTGCGGGAACTGCACCCCGCGCTTATTATTCTCGGCCGACCTATGCGGAAAGGATTGACGGAGCGGTTGTTCGGAAGTACGGTGGGCAGCATCATCAAGGACGGTACGGTTCCCGTTTTCGTTTTTCATTGAAATGAAAGGATGTAACTATGGGTGCCTCGCAAGAACAGCATCCGTTCCCGGTAGTAATCCTCTGCGGGGGACTCGGCCTTCGAATGCGGGATTTCACCGAAGGTAAACCGAAGGCGCTCGTGCAGGTTGGTACGCGACCCGTGATCTGGCATGTGATGAAACTGTACTCGCATTACGGCCTGCGAAAATTCATACTTCCTCTCGGCCACGGAGCTGATCAGATCATCAGCTGGTTCGAACGCTACCTGAGCATGACGGCCAATTTTACGCTTCGACTCTCCGATGGAGCGCACACCTTTCACACGCTGCTCCCCGACGACGAACGCGAATGGACGATAACCTTCATTCACGCAGGTGCCACTACCGAAACCGCGGGACGGCTGCTCCGCGCCGCGCCGTTTATCGAAGAAGATCATTTTCTTGCCACGTATTCAGACGGCCTGACGGACGCCAATCTTGGCGCCGAACTTGAGCAGCACCTGGGAGCGGATACCGATGTGACTCTTCTCTCGGTGAAAATGTCAACGACGTTCGGCATCATCGAAAGCGATGGACGCATGATCACCGGCTTCAACGAAAAACCGAAAACCAGCTGCGAAGTAAACGGCGGTTTTTTTGTGATGAGAAGAAATGTTCTTGATGAGATCCGTGGTGACGGTACGGTCCTTGAGCGCGATCTTCTGCCGAAGCTGGCGAAACAGGGCCGCGTCCAGGTTTTCCCTCATGACGGCTTCTGGCATTGCATGGATACGCCCAAGCATGTGCAGGAACTCAATCGCATGTGGTACAGCGGTGATGCACCGTGGAAGGTCTGGGTGGATTGAGATTATTGTCTGGGACCAGCGTGCCGCGCGCAGCGTCATGCAGAGGCGCTGGATGCCGCGCCCCTGCATGTAGGGCTTCAATGCCTCGGCGGACGCGCGACGGCAAGAATCCGCACGTCGGTAAAGCCCGCTGCAATAAGCACGTCCGCGCAGGCGCTGATTGTTGCACCGGTTGTTACCAGGTCATCAACCAGAATCAGCGGTCTGCTCAGGGATATGAAAGCCTGCTGCATATTCACTGAAAATGCATTGCGTACATTCGCCTGCCGTTCGTCGCGATCGAGCCGCGATGCCGATTGCGATGTCGTATAGCGTCTTCGCAACAAGAGGCTTCCTTCCCATTCAAGTCCGCATTCCGCAGCGAGTCCCAGGCAAAGTGCTTCCGCCTGATTATAACCCCGTTCGATCCGTTTTACGCGATGGAGCGGAACCGGAAGCAGCAGCGGATTTCCATCGAGCAGCATCGTACCGGTGAGGCGTTCGCCGAGCAGGCGTCCCAACCATTCGCCAGCGAGATGGAGCTGTCGGTATTTCATCGTATGAATGCAGCGTTCGATAACGCTGCCGGTATCATATTCCCAACCTACCGCCATCATCGTCGCGTCGCAGGCACATGCGAGCGATGCAATCTGTGCGGAGGATTGTTCCTCCGTGACGGGGAGTGGAACGAGTTCGCCGTGGCAGGGAGGACAAAGCAGTTCCCCGGCGCGTACGCGAAGTCCGCAGCCCAGACAAAGCGGTGGATACAGGACGTCCAGCAAAGCTGATTTTAAAAGGTGCATGTCTGATCTCCCTGTGACTTGCATCCGGAAATAATATGGACCGCCCGGATGGTTGCGGGCGGTCCATCAGTTTTTTTACACCGCGGCGGGTTCTTCCTTCTCTTCGTCAGGGACGAACTTCATGGCTTCCTCGTACACGGCGTCGATGATTTCTTCCTCCTTCAGCCGGCGGACAACCACTCCCTTGCGGTAGAGGATGCCAACGCCTTTCCCGGCGGCGATGCCGATATCGGCTTCACTTGCTTCGCCGGGACCGTTCACCACACAACCGAGCAGCGCAATTTTAATCGGCTTCTTGATGCCGGCAAGACGCCTCTCGAGTTCGTTGGTGATTTTGAAGAGATCCACTTCCAGTCGGCCGCAAGTCGGGCAGGCGATGATTTCAACGCTGCGCGATGCGAGTCCGAGTGAGCGGAGAATCTCCTTGCCCACCTCAACTTCCTTCCACGGTTCATCGGTGAGCGAGACGCGGATGGTGTCGCCGATTCCTTCGGCGAGCAGGGTACCGATTCCTACCGACGATTTGATCGTGCCCACACGCGTGGTGCCTGCTTCAGTGACGCCGAGATGCAGCGGATAATCCGTGCGCTCGGCGATATAGCGGTAGGCCTCGATCATGAGCCGGGTATCGGTGGACTTCACGGAAATGATAACATCGCGGAAACCGAATTCCTCGCAAATGTTTGCATGACGCATGGCGCTTTCAAACAGCGCCTCAGGCGTGGGATAGCCGTGCTTTTCGAGAATGTCTTCTTCGAGAGAACCGGAGTTCACTCCGATGCGGATGGGAATACCGCGTTCTTTCGCTGCCGCAAGCACCTGATGAATGCGATCGATAGAACCAATATTTCCCGGATTTATGCGCACTTTCGCAACGCCCGCTTTGATTGCTTCGAGCGCGAAAATATGATTGAAATGAATGTCAGCCACGATAGGCAGGGGCGACTTGCGGACGATTTCGGCCATCGCCGCGGCGGCCTGCTTGTCGTTGACGGTGATGCGCACGATGTCGCAGCCCTCGTCGGCCGATTTACGAATCTGCTCGACAGTGCCTTCGACGTCGCTGGTCTTGGTTTTCGTCATTGTCTGAACACTCACCGGAGCGTCGCCGCCGATGGGTATGTCTCCGACCCACACCTTGCGCGTCTTGCGCCGGATGCTTTTCACCTGCGGCGGCTGCCACACCGGAGCATTCGGATCCTGTATAACGGGAATTTCTATCATCGAGGGTCTTTTATCTCACTTTCAATTCTGATTTCTGTCGGGGTGAATGCGCTTGCTCGCATCGAGAAGGATGCTTTTTTCTTCTTCGGTCAGTCCTGCATATCCGGAGACGCTGATCTTGTCGAGGATTTCGTCGATACGCTTCTGCGCCGCGTCGAAGGTGTGGTCGCCGGTTTTCTTCTCCTGTTTTCCGGGAGTGAAATCGAAGAATTTCGCCTCCTTGGGCTGCGCGTTCCATCGCGAGGAAACAGTATCGCGGGATTTCTTGCCTCCCAGCCAACGATCAATATATCCGCGCTTGTCGAGAATTACCCAGAGGGCTCCGATGACTGCGCCGCCGAGATGCGCCACGTGTGCGACATCTGCCCGTGTGCCCATCACATTGAGTACGACTTCAAGGAGAATTATTCCTGTGATCAGATACTTAGCGCGGACGGGAAGAAGGAAATAAACGTACACATAGCGGTCTGGAAACGTCATGGCGAAAGCAGCCATAATGCCAAAGACACCACCCGAAGCGCCGAGAGTCGCACCGGTTGCTGTAAATATAGGGGCGATGAACAGGTTGGCGAGTCCGGCCGCAATACCTGCCGCGAAATAAAAGACCGCAAATTTTTTCGATCCCCAGAGGTTCTCGATTTCCACGCCGAACATCCAGAGCATGATCATATTGAAAAATATGTGGCTCATGTTGGCATGCAGGAACATATAGGTAACCAGCTGCCAGGGCATGAACTCACCGGAACCGATTGGCATCAGGTAAAAAGTGCGTTTGAACAAATCGTTCAGGGAGACGCCGTTGAAAGTGAGAAAGCCGCCTTCAAGCATCATCTGTAAGAGAAACACCGCAACGTTGGTGAGCAGGAGATACTTGATCACCGGCGGAAAAAAACTGAATCCGCCGAATTGCGGACGGAAGGGTTGGTCGGAAGAATTTCTGTAGGGCATGATTACCTGATATTCAACAAAATAAAAACAGAACGGAGTACTGGAACGTTCCGCCGATCAAGCACGGTCAGTCAGCGCCGCAACGCCCGGGAGTGTTTTCCCTTCGAGCAGTTCAAGCGAGGCACCGCCGCCGGTAGAGACATGCGAGACCGCATGCTCGAGTCCTGCCTGGGTGATGGCTGCAGCCGAGTCGCCGCCGCCGATGATTGTTACTGCTCCGGATTTCGTGGCTTCCACGAGTGCGTCGGCTACCGCGAATGTACCGCGGGCGAAGTTCGGCATTTCAAATACGCCCATTGGCCCGTTCCATACAATGGTTTTCGCAGCTATAATATGACGCGAGAACAGCGCAATGGTTTCAGGACCGATATCGAGTCCCATCATGTCCGCCGGAATATCCGATACGCTGACAGTCCGCATTTCCGTGTCGTTGCTGAACGCCTTGCCCACCACCGTATCGACAGGAAGCAGAAGCTGTTTGTTGTCCTTCGCTGCCTGCTCGAGAATTTGTCCCGCGAGCTCAAGCTTGTCTTCCTCCAGCAGCGAGGTGCCTATCTCGTGGCCCTGCGCTTTAAGGAAGGTGAACATCATTCCGCCGCCGATCAGCAAAGCGTCGACTTTATTCATCAAATTCGAAATCACGTCGATCTTACCCGAAATTTTGGCGCCGCCGAGAATGGCGATGTACGGGCGCTCGGGGTCACCCACTGCACGGCCAAGATAATCGATTTCCTTTTCCATCAGGAGTCCGGCGAGTGAGGGGTGGAGGAAATGCGTCACTCCCTCGGTAGAAGCATGGGCGCGATGTGCGGTGCCGAAGGCGTCGTTGACGTACACCTCTCCCAGTTCAGCGAGGGCGCGGGCGAAATGCGGGTCGTTCGCTTCTTCCTCTGGATGAAAGCGCAGGTTCTCGAGCAGCATAACATCTCCCGGCTGCAGCGCGGCGGCCATCGCTTCGACCTCTCCGCCGATGCAGTCAGGAGCGAAACTGACTTTGCGGCCGAGCAGCTCAGCGAGACGTTCAGCCGCGGGACGCAGACTATAGACAGGATTCACTTTGCCTTTGGGCCGTCCGAGATGGCTCATGAGAATCACCGCAGCCCCGCGCTCGATCAGCGCGTTGATTGTCGGGAGGCACGCTGCTATGCGCGTGTCATCGGTTATTTCCTGGCTGTCATCGAGGGGAACGTTGAAATCAACACGCACCAGAGCTCTCTTACCCTGCAATGCGGCATCACGAATTGTCATTTTGTTCATTGCATGCTCCTGTGGAATCGTACAGGTACCTGAAAAACCTACAAAAACCCGAGGCTCAAACAAAAAGTGACCTGCAGGATTGCTGCAGGCCACCGAATTTCATACACGCAGCGACTAACCTGCGATTTTCTTTACCAGGTCGACGACGCGGCAGCTGTAGCCGAATTCGTTGTCGTACCAGCCCACGACCTTTACCATGTTACCGTTGACCATGGTGGACCCGGCATCAAGAATGCAGGAGTGAGAATTGCCGATGATGTCGCTGGAAACCAGCGGATCTTCGCAGTATTCAAGAATGCCCTTCATTGGTCCGTCCGCGGCTGCTTTCATCGCTGCATTCACTTCTTCGATGGTGACGTCGCGATTGAGCGTAGCAACGAAATCGGTGAGTGAGCCGTCGGGAGTAGGAACGCGGAGCGCGAAACCGTCGAGGCGGCCTTTCAGCTCGGGGATAACCTTACCCACAGTGCGTGCGGCACCAGTGGTGGTGGGAATAATGTTGATCGCCGCGGCGCGGGCCCGGCGCAAATCCTTGTGCGGCAGATCGAGCAAACGCTGATCGTTGGTGTAGCTGTGCACTGTCGTCATAAGTCCCTTGTCGAGACCGAAAGAGTCGTGCAGTACTTTCACCATCGGGGCGAGGCAGTTCGTGGTACAGGAGGCGTTGGACACGATTTTCTCTTCCCCAGTGAGCACGTCGTCGTTGACGCCGAGCACGATGGTTGCATCGATCTCGTCTTTCGCAGGTACGGTGAGCACGACTTTCTTTGCGCCGTTTTTCAGGTGATTGCTGATTGCATCACGAGTGAGGAAAATGCCGGTCGATTCGATCACGACGTCGACGCCGGTCCAGTCGAGGTTGGCCGGATCGCGTTCGGCGGTGATGCGAAGCCGGTCGCCGTTGATCAGCAGATCGCTGCCATCGACTTCGACGGTTCCATTGAATTTTCCATGGACAGAATCGTATTTGAGTAGGTGCGCAAGGGTTGGGGCGTCGGTAAGATCATTGATCGAGACAAAATCAAAGCCGCCAATCTCCATCGCGCGGCGGAATACAAGGCGTCCGATACGACCAAAGCCGTTGATGCCAACTTTGATAGCCATAGTGCTTTCCCGTGCTTGGTGAATGTGTTGTTGTTGCTCAATAGGATCAAATTAGGTCGATTCATGACGAAAGTCAATTTCTAACCTAAGGTGTCCGTTTTAAAAAGGGCGCCTCGCGAGAGGAACGCTATTTTCGCAGCAATTGCTGCCGGATCAGCAGATCTTCAGCATCACGGGCTTTGCGTACGCTTTCCGCCTCATCTGTTTTGCTAAGTTTTCGCAAGGCATATTCAAGAAGTCCGCTCAAAGTATCGCGCACTCCGAGGCGTGTGTTCGGGTCCTGGATCTGCAGCCATGCATGCTGTTCGTGCAGCCGGCGCAACCGGTAGACGATCTGTCCCGGACGGGCTGAATCCTTCATCGCACGCAAGTTGACCTTTCGCAGATACGACGTTACATTGATGTTGGGGTCGTCGCCATCGCCATGCTGGCGAAGCACACGATCGAGAGTGGCGTTGACGGTGGAGGAATCAGCGACCATCTGTTTGAGGCGAATATTGTTGCCCGACAACAACCGCAACCGCACAGCGTCGGGACGATGATTCGGAAACCCCTTTTTCTCAAGGTTGAATATCAGACCGAGACAAAAGTCGCGCGTCAGGTTTGTGGTCAGGAAGTTGAGTCCGGAAGAAATAATCAGATCTCCTGTTCCGCCTGTGAGCAGCGGAAATTTGTCGATCAGATTTTGCCGCATGAACAGCGCCTGATTGTGCGCACGCTGGATATCACCCCCGGGCAATGTTCGACGCGTACGCAGGAATTGCAGGGTTTTGACCGGCTCCCGATATCCGAGAATTTCAAGAATGCCCATCGCCTGGCTGAATCCAACCTCGATGTAATAGTTCACCGGACCTCGCTTCGAAAGCTCACTCACCTTTCGCATCAGGTTGCCGTTGCCGGGCAGTTTTGCATTCGCAATAATGTTGAAGCTCGTGGTGTCGGGGTAGCCGAGATCAACGTAGGTGTCGCGGGGAATGGACATGATTTCCACCACCGCAGAATCAGGATTGATGGTCACCAGATGCAATGCATCTCCGCGTGCGCTTCGTGCGGAAAGCCGCGAGTCAATACCGATTACAAGCACATTGATGAGGCGCCCGCGAATCGGAGGCATGCTGGAAATATTTTTCAATTGCGCCTGCAACGCTGAGTCCTCAACAAGCGGGCGCATCGGCAGACGGTCGCGCCGCTGCTTCGTGAGTCTCTCAAGATCCGATCGGGAGCTGTCAGCAGCGCCCTGCTCCACTGCGACTTCGCGTACTTTCTTGGCAGCCTGCTCGAGCGAGCTTTCCTTCGCCCAGAAATACATGCCATCCGTTGCGCTTTTGGCGACACGAAGGCTTGCCCGCAGCGCGGTGCCGGGACCTGGCAATCCGGGCAGCATAGAGGCGAGCAGCCACCAGCCTCCGGTGATCAAGATGATCCAGAACACGATACGCCCCAGAGAGGCAAAAAACCGCCTCGTCTTTCCTGGCTTTATTTCCTGTTCGGTTGTTTTATTGTTTTCGGGCTCGGACTGCATTAGTTACTTCACGTTAAAATATTTTGCTTCCGGGTGATGAACGATAATCGCACTGGTGCTCTGTTCCGGCACCAGCTGAAATTCCTCAGTCAGAGTAATACCGATGCGTTCCGGACGCAGAAGGGTGAACAGTTGAGTCTGGTCTTCGAGATTAGGACAGGCCGGGTAACCGAAGGAATACCGGGAACCCTGGTATCCTTGAGAAAACAGCCGCTTGATATCCGCTGCATCCCTGTCGCCGATGCCAAGTTCCTGCCGTATGGACCTGTGCCAGTATTCGGCAAGCGCCTCGGCACTCTCTACAGCGAGTCCGTGGATAAAAAGATAATCCTGATACTTGTCCTCGGCGAAAAGCGCGGCAGTGTATTCACTTGCATAACTGCCCATTGTCACCAGGTGGAAGGCGCAGACGTCCATCACGCCTTCCTTAGCCGGACGAAAGAAATCAGCTATACAAAGATAGCGGTCGCCGCTCTGCCGAGGAAATGCAAAACGCTGCCATTCAACCAATTCTGCAGCAGTATAATCCGTGCGCGGCCAGGGCTCGTAGAGTGCATCGCCATTTATTTCCGAGGGACGGTACACCACAAGGTCGTCGCCATCGGATTGGCAGGGAAAATATCCATACACGAGTGCCGGCTGCAGCACTTTCTCGCGCTTAAGTCGGAGCTTCAATTCTGCGAGCTGCGGACGCACGACAGTTTCCAGCTCGTGCTGATAGTCTTCATCGCTGCGCTTGCCGCGGCGGAACTGCCACTGTCCCCGCACCAGGGCAACTTCGTTGATGTATTCGTAGACCTTATCGATTGAAACGTCGCTCACTGTTTTCGATCCGAAGAAAGGCGCCTTCGGAACGGGCGCATCGGCAGCGACTTTCGATTCGAATTTCTGTGCCCCGGCAATTTTCGCTTCCATGCCTGAGAGTTCGTCTGCCGCCTCGCCGGATTCCACATCGATGCGATCGGCGCCGTCAGGGAGGAGGCGTCCCGCAGCGAGATCCTCCATCAGACGCAGACCGTCGAAGGCGTCCCGCGCATAGCGCAGTTCGCCGCCGTACAGAGGTCTCAGATCCTCTTCCACGAAGCGCCGCGTGAGTGCCGCACCTCCCAGGATGACTGGCGTCGTGATGCCCCGCTGACGCATCAGCTGGAGATTCTCTTTCATGATCAGCGTGGATTTCACCAGCAAACCGCTCATGCCGATGGCGTTGGCATTATGCTCGGCGGCAGCGGAGAGTATCTGCTCGGCCGGCACCTTGATGCCGAGATTGAAGACTTGGAAGCCATTGTTGGTGAGAATAATGTCGACCAGATTCTTGCCGATGTCATGCACATCGCCTTTTACCGTTGCCAGCACGATCGTTCCTTTCGCCGCTGCGTCGAGTTTCTCCATGTGCGGCTCAAGCAGCGCCACTGCGGCTTTCATCGTCTCGGCAGACTGCAGCACGAAGGGGAGCTGCATCTGGCCGGAGCCAAAGAGTTCACCCACAGTCTTCATTCCGTCGAGCAGAATATCGTTGATGATCTCGAGTGCAGAGCAGCTGCCCAGTGCAATTTCGAGATCCTTGTCAAGGCCGACGCGGTCGCCGTCAATGATGCGGTATTTGAGTTTTTCCTCTATAGACATGGCGGCGTCCTGCTCCGCGCTGCGAACGGCCGTCTGACTGCCGCCGCTGAACCGCTCCATGAAGGCGACGAGCGGGTCATAGACACAATTTTTCTCTTTATCGGGTGTCATAAATGACCTTTAGATTTTTTCATCTGAAACTTTTCTTCGTCCGTTGAATGTTCTATTTTGAGCTATCATCGTATGAAACTATTATTCCTGCTTTTTTTCCCCTGAATCGTGATTTTTCGATGCTCAGGGTATTGACAAAGCCAAAAAAAGATCTTACTTTTCCTACTAAAAGGTAATCAAATCTTTATTTATTTTTACCCACTAGCAAGGAGTCATACCTCGTGTTATACTCAAAGACCGCCCAGTACTCGATCCAGTCCATGCTCTTCATCGCAGCCAACAATTCGGAACACAATATTCTGGTCCGCGATGTCGCCAAGGAACTGGGTCTTCCGTCATCCTTCCTGAGCAAGATTCTGCAGACGCTCAGCCGCTATGGTTTCCTTAATTCGGTCAAGGGTCCCAAGGGCGGCTTTTCGCTGTCCGACAAGGGTGCCGCATCGAGCATCGCCGAACTCGTCGCCGTCGTTGACGGACCGATGAATTTCGACATGTGCCTCGCAGGCTTCAGCCCGTGCAGCGAAGAAAACGCTTGCCCGTTCCATCACGATTGGAAGCGCATTCGCGAAGAGATCCGTGAGCTGGTAAACAGCAAGGCGATCGTTGAGCTCGCGAAAGAAATGCCCATTCGCTACCGTACACTCCTCGCAGGCTCGGCTCCGGTCGTTAAAGCCAGTGCGAAGAAAGCTCCTGCGAAGAAAGCGGCCCCCGCGAAGAAGGCAGCACCTGTTAAGAAAGCAGCCCCCGCGAAGAAAGCAGCTCCTGTAAAGAAAGCGGCCCCCGCGAAGAAAGCAGCTCCTGCTAAAAAGAAGAAATAATTCTCTCCACATAGCATCAATTTGTGGTACACCGGGACGGTTTTTTGCCGATCCCGGTTTTTTTTGACCATCGTGCCCGCTTATGCGGCGCCGGAGGGCCGACAGGGTAGTCCGGTCTCACTTGTTTCTGCCAAATTGACTATCTATTTTACTAATCTATGCAAATATTTTGCATTTTTCACTGCCAAATTGACAGACCTCACGAAACATGCGCAGATCGATCTACATAGAGACATACGGTTGCCAGATGAATTTCGCGGACACGGAAATCGTCAACGGCATTTTAAACGAGCAGGGATATGAATTGGCCGAGGAGGCAGAAGCAGCCGACGCCATTTTCATGAACACCTGCGCCATCCGGGACAATGCGGAGCAGAGAATCTACGGGCGGCTTTCCAAGTTCGAGCATCTGAAGAAAAGCAACCCGCATCTCGTTATCGGCATTCTCGGATGTATGGCCGAGCGGCTCCGCAGCAATCTGCTGGAGCAGAAATCCAGCATAGACATCGTGTGCGGACCCGACGAGTACCGCAAGCTCCCTGCGCTGATCGACGAAGCGTTCCAGGGCGAGAAAGGGATTCGCACGCAGCTTTCCCGGGTGGAAACCTATGACGACATCGTACCACTGCGCACCGAAGGCATCAGCGCCTGGGTGTCGGTGATGCGCGGCTGCGATAAGTTCTGCACCTTCTGTGTCGTACCGTTCACCCGCGGACGTGAGCGCAGCCGCACTCTAGAGGGAGTGGTGAACGAAGTTCGCGAACTTGCTTCACGGGGTTTCCGTGAAGTGACGCTGCTGGGACAAAACGTCAATTCCTACCTCGATGGCGATCATGATTTTGCTGCTCTGCTTGTTGCCGTAGCGGCTATCGATCCTCAGCTGCGCGTGCGCTTCACGACCTCACATCCGCAGGATATGTCGGACCGGCTCATCGAGGCGATCGCTGGACATGAGAACATCTGCAGCTACATCCATCTGCCATTTCAATCCGGCTCGGACCGCGTGCTTGAGTTGATGAACCGGACCTACACACGTGCGCATTATCTTGAACTTGTGCGGCGCATCAAGGAGCGCATACCGGGAGTGGCGCTATCCACCGACATCATTGCGGGCTTCCCGACTGAAACCGAGGAAGACCATCAAGAAACATTATCGCTGCTCGAGGAAGTGCGCTTCGACGGTGCCTACATGTTCAAGTATTCGCCGCGCGAAAATACACGCGCATGGAAAATGGGTGATGATGTGCCTGATGATATCAAGGGACGCCGTCTTGAGGAAATCATCAACCTGCAGCGCCGAATCTCCTACGAAATCAACCAGAAAATGATCGGGAGTATGGAACGGATTCTCCTTGAGGGTCCGAGCAAACGTTCAGACGAAGAGTGGCTGGGCCGCACCGATGCCAATAAATCCGTCATCGTTCCGAAAGCGGAATTTGCTGTGGGCGATTACACGAACGTGCGCATAGTCAGCGCTACTTCTGCCACACTCTTCGGTACGGCGGCTCCAGAGGTCGTCACCGAAGCCGCCTGATCGTGGCGCAAGGATATTATCGGCATGCTACGCTCATCGATCGCACCCCGCTCGCTATTTCTTTTCCCGGCAATCTTCGTGCTGCTGGGCTGGGTGATGCCGTTCGATGTCGCACAAGCACAGGCGCGGCGAGACATCGCCGTACTTGTTGCGCAGGCGAAGACGGGAGCGGTTGATGAGGTCTCGAAACTTCTGCCCGCGCTGAAAAAATCCCATCCGGACAAGGCTGGCGTCCTTTTCCTCGAAGCGCTGCTCGAAAGCAACGCGGAGAAGGCAGTCGAATTGTATCAAAGGGTCGCAGACGAATATTCGGGGAGTGAATGGTCGGATGACGCACTGTACAGACTTTATCAATACAGCTTCGCTGTCGGGGCGTACCGCACGGCGCGTTCGTACATCGAGCGCATCTCAAAGGATTATCCAAAGTCACCCTTTCTGACCCGTGAGCAGCAGGCTGCGGCTAAGGAAGCGGCCGCAGCGACGAAGGGTTCCGCAGCTAAGGAAGCAAATTCGACCACGCAAACTTCAGCTGCGAAATCAGCAGCTGCCAGGGAAAAAGACGCCTCGACATCCTCCGCTGGCAGTGATGCCGCAGCCGGGGACGACGCAAACGGTACAGATGGAAGCTACGCTGTGCAGGTTGGCGCGTATTCGCGGGAAGCTGATGCGCGGAAGCAGATGGATGATCTTAAAACGAAGGGCTATACGGCGTACATGCGCGAAAAAAATGTGAACGGAAAGAAAATACAGTCTGTGTGGCTTGGTATTTTTCCTGATTTCGCCCAGGCGCAGGCTTTTGCCCGGAAGCTGAAAGAACAGCAGAACATCGACGTTCTCGTAGTTCGTCGCTGAGGATACAGATGAAATTTACACTTACAGGTACGGCTTCAGGTATACCGGTTGTTCATCGCCGTCATGCTTCGCTGGTCATTGAAGAAGGCGCGCAGCGCGTGCTCGTCGATGCGGGTGAAGGAGCGGCTGCTGCGCTGCTTGCTGCCCATATTCCTCTTGACTCCATCACAAGGGTTATCATTTCTCATACACATGCGGATCATGTTGCAGGTCTGCCGATGCTGCTGCAGGGAATGTATCTTGCCCGACGCGAAGCCCCGCTGCAGATCAGCGTGCCTCCCGGACGCGTTCAGTGGTTCCGCGACTGGCTGCGCGGGATGTACGTATTCAAGGAGAAATGGTGCTTTGATTTTCAGGTACAGCAATACGGCGATATGGTCTCCACAGAAGACGGTCTACGCATCGCGCCCTTCGCCAACCGGCATCTCGAAAAAGTACGAGAGCTTGCTGCCCGCCATGACGTGACTGCCATGGCATATTCGCTGCACGTAAGTTCCCTTTGCTGCTCTGCCGTGATCTCTTCCGACATCGCCGGTATCGAAGATGTCGCTGCTGCTGCTGCGGGCAGCGACCTCCTGATCATCGACAGCGCGCATGTAAGTCAGGACGACATCTACGCCTTCGCCTCGGCGCATGAGCAGCTTTCCATTATCTGCACACATATTCCCCCAGAGCTTGAGCCCGGGCTTATGGCCTTGAGGGAGCGAAGCGCTGCAGAGACTGGCGGACGCGTAACCTACGCATATGATGGAATGGAATTTATGCTGGAGAAAACACAGGCATGAGCGATGTGACCACTGGTACGATGAATATTTCCCCGGGCGATCGGCAGACGTTTCAGCGCCGCCACGGCATCATCGGAAAGAGCACTGAAATGCGTGAGGTCGTCGACACCATCATGCAGGTTGCGCCCACAGACATTACCGTATTGGTGACTGGTGAAAGCGGCACCGGCAAGGAAGTTATCGCCAAGGCAATTCACAACGCCAGTCGTCGCGCCGGGCGAAGGTTCATTCCCGTAAACTGCGGAGCCATTCCCGAAGGCATTCTCGAGAGCGAACTATTCGGCCATGAGAAGGGCTCGTTTACAGGGGCGGTCGAGACAAGAAAAGGATATTTCGAACTAGCCGACGGCGGTACGATATTTCTTGATGAAATTGGCGACACACCGATATCGACGCAGGTCAAACTTTTGCGAGTGCTTGAGAGCGGAGAATTCATGCGCGTGGGCAGCTCCGAGCCACGCACTGCAGATGTGCGCATCCTCGCCGCAACGAATAAAAGTCTTGAGGAAGAAGTACGGACACGCCGGTTCCGGCAGGACCTTTTCTTCAGGCTGCGATCGGTCAACATTCGCATCCCGCCTTTACGGAATCGGCGAGGCGACATCCCGCTGCTGGTGGAAGCCTTTCTTCAAAGCCTGGCTGGTGAAGCTCGGAAGGATATCCTCATCACCGATGATGCCATGGCTGCATTGATGCGGCACAACTGGCCCGGGAACGTACGCGAACTGCGCAATGCGCTCGAGAGCATCATCGTGCTCGAGCGAGGCAATGTCGTCGATGAAGTGGCCGTGGCCAAATATCTGCATATTATGGAAGAGCCGCATGACGAACGGTCGCTGCCGATGGCTCTCGGCAAGCCGCCTGAGCAGGCCGAACGCGAGTTGATATTTCGTCTGCTCTGGGAAATAAAAACGGATCTGAGCGATCTGCGGTCAATGGTCAGCGACATGCGGCATCGAAATCCTCTCTCGCTTCCATCGGGTGAAACGCCCTCTGGCAGTACTGTTGATATGGATAATATGACCTTGCGCGGAATGGAAGAAGAGCTTATCACCCATATGCTCAACCGCTTTCATGGCAATCGACGTCTCGCCGCGGAGGCTCTTAACATCAGTGAACGAACTTTGTACAGAAAAATCAAAGATTTTGGACTATGAGAGGAAGCTTGCGTTCGTTTTGGATAATCTTGTATCTTAGTCCCATGTTTCTTGGTGCCGCCATGCTCGGCGGGTGCGCCTATTCATTTACAGGCGCGTCCGTGCCGGCGCACTGGAAGGCAATATCCATCCCGTTGTTCGACGACGAGAGTAATTTCGGCCAGCCCTCGCTGCGTGAGGACTTGACCAACATGCTGATACAGAAATTTCAGCAGGACAACACGCTGCAACTGGCAAACAAGCAGTCAGCGAACGTCGAATTGAGAGGTGTCATCATCTCCATCATCGCAGATCAGCCAATCGCTGTTTCGCAGGGCGCACAAGCGTCCAAACTGCAGGTCAGTGTCAAAACGCGAGTCAAACTGATTGACCACGTAACTAATAAGGAAGTTTGGAGCAAAGATTTTACCGCAACCGGTGATTACCCAGCTGCGTCGGGTCAATCCGGCCGTGAGCAAGGTCTTCAACTTGCCATGGACAACATGACTGACGATGTGTTGTTGGAAACCGTGTCCGCGTGGTAAATTTGCTATTTCATTCACTCTCTTGAGGTGAAATCGTTATCATGGAAGATTTTATACTGGGTGCATATGTATTCTCACTGAGCATCCTGTTCTTGTTTGGATCTCACGGTTTCGTGATGATTTTTTACTATTTCAAGAACAAGGACAAGCTGCCGGTTGGGATGGCGGTCCTGGACGTGATGCCGATGGTCACCGTCCAGCTCCCGGTGTACAACGAATTGTATGTCGTGGAGCGGCTGATCGAAGCAGTGTGTGCTCTCGACTATCCCAAAGACAAGATGGAAATTCAGGTTCTTGATGACTCTACCGATGAGACGGTAGAACTTATCGCCACCGTAGTCGCCGCAATGCAGGCCGAGGGCTATGACATCGTCCAGGTTCGGCGCCCGGAAAGAGTCGGCTACAAGGCAGGAGCGTTGCGCTATGGAATGGACATCGCAAAAGGCGAGTTCATAGCGATTTTTGACGCCGATTTTGTTCCCAATCCGAACTTTCTGCTCGAGACGCTGCGTCACTTTACTGATGATCGCATCGGCATGGTCCAGACTCGCTGGGAACATCTGAACAATGAATTCTCGCTTCTGACGCGTGCCCAGGGCATCGCCCTCGACGGTCATTTCGTGATCGAGCAGCAGGTGCGCAACAAATCAGGATTCTTCATCAACTTCAACGGCACGGCCGGTGTCTGGCGCCGCTCCTGCATCGTCGATGCAGGGAACTGGGAAGCCGATACGCTGACCGAGGATCTCGACCTGAGCTATCGTGCACAGTTGAAGGGCTGGCGTTTCGTGTTTCTCAACGACGTGACATCTCCCGCAGAATTGCCTTCGGAAATCAATGCTCTCAAGTCGCAGCAATTTCGCTGGACGAAAGGCGCTATTGAAACGGCGAAGAAAATTCTTCCGCGCGTGTGGAAAGCAAAGCTGCCGCTGCGCATCAAACTGCAGTCTACTGTTCATCTGACCAACAACCTGGTGTTCCCGTTTATTCTCCTTACCGGTATTCTCAACGTGCCGCTGGTATTCATCAAGCATTCGGGACGCCACGAGACCTTCTTCGCATTTATGTCGATCTTCGTACTGGCGTTTATCAGCTCCTTCCTCTTCTATCTCTACTCCCAAAAAGACGTGTACACGGATTGGAAAAAACGGATTTTCCTTTTCCCGCTCTTCATGTCAGGAAGCATGGGCTTTTCGGTGAATAATTCAAGAGCGGTGATCGAAGGGCTGCTGAACCGGAAAAGTGCGTTTATCCGCACACCCAAGTTCCACATCGAAACAGAGAAGGACACCTGGAAAAACAAGAAGTACCAGGCTTCGTCGAAAAAGATTTCGCTGTCAATTATTTTTGAGCTCGTGCTGGCGCTGTACTGTTTTGTCGGAGTTATTGCATCGATCTGGTTCCTTGAGATCGCAGCACTGCCGTTCCAGTTGTTGTTCTTCCTTGGATTCGGACTGGTCGGACTTCTTTCCATTCGCCACGCACTCGGAACGCAAGGCGCCTGAATCCACAAAACGGAGCAATTAGCGAACCTTTGAAACGCTATTCCATGTAAGAATGAAATTTCGCCACAGCGGCTACGGTCGATGTGGCGAAATATTTTATATTAGATGACCAATGGAAACGACAGCACAGATCCCTGTCTTCGACGACATCGCCGCTCTTGAACGGCATGTCGCCGCCAACCCCGCCTCGCCGCTCTTTGCACGGCTGGCTTCACTGTACATCGACAGCAATCGACCCGCACAGGCATTGAAGCTGTGTCTGCAGGGAATCAAGCAGCATCCGGACTATCCGACGGGAATGCTCATGATCGCAAAGGCGCAGATCATGCTGCGGCAATACGGTGATGCGCGGCAAACTCTTAGCGGACTACTGCGCGTACTGCCATCCTGTACAGCGGCTCTGCGATTGGTCGACCGTATGACGGAGCTCGAACTTGAGTATCCTCCGTACGCGACTTCTTCCGGATTGTTCATTTCTCATCAAAGTGTTGGCCGCGCTGCCGATCGCGATCGGCGCGAGCAATGGAGCCACCAGGACGATATTCTGCCAGGCATCGAAAGCTTTATTCCGGCGAAGGCCGAAGCTGCGGCAGAGCCGGAGCCGGTGATTGCAGCAGAACATACGCTTCCGACATTTGATCTCGGTGCGCTGGCGCTGCGGCTCGAAGGCGCACGCATTCCATCGCTCCCCGAAGAGGATGAGCGGCACGAGAGTACGGGTATCGATGAAGAAGTCGAGGAAGTTAATCTGGAATTGCGTCCGGTGACGGAAACTCTCATTACCATTTACGAGCAGCAGGGACGCTGGCGCGAAACCATCGACGGCTATGTGCGTCTTTCCCAGCGCTACCCCGAACGCCGTGAACACTTCGAAAACAAGATCAGGGAAATCGAAGGGAAAATCGAAAACGAGCAATCCGAGGATCATTAGATAGAGGGCTTTCTCATGCTATCAACCGCACACGCATTGCTGCTTGTCATCGACGTTCAGGGAAAGCTGGCCGACCTGGCATGGCGGTCAGAAATGCTTCAGAAAAATATTCGCATCCTGCTCGAAAGTATGAAGGTGCTGGAAATGCCGATACTCGCGACCGAGCAGTATCCGAAGGGACTTGGTCCGACCGTTCCCGCGATTGCGGAACTGCTGGGTGATGAACCTGTAATTGAAAAAAGCAGCTTCAGCTGCTGCGGGGAGTTTGCGTTCGAAACGCGACTGACGGAATTGCACAAAACCGATATTATTGTTTGCGGCATCGAGACGCATGTCTGTGTGTACCAGACCGTACGCGATCTTCTTGGACTCGGTTATCATGTGCACCTTGTGACAGATGCGGTTTCGAGCCGAACCGAGGAGAACTGGAAACTCGGCGTCAGTGCCTGTGCCTCCCTCGGGGCAAAGACTACCAGCACGGAAATGGTGCTGTTCGAGTTGCTGGAGGAATCCGGAACCGAACGATTCAAGGCAGTGTCCAAGCTGGTGAAATAGAGGTCGACCGACCGACCGCCGACCCGAAATAAAACAGGGGCACAGCATGCTGCGCCCCTGTTTTATTGATCGGGATTGGATTATTCGTACCCGGTTATTTTTTCACTTCGAATTGCGAGTCTTCAATCGGCACGTTGTGCTTGTAGGAGGTGAAGGTCGTTTTCAGCGTCATGCCCGGGTTTTCTACCAGAAGGGAGAAAGGAAGCATCATGCCGTCGACGGAGCGGAAGTCGCTGAAATGCATCATTACTGAAACCGGACCTTGCTCGGTATCCTCGGTCTCGGCCTTGCCCACCATCATGAAGGTATTTGCGTCGATGTACAATTCATCGGATCCGCTCTTGCGTTTCAGATCGACGACGTACACGACCTTGCCGTCCATTTCCTTTTTGGCTGTGACCGTCGGCACGAAGCCAAGTTCCTTCCAGCGAACGATGGAATTGAACTGAGTGGATTCAAGTGTCTTGGCCAGCTCTTCACCGCTGCGTTCACGCAGCTGCTGCATGGGCTCGCGCACGAATGACTTTCCGTCGTTGACCCATTCTTCACTTTCCATGATTTGGGCTGTACCGCCCATATCGACTGAAAGTGTGAGAATCTGGTATTTCTTATTGGGGGTTTTTTCGAACAATTTGAGACTGCCTTCGGCTGTCGCCGGACCAAAAGAAATCGTCACATCACCTTCGGTGATGCGCGACGTCACATTATCGAGCACCGCATGTCCACCCATGGCCTCAATATGCTTCTCGAGAAGGGTCGGGCCATCGATATCCACTTCATAGGTTTTTGTGGCGGAGACAGGATTGATATCCGTGTCGTACATACGCACTTCACCGAAAGCGGCGAGCGGTTCCTGTATCACGCTGGCGTCGCCCACGGCGAGGAATGCAACGTTATCGGTAGTCAGATATTTTTTCGCGATGAGCTGTACATCGTCTGCGCTCACCTTCATCATGTTGGCGATATAGGTTTTGTAGTAATCCGTCGGCAGACCGTAGAGATCGATATTCTGCACCATCGTGGCGATAGTCGAGGGATTCTCGAGGCTGAGGAGAAAGCGTCCAGCGGCGTACTGCTTGTGCATGTCGAGGGTCTCTTCGTCGATTTTCTCATCGCGCATGCGATCCATCTCCCGAATGACTTCGGTGAATGCGGAGTCGGTGGCGATGCGCCGAACATCGGCGGTCGCCTGCCAGAGGCCTGCATCTTTCCGTGATTCCATATTGCTGTATGCGCCGTAAGTGAAGCCGCGTTTCTCGCGCAGGTTGGCGAAGAGGCGTCCGGAGAACCCGCCGCCGAGAATGGAATTCATCACGCCGAATGCGATATAATCAGGATCACGGCGCTCGAAGCCGGTTACCTGCACAGCGATCGAGGTCTGTGACTGGGTCTTTCCAAGGTCCACCAGATGGACCTGATGTCCGGTAATGCGCTTCGGCTGCGGGAAGTTGTTGGCAGGGACGCTGCCTTTCTTCCACTTGCCGAAGTACTTCTTCACGATCGGAAGAATTTCCTTCGGCGTCACGTCTCCGACGATGGCCAGCGATGCGTTGTTGGGCATAACGTAGGTATTGTGAAATGCAACCAGTGCATCGCGTGTGATATTTTCCACATCCTTCTCGGTGCCGAAATTGGAATAGGGATGCGGTGCATAGCCCACGGTGATTTGCAGGCGGTTCATCACTTCGTCAGGATTGCGCTTCACGGTTTTGAGACCGGAGAGCGACTGTTTCTTTTGTTTGTCAAGCTCGTCCTGCGGGAAGGTCGGATTGTACAGAGCATCCGTCATCAAAGTGAGCAGCTTATCCATATGCTTTTTCAGACCGGAGCCGCTGACGGACATCTGATCGTCGGCAGCTCCTGCACCGATGCTCAAGCCGAGAGCGTCGGTTTCCTGAGCAAACTGCAGCGAATTTCGTGTGCTTGTTCCAGCGGTGAGAAGTTCGGTCATGCTGGAAGCAATGCCCGACACGTCGCCATCGAATTCCGATCCTGATTTAATCAGCAGACGGAAAGTAACGACAGGCTCGGCGGCATTGGTGATGACTAAGACCTTCAGGCCATTGTCGAGAGTTGTTTCATAGAAATCCGGGAAGGATGCTTTGGGGGCAGGACCCGGTGCCGGTTTTTTGCTCCGGTCGATTTGCGCTTCCAGTTGTCCGCCAACGAGGAGCAGGAGCGCAAACACGATGAACATGCGAAAGTATTTCATTGTCATTATTCCTGTGTCTCGTAGTGAATCAGCTTTTTTTATCCATGACCACATATTTGACCACGTTCTTGCGTTCGGGACGCAGGTACTTGTTCGCCACGCGTTTGATATCGTCGCGGGTCACGGCCATGTATTTCTCAAGTTCCTTGTTGACCAGATCGGTGTTGTTGTAGAACAGCGAGTACTGGGCGAGATTTCGCAGTTTGCCGTCAAGCGAGAGGAAGCTGCGAGTGAACTCGGTTTCCTTTGCATTGCGCACTTTGTCAAACTCGTCTTTTGTTACGCCGTCGCGCTGCACTTTCTCGAGTTCCTCGCGAATGGCTGTTTCGATCGCCTGGAATTCCACGCCCTGATTGGCGATGGCGATAAACGCGAACATGCCGGCTTTATCGAGGGGCATGCCAAAGCTGGAAGCCTGCATCGCAAGCTGCTCGTTGTCGACCAGGCGCTGATACAGCCGCGAGCTCTTTCCGTCTGAAAGAACGTTGCCAAGCAACTCGAGTGCGTATGCATCCGGATTGCGGTAATCGGCGGTGACGTACGATTCGATGTATGCGGGCAGAGGAGTGACTTCTTCTTCAACGATCAGCGTACGCGGGCTCGTCTGTTCGGGAATGACTACTTCGTTTCTTTCTGGCTTGGGCCCGGCAGGGATGCCCGCGAAATAATCCTGGATCATCTTCTTCGTTTTTTTTACGTCGAGATCGCCGCCCACGACGAGGCAGGCGTTGTTCGGCAGATAATACTTGTTGTGAAACTCACGGAATTCAGCGATCGAGGCGTTGTTGATATCCTGCGCCACACCGATCGGCATCCATTCGTAGGAAGACCCCTTGAAAGTATTCTTGAACAGGTTGTCGCCGAGGGTGCCGTAGGGACGGCCTTCATAGCGTTGTTTCAGCTCTTCTTTGACAACCATTCGCTGGGTTTCGACGCCGCTGGAATCGACGATCAGGTGCATCATGCGCTCGGATTCGATCCAGATCGCCAGTTCGAGCTGATTGATGGGTACCTTGAAGAAATAGTCGGTCTGGTCGAAGCCGGTGGAAGCGTTGAGCACACCGCCAGCCGCCGTAATCAGCTTGTCGACCTGTCCTCGTTTAATGTTTTCGGTGCCTTCGAACATCAGGTGTTCGAAAAAATGGGCGAAGCCCGTGCGGCCCGTGATCTCATCTTTGGAACCGATCTTGTAGAGCAGATAGGTCATGGCCGTGGGTGCCGTACGATCTACGTGCAGGATCACTGTCAGGCCGTTGTCCAGTTTGTATTCTTCGTACTGGATCGGCTTGAAGCTCTGCGCCTGCAGTCCTGCCGAGAGCAGCAACAACAGGGCCGGAATGAACATCCGTAGTTTCATGTAAGAAACCTCAATATGAATTGAAGTGATTGATTGAATGTCGATTGTATCTTATCAGCCAGCGGACTGCAGAAACGGCAGTTCGAGCAGGCTTCGTATTTCGTGAATAACCTCATCTGCCAGTCCGAGGTATTCGCGGCCAAGAGTGGTCTCAACCGCGACGCAGATCATACCCGCGTTCTTTGCGGATTCGATACCCAGAGGGGCATTCTCCACCACAATGCAGTCTTCTGGCAGCAGATTCATATGATGCATCGGAGCCAGATAAGGATCCGCGCTCGGCTTGGCGCGATGCACCTCATCGCCGGTGATCAGAAAATCAAATAGCAGCCGGTGATCCGCACTCAAGGCGGTTTCCATATTCTTCTTCGACGAAGCAGTGACAAGCGCGGTAAGAAAGCCGCGGCGGCGCAGTTCGGCGATGACTTCGAATACGTGTGGGTAGTAGGTGACCTGTACGATGGAGCGATAGTATTCGCGCTTGCGGTCGATAAAGGCGGAGTGCTCCTCTGCAGGCAGCGTTACGCCGGCCTCTGCAAGAAAAGTGGGAAGAATCTCTCGCGATGCACGTCCCTCATGCAGCAGCACCGAATGTTCGGACACACTGCCGCCAAGTTCCTGAAACATCTTTTCCCAGGCCAGGTAGTGATAATGCAGCGTATCGGCGATCACGCCGTCGAGATCGAAAAAAACCGCCTTGATCATAGATTGTGCGCAGGTGTGACATAAATAGCTACAGACTTATAATCTACGAAGAAAGTCCGGAAAAGTTCTAGGCAAAAGAGTGGCCACATGGATGAGGAGTAACCACAGATTACACGGATTTCACAGATTAGATTTTATTAAGCGCTCCTCGGCTATCCTGTGCGATGCTTGCGACAAACTCAATAATCAAGGAACCGGACTTTCGAGCAGCGTTAAAACAAACCAATCAGTGAAATCAGTGTAATCTGTGGTTACCCCCGTTTTACTTCATCAACGGCAGCAGGAGGGTTATGATGACCCAGGTCTGCAGCAGGGTCAGCCCGACGCCTGCGATGGCGCCAGCGACCACTTGTGCGACTGTGTGGGAACGTAGTGCGACGCGGGCCCAGCCGAGGAGGACGATGAGCGGCAGGGTCCAGAGCAGCTTCCAGCCGAAGACGGGAAAGAGGAAGACAAGCGGCCCGGTGAGCCCCATCAGATGCGCACTGATTTTCCATCTCAGGTTGATTGCGTTGAGTATGAGCGTGTTTATGAGAAAGCACCACATCAGTCCCCAGACAAACACGGACGCATTGAGGAACAGCAGAAACATCAATCCCCCGAGTGAAAATCCCGCGCTGATCAGATAGGGCTTTGTGCGCTGCAGGCGCTCGGGCACATCGTAGGCGCTGACCTCCTCCATCTTCCTGAGGTACATGACATACGCCATTTGCAGTCCCCCCGCGCAGGCGACAGCCACCACCCATACGACTACCTGATGCAAGATGCCGCCGTGTTCAAATGCCAGCACAAGAAGTGCGAACACCACTGCGGCGATCGTTGGAGGAATGAGCGCAATCGACAGTCGCTGCGCAAAATGCTGGGCGGGGGTACGGGGAATCGGTATATCCATGCCACAAGATAAAGAGTAACCACAGATTTCACAGATAGCACAGATTGTTTCTTATAACGCTTCTCGGAGAGTCGGGTGCTATCTGAGTCAGGAAGTGTGGGTAAGACCGTCCGAGAAGTGCCGCAACAAAACCAATCAGTGTAATCTGCTTGCCGCGCCGAAGTCCCGCGAGGCGGGACGAAGGCGGGTGGTTACTCTTCAGTGACGCCCCTGTGCCTTGTAAATCCATGCTGATTTCGCTAGAATTGCTCTGATACTCTAGAACAATCGCTTTGAATAGGATTCCTCATGATTCGTTCGCGCCTGCTGTTTCCCATGCCGCTGCTTCTGCTGCTCCCTTCGCTTCTGTTTGCGCAGGAGCCTGAATTCAATCCCTACCCTGAGTTCAACAGCGGGAATATGCGGATGATCATTTCGATGAAGGGTCAGATGGGGAACGGCGATGTGTCGGAACAGCAGCACGGCCTGTTCTGGCCAGGCGAAGGAGTTTCGAACGAACGCACGCGTGGTCTCTGTTTTTCCGCGACCCCTGTCGTGACCGGCCGCATCGGAGCACAGCAGCGCGTTTCAGCCAGCTACTACCGGGATAATTTCCGCACCGGACCGATTCTCTCCGGCAAGCCTGTGACAAATCCCACCGATCCGTTCTTTCGCGCATATAAAGTGACCTGGCAGGAAAACGAGGAAACCGATTATCGGGATTGGCCGGTAGAGTTGGGCGCTCCGGTTGCGGCGGACGGTTCACCGCTGTTCTACGGAAAATCTCAAATGTACTGGCTGATGAATGACCTGGATTCGACAGCCTCGAGGCTGAACAATGGCTGCGATCCGATGGGACTCGAAATGCGCTGTCTTCTCTACGCACCCTGGGAGGGCGACGCGAGAGACAATACCTTGCTGCTGCAGGTGACATATATTAACAAGGGTGGGAATAACATCGAAGATGCCTACGCCGGTTTTTTTATGGACACGGACCTCCGTGATCCGCTCAACGACCTGGCGGGATCCGATTCAGCACGCGGCATGGTCTATGCCTATCAAGGCAGCGTGCTCGCCGAGGAAGAAGGAATGCCTGCGGCTCTCGGCATTGTCATGCTGCAAACGCCGGCAGTGGCTGCACCGGGGGACAGTGCACGCTGGTTTGCCGGATGGAAATCCGGTGCGCGCAATATTCCGGTAACAGCCGCCGTGGTGCCGTTCAAGACGCTGCAATCGCCGATCAGCGAACCGAGGGTGGGCTTCGATGATACAGAGTTGTGGGCCGCGCTCATGCAGGGAAAGGGAAAGGTCGGAAACGTCATAAATCCTGTGACCGGAGCACCCTCAAGCTTCTGGTATTCAGGCGATCCGGTCAGCGGGAGCGGCTGGCTGCCCAGGGACGGCATCCGTCTCTCAGACGGACAGACATTCTCCATGAATCCACGCGACCAGCGCATGCTGATCTCGGCTGGTCCGTTCAATCTTGCGCCCGGTGACACGCAGCAGGTGACGTATGCCTTCATCGCAGCGCGCGGTGCGTCGCCAGAGGCCGCTGTGCATGAATTGCGCGACCGCGCCGAATTCCGGCAGGCGGATTTTCATCAGCGTCCGGCAGCGTCTGCCTATCGCAGCACCGCCGTGCGTCCGCCTTCTTCCACCTCCACATCGGGTGCCATTGAGGTGAATGCGCGAGTGGGTGAAAATCCAGTCGATCTGCGCGTCGAAGTGAGCGATGCCCGGGGAGTAATTCTTGCTGATGAGCTGATGGACCGTTTCGCTTCGCAGAATGAATGGGTTTACCGCAAGACTGTAACGCTTCCCCAGCCTCAGCAGGATGGAGTGAATGTTTCCTTCATATCGGAATGGAACGGTGAATCGGTCCGTATTCCCGGACGCGTTTCCGTCCCCATCGGTGGAAGCGTTGATCTCGAAGGAATCGAAATGCTGGAGGAAGGTGACGGCAACGGCCGCGTCTCCCGCGAAGAGGATGCGAAGTGGTTTCCGCGCTTTGTCAATCATTCCTCTTATGGGTATGACGTTTTCGCCCAATCATTCGCTATGCCGAATGATCAGTGGCTGAATGTGCCGGACCTTGCAGCACAGAGTACTTTTCCGAACGAAAAGCGTCCATGGTCTCCCTCGGCAGGATACAATTATCTGTGGGACAAAACACTTGCAATCCCCACCGACAGTATTGCCTATCGCTACGATGTGTTCGATCCCTCACAGAATGTTTGGTGGGAGCGGCAGAACTGGGTTTCTACGGACAGCATGGCGAACGAATGGTACGATGTGCTGATGACGCAGGTGCGGGGTGCTTCGGATGAACGTCCCGGCGTGCGTCTGCTCGATCTCGGCATGCTTCAGGATAAATGGTATGTTGCCACAATCGACGGCGCTGGCAATAGCCGCACACTTTCGCTGCATGATTCAGCGAGCGGAGTGCCGTACTTCAGCGATTATGGACTCGACATCTTTACCGGAGCTGTTCCGCCTACCGATGGTTTCCGCATCGTACGCGGCACCATTTCGAAACCGGGAGTCAGCGTTAAGCCGGTCACTGCAGCGGACCTGTTCATCTTCAATCCGCGCCACGTGCTGCTCGCCCGCAGTCAGAAGCCGGCTGTGGCAACAGCGACGGTATCCAAACCATCGCCCATGCCGCTCACGGAATGGACCTCAGTGCGGGTCGAACTGCCGGAGTCCACAACGCTTCGTGCCGAGGTTTATAATCTCATCGGCCAGCGCGTGAAAGTGCTGCGCGACGAGGTCGTGCCAGCTGGCCGGCATCTGCTGGTGTGGGATGGTTATTGGTCCGACGGCCGTGCCGCCGAATCGGGCATGTACCTTCTCCGCATCGCCGCCCGGGGCTCCGAAGTAACGAGGAAGATTATCGTGGTTCGGTAAACGTGTTTCAATGATCTCTGTAGGGGCGTCCGCCGCGGCGGACTGCGCCTTCACTGCTGCGGTTATCTGGCAGCCTAATTACTATGACAGGATCATCCGTGATCAGTACGAATTATTCCGCTTCCAACAATACATTCGTAATCATCCGGAACGGTGGGGTTAGCGCGTCGGGGATTTCTCCGGATACACCATTTCCGACAGCCGGTAAATAACACCTGCAGCTGCGATTCCCAGGATGACATCGATTGCGTAATGCGCCTGCGTGTACATGGTGGCGATGATGATGCCGAGGCCGGGGAGAAGGAATATCCAGAAATAACGTCGCTGGAAACGGTACGCGAATATCAGCGTGAGCAGCGTCACGCCTGTGTGCATCGAAGGAACGCAGTCGCGGACAGCAGGAACAAGGTTGGCATTCAGAAAGGCCTGAATCCACGCCGTTGTCGGGAGCCAGCCATGCAGTTGCGGGAGCAGATCGGGCATCCAGCGGCAGGGGCCAATAGCGGGGAACATCGCATACGTGAAGAGTGCACCGTACCACCCAATGATCATGGCGGCCAGCGCGCGGTGGAAATCCTTACGCCGATTGCCTCGGAACATCAGAATCATCAGTACCGGCATCCCGAAATAATATGAGAAGTAAGAGAGATAGAGTGCGTCCGTCAGCAGCGGGGAGCCGTGATTTCCCAACCATGCGATGGGATCTGTTCCGAACAGCATAACATCGATGCCGTGTAGAAGATCATCCATCAGATACATCGACGAGGGTCTGGCCGCCGTGAGCATTTCGTGAAGCGGCAGATATGCAACACCGTACAGGATGAGCGGGAGCATGTAGCGAAAAAAATTTGATGATTTTGGAAAGCGTTCACGCAACCCGAAGGTCAGAAACCAGAGCGCGGTGAAGAGTGCGGAATACGCGGCAGCCGGGAGGATATGCGCAGTGCTGCCATGAACCAACGCATAGATGATGAGTCCGATAATAACCGCGAGAGGAAAAAGTACGTGGAAGGTCGCCCAATCTTCCAGAGTTTCGATACGGGCTACGGGCTCATGCAGCGCCGTCTCCGTCGGGGGAGCGAAAGAAAACGCGTCGCTCATTGCTCGTGTTTGTCGTTGACCCAGCGGGTGATCACTGACCGGTCTTCGGTACTGAGCTTGGCACCGCCATGAAGGAGAAGATAGGACGACAGCGGCATCTCTCCTTCTTCAACCTGCTCGAGTATTTCCTGCTTCGCATGAAATACCTTCTGCGCGTCGAGCGTTTCCCAGTCGGAGAAATTCAAATGTTTACGTCCTTCTTCGACATGCCCGGCAACGAACCAGCCCATGGGATTCACGTAGCTGTACCACGGCCAGGTCGTTTCGTTGGAATGGCAGTCGTAGCAGGCGCGCCGGAATACTGCCATCACCGCTGGAGGCGCCTTGAGCTCGGCTCGCACTGGCGGATTATTTCGATCAGGCTGAAAAAATTGGATGATCACAACGGTCGCAATCAACCCAATCAGAATTATTCGAAGTGCGCCCTTCATTTTTCCTCCGATAGGTCTATCATCTCAACGCGGCTGTTCTCGTTGAGAAGGCTGTTGTCTGCGATATGCATTACCGAATCCTGCTCCGCCTTCAGATGCACCTGACCATGGCATTGAACGCCGGCCCCGAAGCGGACGTCGCCATCGATACGCAGCGATGCGCAATGCAGCAGCGATGGCGCTCCCTGCGGGAAACGCTGCTCAAGCTGGGACACAAAACGGTAGTGCTGCTTGTCAAGCACAATGTCAAGATGCGGAAGTGTGCGTGCGGGATTTGGAATGATGCGAAAGTCGTCGGTGAGCGCGTATGCGTCGGACCAGATTGCAAGCAGGTCATCGCAGGTTTTCACGGGAGCGAAGCGGCTGCGCGGGACCCGAAGCGCGGCGGAGTGCTCAAACAGGGATATCGCGGCGCCCATGGCAGTTTCGAGCTGGTAAACCGGAAGGGATTCAGGGTCGCGCGGGTCCAGCGTTTTCCTGTTCCTTATCAGCGGCAGCGGCAGCAGGTTGTCATAATGGTCCAGCATCTTCTGCAGCGCAGGCAGGTTCACCCAGAGACTGTTGGTGTTGAAATACCGATAGAGGCGAATGTCCTGAAATTCATCCAACTCGTCTTCAGGACATTGCGCCAGTTCGCGAAGGGTGAGCCGACCGTCCTTTAGCCGCGCGAGATGCCCGCCTTTGCGGTCCGCTGGCGTGCGGTCTGCGACTTCCATCATGAACGGGATATTTTCCTTCGCGAAGTAGCCAAGAATGTCAAGGTCCATTACGGCGCCGAGGTTGTCGGCATTGCTGATAAACGCGTATTCAAATCCTTTTTCGAGAAGCCGGGAAAGCACTCCCGAGGTCACCAGTGCGGTGTAGATGTCGCCATGTCCCGGGGGACACCATCCGAGCTCCGGATTCTCATCGCTGACAGCAGGGGTGAGATCGTCGGCAAGCACTTTCGGTACGCGATGCTGAAGGAAATCCAGAGGCAGATCGCTATCGAGCAAGGGATAGGCGGCGAGGGCCGCAAGGCAATCAGCCTGCGTTTGCTCGCTGTTCATCATTAGCAGCGGAACTGAATGTCCGCCGCTACCGCGAAGATGTTCGATCTGCAGCGCGATGATGTCAATGAAGCGTAAGCCGTTTTTTACAGGAATCAGGCTCTTTGCCTGCTCGAGTCCCATGCTCGTTCCCAGTCCACCGTTCAGCTTTATCACCACCGCGCGCGCCAACGCCTCTCTGCCGTGTTCGCCGTAGCCCTTCAGCGTCCCGGCATCCGCGACATCATCCACTGCATCGATCTGCGTGCGCGAAATTCCGCCTGTCGCTCCGCTGAGGAGCTGCAGGAAATTCCGTTTGAACATATTGATTACCAGCGGGTGGCTCACAGCTTCCAGCATGATGCGCTCAAAGGGCAGAAATGCGGAAAGGATATCTCCCGTGTATTCGGACATCTTTGTGTGCTCTCGTGTTACTACAATTTCAGCCTACACGTTTTTGGCAATCGTCTGCAGGCTCTCCCGATTTGCCTCGATCGTGCGGGCGATGTCTTCGTCGCTGTGCATGATCGAGAGGAAAGCCGCCTCGAATTGCGATGGTGCAAGGTAGATGCCGCGCTGAAGCATTTCGGAGAAATAGCTTCCGTAGAGGCCGGTGTCGCAGGTTTTCGCATCGTCCCAATTGTTGACGGGACGCTCGGTAAAGAACAGAGTGAACATCGATCCCACACGATTGCTTGTATAAGGCAGGCCGAGTTCGTCGAGGTTTTTCTGAATGCCAGCGACGAGTGCGCCCGCGTTTGCATCGAGCTTCGTGTACAGCAGCGGATCCTCGGTGAGAATGCGCAGGGTTTCGAGTCCCGCAGTCATGGCGAGGGGATTGCCGGAAAGCGTACCGGCCTGGTACATCGGGCCTGCAGGCGCGACCATTTCCATTATCTCCCGGCGGCCGCCGTAAGCACCGACGGGGAGTCCGCCGCCGATGATTTTTCCGAGCGCGGTAAGATCCGGCGTGATTCCGAATAATTCCTGCGCACCGCCCGGAGCGACGCGGAAACCGGTCATTACTTCGTCGAAAATAAGCAGGATGCCCTCGCGTGTGCAGAGATCGCGCAGCGCTTCGAGGAAGCCATCGACCGGCGGCACGCAGCCCATGTTCCCGACAACGGGTTCAAGAATCACGCAGGCGATCTGGTCGGGGAAGGCCTTGATCATCTCCGCGACAGACGTGATGTCATTGTATCGGGCAGTAAGTGTGTCGCCCGCTGTGGCAGAGGTGACGCCGGGGGAATCGGGGAGTCCGAGCGTTGCAACACCCGAACCGGCCTTGATCAGGAAGGCATCGGCGTGTCCGTGATAGCAGCCCTCGAATTTGAGGATCTTCTCTCTGTGTGTGTATGCGCGAGCAAGACGGATGGCAGAAAGCGTGGCCTCGGTACCCGAGTTGACCATGCGCACCATTCCGATGCTCGGCACCATCTCAATAATTTTTTTCGCGAGCAGATTTTCGAGTTCCGTCGGAGCGCCGAAACTGGTGGCCTTGTCCAGTTGAGCGTGCAGCGCCGCCACGACACGGGGATGCGAATGGCCGAGGATGAAGGGTCCCCAGCTGCCGATGTAATCTATGTATTCATTTCCGTCAACGTCGCGGAGCTTTGAGCCCGCTGCGGAGTCCATGAAAACGGGCTGTCCGCCGACTGCGCGGAAAGCGCGCACTGGGGAATTAACGCCGCCGGGCAGGAGAGTGAGTGCTTCGGTAAAGAGTGCTTTGCTGTTTTTCATTCGGCCTTGTTTTCCGGATAAAGATCTTCTTTCATAATCATCACATCTCCCTGCAGACTGGTGACGACATTGCGGAGGTTGTTCATTTCTTTCTGATACTGGCGCAGGGTTTCCTTCAATTCAATGATATCCTTGCGATAGGAACTCGCCGATTCCACCGGAGCTCCGGCTTCAGGGACTGAATCATCATACTCGAAGAATTTATGCCGGTAGCGGATTTCCTTCTGTCCCATAGCCCGGGGCGCTTCCTCGATATAGGGCGCATCGCGGTTGAGCAGGCTGTCCATCGTCTGCTGCGCAGCTTCCATCGTAGGGAAATTGAACTGCTTGCCCGCGCGCGCACGAATTTCGCCGGTTGTTTGCGGACCCCGCAGCATCAGGATGCTCATCGCGGTTGCCTGCGCAGGCGAAAGTCCGAGACCGTTTTGTCCCGCCCGGTGCATGTACTTGAGCGTACGTCCCACTCCCGAGGCGAAAGCGACGACGCCCTTGCCGCGCAGCAGAGTCAGCGCGTCTTCGACAATTTCTTCGTCATACTCGACGATGGGGTCGCGGCTGTTCTTCTGGTTGCAGGCATTCATGAGCGCATTGAGCGTCATGGGATAATATTCCGGAGTCGCCTGACTTTTTTCAATCAACGCGCCGAGAACGCGCACTTCTTCAACTGAAAGTTCGGGAAGTTTTTGAGACATGCATTCCTCATTTGAGAAGTTTAGCTGCTTCCTTAGCGAAATAGGTGAGCATCATATCCGCGCCCGCGCGCTTGATGCCAACCAGCGATTCCATCATCACGCGGTCGTGGTCGATCCAGCCGTTGGCCGCACCAGCCTTGATCATGGCGTATTCTCCGCTCACCTGATAGGCTGCGGTGGGCATGCCGAATTCGTCCTTCACGCGGCGGATGATATCAAGATACGGACCAGCCGGCTTTACCATCACGATATCGGCGCCTTCCTCGATGTCGATGGCCACTTCGCGAATAGCTTCATCGCTGTTGGCCGGATCCATCTGATGCGAACGGCGGTCGCCGAAGGCGGGAGCGGAGTCGGCCGCATCGCGGAAGGGTCCGTAATAGCCGGAAGAATACTTGGCGGCGTAGGACATGATCGGAAGATTCGTAAAGCCGTTGTCGTCGAGCGTGGCGCGGATGACCGCGACGCGGCCGTCCATCATATCTGACGGAGCCACCATGTCTGCGCCCGCTTCGGCATGCGAAAGGGCTTCCTTCGCCAGCAGTTCGAGTGTCGGATCGTTGACGATTTCCTCGCCGCGCACAATGCCGCAATGTCCGTGGGACGTGTATTCACACATGCACACATCGGTGATCACCACCAGCTGAGGCAGCGCTTTCTTGATGCGGCGCACGGCTTCCTGCACGACGCCATTGGCATCCCATGCCTCGGAGCCGACTTCGTCCTTATGCCGCGGAATGCCGAAGAGAATCACCGCCGGGATGCCGAGTTTGTACACCTCGCGGCATTCTTTCACCGTTTCGTCGACGGACAGATTGAACACGCCGGGCATGGACTTGACCTCCTTGCGCACGCCCTTGCCAGGCACGACGAACAGCGGGTAGATGAAATCCTTGGGCGTGAGCACGGTTTCCCGCACCATCGAACGCAGACCCTCGGTCATGCGCGTCCTGCGTGTACGGATGAATTCAGTGTATGGTGTGAAGATCGATTCGCCTGTCTGCATGGCTGTCATATAGTTTGAAAGTGAGAATTCCAGTTATCCCTTAAACTTACGGCACTTCGGGGAAAGGATAAAGTGCGGGATGGGTTTTTGCCCGGCAACCTTGCCGAAGAAGGCATGGGACTGGAGCTTGACGAATGGCCCGAATACTGAGAGGGGAGGTCCGCTGGGCGGATCTCAGTCCATTTGTGGTCCGGACCAGTCGGTTGCGTTTTTCGAAGGGGGGGGGGTATATTCAGGTCTACACCTCACGCAGGAACCATCCGGTGATCAGGAGTGCAATATGAGTCGCTGCCTTTCTTTTACAGCCTGTCTGCTGCTCGCAATCATCACACATGGATTTGCCCAGGACACCCTCGCCGACGCCACCTGGCATTACGCTCCTGCGTTTGAATCCCTGAGACTGGACTTAACCGCAATTCCTTCAATTTCATTCGGTGCGAATCTCGATGTGGACTTTTTCGAACAGCGTATCGCTGCCGGTGAAGGATATCTTGCAGGGCTTCGTACGGGAATCGACGCAACGATATTGACGTACGATTGGTATGTGCCCATGGCCACGGACAGGCACCTGCTTCTTCGTGGAACACGGTACGACGGTTGGACGAGATATGATGCTTTCGCAGGGATCGCGTACAGGAAGTACGAAGATTTGGAGATTACGAATCAAAGTAACCGCGGACTATCGAAGTACACTTGGGTGCTTAAAGCTGGAGTTGAGACCTCAAGGGTACTGTGGTCACCCATCCTCGGTGTTCATGCCCGCATCATGCTGGTGTACGGTGAACAGCTGTCCAAATCACTTCTCGACTATATCGCGTCGATCGGCTTTGGGCTTTCTCTTGGCTGGTCACGTGACCATGAAGTGATCAGTCCCTGATGCGGTCCACGACTCCATGAGCTGACTTCACACAATCTCCGACCGAAATTCCCCCGCGATAATTGGCGCAATAATAGAGTCCCGGGTGGGCGGCCTCAACGCCGTCGATCGCCGCCATGCGGTCGAGGTGTCCATGAACGTATTGCGGAATGGCGTGCTTCCAGCTGGTGACGTGGATGAAGTCCGGCTTCATCGGAGTACCCAGCAGGGCATGCTGTTCGCTGAGCGCGGTCTGCGCAATTTCCTCGTCGGAGCGAAGCGCTTCTTCCGGCTGACGCATGCCGCCGATGAAGGTGGTCAGATGCACGCGTCCCTCCGGCGCACGCTTGAGGAAAATCGTGCTGGAGAAAATCGTACCGAGTATGCGACGCTTCTCCACTTTCGGAATCAGAAAGCCGAAGCCCTCGAGCGGATTCATGTCCGGAGTTGGAGTGAAACCGGTTATCACTTCCGCCACCGGGGGATAGGGAATCTCTTCAAGCCGGCTTGAAATTTCGGGTGCGATTTCTTTTGAAAGGACGGCCGCTGCTGCTGCGGGTGCGGCAATAATCACAGCGTTTGCGGTCACGCTCAGCTCCTCGCCGTTGAGCGAATACCGCACGACAAAGCGGGGAGCCAATGCGCCGCTTTCTTTCGCATCGCCTTCTTCAGCCGCAGCGTTTCCACGAGCTCCATGGGTCGCGGACTCAGTTGTTGCAGCATCCGTGTTGTTTTGCAGAGTGTTTGTCAGAAGTTCCGTCACGGAGAGAATGTCGGCAGAATGGTGCTTGTTGGTGATAGCGTTCGCCAGCGCATCGGTCAGGGTCTGCATGCCGTCGAGGAAGGAGAACATGCGGGCGGACTGCTTGCTCTCTTCATTGCTTTTCTTCCGCTCTTTCGCGCCTTTGATCTGTCCCTTGATCAGGCTGCCGTATTTCTGCTCGAGTTCGAAGAGCTTCGGAAAGGCGGCGCGGACGCTCAGCAGTTCCGGATCGCCTGCATACACCCCTGCGACAAAGGGATTGATGGCGTAGTCGAGAAATTCCTGTCCCAGCCGGCGGCGGACAAATTCTGCCACACTCTCCTGTGCATCGGGTTTCGACGGTGCGATGAAGGGCTCTTTGAACAAGCCGAGTTTCGCACTCAGCGAAAAAAGCTTCGTCGTGAAGAATGTCAGGGGCGTCATCGGTAGCGGAGTCAGTGTGCCGTCGCGGAGGATGTAGCGATTCTTGGACGCATCCGATGCATAGAGTTTCTGCTCCTCCACTCCCGCGTCGCGGATCAGTTCGGTGAGCATGGGATTGGTTTCGAGCGTCGAGTTCGGTCCCGCCTCGATAAGCCACTCGCCCTCTCGTGCGCTGCGGATTGCTCCGCCGAAGCGCGGCGCCTTTTCCAGCAGCAGCACCCGCTGTCCCCGTTTCTGCAAAAGGTATGCGCAGGTGAGTCCGGAAATTCCCGCCCCGATGATGATGGTATGGTAGTTAGTAATCATGTGCTATGTGCTGCGTTCATTTGTTTGACTGCATTAAGCTGTACGCGATACGCTGTACGCCCCAATGCGATAATCCTAAATACTAGTTCTTGCTGCTGACATCCTATATCAGCCATCAGCCATCCGCGTGCGTGCACGCCTCTCCATTCGCCGAATGATCTGTCCGGCGAGTGACGCGATATATTTCTCCGACGTATTCAAAGCCGGCATGACGTGGAAATTCTCTATGCCGGCATGCAGGGCGTCTTCGCGGAGGTCGATGCCGAGTTCGTGAAGGGTTTCGATGTGATCGGTCACGAAGGCGATGGGAATCACCAGCAGGTCGCGTACGCCCGTGGCGGCGAGTTCTTTCGTCTTCGCCACGGTACCGGGTGTGAGCCACTTGGCGGGACCCACCTTACTCTGGAAACTCAAATGATACGGCAACCCGTCGCGGCGCCGACGAATGATTTCTTCCATCGTGCTGCGGATTTGATGAGAATACGGATCGCCCTGCTCGACAAGACTCACCGGAGTACCGTGAGCGCTGAATTGCAGCGTGACTTGTGAACGGCGGTCTTCGGGAAACAGCAGCAGTCCTTCGTCGATGCGTTCGTTGATCGCGTCGATGAAGGTGTCCTCAAGCGGATAGGCTTTCACGCTCTGTACCTTGAAGCGGCGGTTGCCGCGCGCACGGTGCAGGTCGCGCCAGGTCTTGAAACAGGACCCCGTGGTCGTTTTAGAATAATGCGGGTACAGCGGCATGAGGAAGACGTTGGTGAAGCCGTCCTTATCCAGCTTCTCCATCGCCTCGGCGATGAAAGGATGCCAGTAGCTGAAGCCCACTTCCACACGGATGCGCACGCCGTCGCCGTAATGCGTTTTGAGAGCCTGCTCCAGCGCCTCGCCCTGCGCGATCGAGAGTTCCGCGATGGGCGACTTGCCGCCAATCATCGCATAATTCTTCTTAACGATTTCCGCCCGTTTTTTCGCAATGAATCGCGCCAGAGGTTTGCGCGCGAATTCCATCGGACCGAAGGAAATAATTTCCTTGTCCAGAAACAGGTTCTCAAGAAACGGCCGCACCGCATCCAGTGAAGTCGGCCCGCCCATGTTGAGTAATATGACTCCGAGATTATCCATAGGATTTAGGATATAGGACATTGGATGTAGGAAAAAAGTGCCGCTGATGTTCGGAGTATATCGTCTTTCATCTTAAATCCTATATCCTACATCCTACATCCTACGTCTCTGTACACAACCCGGGCGCGTTCGCTGCGCGCTACACCGTTTTACTGAAAATAGTTTTCTCCATCTGCTTCAGCAGGTAGGCGTCGAAGGCCATGGCGGCGTTGCGGATGACGAGAATGCCCATGCCGTTGACGGTAATTTTATCGTCAGTAATCGTGACAAGTTTGTCGTCGACGAGTTCCTGCAGCCGCTCGTAAGCATCATGGAAGTAGTCGTCGAAGATGATGGTCCATTTCTTTTCGATCGCGCGTTTGTCGAGTTCGAAGTCGCACATCAGCGTCATGATCACGTCGCGGCGCAACAGGTCGTCGTCGGAGAGTCGGTAGCCAACATGCGTGGCGAGCTGCCCGGCGTCCATCGCTTCGTAGTATTCGGGCAGCGTCTTCAGGTTTTGCGCATACATGCGATCGAACTGTCCGATACTCGTGATGCCGAAGCCGTACAGGTCCGTTCCCGCATGCGTGGTGTAGCCCTGGAAATTCCGGTACAGCGACTTGTTCGCCTGCGCGACTGCGAGTTCGTTGTCCGGCTTCGCGAAATGATCCATACCGACATAGAGATAACCGGCCGCGTTGAGCATTTCGATCGTGCGCACGGTGATGCGCAGCTTCTCTTCCGGTGTCGGAAGATCTTCGTCCTTGATCAGCGCCATGTGTTTTTTCATCCATGGCACATGGGCGTAATTGAACACCGCGATGCGGTCGGGATCAATGTCGATGATGCGTTCGAGCGTTTCTTCGAAAGTCTTCATCGTCTGATGCGGCAGTCCGTAAATCAGATCGAGGTTCACGCTTTCGAAGCCGACGTCATGCGCCCAGTCCAAAACCTCGCGCGTCATGTCCTCAGGCTGAATGCGGTTGACCGCCTTCTGCACTTTGTAGTTGAAATCCTGCACGCCCATGGAAATGCGGTTGAAGCCGCCTTCCTTCAGCGCCACAAGATGATCTCGCGTCATTTCGCGCGGATCAATTTCCACACCCGCTTCGACGTTCTCGGCGAAAGGAAAAAGCTTCTGCGTGTAGCCCGCGAGGTCGCGGATTTCATCCGGATGCAGATACGTCGGCGTGCCTCCGCCCCAGGCGATCTGCACGACCTGACGGTCTTCGCGGATCAACGGACGGATCAGATCCAGTTCCTTCTTCACGTACTGCACGTAGTTGTTGATTTTCTTGCGGTCCCGCGTGACCATCATGTTGCAGCCGCAGAAATAGCACAGCGTGTCGCAGAAGGGAATGTGAAAATACAGCGACAGCGGTGGGGGATTCTCGGCCGCGTTAGTGCGGCGGATTTCTTCGAGATAATCTGCCGGAGTGAATTCGGAAGAAAACACCGGCGCGGTTGGATAGCTGGTGTAGCGTGGACCCGGCCGCGAATATTTCTTCAGCAGCTCGGTGTCGATATGTGAAAACTGACGGATGGCCGTGCTCATGCCTGTCCTTTCCTTATGACGTCGTTCTTATTCCTGTTCTTCGTTGCGGATCTCGACGGAGATCTCCTTGACGGCTTCGATCATGGCCTGCGCATGTGCGACCGGAACGGTGGGCAGAATGCCGTGGCCGAGGTTGAAAATGTGTCCGGGGTGATTACCGAAATATTCGAGCACACGGCGCACTTCTGCGCGGATGCTTTCGGGGGAAGAGTACAGAGCCACGGGATCCAGATTCCCCTGCAGCGCGACCTTGTCGCCCACCATTTCACGCACTTCGCCGATGTCTACGGTCCAGTCGAGTCCCAGTACATCTGCGCCGCAGTTGGCCAGTTCCGGGAAAGTAGAATTCGCGCCTTTGGCGAAAACGATCACCGGTACGGAGCTGTTTTCCTTCACGTAGTCGACGATCTGCATGATGTAGGGCAGGGAGAATTCGAGGAAGCCGTCCTTCGTCATCGCGCCAGCCCAGGTGTCGAAGATCTGCACGATGTCGGCGCCGGACTGCGTCTGCCGGACGAGGTATTCGCCCACAACGCCGGCAAGTTTGCCGAGCAGTGTGTGCAGCAATTCGGGCTCGTTGTACATCATGGTCTTGATCGTTTCGAAGTTTTTCGAGCCGCCGCCTTCGATCGCGTAGGAGGCGAGGGTCCATGGCGCTCCGGCGAAGCCGATGAGGGGAACGCGTCCCGCGAGCTGCGTCTTCGTCAGCGCAAGCGCGTCGTAGACGTACTGCAGACGATCCACAGCGCCTTCGACAGAAAGCTTCGCGACCGCATCGGCAGTGCGGATGGGATCCGGGAAGCGGGGTCCGCCCTTGCCTTCCTCCACCAGCAGTTCCATTCCCATGGCTTCCGGCACGACGAGGATATCGGAGAAAATGATGGCTGCGTCGACGCCGACAATATCCACCGGTTGAATGGTGACTTCGGCGGCGAGTTCCGGCGTCTTGCAGAGTGTGAGAAAGTCAGACTGTGCGCGAACCGCGCGGTACTCCGGCAGGTAGCGTCCCGCCTGGCGCATCATCCACACCGGCGTGCGCTCCGTTGCCTCGCGCCTTGCCGCGCGGAGAAGAAGATCGTTCTGAAGTGTTGTCATATTCCGGTTTTCATATGGGTGAAATAATATTGGTATCGATCATTCCTGTAGGGGCGCGGTCCGCCGCGGCGGACGCCCCTACAAATTCGGCGGATGCCCCTGCAATTCTCCGCGCTGAAAGCGCGGTCTATTGCAGCCCAGGGCGCATGCATTTCTCCGCGCTGTGCCCGGGCTTGTCTCTGCATCGAAGGCGCGCCACAATTTCTCCGCGCTGAAAGCGCGGTCTATTGCAGCCCAGGGCGCTTGCATCGGCGCAGCGCAGCGAAGCCGGGCGAGCCCTGGGTCAGTGCGCGCCCAAAACTACAATCCTCGCCCTGAAAGGGCGAAACCTCTTTCGCGGAATCCGCTCATTCTTTCTCCCACCGGATAAGAGCCTCGGTCAGCGACTCGGCGGTCTGTTCGATGGGAATAATGTCCACCTTCATGCCGCGGGCTTCAGCTTCGGCTGCGGTGGTTTTGCCGATAACGGCGACGGTCACTGAAGGACGCACCTCTTCCGGCAGCAGTTCTGCATAATGCCGTACGGCGGAAGGGGAAAAAAAGACCACGCCGTCGTATGCTTTTGCCTCTGCGAGCTCCGCAAGTCTTGCGGCATTTTCTTCCGTCGGTGGCAGGGTGCGGTAGACAATCAGCTGATCGACGGTGCCGCCGCGTTCGCGAATGCCAAGGGCCACTTCTTCCCGCGCTATTTCCGAGCAGGGCTGGAGAAAACGCCGTTCGCGCACATCCGGGAGTTCAGCTGCCATGGTCGCACCATAGGATTCTGATGGCAGCGACTGCAATGCAAAGCCTTCACGTCTTGCGGCTCCTGCAGTTTTCGGTCCGACCGCAAATACCGGAGGCAGCATGTCGGGGTCGATCTCGGCCTCCTGCATCAGTGCAGAAAAATATCGCACGGCGTTCATGCTTGTCAGCAGCACTGCATCATAGGAATGGAGCATTTCAAATGCTGCTGTGATTTCATCATTCTTCTCCACACCCTCGATTCGGATCATCGGCACGTGCACAATTGTAATCCCCGCGCGCTTGAGCACCCGCACGAACGCATGCGTGGATGCGGGGCGAGTATCAAGCACAGTATGAAGTCCGGGCGATTTCTTCTGCAAAGGAATCGTATCGGCGCTGGAAGGGGCCAAAGGCGAAGTGCCGGACAACGGAGTATTCGTTTCGGTATGTGTGGCAGTGGTCAACGGCTACGCTTCCGTATTTCGGATGGCGTCAAGAATTTCGCGAGCGCCGTTGGCCAAAAGCTTTTCCGCAACGCGGATGCCGAGTTCGGCGGCGCGTGAAAAGTCGGCTGTCGTGCCGCGAGTATCGAGACGGATGCTGCCGTCAATCGATCCCACCATGGCGTCGAGCGTCAGCCGCGAACCGATACGGCGGGCATAAGCGCCGATGGGAATCTGGCAGCCGCCTTCAAGCGTGCGCAGAAGCGCGCGTTCCGCGGTCGCAGCGGCGGCAGTTTCCTCATCGTTGAGGGAGGCGATGTATTTCGCGGTTTCCTTGTCTCCTTCGCGGATCTCTATGCCAAGTGCACCCTGACCCACTGCGGGAAGGATAAGGCTGGTGGGAATGACCTGCGCGATGCGATGTTCCCAGCCGAGCCGCTTGACGCCGGCGTAGGCCAGCATCATGCCGTCCCATTCCGCGGCATCGAATTTCTGCATGCGCGTATTGAGATTGCCGCGTATGTCGATGATCTCGAGGTCGGGGCGCAGATGCCGAAGCTGCGAGGTGCGCCGCAGACTACCGGTCGCGATCACCGCGCCCTCGGGCAGATCGGCGATGGATTTCCATTTCGAGGAAATCAGTGCGTCGTTGACGGCTTCGCGTTCGCTGATCGCGGCGATGGTGAGTCCTGCGGGAGTTTCGGTCGGGAGATCCTTCAGACTGTGCACCGCGATGTCGACCTTGTTCGCCAGCAGGGCGTTCTCGATTTCCCGGGTAAACAGACCCTTGTCTCCGATTTTCGAAAGCGACTGATCGAGTATCTTGTCGCCCTTCGTCTTGATGATGCGGAGTTCCACTTCGAGATTGCGGAAGCGTTTTTTCAGCCGTGCCTGCACATGTTCGGCCTGCCAGAGCGCGAGCGCGCTGCCGCGCGTGCCGATGACAAGAGTCTTTTTCATTTCGTGTCCTGTTTTTCTATACGGTCGTTTCGCTGATCGAGCTGGGTTTCCTCTCCATCGCGCATGGATGCTTCGAGTTCGAAGAGGTCGCGCACAAGTTGGATGCGGTTGTTGAGTGCGCTGCTGTCATGCGCAGGGCGCTTCATTCCCATAATGGTTGGGTGCAGCAATTTATTGATGATGCGGCGCGTGAGCATTTCCACATTCTCAAACGACCCTTCGTCGATCTTGTTGCGGAAGCGCTCGACTTCGGCGGCGCGCACCTGTTCGAATTTCTCACGCAGCTGCGAGATCGTCGGGGCTGCATCGAGCGTGTTGTACCAGAGGAAAAAGTTGACCACTTCCTCGGTCACGATGGCGTCGGCTTTGGGAATTTCCTGACGGCGCTGCTCAAGATTCTGATCAATGATATTCTGGATCGCGTCGAGATCCCTGAGAAACACGTTGTCGAGCTCATTGACTTTCGGATCCACATCGCGCGGTACGGCGAGATCCAGAATGAGCAGCGGACGGTTTTGCCGCTTCCTCATGGCCAGCTTCACCATTTCGCGGGTGATAACGGGCTCAGTGGCCGAGGTGGCTGCGACGATTATGTCGAATTCCGACAGCACATCAGGGAAGCTCTCGAAGCGGATTATCTGTGCACGGAGTTCTTCGGCAAGCGGCAGCGCATTTTCGTAGGTACGGTTTGTGATGCTCATGCGTTCGACGCCCTTGGCGATGAGGTGCCGCGCTGCGAGTGCCGAGGTTTCGCCGCTTCCAACGATGAGCACATTCTTGCGATGGAGGTCGGAGAAGATCTTGCGCGCGAGTTCCACCGCCGCGAAGCTGACGGACACCGCGCCGATGCCCACGCCGGTTTCCGAGCGGACCCGCTTACCCGCGTGCAGAGCGCCCATGAACATGTGGCTCATGACATTGCCTACAGCTCCCCCGGCGTTGGCCATTTCGTAGGACTGCTTGACCTGGTTGAGAATCTGCATATCCCCGAGAATCTGCGAATCAACCGCCGAGGCGACCTTGAACAGATGAGATACCGCGCCGCAGCTGAACAGGCGGAAGAAATGCTCATCGAGCAGCTGTTCCTCGGGACGAAGCTTGCGAAGTTCCGCTATCAGCCGTTCCCCGTCGGTGTCTTCATCCATCGTGACGGCATACAGCTCGGTGCGGTTGCAAGTGGAGACGATGCCGGCTTCCTTGAACAGTACTCCGGTGTTTGCGCGCAGGAACGCGGCGATTTCATCGTCGGTCAGATGCAGGCACTCGCGGATAGCAACGGGAGCGGTATGGTGATTAACGCCGACAGCGTAAATCATGCCGATAACCCTTTCTCCATCATATGCGAAAACAATTGGCGCAAGTGCATCCTTTCTTAGAGGAATCTATGGAACTGGCTGAGAAATGCGTTGACGATCGTCATCGACAGGACAGAGAAGATGAATCCGCCGATGGAAAGCCGGACAATGCGTTTGCCGTCGACATGCATGAAATAATGCGCGAAGAGCATGGCGGCATACAGCAGCCACACCAGCGCCGTGGCAATGAGTTTGGGATCGAGGTAGGAATAATCCTCAAACACCCGCGGCAGCCAGACGACGCCGATAAGCATTGAGACGGTGAGAAAGACAAAGCCGATGAGGGAAGAAAAAACCGCCATGCGCTCGAGCGTCTCGAGGCTGGGGAGATTCTGATAGATCGAGCCTGTCCCGCCGCGCTTGAGTTCGCGGTACATCAGCAAATACATCAATCCGTACATCGCCGAAAGTGCGAAGCCCGCATAGCCGAACACCGCGAAGCTGACATGGATGCCGATGCTCATTTTGCTGAGCGCTTCGTTGGGGACACCCGAAGAAGGCATCTTCATCACCACGGACGAGGTCAGCTCGAACAGCGTGGCGAGCGTGACGATAAAAGAACCCGTGCCGCGTTCTCCGGTCCGCAATTCGATTATCATATACGTCACTGCCAGCGTGAAAGCGATCAGCGACATGATTTCGAAGGGCGTTGTAACCATGCATCGGCCATATTCCGCCGTATGCATCCCGATATAGAGAAAGTGCAGCAACACCGTGGACTGCAGCACGCGCGATTTCCAGTTGCCGGAAATGGACTCGCATTTGCGGAAATCCATGGCATAGAGAAACGCGGCCATCACATAGCCGATCGGAAGAAAAACTTCCGCGATGCCGTTCAATAAATGGAGTGTTGCAGAATTCATCGCATTCGCAATTCGGATACATCAAATCACATTAAATTACGAAAAATAATGGGAATAAGGGAGGGAGGAATCCGTCCCTATGCGGTTCGGCGCGCACCTGGGGATGGCGCGCCCCAGCGCGCCTGGGAAGGAGCACCTGACGTGATCGATATCGCTCTTAAGGCGAGACGACAACGCGTCGTGTGACGGTGACCGAGGGCGTACGCAGGGTTAGGAGGTAGAGTCCGCGGCGGCGGACTGCGCCCCTACATATGTTGGTTGATGTTTTCCGAAAGGAGTTTTTCTATTTTGCGCAATACAACAGGAGAAAGGGCGATGCGAGTCCTGACGGTAATTGTTCTGCTCATTCATTTCGCCACGCCCCTCATGGCGCAGCATCACACCGCCGAGAGCTGCAGCGGCTGCCACACTGCGTTTACTGTCGGCGGAACCGTTTTTTCCGACTACTTTCAGGCGACGTTGATGCAAAGTGCTGCGGTCACCTTGTTCCGCAGCGACGGCAGCAGCGTGTCGCTGCCTGCATCGGATAAAAACGGACGCATTTTTTCCACCGGCGTCCCTGCAGGAAATTATCTCGTGCAGCTCGGCGCCGTGCGCAGCCACAGCTGGCATGCGATTCCCGCGCAGAAGGACTGCAACACCTGCCACGTTTCCGGCGGAAACCGTTCGGCCGAACGCGACCTGTCCATCCGCGATCTGCACACGCAGCTGCCGGAAACGAACGCCTGCACGGCCTGCCACCATTTCCCCGCGAGCAAATCCTATGACAGCGTCGCCACGCCGGGATATCTGAACGGTAAGATCGTGCCGACGGCGACGCAGGGTTCGGGGGTGATCCTGCGAGGCAAGCAATATCCCTTCGATCAGACATCGCTGGATATGCGTGCACTGCGGACGGACATCTTCGCCCCCGGGTATTTCTCGCTCTTCGACGTTCTGATCGCCGTGGCGAGGCGCGAAGGCGTGCAGATCGCATATCATTGGGATGAGGATTGTCAGACGCATTTCATCGATACTGTCGATGGAGTGGCCGGGGATTTCTGGTACGGCTTCAGCTACGACGCTGGGAGTGGAACGCAGAACGAACTGAAAAACCGGCGGCAGATTCGCTGGGATGAACTGCTCTGGCAGCCGGGCAGCTGGATCACACTTCGCATGGGAGAAGATCTGGCGGGATTGAAAGCGGAATTCGCCGAAGAAATTACACGCGAACGCCAATCCGGCCATATCGTGCCGCAGGTGCAGATCAGCATCAATCCCTCGGATTATCAGGGGAATCCCGCAGAGTCCAATCGCATCACCGTTACGAAAACGTGCCGCGATGTTCTGGTGACGCCGCACGGACTCCGCGAAGCCGGACGCGACTCCCTTCATCGCATGCCCTTCCAGCCCGGCGTCGTGACCGCCATCGATCTGCTGCTGTCGCTGCAGGATCAGGGTAAACTGGACATGGTCGGCACGGCCTTCTTTACGCATCTCGCCGGGAAGGTGATGGACAGCTATCGCGTCCGCAGTCTGGGCTTTCCGGGAGCAGGACTCGCGCATGCTTCCGGACGCCAGGGCTTCGTCTATACCACTGGCAACGGTACTGCACAGAGCCTCGTCAACAGCGCCGACGGCAAGCAGCATGTGCATTCCGACATCCACGTTATTCACGCCCCTGATTTCGCACGATGGCGCTGGATCGAACTCGGTAATCCGTATTACGAAGCCGACGATCCCACCGGTTTCGAAGAACTGCAGGCCGATTATGATGCGATGACAAGCGGTTTCCGGCTGCAGCTACCCTGGCCTCAGCCCGCGACGGATGAAGTTCACATTTCATACAACATTTTCGAACCCGGCTCCTACCGCATCACCCTGCACGATCTGAACGGCCGCGAACTCCGCGTCCTCTTCAACGGCACAATCGAAACCGTCGGCATTCACAACCTGCCTGACGCCATCCGCGGCCTCTCCCCCGGCGTCTATTTCATCCGCATGACCAACGGCGTCTCTCTCGGCATGCAGAAAATTGTGGTAGGTCGAAGCCCCGTAGGGCCGTAGACTCGCCGTGGCGAGCAGTAAGCAGGATGCAGTAGGCAGGATGCAGCAAAATTCCGTGCATTGCGAACGTGATCCAGCCAACGGCTTGATCACGCAACCACCGGCGCCTCTCGGCTGCTTTGACGTAGGGGCGAGCCACGCGGCTCGGCCCCGTAACCGCAAACCCCACGATTCAGCCCGGCCCCGTAACCGCAAACCTCACGATTCAGCCCGGTCCCGGAACCGCATGACGCCGAGCGCACAACGCAGAGCCCCGAAGGGGCGTCATTCGCCAGTCCGGGGCGTAAGCCCCGGGATTCGGAAACGGCCTCCTACCCCTCCCCGCCCTGAAAGGGCGGCCCCGTGGCGGGTTGCCGAACGGATAACGCGAAGCCCCGGGATCTGAGCGCGGCGGCAACCCCATCCCATGAACTCCGGGCAGGCCTGTACTTCCAACCGAAATTCGCCGTATTTTAGGGATATGCTCACCGAAATCAATAACATCGCACTGGGACTCGGCATCGCGCAGAGTCTCTTTCTTGCGGGCATCCTCGTGCAGCGGCACAGAAAGCTGTACGCGAATCGTTTCCTCGCGGCGCTGATGCTAGTCTACGGCGTGGTGCTGACGCAGCTGCTGCTGCAGGATCTCGGGATTTTCCATTCGCATTCGCGTCTGTTCATCGCATTGAGCGCCCTTCCGCTCACTGCCGCGCCGCTGCACTATCTGTACGCACGGCATCTGATCCATCCCGAAAAAAGGATGGCGCGCTCCGAATGGCTGCACCTGATTCCCTTTCTCCTCTATAAGCTGACCGAGCTTCCGCTGTTGTTTGGTCCGCCCGCGGAAGTCGCCGCGCTGCTGGCGCAATCCGATACGATGGACATCCCCACGCGGTTTTTCATTTTCAACTGGGTGATCATCCTGCAGTCCGTCGCCTACATGGCTGCAACCTTGCTGCTTCTCCGCCGCCATGCCACCGGACTCGAGGATCTCGCCTCGTCGCTCGAAAATCTGCGGCTTAACTGGCTGCGCAACATCACATTGCTCACGCTTTTCGCCTGGCTGCTCTTTTTCGTCGAATATGTGTTTTATCTCGGCGGTATGACCCTCGGACCACACTTCGGCGTATCTGGTATTCTTGGCGGGGTGCTTGTCTATGTTCTCGGCTACCTCGGTCTCTCGCGCTCGGAAGTGCTCGAAGCTTCTTCCGTACATGATTCGCTGGCCGAGCTATCGCAGTATCGCGAGCGGGAAAGCGAGTGGCAGCGCACCGGCGCCGGAGGGCGGGGGCGCCATGCAGCAGAAGTCCGCAGAATTGTTCGCCCGGAGTCTGAGAGTATCGCTGGCGCAAGCGTTGCCGGAGAAAGCAGCGACGGCGGTCAGGAGAACGAAAGCGGTCGGGTGATCGGACGCAGCTCCGAAGGTTCAGATGAAAGTTCGAATGTCCGCTATGCGAAATCAGGTCTCGGGGAAGATCGGGCAGAGGAGGCCGCCGCGCAGCTTCTGAAAATAATGGAGGAGGAACGGGTGTACACCGACAGCGGACTCACCCTCCCGCACCTCGCCGGTCTGGTCGGCGTCACCCCGCACAATCTTTCCGAAGTGATCAATACCCGCTTTCAGCAGAACTTCTTCGACTTCGTCAACTCCTACCGTCTGCGTCAGGTGCAGGCCGATCTGAACGATCCCGCCAAGCAAAATCTCACCGTCCTCGCCATCGCTTTCGACGCCGGCTTCAATTCCAAAACATCCTTCAACACGATCTTCAAAAAACACGTCGGCATGACTCCCTCCGAGTATCGGGGTAGGTAGGGACTAGTCTGCTAGCCACAGCGGAGTCCCGCACTGCGGGACGTAGACGGGAAGGCTCATCCTCCGGGGGAGGGGCGAAGAGGGACGAGTCTGCTAGCCACGGCGGGGTCCCGCACTGCGGACGTAGGCCTGAAGGCCCAGGCTCCGGGAAGGGCGAAGAGGGACGAGCTCGCCAAGGCGAGTCTACGACCTGAAGACGCATTTCTAATGAGAGAAAGGGAGTGTCATCCCACGGGTTCGAACCACAAGTATGGGTTCCATCCGCTGGGGAAGGGCTCTTTCCCTGCCCGTTTCGCCTACTTTGCGGTCGCAGTTTTTCAACCAACACGGGATTTGTCTCATGCGACCCAGTTTTATTCTCACGATACTTGTGATTTCTTTTTCATTCATGTTTTTGGAAAGTCCGGCCTTCGGTCAGACCGGCGGCATTCGCGGGGAGGTGCGGGATGCCGAAACGGGGATGTCCCTCGCCGGCGCGAATGTAATTGTTCGCTCTGCAGAAAGCGGGGATAGAAGCAATTCCACCGAAAATGGCGATGTGCGCGGCGCGGCGGCGGATGGAGAGGGACGCTTTCTCATCGAAGGATTACCCGCCGGCGGATATTCCATTCGCATTACTTTCATCGGTTACGAACCGCGTACGATTACAGACGTCATCGTACGTCCTGGACGCATCACCTCCATCGAGGCTGCATTGAACTCCTCCACCTATAGCGCGGAAGAAGTGGAAGTGACCGCGGGATATTTCACCGCTGTGAAGGCGGAGGATGTTAGCGTCGCCGCATTTTCGGGAGAGGAAATCCGCCGCTCCCCTGGATCCGCCGGGGACGTCAGCCGCATCATGATGGTGCTGCCCTCGGTGGCGAAAGTCAACGACCAGAGCAACAGTTTGATCGTGCGGGGTGGGAGTCCGCTCGAAAACGCGTTCTTCATCGACGGCATCGAGGTTCCGAACATTAATCACTTTCCTTCGCAGGGGTCGAGCGGGGGTCCCCTCGGACTCATACCCGTCGACCTCATCCGCGACGTGACCTTCTCTGCCGGCGGCTTTCCCGCACGCTACGGCGACCGACTTTCATCGGTGATGGACATCAGCTTCCGCGACGGCGATCGGGAGGGAATTCTCGGACAGGCGGATCTGAATTTCACGGGCTTCGGCGGACTGCTTGAAGGTCCCATGGGCGAAAACGGAAGCTGGATACTTTCCGCGCGCCGCAGCTATCTCGACCTGCTGGTCTCTGCGATCGATATGGGCACGAGCGTTGCTCCGAAATACGGCGACGCCGCAATGAAGTTGGCCTATGATCTTTCTCCCGCGCACCGGCTGAGCCTTCTCGGACTCTGGAGCGACGACCACAACAATCCCGACGCCGAGACTGCTGCGGAAAATGATATGCAGTATTACGGCGAGCAGAATATCTATAACTATACCGGCGGCATGAGCTGGCGGGCGTTGTGGAATGAAAAAACATTCTCTACCACTTCGCTTTCCTACACCGGAATGATTTTCGACGAGCAATTTCTTAAGACCGGAAGCGGGGTGCCGCTGCTCCTCAACGACTCGCGCGAAAGCTGGGTGCAGCTGCGCTCGGAGACGCGGTGGAAAATTGCTTCGACGCTTAGCCTCGAAGCCGGCGGTGATGTCAAGGCGCTGAGCAATCGATACGACAACCGCTACGGAGCGGTGCCGGATGAACTTGGTAATCCTCAGCCGGAATTTCTTTTTCAGCGGGACGCCTCCGCCACGCAGAGCGGTCTCTTCGCCACCGCGCTGCTGACTCCGTTCGAAGGAGTGACAGTTTCGGCGGGACTCCGCGCGCAGCATACGCAATGGAACGACCGCGTCGCCCTGCAGCCGCGCGCTACTCTCGCTTTCCAGCTTTCCGAGCTGACAAGCGTGAGCGTGGCGGGAGGACTCTACACGCAGGCGCTGCCTCTGCTGTTGCTGGCGCAGGACGAAGCGAACCGCGCCCTCGAAAATCCGCGCGCTCTGCACGGGGTGCTTTCCTTCTCTCAGCTGCTGAGTGAAAGCACGCGGCTTACGCTGGAAGGGTATGTGAAGGAATACGATCGCTTCCCTATAGATGCGGATCAGCCCGGACTTTTTCTCATCGACGAAATGAATTATCGCTATGGATTTTTCATGCCGCACGGGAAGCTGTCTTCCACCGGCAAGGCGAGTTCACGCGGTGTGGAACTGACGCTGCAGAAAAAACTCGCACAGGATTTTTATGGCATCGCAAGTGCGTCCTATTCCGCATCGCGGTATACGGATGCGGCGGGAGTCGAGCGTTCGCGAGTCTACGACAACCGCCTGCTTTTCAGCATCGAGGGGGGATACAAACCCAGCGCCGAGTGGGAATTCAGTCTCCGCTGGATCTACGCCGGCGGCGCGCCCTACACGCCGATGGACGTCGAGGCCTCCCTTGCCGCGCGCCAGGAAGTGCTCGATGCCAGCCGCATCAACGCCGAGCGTCATCCCGATTATCACTCGATGAACGTTCGCGTCGACCGCCGCTTCCATTTCGATCGCTCCGCCCTCGTCATCTACATCAGCGTCTGGAATGCCTATAACCGTAAAAACGTCGCCGGCTACATCTGGGACGATGCCAACCAGCGCGTAAAAACGCTCTATCAATGGGGCCTCCTGCCGATTTTCGGCATCGAGTGGGAATTTTAATTCCGGAAAGGCTAATCGCCCGTTATAACAATTGTAGGGGCGCAGCATGCTGCGCCTCTTGATCACACAACCATCACCGCCTTTCGGCTGCTTTGACGCAGGGGCGAGCCGACGGCTCGGCCCCGGCAGCGAAAACCCCACGATTCGGCTCGGACCTGGATACGAAGGACGCCGAGCGCACAAGGCAAACATCGGTGACAACCCGTCACCCCGAGATCAGGATGTGCGCGTTGCACACATACCAAGCACTGGTGACAACCCGTCATGCCGAGTGTGCCGTCTTGAGTTCGCCCTGAGCTTGCCGAAGGGCGAACGAAAGGCGGCACGTATCGAGGCACGGGTAAACCTCGCACAATCCCTCGATACGCGTCGCCCTCCGGGCACCGCTACTCGGGATGACGTATGATTTCCTGCGAGGCAAATACCTCATCCCCGTAACCAAAAGACGAAACTTGCGCGGTCTCCCATCAGATCATACCTTTCTCAAAACCCGTATATCCATCAAGGCTGCCGTCATGCGAATTTTCACCGCCTGTGCCCTGTTTGCCGTGCTCGCCGCCACGGCGTTTTCCCAGACCGTCGTCACCATCACCGACAGCGTGCTGCAGCCGGAGGTCCGGCGCCTCGGCCTCAACGTCGGTTCGCGCAGCCAGTGGGGTGCCGCGCAGCACATCAAACAGCTGATAGACAATCCGGGCTTTGAGGCGGGGGACTTCGCTTCGGTGATCCTGATCGATGACGGTGCTACGGCGAACTCGGTGCCGATGGCGAACTGGGATGTGGCGTGGAACAATGATCAGTACGGCATCGGCTGGCCTGAAGGATTCTGGGACGGCGCGGAATACGAGATCGTCTGGGGGAATGCGAAAGGTCGCATTGGGCATGTGACTTCACACCGGCATGCGGGCGGACGCAATGTCTTCGACCTCGATGGAACCGGTGTCGCGCCGGAACGCATGAGTGTTATCCTTCTGCGGCGGAGTCTCCCTGGCCTGGGTGGCATCACCGCTGTGGTCGATAGTACGACCATTAGGCCGGGGAGTCCGGGTAGGCAGTCGATGAAACTTACCGCCGGTGGTTTTTCTTTCCGTTTTTATATGGACAGCTACTGGCGCGATGGCGACAGAACTGCGGGGAAGCTTCTCTTGATCAACGGCGAGTACTATTTCAGCATCTGGGCGAAAGCCGCTCGTGTCGGCGAGCAGTTGCGCGTTCGCTTTTTCCGCGAAGGCGAGGGTAGCTTTCTCGACGAATCCATTCCCCTCACCACGCAATGGCAGCGTATCGAACGCAGTTTTACCGTGCCCGAGGGCGCCGACAAGCTGGGACCCTACACGGATGCGGAATATCATCCGATACTGGCTTTTCAACTCGATGCAGTCGGAAGCGGGGCAGAGGTGTGGGTGGATGATGCTGACTTGCACGCAGTCGGCGAGCAGACTCCGGGCGTTTTCACGGACAGCTATGTCGACCGTATGACGGAGCTTCAGCCCGGGGTCCTCCGCTTCTGGGGAGCGCAGTTGGGCGCGAGCTTCGAAAGCCAGATCGCGGTTCCAGGGAATAGACGTACGAACGGCTATTCTCCGCAGCGGCGTACAGCCGACAGTTATCCATATTCGCTGCATGAATTTCTCGAACTCTGCCACCACATCGGCGCGGATCCCTGGTACGTTATGCCGCCGACATTTTCCCCGGATGAAATTGCGGCGCTGGTGGAATATCTCGCCGCACCGGCGGACGACGCGCATCCATGGGCGAAACAGCGCGAGGAGCAAGGAGTCTCACTGCCATGGACGCAAATATTCAAACGCATTCATATCGAGTTCGGAAATGAAATGTGGGGCTCGGGTGGTGGCGGCGATCCCTTCATGGGCGAATCGGTCAACGGTGGGGTGCGTCTCGGCAGCATCGCGAACGACCGCTTCACGATCATGCGCGCCGCACCGTATTTCGATGCGAATGTGATTAAGCTCGTGATCGGGGGACAGGCAGGCTACGCCGGACGCCAGCGCGAAATTCAGCAGAACAGCAGCGCACACGACGCGGTTGCTCTCGCACCGTATTTCGGTACGCTTGATACCTGGGCGAATGACGAGGAGATCTATCGTCCGCTGTTCGCCATGCCGTTTCAGGAAGTCGCCACAGGACGCATGCGCGAAAGCCGTGGCTATCTGGACGAGGGACAGAAAACGGATATGTCGATCTACGAAATCAACTTTCACACCACAAGCGGCAATGCGCCCATAGGCATCCGAAACGATTTCCTTACCGGCATGGGCGGCGCGATCGCCTTGCCGCTGAGCATGCTGCTGTATCAGCGCGATCTCGGAGCTATCGATCAATGTGCTTTCTCATCGCTGCAATATTCCTTCCGTCTCGGCAGCGGCGAGTATGCGCGGCTGTGGGGAATGCTGCGCGACGTGGAAGCGACCGGCCGCAAGCGTCCCACCTGGCTGGGAGTGGAAACGGTGAACAAGGTCATTGGCGGACAGCAATTGCGTACCGCGCAATCGGGCGATACTCCTGTCTGGACGCAGCCGGCCATCAACGGAATCGACGCGCCGATCACGGTAGAGGAAGTTCAGTCCTTCGCCTTCGCCGACGGTGGGCAGCGGGGGCTCGTGTTGTTCAATCTCAGCCTCGATCAAGAGCGGGAAGTTCGTCTGCGTCTGCCGGAGCCGCCATCGGAAACTGCCATGCACTTCAAGCTGACTTCGGCGTCCATGCATGACAACAACGAAGACTCGCTCATGATCATGATCGATTCCGTACTGGTGCAGGATTTCAGCGACTGGTACTCTCTCACCTTACCGCCTCATTCCGTGCATGCGCTGCGCTGGAACGCTACGCCGATCGGCATTGGAGCGGATGATACGCCGACGGAATTCCGCCTTACCGCGCGACAGTCGGTGTCTGGAAGCGTGGCAGTCGATTGCAGTATGCCCGCAGGTATCGAAGGACGCCTCGAGGTACGCGACATTCTCGGCCGCCAGCTTGCAGATATCGCGCATGCAATTCCTGGTGGAAGCGCCACTACTCATCAATGGCTTCCCCCGGGTACGGGCACCTACATCATCACCCTTCGCACCGCAACACAAACACT
>JBATDG010000136.1:0-17456 GCA_049663345.1 Bacteroidota bacterium
GCGCTGAAGCGGTGCAAAATGTACGCGAGCACATCGGTAGTCAGTACGGCGAAGAATTCCTCCCCGACACCCCTCGCGGCTTCAAGGTCAAGGCCAACGCGCAGGACGCTCATGAGGCCATCCGCCCGACTTCAATGGAATTCACACCACAGCGCGTGCGTCCCTTCCTGTCACCGGAGCAGTACGCGCTCTACGAATTGGTCTGGAAACGATTCATCGCTAGCCAGATGGCGAATGCACGCATGCTGCAGAAAACAGTCATCGTCGACGGCGGGATCTATCAGTTCAAAGGCGTGGGTTCGTTTTACACCTTCCGCGGATTCCTTCAGGTCTATGACGATTTTGCAGGCGAGAATGCGACAGAAGTGGATGAGGAGGAGACCCTGATTCCAGAGGGCCTTACCAGCAGCGATCAGGTCATCCCGGAGTCTATCGACCCCCATCAGCATTTCACCAAACCTCCGCCTCGCTTCAGCGAAAGCAGCCTCGTACGCGAGTTGGAGGCTAATGGCGTCGGACGGCCGAGTACGTATGCGCTGATCGTTTCCACGATCCAGGATCGCGGGTATGTCGAACTGAAGAACCGCCGCTTCCATGCCACAACCCTGGGCATGGATGTCAGCAAGCTGCTGACTACGCATTTCGATTCCCTCTTTAATGTGGCGTTCACTTCGCGCATGGAAGAGGAACTCGATACGATAGCAACGGGCGAATCCTCGTACCTGAAGGTCATGAACGATTTCTATGGCCCTTTCATGGAACTGCTGAACAGCGTCTCTCCGGAGGATGCACGTCTTCAGGAAGATACCGACGAAGTGTGCGAGAAGTGTAATCAGCCCATGATCATTCGATGGGGCCGCAACGGGAAGTTCCTTGCCTGCAGCGGTTATCCGGACTGCAAGAATGCGAAGCCGCTGCCTGGTGAAGCTGAGCGTATGAAGATCGATGAGAAATGTCCCGACTGCGATCATGATCTCGTGCTCAAGCAGAGCCGTTATGGCAAGTTTATCGGATGCAGCAATTATCCTGAATGCAAGTTCACACGTCCAATTACTCTCGGATTCAAATGTCCGAAATGTGTGGAGGGCGAAGTGCTGCAGCGGATGACAAAAACCAAGCGCACGTTTTACGGCTGCACCCGTTATCCCGACTGCGATTTCACTTCATGGGATCGTCCGGTACCGACCGCTTGCCCTTCATGTAAAAATTCGTTTCTTTTAGCCAAGTACACCCAGAAAAAAGGTGAGTTCCTGAAGTGTCCTGAATGCAAGGAGGAGTTCGCGAAAGATCTCGATCCCTTGGATCCCATGCAGGTCGCAGCATAGGAAAGGTATATGAAGGCCAGTATCCAGCGCTTCCGTGAATACCTGACCGTGGAGAGAAACGCTTCCCCCCACACTGTGGTGGCGTATATCCACGATATCGAGCGATTCCACGCGTGGATGCTGACACTCATCGAGAACAGCTCGGTCGACCTCAATGCGATTGACCGGGGAAGCATACGCCTGTATCTCGGGGTTCTGGCTGACGAAGGTCTTTCACGCAGAAGTATCAGTCGCAAAATGACGTCCATCCGGGCGTTCTTCCAGTTCGCCGAGAGACGCGGTTTGGCGGAGGAAAATCCGACCGCCAATATTCACGCGCCGAAAATCGACCGGCATCTGCCGGCCTTTATCGATGAGGAATCTGTCCACCGCCTGATGCGTCTCCCCGACACCGGGACGACAGACGGGGCACGCGACGCCGCCATACTCGAGATGTTTTACAGCACTGGAATGCGGTTGAGTGAATTGACAGGATTGAATATCAGAGACATCAACATGAGCACGCGATCGGTTCGAGTGCTCGGGAAACGACGCAAGGAACGCATACTGCCTCTCGGCCAACCCGCAATCGATGCGGTGCAGCATTATATCGCTGCCCGGGCCAATGAATCCGGATATCCTGAGCGAAATTCCGAAGCATTGTTTCTCAACAACCGCGGCAGTCGGCTTTCGGGCCGTAGTGTTTACACAATCGTTAACAACCATCTTCGGGCTGTCAGTGACCACGAACAGTGTTCACCTCACGTGCTCCGCCATAGCTTCGCCACACATTTGCTCAACAGGGGAGCAGATCTTCAGGCGGTGCGCGAACTACTGGGACATGAGAGTCTTTCCACGACGCAAATCTATACTCATGTCACCACTGACCATCTGAAGCGCGAGTATGCGAAAGCGCATCCGCGTGCCTGATCATATCACCAGAAAGGAGCGTACTAATGAACGTCCAATTCACCGCACGCCATTTCAAGGCCCATGACGGCCTCAAGCATTATGCAATGCAGCAGGTGTCTACGCTCAAAAAATACTACGAAGGCATTGTGACGGGAAATGTCATTCTTCGTTTTGAAAAAGCCAAGGACTCAGTCAAAGTTGCCGAAATCAACCTGGCTGTCTATGGCACACAACTCGTCGCAGTCGAAAAATCTGAGAATTTCTACAAATCAATAGACAATGCGGTGGAAAAACTTGAACGACAGCTGCTAAAATACAAAGGGAAACGTCGCGGCTTGTAATTGATCGTTCGTACAATCGATTGTATCTTGTGGGCGGAAACACCGCCCACTTTTTATTATTAGTATGCCCTCATCAAACGACCCATTGACGAATCTGAAGGTGCTCGACAACAAACCGATCAGTGTTCGTCATTTCTTTGAAAAAAATATTAAACGTATTCGCCTCACCTCAGCGAACGGTCTTGAGCAAAGCAAGCGTCTGATTCCGGAGAAAAATCTTCATCGTCCCGGACTTGCGCTCGCCGGCTATGTAGAGCTTTTCACCTATCATCGCGTTCAGGTGTTCGGCAATACTGAAATCAATTATCTTGGCTCGCTCAAAACCGCTCAACGGATGAAGGCATTTGCCCGCCTGTTCGAGTTTGAAATTCCCTGCCTCGTCGTCACCAACGGCAATGAACTCGATCCCGAACTGCTCAAGATCGCGACTGATAGCGGAGTCCCCGTTTTCTATTCTCGTTTCGAGACGACCAAAGCGATCTACTTCATGAGCGATTTCCTCGATGATCAGTTCGCGCCGAAAACAGCGATACACGGCGCCTTTGTTGACGTGTATGGCGTTGGAGTGCTGTTTATAGGACGATCGGGAATCGGCAAGAGTGAAATCGCATTGGATCTTGTCGAACGCGGCCACCGCTTGGTAGCTGACGATGTGGTTGTCGTCACCCGGAAGGGCGAAGGAATATTAATGGGGTCCGGCACTGATCTGGTCAAACATTTCATGGAAATCCGCGGTCTGGGACTCATCGATATCAAAGCCATGTTCGGCGTGCGCGCAATTCGATTCCAGAAACGGCTTGAAATCATCGTGCAGCTTGAAGAATGGGATGATGGACAGGATTATGAACGCATCGGTCTCGATACGAGCGAAGCTCCTGTACTTGACGTCAGCGTGCCGCATGTGAAGCTCCCGATATTTCCCGGGAAGAATGTCACGGTCATTACCGAGGTCATTGCTCTGAACTATCTGCTCAAACATTATGGGTATGACGCTGCAATGGCATTTTCAAACAAGCTGAAAACCAGGCTCGAGGAGAAGGCACGCGACGAATCAGATGACCGTGCAATTGACTGGTTCGAACACGACTTCGAATAACCAGTTGATTTTCATAGTTCTTTTCTGTTTTTTCAATACAGACGCAATTAGAAAATTCGACTGATCTCGCACGTTTATCAACGTACATCTCACCCTCTGACGGAGGTTCTATGTCTCCTCGCTATCTGTTAGTCGCCTTGCTCTGCTTCGGCCTTGTGGTTTCCTGCGGAAAGAAATCCGGAGAAAAAGACCCGATGAGCGAAACCGCTGTGGTTGCGCTCTCCGGCGACGCGGATAATCTCAACCCTGTTGTTGCAAACTCATCTACCTCGGCTGACATCCAGGGAAGTATTTATCCTACGATGTTCGATGTTTCCTTCAACATGCGTGAAGGGAAGCTTGAATTCGAGCCAAGTCTTGTCAGTTCATGGGAGTTTGCCAACGAGGGTAAGGACGTGATCCTGCACATACGCCCGGATGTTCGCTGGGAAGACGGTATCCTGGTCACACCTGAGGACATCAAATTCAGTTATGAATTATACGGTGATCCGGAGGTAGCCAGTCCTCGTAAGAGTTATCTGGAAAGCATGATTCAGACAAACGGTGAGTTCGATGTGAACAAAAGCATCGATATCGTGGATGACACAACAATGGTGTTCCATTTCACACGCCGCTATCCTCTGCAGCTGTTCCATCTGAATCTTTCACCCATCCCGCGTCATGTGTATCGAAACGCCGACCGGAAGACGCTTCGGGCAAATCCTGCAAACGAGCATCCTGTTGGAGCGGGGCCGTTCAAACTTGAAGAATGGACGAGGCAGCAGCAAATCGTGCTCACCCGCAACAATAGTTCCTCACTTCCTTATCCCTCGAAACTGGAGCGTGTGGTGTTCCGGGTTATTACGGAACCTACGACACGCCTGACCGAACTTAAAAAGGGCGAAATCGATGTCTTGCGTCCCGTATACAAAGAGGATGTCCCCGGAATTCAGGAGAGCAGTCCCGATATCAAGCTGCAGACCTTGCCGGCCCGCAATTACGAGTACGTCGGGTGGATGAATATCGACATCGAGGAATTCCACGCGAGTGGGAAAAAAGTTATCCGACCGCATCCGCTGTTCGGCGATCGCCGGGTACGTCAGGCACTGACCTATGCCGTCAACCGCAAGGGAATACTTGACGATCAGCTCGGTCCTTACGGTGAACTGGCTGTGACCGATTTCTCTCCCGTGTTCCGCTGGGCCATCCAGCATGATCTGATTCCTTATCCCTATGATCCCGAGAGAGCGCGGCAGCTGCTGCGCGCCTCAGGATGGAGCGACTCCGATGGAGACGGCGTGCTTGACAAGGGCGGGAAGCGCTTCGAGTTCACCCTTTATTACAACGTCGGCAACAAGCGCCGCGAGTATGTCGCTACGATCGTGCAGGAAAATCTCAAACAGCTTGGAATAAAGGTTTCGCTGCAATCGGTTGAACCGGTGGTGCTTTATCAAAACATCGAGCTGAAAAAATACGACGCTTTCATCGCAGGATTCTCGGTGGGGCTGGCAATCGACCCGGCCGATCGCTGGGGAGATATCAACGGTCCATTCAATACTGTCGGATTCGAAAACAAGCGCGTCTCCGAACTTCTCAAGCTTGGTCTCCATGTGACGAACGAACGCGACGCCGGTCCTTTCTGGAAAGAAATTCAGGCCATCCTGCATCAGGAACAACCCTGTACTTTCCTGTATTGGGTGAAGGATATTGTGGCAGTAAATCGGCGATTGAAACATGCGAACGTCAATATTTTTGGTGTTACAGACCACATGTGGGACTGGACGATCGGAGATCCGAAATCTGCCGTTACCTATTGATCCGCAATTGCACCTGAATTTCGGGTAAGGAACCTCCGTGCTCAGGTTTATTTTTCGACGTGTATTGTCAGCAGTTCCGCTGCTGTTCGGTCTGCTGACAATCACGTTTTTTATTATACGAATCGCACCGGGCGATCCTGTCTCGCTCTATGTTCAGGCGGATGTGGATCCAAAGTATGCAGACAATCTTCGCACCGCGCTCGGGCTCTCTGATCCCTTGCCCGTGCAGTATGTCAAATGGCTCAAAGGGACACTCTCGGGCGAGCTTGGCATGTCCTTCAGCAAGCATACGGAAGTGATGCACATCCTCGCGCAAACCATTCCAAACACGTTGCTGTTGACATTCTTCGCCCTTGTTTTCAACTTTGTGATCGGGATCATTCTTGGAATCGTTACTGCGCTCAAACGGGGTAGCGCGATTGATCATAGCGTGAATCTCACGTCCCTGTTCATCTACTCCATGCCGGAATTCTGGCTTGGCCTGATGCTGATTCTCGGTGTTTCGCTGCACCTGGGCATCCTGCCCGCCTCAGGCATGCAGTCACCCATGGCAAAATATCTGAGCCTGCCTGAATATATCTGGGATGTGTTCCAACATCTGATTCTCCCTGTTTTTGTGCTGGGCGTGGCCTCTGCCGCCGCGACAGGACGATACATGCGCGGTAGTTTGCTGGAAGTGATTAATCAGGACTACGTGCGGACGGCACGCGCAAAGGGCCTTAGCGAATTTCTGGTGATCGGGAAACACGCACTTCGCAATGCCTTGATCCCCATCGTCACGATATTCGGACTCTCTCTTCCTTTTCTGCTTGGCGGTGCTGTAATCGTGGAAACGGTGTTCAGTTGGCCGGGAATGGGGAAGCTGACCATCGATGCCATATTTGCCCGCGACTATCCCTTGATTATTGCCTGCACGATGGTTTCAGGCATCATGGTCATTCTCGGCAATCTGATAGCTGATGTCCTCTACGCGTTGGTTGATCCGAGGATACGCTATGAATAATTCTGGCATCAATCCCAGACTGCTGATTGATCCGGCAACCCCGGCGCTGATGAAGTTCCTGTATTGGAATGTACCGGGCGCCGCTTTCATTCGTTCAGGGCATCGGGGTTTTGGTTTTCTTCTTCTGACCTCCTTCCTCGCTTTCCCTGCGATTATGCTGAATTCGCTGACCGAGTTTTCCCTCGCGTGCAATTCCATGGGATTGAGCCTCTATCTGATGCTCGTGGATATCAATCAACTCGTGGTTTTCTGGCGGGGAGATCTCGTTGAGCACTGGGTTGCCTCGCTTTTCCTGATTATCATGCCGGTGGTGTTTTGGGCACTTAACCGCAGGTATCTCCGCCGCCGTGCGATAGATGGCGATGAACACGAACTCAGCCAATGGGCACTGGCCTGGCGTGAGTTCAAGAAAAACCGCATCGCCTCCGCCGGACTACTTGTCATCATGCTGTTGTACACGGCAGTTTTTCTTTGCCCATTTCTGGCGCCGTTCCATCCGAACGCTTTTCAAGACGGCATCGTGACGAAATATCAGCCACCGCTTTCTTCGGTTACTGTTCTGTACCTGAAAGAGAATCGCATCAAGAGCATGGAAATGTCCGCCCTCAATGTGAGTTCGGAAAATGCGGATCTGTTCCGGCGCCTCCTTGAAATTAATCTTGCGCTCACCGACGAGGGCTTCAACCGGCAGTATTGCGTCGCCGCTTTTCGCGTCGAAGGTGCGAGTGTCCTTGCCACAGTGAGTGATGAACTTGTTACCATCCCCATTTCCAGTCTGGTCAGTTCTGACCCGGAGGTGTTTTCCGGGAGACGTTACTACATACTGGGAACGGATAGTTACGGACGGGATATTCTCAGCCGCATCATTTACGGCTCACGCATATCGTTGGCTCTCGGCTTCATCGCAGTGCTTCTTTCCATTACCCTGGGCACCTTCATCGGACTCATCGCCGGGTATTTCGGCCGCTACACAGACACTATACTGATGCGCATGGTGGATATGCTTCTGGCCTTCCCGGCGTTGTTCCTCATCCTGATTATCATTGCCACATTCGAGAGCATCGCAATACCCAGGATTGCACTTATCGTCGTGGTGCTGGGCCTTACCTCGTGGATGGGCGTATCCCGTCTTGTGCGTGCTGAGGTGCTCAGCCTTAAGGAGCGCGAATACGTGCTCGCCGCTCGCTCGCTGGGGTATAGCCACGTCCGCATCCTGTTCCGCCATATCCTTCCCAACACGCTGACTCCGATCATTGTGAACGCCACTCTGCGTATAGGAGGCATCATCCTCGTCGAGGCGGCGTTAAGCTATCTAAATATCGGAGTACAGCCGCCTACCGCCAGTTGGGGCAATATTATTTTTGAAGGGAAGGACGTACTCGCGCAGGCATGGTGGGTTTCCACATTGCCGGGCTTCGCGATTGTGATCGTCGTAGTCTGCTTTAATCTCGTTGGCGACGGACTCCGTGATGCATTCGACCCCATGCTAAATAACGAACGATTATAAAATACGGGAATCGAAAAATGACCAGTGTGGAACAGCACAAGATCGTCAGGGAACTCCGCGATCACGAGATGAAAATGACAAAGGCGGATCAGGAAACGTTTGACATGTTCCGCAAGCGCGATAAAGATGATGAGGATCTCGACAATCTCTCGAGGAAAAAACTCATGGAGATGTATGAAAAATATGTCGTAGCTTCTCGACCGAAGGGGAATCCGCTCGACGCCCTATTCGGGAAGAAACCCTGAATCTGCATTGAATGAACCGCGTTGAAAGTGTATTTTTCAATGATGGGCGCGATCTCAGGCCCATCTTTGCCTTTCTTTACTTACGTTCATAGATGGTGTATCCGTGAAAGAACAACAGCGCAATGAAATAAAGGTCGGCCTGACCATCATCGCAGGCGTGGCAATCCTGCTCATAGGGTTTTCGACTTTTAAGGACTGGTCGTTTGGCGCTGATGAATACGTGCTTCGCATGCACTTCCCGGCATCTTCGGGACTGAGCGTAGGCGACCAGGTGTCAGTCAACGGGGTGAGGGCCGGGAAGATCGAATCCGTCGAGCTGACCAACGACGGCGTTGAAGTACATGCATTGATGGCCAGCGAATTCGTAGTAAAGGCAGATGCCAGACCGACGATCCAGATGCTTGAACTTATGGGTGGTAAGAAGGTCGAAATTCTTCAGGGCAGCGATGGAGATGTACTGCCTGCTGATGCGCTGCTCGAGGGAAGCGTCGATCCTGATATTGCTGGTGCCCTTGGGTTGCTGGGAGATATGTCGGGGAACATCCAGGATCTCGGTACCCAGGCGGACACCTTGCTCAGAGGCATCAATGCAATTGTGGGAGACAAGGAATTTGTCGCGTCGCTGAAAGAAACGGTAGCGAATCTTCATGCGATCAGCGCGGATTTGAGAAACTACTTTGCCCGCAACAACAAAAATATCGACGTTCTCACCGTGAACATGGTTTCCCTCACTGATCGTGTCGATACCATGCTGGCCGAACTCCATCCCGCAGTTAGCAGCGGTCTGAAGAAAGCCGATCGCGTACTTGGCAATGCCGACTCTCTTATCACCGAGGTGCGCGGAGTCATGAATGAAATCCGCAGCAGCCGCGGCCTGCTCAACACGGTGCTGCACGATACAACCTTCGTACGGCGAATGGATATGATGCTCGGCAAGCTCGACACGCTGAGCAGCATTATCATTAATGGGGAATTCAAGACGAACGTATCCTTGTTTTAGCCAGTTTCCACCAGTAGAGCGGCTTCGGTTGGGCCGGTATGCGGGAGGGCCGCGGCCCTTGCGCGACCTTATGGCCCTGTATTGACTTTCATTGAAAATCCGTCCATTTTAAGCTATTCTATCCAGCCTTGATCCCCGAATTCCGGTCTATTGTCCTGTCATACTGTTACGGGACCCATGTACAGTCATTCCCCACTTGCTCAATCATATTGGAGGATTTATGAATCTTGTGGACCGTGCGAAAAATATTATCGTATCACCCAAAACCGAATGGGAAGTCATCGCGAACGAACAGGCTGACATGGGCGGTATTCTCACCGGGTACGTCCTTCCAATGGCTTTGATTCCTTTTGCTGCTTCTATCATAGGATCGCTGATTTTTTCAGGGAGTCTCATGATCGGGCTGAGCGCTGGCATCATTGTATTGGTTAGCTCTGTGATCGGTGTAGCAATTACAGCCTTTGTCGTCAATATGCTCGCCCCTAGTTTCGGATCCGAGCAGGATCTTGGCCGCGCGATGCAGCTGGTCGCCTACGGTTATACGCCATCCTGGATTGGTGGCATTCTCGCGATCATTCCTCCGCTGGCGCCACTCGGCATGTTATTTGGGCTATACGGCATTTACTTGATGTATCTCGGCTTCCCCCATACGATGAAGACGCCTGAGGACAAGGTCGTTGTCTACATGATCGTCACATTCGTCGTTATGTTCGTCGTGTATATGGTCCTCGCACTCATCATAGGCCTGCTTATGGCAGGAATATTTGGCGCCGCAATCATCGGTGCCGCCGCGACCATGTAAACACTTTTGATTTCAAGCAAAGAAAAAGCCCCGCCGATTGGCAGGGCTTTTTCTGTTTTCGGTACGAGGGAGGATTATTTTTCGTAGGCGAAATTCTTGCAGTCGACGGTGGCGTCGAATGCGGTTTTGGCATTGTCTTTCATGCGCTGCCAGATCAGGCCATTGGTTCCGTATGAAAGGCTCTTTGCGTCGTAGCCCATAACACGAAGGATGGCGGCGACGTTGGCACTCGTCTGTCCGGTGTAGCAATACACGACAACGGTCTTGTTCGTCGGGAGGGTTTTCAGGAAGGTGGCGAGCTTCAGGTCAGCTTTCGGGGTGTACTGATAGGAACCAGGAATATGACCCAGGTTCAGGTAATCAGCTTCCGGCCAGTAATTGACGATGAAGTACTGATCCGGCGTTCCGAACACGGTGGCGGCATCGATTGCGGAAGGGCTGTAGCCTTCGGCGTGGATGGCAGCAATGCGGTCAGCGAGAATCTCGGCGCCCGTCGTCTTTCCGGTGCTGAGGGTCGGGAGAGCACCGACGGCCGGTTTTGCAGGAGAGGCAGTGGTGACGAAATCGCCGAGACGATCGCTTTTAACCTTTGAGCTGAGGCGGTCAAAATCAGAATGCCAGGATGTCATTCCGTATTTCATGGAGAATGCGGTGGTGTAGCCGCTCATGCGGAGCATTGCGGTCGTCCATGCAGCACTCTGGCCGGTGTAGCAGATCACAATGATCTTGTCGTAATTGGCGACGTTAACGGTCTTCATGTGGGTGAGTACGTCGGCGATCAAAACATTGTGCGCTCCGGCCACGTGACCGAGTGCATAATCAGCGGCGGCGCGCACGTCGATGAGGTAGAATTTCTTTGCGCCAGTGACATCAGCATAGACGTCCACTGCAGGGACGATCGCCGCAGCCGCGGTGTTGAGATAGTCGCCGTTGGCGCCTTCAAGCTGCTGAACAAGGAGTTCCGCTTCGTTCACGGTCGGCGTAACGATGGGATCGTCGTCGCTCGAACATGCGCTCGAAAAAACGAGAAGCGGCAGCACGAGGATCAACGTCCACGCGTAGTTCTTCAGAAGTTGGGTGTAATGTTTCATAGGTGCTCCATAATTGGATAATGCGGGGGTATGAAAAGGATAAATGAGTGAACTTATTTCCAGCTGGCGGGGAGTTTCCCGTCAACTACGACGCCTGCGTTCGCGGCTTTTTCCCAGGACTCGGCGAGATCACTGGAGAAAAGGAACCACTGCGCATTCGCGCCGTCTTTGATATGGCAGGCTGCGGAACAGCTCTGACCGCTTTGCACTTCAGTGCGCGGAGTCCAGCGCTTGATGTTATGCGGTGTTGCATAGCGCCAGGTCGGCTCGGAAGCGAAGTTGGCGAGGGAAGGTATGCCGTAATTGCTCCAGGTGTCGGGTGCATGAGGAGCATTGCGCAGCACTGCATACTTGAAGCGCTTGACATTCGGCAGGGGATTGATGCCGATTTTGAAGCCCATGTACGGTCCGTGGCGCACACCGGTATCGACGTGGCAGCTGCCGCAATTCTGATAGTCCTGAGAGTGGCAGCTCTGGCAGGAGATAGTGTCCCAATGCGCGCTGTGGTAGCTGTTCGCTTTCGACTTATCGGCGTGGCATTTTTCGCATTTGGGCTGATTCGCAACCGAATATCGCTGCGTGTACATCGTACCCGTGCCATGCATTTCATCGGCACTGTGGCAGTTCGTGCATTCGCCGCCCGGCATCTTGAGAAAATGGACGTCGGGACGAGTCCCGGCAGCTTCGCCAAAGTAGGCATGTGCCACGCGTGCTGAATGGCATGCGGTGCAATTGAGCGCCATATCAGGTTTCTTTTTGAAGATATGGGATGCGAGGAAACCACCGGAGGCCTGACGGGGACGCATCACATGACACTCACCGCAGGATGCGTGGCATTTACCGCAATTCTTGTCATATCCTTTCTTGAGCTGATCAGGATAGTTCTCGTAGCTGGGGAAATTTCCACGCTTGGCGACCATGGCCTTCTGACCGAAGCCCTGCGTGTGGAGGCTGTTTTTATCGCGTGAAGCGATGGATGGGTGGCAGTTTCCGCAATACTTTTCAGCATCGTGCGAGGGACTTGCAACGAAGTCTTTGCCATGCGCTTCGAGCTTGTCGTTTGCCGGCTCTTTGCCGCCGTGGCAACTGACGCATGCCAGTTTACCGTGGGCAGTGTTGAGGAATTTTTCACCGTTTGTGCCGCCGACATAGACCTTGGCCCATGCTTCCATTTCGGGAAGCGTGCCGCCACAGCCGCCTTCGCCGGGACCTGCAGGAGGATTGGGATCAGCGACCAGCTTCAGCGTAGCTTCATCACTGTGGCATCCGAGACAGGTCGTCGCGTTCGCGGCTGGCTGCAGCGGATCAGGATTGTCCTTGTTGTCATCGCTGCAGGCTGCGAACAACAGCGCCGCAATCGGAAGGACAAGAAGAAAGAAGTGAAAACGTTTCATAGGTGCAACTATTGATAGTGTGATGTAATAAAGTAAAAAAAGAGGCGTCGTATCTATGCTTATCTGATTGAAAATGAACGATATAGGGAGATTTTGTGAAAGCGTGTCGTATCGAACAAAATTTTTGATAACGGTCTAAAACTATAAACAGAGTTTTATATCGTTTAACCATATCAAAAATAGTAGCAAAAATTGATAGACGCAAGGGTTGATGCGAAATAAATCACAAATATTAGCAATTATTTTCACGAAGGCGCGGCAGGCAGGAGCGGCTGCGCCGCGTGGGAGCGGCAGCGCCGCGCAGGAACAGCGCCCTCACGTTCTCACGTTCTCACGTCCTCACGACCTCACGCCCTCACGTTCTCACGTCCTCACGCCCTCACGCCCTCACGCCCTCACGCCCTCACGTCTTCACGCCCTCACGCCCTCACGTCCTCACGTCTTCACGCCCTCACGCCCTCACGCCCTCACGACGCTACTCCCCGAAAATCTCCTGCAGGCTGCGTACGTCGAGAGGACCCATCAGCAGGCGGCGGATACCGCGGATGGCGGCTTTGGCGCCTGAGAGGGTGGTGACTACAGGGACCTTGTGACGGATAGCCGCGCGGCCGATTTCATGTTCATCGCCGCGTGCGGTTTCGCCAAGCGGCGTGTTGATGATGAGGTGAATGTCCCCGTTTTTGATGGCGTCGACAACATGAGGACGACCTTCCACTACCTTGTTGATCACTTCAACCGCTACACCATTCTCCCGAAGCACTGCCGCAGTGCCCCGCGAGGCGAACAGTGTGAAAGGAAGTTCGGTGAAATCCCGCGCGATGGCGATGATGGATTCCTTGTCCGAGTCATTGACGGAAATGAACACATTCCCCTCAAGCGGCAGCCGGTTGCCGGCGCCGATCTCCGCCTTCGCGAACGCAGCCCCCCAGCCGGTGTCGAGTCCGATGACTTCACCGGTGCTCTTCATTTCCGGAGAAAGGAAGACGCTCTGTCGCGGAAATTTGTTGAAGGGGAATACGGGCTTCTTCACGGCGATCAGGTCACCGACGTTCTTCCGGCGCAAGTTCAGATCGCTCAATTTCTCACCTGCCGCAAGCTGCGCGGCATACTTCGCGAGGGGAATGTCGATGACCTTGCTGACGAAAGGCACAGTGCGGCTGGCTCGGGGATTCACCTCCAGCACATACACGATTCCATTCTTCATCGCAAACTGAATGTTGATCAATCCAACGGTGTTCACTGCCAGCGCAAGCTGACGGGTGTACTCCTCAATGCTTCGGCGTGCGTCGGGCAGCAGATGATAGGGCGGAATGGCGCAGGCGCTGTCGCCGGAGTGAATCCCAGCTTCTTCAATATGCTGCATGATGCCGCCGATGAACACGTCCTCGCCGTCGCAGAGCGCGTCGACGTCGAATTCGAAGGCGTCCTCAAGAAACGCGTCGACGAGAATCGGCTGGTCAGCCGAGATCACCGCAGCCTGCCGCACGTAGGTTTTCAGCGCTTCGCTGTTGTAGACGATCTGCATGCCGCGTCCCCCGAGCACGTAGGAGGGACGCACGAGCACCGGATACCCGATGCGCTCGGCGATTGCGGCGGCTTCCTCCTCGGAAAAAGCGGTACCGTAATCAGGACAGGGAATCTTCAGTTCATCAAGGATGCGGCCGAATTTCTCGCGGTTCTCCGAAAGGTCGATCGCTTCGGGGGAGGTGCCGTATATCGGAACGCCGGCATTCTTCAGACGCTGCGCGATGTTGAGCGGCGTCTGTCCGCCGAACTGCACAAGCACGCCGTCGGGTTTCTCGAAATCCACAATGCTCATCACATGTTCGAAGGTCAGCGGCTCGAAATACAGCCGGTCGGAAATATCGAAATCCGTCGAAACGGTTTCGGGATTACAATTGACCATGATGGTCTGGTAGCCGAGATCCTTGAGGCCGAACACGGCCTGCACGCAGCAGTAATCGAATTCGAGTCCCTGACCGATGCGGTTGGGTCCGCCGCCAAGTATGATGACTTTCTTTCCCTCGAGGGGCTGGATTTCATTTTCCTCATCATAACTGCCATAGCAGTAGGCCGTCTGCGCCTCAAACTCCGCCGCACAGGTGTCCACCTGCTTGAAGGCGGCGATGACGCCATGCTGCTTGCGGGCATTTCGCACCTCGTCCTCTTCTATTCCCAGGCGGCGGGCGATCTGCCGGTCGGAATACCCCTGCTGTTTGAGACGGCGGAGGTTCACGGCGTCGAGCGCAGCTTCGGCCGGCTGCGCGAGTGCGCGGATGTGTCCGAGGAACCATGGATCGATGCGAGTGTAGTCGAAAATCTCCTCGATGCTCGCACCGTGTTCGAAGGCCTTCCAGACTTTCAACAGACGGAAGGCGGTGGCGTAGCGCATTTTCCGCATGTCCAGCGGACGACCCTCGCCGGGTTTGGGTTCGAGTCCGTCGAGTCCGACTTCCAGCGAACGAAACGCCTTCTGGATGCTTTCGCGGAAGGTGCGGCCGATGGCCATGACTTCTCCCACGCTCTGCATCTGTACGCCGAGAATTCCGTCGGCAGTTGGGAATTTCTCAAAATCGAAACGCGGCACTTTCGTCACAACATAGTCGATGCTCGGTTCGAAGGCCGCGACAGTAGTGCCGGTGATGTCGTTTTTCAGTTCGTCAAGCGTGTAGCCTACAGCCAGTTTCGCGGCGACTTTCGCGATGGGGAAGCCCGTGGCCTTGGAGGCCAAGGCGGAACTGCGGCTGACGCGCGGATTCATTTCGATGATGACCATGCGTCCTGTATCGGGATGCACGGAAAACTGCACGTTCGAACCGCCGGTATCGACGCCGATGGTGCGCAGGCAGAGGATGGACCAGTTGCGCATTTTCTGATATTCGCGGTCCGTCAGCGTCTGCGCCGGAGCGACGGTAATGGAGTCGCCGGTGTGGACGCCCATCGGATCGAGGTTCTCGATCGAGCAGACGATGATCGCATTGTCCTTCGTGTCGCGCACGACCTCCATCTCGAATTCTTTCCACCCGAGCATGGATTCTTCAATCAGCACTTCGGTGATCGGACTCGCATCGAGCCCCGCCTTCGCGAGGTCGCGAAATTCGTCGATGTTGTAGGCGATGGATCCGCCAGTACCGCCCATAGTGAAAGACGGACGGATGATTGTTGGAAAGCCGATCTGTTCGATGAGCTGCATGGCCTGTTCCATGCTGCGGGCGAAGCCGCCGCGGGCGGTTTCAATGCCGACGCCGTCCATTGCCTGCTTGAAAAGGTTGCGGTCCTCCGCACGGCGGATGGCCTCGACGCTGGCGCCGATGAGCTGCACGTTGAATTTCTCAAGCACGCCGCGGTCATACAGCGCCACGGCCGTGTCGAGCGCTGTCTGTCCGCCCACCGTCGGCAGCAGGGCATCGGGACGCTCCTTCTCAATGATCGAAGCCACGATTTCCGGCGTCACCGGTTCGAGGTAGGTGGCGTCCGCCAGATTGCGGTCGGTCATGATTGTGGCGGGGTTCGAATTCACGAGGATGACCCGGTAGCCATCGGCGCGGAGTGCGCGCACGGCCTGCGTACCGGAATAGTCGAATTCGCAAGCCTGTCCGATGACGATGGGTCCTGCCCCGATGATGAGAATGGAATGTATGTCGTTACGACGCGGCATGGATTTTCTTCAGAGAAAGGTGAATGAATGAAACGATGTGGAAGTGCGCCGACATGCCTTCTCTTACCGCTGCATGAGTGTGTTGAACTGCTCGAACAGGTAGCGCGAATCATGGGGTCCGGGAGCTGCCTCAGGGTGATACTGCACGGAGAATGCCGGCACGTCGGTGCAGCGGAATCCCTCGAGCGTATTGTCGTTGAGATTCCAATGCGTGATTTCGGTGTTCGAAGGCAGGCTCTCCGGATCGACTGCGAAGCCATGGTTCTGACTGGTGATTTCCACCTTGCCGGTGGGAAGATGTTTTACCGGATGATTCACCCCGCGGTGTCCGAATTTCATCTTGTAGGTGTTCGCCCCCAGTGCGAGGGCGAGAAGCTGATGTCCGAGGCAGATACCGAAGAGCGGAACCTTGCCCAGCAATCCGCGCACCGTTTCGATGCCGTAGGCCACTGCGTCGGGATCGCCGGGTCCGTTGGAAAGAAACACGCCATCCGGCGCCGAGGCCAGCAATTGCGCCGCCGTCGTCTGTGCGGGATACACGGTCACATCGCAGCCGTGCGCGTCGAGGAGGCGGAGGATATTCCGTTTTATCCCGAAATCCAGAGCTGCGACCTTGAAGCGTTTTTCGCCTTCGCCCTCAAGGTGGTCCGTATCCCAATGATACGCCGCGTCGCAGGTGACAACTCGGGCGAGATCCTGTCCCGTCATCGAAGGCAGTGCGCGCGCGTCGGTCAGCAGTTCCTCCACCGGACGACCCGTAGAACAGATGATGCCGTTCATCGCACCGTCGTCGCGCAGCTTTCGCGTCAGCGCGCGGGTGTCGATGCCCTGGATGCCGACGATGCTCTGCTCGTCAAGGTAATCGGGCAGTGACATGGTGGAGCGATAATTCGACGGAACGTCGCAGCCCTCGCGAACGACAAAGCCCGCGACCTGAATGCGGCTGCTCTCGACGTCGTCGGGATTAACGCCATAATTGCCGATCTGCGGATAGGTCATCGTGACGATCTGTCCGCTGTAGGAGGGATCGGTCAGCACCTCCTGATACCCGGTCATGCCTGTGTTGAAACAGACTTCCCCGCGTGCCTCACCGATGTGGCCGAAGGAGATGCCGTGGTACACTGTTCCGTCCTGAAGCACCAGGACAGCTGCTTGTGTTTTCAATGCTATGTGTTTGGTTGATAATCGATACAGTCTATCCAATATACAACAGAGGCACAAAGGCACAAAGGCACAAAGGCACAAAGGCACAAAAGGACCGTGGAGCGCCAGCTCCACGCAGCACAGGACCGTGGAGCGCCAGCTCC
>JBATDG010000137.1:0-23477 GCA_049663345.1 Bacteroidota bacterium
TTCTTCGTCTCCGCCTTTGACGGAGGTGGTGCTGCCTTCTTCGTCTGAGGCTGTGCAGGGGACTCCTCGACTGGCTCAACTTCTTCTGGAGCAGTCTCTGCCTGGACAATTTCTGTATTCTCATCCATAGCAGGCGGAGGGATGTCATCAGAAGTCGAATTTCCGCCGCGATACAACATTGCAACAAAAGCGGCAGTGTCTATGGCTCCGAAGCTGTCGGTGTTGGTGAGCATGCGCAGCGCAACCGAACGCTGCATGACCGACGGCAATTCATTTTCAGCGAGATCGCTTACGATGCCATTGATCTTGTGTTCGTAGTCAAAGAGATTCCCGGCATCATTGAAATACAAGCGCGTCGCGACTTTGGCGAACTGGGCTTCGGCTTCGCCTGGATTGACTCGCTGCGAGGACTTCCCGAAGAAATGGAACATCGATTCATCATCGAAATAATATCGGTTTCGTGCGTTTCCGGTTTCCTTCGCATCGACCCGCTCATCGATCAATCTGATTCTCCCATTGTCGGAATAGATTGAGACAGTGAGAAGAGTGTCGCCAATGCGGAACGGTTCCATATCGCGACGCTGCAATTTTTCCAGCGAGCTTTGAATTCCAGTTGCCCTGTTGCGAACGCTCAGCACCTGTTTTTCGGAGACCGAAACTGTCTCGCGCACACCGCTGTCGCTTTCCCAAAACCGGATTGCATCGCAGCCCGGAAGCAGCAATATCAGGAAGAGGAAAGACAGGACACGATGGAAAAAGGAAGATCTACGCATGGCGCACCGCATTCTGATGACACGAACAGAGCAATCTACAAAAAAAAAAGAGGCGATGGTGTCACCCATCGCCTGAATTCGCATATCAATACAGAAATATCAGGAACAGCCGCTGGTCGTACCGCAGTCCTCGCAGACCGTGCATGCGCCGTTGCGTTTGACGCGTGAGGATCCGCAGGAGCCGCACATTTCGCCGGTGTAGCCTTGTGCACGAGCGACCATGATAGAATCGTTCTCCTTTCGCGTCACCCGTTTTTCGGAAAGCACGGGTTCCTTCCTGCTACTTGTGTCGGCATTGTCCCGCTTTCGCTCCAAAGTCGGAGGAGTGTTGAAGCTCGCAAGCGGCTGTTCGGTCGTTTCATCCACCGACTTTACATGCACGAAGTCTGTACGTCCGAGATACTCGTAGCCGAGCACTCGGAATACATAATCCAGAATGGAAGTGGCATTTTTGATTGCTTCATGTCCGATGACGACACCGGCTGGTTCGAAGCGGGTGAAGGTGAAGGAATCCACCAGTTCTTCAAGAGGTACGCCGTATTGCAGGGCCTTTGAAGTCAGCACGGCAAAGCAATTCAGCAGTCCCTTGAAGGACGCGCCTTCCTTGTACATGTCGATGAAAATTTCTCCCAGGCCGCCGTCTTCATACTCGCCCGTGCGGAGAAACACCTTGTGTCCGCCGACCACCGCTTCGCGAACGAAGCCGTGGCGTTTGGCCGGAAGCTTCCTGCGTTCGATGCGGTTGACGATTTTCTCCTGAACTTCTTTCGGACCGATATGCTCGTTGAAGTCGTACTCGTCGCCCATTTCGGCAAGCGCGGCGGCTTCGGGATCGCTGATGGTATTGAGCGGCTGCGAGAGCTTGCTTCCGTCGCGATAGATCGCATTGGCCTTGAGCATCAGCTGCCACGAAAGCGAATACGCACGCTTGATATCGTCTATGGTCGCATCGGAAGGCATGTTGATCGTCTTAGAAATTGCGCCCGAAATAAACGGCTGCACCGCAGCCATCATGCGAATGTGTCCTTCATATGCGATGTAGCGCTGTCCATGCTTCCCGCATTTATTTGCGGTATCGAACACCGGCAGATCCGTCTTGCGAACGTGGGGAGCGCCCTCGATCATCATCGTGCCGCAGATATACTCATTCGCGCGTTCGATCTGTTCACTGCTGAAGCCAAGTGATTTGAGCATGTCGAAAGCGGAATCATCAAGCTGCTCATCGGAAAGGCCGAGCCGTTTGCAGATTGCATCACCCAGAACGTACCTGTTGAACGCCATCTGCAATTCAAAAACCGTATCGAGCTGTTTCTCGATCTTTTCGATCGCTTCTCCGGAAAACCCTTTTTCCATCAACGAGTCGCGATTGATATCGGGACAGCCGGCCAGCGTTCCATGACCCTTGATGTATTTTTCTACATCCTCGATCTGCTCGCGTGTATGGCCGAGAAACTCGAGCGCTTTGGGAACGGACTGATTCACAATCTTGAAATATCCGCCGCCGGCCAGCTTCTTGAATTTCACGATGGCGAAATCCGGTTCGACGCCGGTAGTGTCGCAATCCATCACCAGGCCGATCGTACCGGTGGGAGCGAGCACGGAGACCTGTGCGTTGCGGAAGCCGTATTTTTCACCCAGCTGGAGCGCTTTATCCCAGCTCTCACGAGCGGCGAGGGCCAGGTTGGGGGAACACAGTGCTTCGTCAATACCCATTGGCTTGATTGTCAGTCCCTCGTAATCCTGATCCGGGGCGCTGTAGGAGGCACGGCGGTGGTTGCGGATCACGCGGAGCATGTGCTCGTGATTCGCTTCATAGCGGATGAACGGACCAAGGTCGCGGGCGATTTCCGCTGAAGTGGCGTAGGATTCGCCTGTCATTACTGCTGTGATGGCGGCCGCGAGTGCGCGGCCCTTGTCGCTGTCGTAGGGAACGCCGGCGACCATGAGAAGCGAGCCGAGATTCGCATAACCGAGCCCGAGGGTGCGGAACTGAAAACTCTTCAAAGCCACGGACTTGCTAGGGAACTGCGCCATCAACACAGAAATTTCCAGTGTGAGGGTCCAGAGACGCACCGCGTGGCGGAAATCCTCTACCCTGAAATCATGCTCGGCATCATCCCAGAAATACTTGAGGTTGAAGGATGCGAGGTTGCAGGCCGTGTCATCGAGGAACATGTATTCGGAGCAGGGATTCGAGGCGTTTATACGGCCATCGACCGGACAGGTATGCCACTCGTTGATCGTCGTGTCGTATTGAATACCGGGGTCGGCAGAAGCCCAGGCCGCGTAGGAAATTTCATCCCACAAATCGCGTGCGCGCAATGTTTTCGCGACTTCACCAGTGGTGCGGAAGGTCAGGGACCAGTTTCCGTCGTTCTCCACCGTTTCGAGAAATGCGTTCGTCACGCGCACAGTGTTGTTGGAGTTCTGTCCGCTGACAGTGTTATAGGCCTCGGATTCATAGTGCGTATCGAAAATATCAAGATCAAAGCTGGTCTCACCCTGTTCAAACAGCTGAAGCGCACGGAAAATGTAATTTTCGCTCACACCGACACGGCGGGCCTGCACAATGGCATGCTCCAGTTCCTTGTTCAGCGTGTAGTCTGCGGACTTGCCCTTGATGGCCGCCTGCATAATGCGATTGAGGTGAAGATGATTGATCTGACTGCCGGTAACGAGAGCGGCGACCTTTTCTTCCTCACGCACTTTCCAGTTCACGAATGCTTCGATATCCGGGTGATCGACGTTGAGCACAACCATCTTCGCTGCGCGACGCGTGGTGCCGCCCGATTTGATCGCGCCCGCTGCCCGATCGTTGATTTTCAGAAATGACATCAATCCCGAAGAAATACCGCCGCCGGAAAGGCGTTCATTGCTCCCGCGGAGACTGCTGAAATTGCTGCCGGTTCCGGAACCGTACTTAAAGATGCGTGCCTCGCGCGTGACGAGGTCAAAAATCCCGCCTTCGTTCACGAGATCATCTTCAACAGACTGAATAAAGCAGGCATGCGGCTGAGGACGGCTGTAAGCATCCTCCGAGGCAATCACTTCACCCGTTTCGGGATCGGCGTAAAAATGTCCCTGAGAATTGCCGGTGATTCCGTAAGCAAAATGCAGACCGGTGTTGAACCATTGCGGGGAATTCGGCGCGGCCATCTGACGAAGCAGCGTGAACGCCATATCGTCATAATAGTTCTGCGCGTCTTCAGCGCCGTCGAAGTAATTGTAGCGCTCGCCCCAGTCGCGCCAGCAGCCGACCATGCGATGCACAACCTGACGAATACTCGTTTCTCCGTCGAAAACCTGTTTACCACGTTCATCCAATTTCGGAGATCCGTCTTCATTGAACTGCGGCACACCGGCCTTCCGGAAGTATTTCTGCGCAAGGATATCTGTCGCCATCTGCGACCAATGTGCAGGAACTTCGATGTCGTGCAGCTCGAAAACGATGCTACCATCAGGGTTACGAAGAACGGACGAACGCTTCGTGTATTCGAAACAATCGAAAGCGCTCTGACCAGGACGGGTAAATCGGCGCGAAATTTTCATCTGGCGGTATCTAGGAAAAGTGGTAAATCTTTAAAAACAATTACTTAGCGGAACGGTTCGGAGCGTAGATCACCGCCCCAGCTTTTTGTCAACAGGGGATTGGTTCGTTGTGAACTTGACGGTGAACGAACGCGAAAAGCGCTACCGAATAGTGGGTTTGAATATACACCTTGCCCTGTTTCTTGTCAAGATGATCGGTCATGTTTTCTTTAAGTGACAAGTTAACGGAAAGCCGCAACCGATTGCAATAGAAAACGTTAACTTTTGAAAAAATTAATGTAAAACTTTAAGAAGAGGGGGGTATCAGGAGGGTAGAAAGCAGTATCTCTTACCAAACGCTAACAATTATGCGAAAACAGGCCGTTTACGAAGGAATTGCGAATGCACCAAGCAGGGCAGGACGCGCAGCGCCTGTCGCAGAGGGGAGATTCGCCGGATTGCCTACCAGCCACTCGTTCGCCAGCACCGCAAACGCCAGCGCTTCCTTCGCATCCGGATCAACACCCAGCTCCGCTGTGCTTTGAATTGTCGCCTCAGGGAAAGCATAATGCAGACCGCCGGTAATGAAGGCATTCCGCGCTCCGCCACCGCTGAGGAGCAAACGGAAACGCTGCGGCAAAGGCAGCAGCGCACGCAGATGCATGCTGATGCTCCGTACCGTGCATTCGCTCACGGTGGTGATGATGTCCGCGACATCGAGCACGGACAGGTCGCGGGCAACAGTTAGAAGATCGTTGAGGTAATCCTCTCCGAAACTCTCGCGTCCTGTGGATTTCGGAGGACTTTGTCTAAAGAACGGATGCTGAAGCATCCACGACAGCAGATCGCTATTGACGGTGCCGGAACTGGCAACCGCACCATCTTCATCGAATTCTCTGCCATGAAATTTGCGCATCAGAGCGTCTATAATCATGTTTCCGGGCCCGGTATCAAACGCCTGCACAGCTGTCGTACCGCCGCCGCGGGGCAGCAGCGTCAGATTCGCGATCCCTCCGATGTTGAGCAGAACGCGATCCTCCTCATCGGAATGGAAGAGGAGGTAGTCAATGTACGGCACGAGAGGCGCGCCCTGTCCGCCCAGTGCTATGTCTCCCGCACGAAAATCATAGACCACAGGAACCTGCAGAAGTGCAGCGAGTGTGGGTCCGCTACCGATCTGCAGAGTGGAAGAAATTTCGTGACCGGCGATGTCGATGGGTTCCGGCAAGTGGCGCAAGGTTTGTCCATGCATGCCTATGAGGTCGATTTCCTCGGGAGCGATATTCGCCTCTCTGCATGCCGCACGCACTGCGTCGGCATAAACATGCGCAAGAGTGGTGTGAAGCAGGCAGATGTCGTTGATATTGCTGGATGCCACTTCACTATTGTTGAAAATACGCTGCTGAAGCTCCTCCGAGTACAGTGTTTCAGAGAAATGCAGAGGCTCGAACTGCAGCGACAAGCCGCTTCCCTTCAAGCGCACCAATAGCACGTCGACAGCGTCCACAGAAGTGCCGGACATGATGCCGCAAACCAGGCGCGACGGCTTGGTGATCATACGTGTGAGGATATCGAGTGGTGATCGAAGCATGTCCCGAGTCGAATTAATCGGAGAATTGATTATACAATATATGAAAAAACAATGGCGGGAGGCAATCAGATCCTGATGAGCAATCCCAGCCGTGCTCGCCATAGGGATAGTTCCCTGAGCGTGAAACCCTCTTCATCAACTGTTTTTCCCAGGGGCTGCGTTAGCCGGACGGCCATCTGCAGCGATAGCTGATTCGAGAGTGACACTTCAACCCCCGCTTCGCCCACGACACCGAGGTGCAGCGTCTCTTCGTCGAAGCTGTGGCTGGTTGTTCGCCAGCCATCCCGTTCCGTGAAGCCCGTGTAGCTTACGGTGTAGGATTTTTTAGAGTCCGTTACCAGAGAAATCGCAGGGCCAACTGCAAAATAGAGCGGAACAGGAAGCGACAGAAACCTGTAATGCAGCAGTACAGGAAATTCAAGCAGCGACCTGTCATTTCGCTCGATTCCGATTTTCGGATCACCGTCATGAACCGAGGACCATGACTGCGACCAAAGACCGATATCGACTTGCAGCCGGAATACCTCGTCGATGGGCAATGCAAGAGTGATTCCAGTTACCACGCTGCGCTCGACCGTTTCCTGAAAATCACCCGCATACGGGAATACATTATAGCGGAGGAGGCTGGTCTGCATACCGCTGTGAATACCGATGCGCACAGCAGGCGGTTCTTCCGTCTGCTGGGCAACTGCGATCGATGAGACTGCGAGCAGCAGCAGCATGATGAGGATGATCGCCCGGTGCTTCACCATCCCTCCCCGAAAGTGTACAGCACGGCAAAGCGAATTTTCCAGTTGTGCGGCGTGTCCCATTTCAGCAGCGGATCATCTATTAATGGATTGAGTTCCTGCGAATACCGCACTCCGAGCAGAACGGACCAATCGTCCGACGCCCGAATGTCGAGTCCGGCCTCGCCAAGAATGGACCCGTAGAGCTGATTCAGATTGCGCCTCCGCGAAATGGTGCTGGAATTCGGTGGTTCCTCCGAAAAGCGGTATTCCTCTATCGTCACATGTAGAGAAGAGAGGTTCATTCCAAATTCAGCGCCAGCGCCGATGTAGGGGAGAATTAATCCTCCGCCGAAAGGCAGGTACTTTGCAACGATGGGAATTCCCAGATAATCGACAGGATCCTGAAGCAGCGTGAAATTCACTCCCCCAAGACGCTGCAGCGAAGCGATGGGAATATTGCGCTGTCCGTAATGAGGACCGAACTCCAACAGGAGCTCCTTCGACAGTGGGAACTCAAGCACCAGCCCCAACAGTCCATTCTGCCTTGCCGCAACATCGAGAGTTGAGGGAGCACTGCCGCTGCCCATCCATGTGTAGCTGCTGTGTTCCGCCGCCATCCCGACTTGCAGACCGCCACGGAATGTCCGGTTCTGCTGCGCAGACAGATCTGTGCAGTAGACCGGCAACAAGAGCAGCAGCATTATGCTGAAGGATATGGAAAGGGAATTATTCACGTCTTCCTGAGTGTTATCTCAAAATACAATGTAAAATTGACACTTTGCAGCCAAAAGGGTTACCTGCTTCCAGCCCTTAATCAATTCAGAAAAGGGATTCTAAAAAATATTTTCAAAAAAATAAAATTTCTCTTGACTTTCTTCTGAAAGAATGTAGATTTGACCTATCTCTCACCCTCTCATTCTCACTTGGCAGCGTCCTGATGAAGAATCATCAGCACGTCGTTTCGCGTTAAACCTGGTTTCGCTTCGAAAACAGACGTTTTCGTCTTTTTATCGATGACCGAGCTTTGCGCCGGAGCTTAAAAATCCAGACAAGTGAGCAAACAAATTCCATTTATCATTCGAGTATTGTCATGTTACGCAACATATACACTATAGTGCTTTCCCTTATGCTGCTGATTGCCGTTCAGCCGCTACGGGCAGGCAGTTATGTCGTGCACAGCACCGCAGATGCAGGTGCACACTCTCTTCGCTGGGCTCTGCTCCAGGCAAATGCCTCAACAGGACCTGACGTCATCACTTTCGAGATTCCGGGTGACGGACCTTTTATCATCACCCCTAATTCGCCGCTTCCGCCTCTGACAGATCCGGCGGGGGTCATTATCGACGGCCTGTCGCAAAATGGCAGCAGTATCGGCATGAATCCTCCCGCAACCATGCAATTGCGGATTGTTCTCGACGGCCGCAATGCAGGAGATGCACCGGGCATCTGGATTCTCTCCTCCCTGAATCGCGTTCAAGGTCTTGTAATCAATGGCTTTTCCGAGGACGGTATACGCATCCAGGCAACGCCTCAGGGTACGATCAAGAATATTGTGCGCCATTGCATGATTGGTCTTGACGTAGATGGGCATACCGCGCGTCCGAACGGAACCGGCACCCGCACCAATTATTGGGCTGGAATAAGCATCATCAGTATTTCTCATTCGCCGGGACTCGCCAACGACAACCTCCTTCTTGGCAACGTCGTTTCCGGCAACCATGGTGATGGAATTCTCCTCGCTGACTGCATGGGCGGCCGCGTATTCGCCAACTCGATCACGGGAAATTCCGTCGGATCGTCTCTTTCTGGAGATGCGCCTGTTGGAAACCAACGTGACGGTATTTTGTTATATGGCGGATGCTACGGCAACTCGATCTCGGGCAATCTGATCGTCGCAAACGGCAGCGACGGACTTCACCTTGTCGGCGATCAAACGCGCAATGCGCAGGCGCATCACAATACCATCAAGAAAAATGTGATCGGTATTACCTACGACAATAAACAAATGGGCAACACCCTCAATGGTATTAACATCGGCGGCAAGGAATACGAATATCCGGGAGGCTTTGCCTCGAACAATTCGATTTCCGGAAATACCATCGCAGCGAACAAGCGCAATGGAATTGCAATCTGGGAGTATCCCGGACTGACCTCCAATTCTGATGAGAACCGTATTTCTCAAAATGCCATCTTTGCCAACACAGGCCTCGGCATCGATTTGGGAGATGATGGCGTTTCGGACGCGCATAGTAAATCGCCCTCTTCTCCCAATGGAATGATTGCTTCACCAACCATTATTGAAGCAAACTACGGAAAGGGCGTCGCAACCGTGCGCGGCAGTGTCGAACTCCGCGGCAAAGCGGATCTCCTGACTGTCGAACTGTATAAGTGCAGCTCCGGTCCTGCCCGGAAGTGCCAGGGACCGATGTTCCTCGGCACCGCGACCCCGGATGAAAATGGTATCTGGCTGTTTTCAACCAATGGACTACTGGAATTAGGCGACAGCGTGGGTGCCGTTCTTATCGACGATTTAGGCAATACTTCCGAGTTTGCAATACATCAGCCCGTGCGCTCAATGGCAGAGTACGGTAAACCTTTGATGGCAGATCTCAACATCGGAAAAAGCGACTCGCGCGCCAGTGCCCTGCTTAAGGAACTCTTGTTCAATCCTGCAGCGACCTCGACTGAAATCAAGGTGGATGTCGTCAAGGATTGTTGGGGCATTCTGGAAATATATACGGAAGACGGCGAGCTCGTCCTGACTCTCGTTGATCGCTGGATGCCCAAAGGTGAATACGCCGTAAACTGGAATCGCATCAACTGGCGCGGCACTCCCGTACAAGCAGGCACCTACATTTGCCGCCTCGATGCAAACGGTGTACGCCAGACGACGACGATATCGCTGCGATAATCTGAACCTCTCTCTCTCCACTAATCCCCGTCACGGAATGCTTTTGTGACGGGGATTTTTTTCATCCCTCGGAGGAGGAGTCTTCAGGTTCGTCCCCTCTCCCGCCGCTCAATAAATCTCCACTTCCAGCTTCAGCACCCTGTACGCGAGGGTGATATCCAATAGGGCGAACACAACGCCGCACATGGCGCAAACAAGTCCGAGCATAAAAATCCAGACAGCGGCCGCAGCGGCGTTCAGCCCTAAAAAAAGACCGAGACCAAGAAGGATCGAAGAAAACAGGTAGCCGATGACTCCGACCCAGAGAAACATCAGCGAGCGGCGAAGATAATTGGCCCGGATCAGAAGTGAAGGGATCTGCTGCAGAACGCTTTCGAAGCGCAGAACGTCGACATAATCGCGATCAATGCCTTCGGGATCGCTCAGCTTCCGGCGCTTCTCATCGTTGAGCTGGCGGATGCGATTGATCACGATGGCGTAGCGGTTGTTGAGACCGAGAAGCAGCAGGCCGCAGGCGGAAATCATCAATGCCGGCGTGAGGATGGCCTGAATAGTCTGCTGCGCGATGGTGGTAGTAATTTCAGTCATGGCGGTGTTGTCTTACATCATGTTTTGGGGATCGACGTCAATGCTTATATGAACCGATTTGCTTCGGGCATTTCGCAGATAATATTCCTCCGCTCTCCCAAGCGCCCCGCCGAGCTTGCTGCCGTCGCCGTCGCGGCTTTTCTCAACCCGCAGCAGAAGCTGCCAACGATAGCGGCGGTTGATGCGGCTGAGAACCGCCGGCTGCGGCGCATGCATTGAGAAAAAGTGCTCTTCCCTGCCGAGGGAAATATGATACATGTTTGCAGTCTGTTCGACGAGCTTTTCATCCTCCCCGCTGAATGTGAGCTGCACGATGCGTGAGAATGGCGGGTAGTACAGCTTTTTTCTGCTCTCCAGCTCGCCTTCCATGAAACCGATATAGTCGTGCCGGTAGACGAACTGCAGCACCGGATGCTGCGGTTGGGAGGCCTGAAGTACGACAAGGCCCGGACGCGATCCCCGGCCAGCGCGGCCTGCGACCTGCGTGAGCAGCTGCATGGTCCGCTCGGAAGAGCGAAATTCCGGAAGCAGCAGCGACTGTTCAGCGGCGACAACACCTACCAATGTGACGCGTTCGAAATCCAGTCCCTTCGCCACCATCTGGGTTCCGAGCAGCACGTCGGCTTCGCCCTGGCTGAATGCGGTGAGCAGCAAATCGTGCGATCCCTTGCGCCGGGTGCTGTCGGCATCCATGCGAATGATGCGCGCCTCCGGAAGCGCGTCATGCAGATCTTCCTCCACCCGCTGCGTTCCTGTACCGACATGATCGAGGTCGGTGCCGCCGCATTGCGGACAGATGACAGGCACCTTGCGCGTGGCGCCGCAATAATGGCAGCGAAGCAGCGAGGCGTCTTTATGAAAGGTCAATGAAATGCTGCAGTTGTCGCAATCCTCGACGAAGCCGCATTCACGGCATTCCACATGCGGTGCAAATCCGCGCCGGTTGTGCAGAATAATGCTCGCCTCGCTGCGCATGCAGCGTTCGCGAATCGCCTCTACCAGCGTAGAGGAAAAAGCACCGCGCAGCAGCCGCTGCCGCCGCGCTTCAGCCATGTCCACCGGTTCGAACAGCGGCAGCACCGCATTGTCGACGCGTTCTGTCAGCTGCAGCAGCGCATATTTTCCGCCCTTCGCATTGTGCCAGCTTTCAGCGGACGGCGTTGCTGAACCCAGAAGCACTGGAATGCCCTCGAGCCAGCCGCGCATGATTGCCGCGTCGCGGCCGTTGTATCTGGGCACGCTGTCCGACTGCTTGTAGCTCGCTTCCTGTTCCTCGTCCACCACGATGAGGCCGATGTTTGCCAGCGGCGCGAACACAGCGGAGCGAACCCCGACGACCACACGATAGTCCCCTGCAAGCGTCAGCCGCCACGCATCGAAGCGCTCGCCGACGGACATGCGGCTGTGCATGACCGTGACATCCTTTCCGAATGCCTGCCGTATCCGAAAGACAAACTGCGGGGTGAGGGAAATCTCGGGGACAAGCACAAGAGCGTTTTTCCCTTTCTGCAGCGTATGCCGGATCGCCTCTATGTACACCTGCGTCTTTCCGCTCCCGGTGACGCCGTACAGCAGCATCGTTTGATGCTGCAGCGTATCGACAGCCGCAGTGACTGCAGCGACCGCAGTACTCTGTTCCTCGGTCAGCGTAATTTTCTTTTCTTTTTCCGCGAAGCGGATTTCCCATTCACGCGTAACTTCCTCTTCGAGGATCTCGACGATGTCCTTTTCCTCAAGGGCGCGCACCTGCGCACTCGATGCCTGAGCTTCGCGCACGAGATCGGACATCAGCACGGTGCGGTGTCCCTGTCCGTGATGCTTCCAAAGGGTGGCGATAATATTCGCCTGCTTCGGTGCTCGGGATTCAAGGATTTCCATCAGCTCCGCGACTTTCTCCCGGCCGGTCCATGGAGAAAGCAGCCGCACGGCGAGCACAATCTTGGCGCGTGCGCTTGAGCGCTCGATCGTCGATTCCACCTGCACCACGCCTTCCATCAGCAATTCGCGCAGCTGTGCCGCGATGGACTTCACGGCGCAGAGAGAGAGCAGATCATCCTCGGTCATGATTTCGCCGGTGCGCAATGCCTCGACGATTGCGGCCTTTGTTTTCGACCGTCCCACAATGCGCGAGATCAGTTCCTCATCGCTGCTGAGCAGCGAGACGTAGCGCGCGGTATCCACATCCATTCCCTGCGGAAGCGCCGCCTTCAGCGCCTCGCCAAGGCCGCACACATAGTAGCGATGCACCCAGTCGCAGAGCTGCGTTACTGCGGGAGTGAGAATGGGTTCGGGGTCCAGCACCTGCTGAACGGCTTTGAGGGCGAAGTCCGGCATGCGGTCGTGTGTCCGAATAACAAAGCCCATCATCAGACGGCGTCCCAGCGGCACCATCACGCGCACCCCCGGCTTCATGCGATCGTGCAAGCCGTCAGGCACAGCATAAGTCAGCGTGTCCTTCGGCACACTCGGCACGGCAATATCTGCATACAGGCGATCGCTCATCTCCTAACTTATCCTCTCAGCAAAGAAAAAACCACTAAGTATCAAAGCCACCGACTTCAGCAGGTAAGAAAAAACCACTAAGTCACGAAGCCACCAGCAAGAACACGAAGGATTTTTAAAAATCGCTATCAACTCAATTCCTTTCTTATATAAAAAACCTTCGTGCTTCTTCATTTGTGTCTTCGTGCCTTCGTGGTATTCCCTGTCTTCAGGTTTTTTCTATCGACAATGTTTGCCACGCACTCCGACAACTGTTGCCGACTCATGTAACGCTGCCGGAGGAAATCGCTGAAACGATACAGGAATAGTTCAATTTCATGTTTGGCACGGTTATGGTAACTCCTTGTTCAGAAACAATGACCACCCCCTCTCACAAAACACTGGAGTTCATCATGAAACGCATTCTTTCTCTTCTCGCCCTCGCAGCCTTCGCGCTCACACTCACAATCGCCAACACCAGCACCTCGCATGCACAGGGCAAGCCTGCCAATAAGGGCTTTGTCGATGCGAATGCCGACGGCATCAACGACAACGCAATGGACGATGATGGCGACGGCATTCCCAACGGACAGGATCCTGACTGGACCGGCACCCGCCTGAACACCAACGGCCGCGGCTTTGTCGACGCAGACGGTGACGGCATCAACGACAATGCACCGGATGCAGACGGCGACGGCATTCCCAATGGACAGGATCCTGACTTCGTGCCCGGAAGCGGTACAGGTTCCACCGGTGGTCGCGGACTTCGCGGCGGCGGCAACGGCACTGGCGTCTGCACAGAGACCGGCGTACCGGCCGGATCAGCTGCCCCGCGCAGCAACGGTCGCCGCGGCAAATAAGAAAAAACCACGAAGTCACCAAGACACGAATAAAGAGCACGAAAGCTTTTTTAACGAACAACGCCCGGCAGATTTGCCGGGCGTTGTTCGTTAAACTAATCTTCGTGTTCTTCTTTGTGACTTTGTGTCTTGGAGGTTTTTTCTTCCTCGGCTTTATACTCGGCGTAGTACGGCTTCCTGCTCCCTTCGTAGCTGTCGATGCGTACGAGCACGCCCTCGAGTTTGCCGTTGACGAGTGGAATACGGCGGCTGGTTTTCAGTCCGATATGCTTCCGAAGTTCTGGGTCGCCGGTGTAGATGAAGGCCGTGGTCCCTTTGCATTTCTGCTTGATGAAATCGCCCAGGTCTTTGTACAATTGTTTTACATCCTCGAGCTCGCCGAGACGGATCCCGTAAGGGGGATTGGCAACCAGCGTACCGTTTTCATATTCCTTCACGCGCTGAAACGACCGGCCGGAAAGTTCGACCGCTTCGGAAAACGGAAGTCGGCTGAGATTTTCTCTTGCAACCGAAATGGCGTTTGCTGAAATATCGCTGCCGAAGATGAGTCCCTTCGGCAGGGGACGAACTTTCGCATCGCATTCGTCCTTGACGCTCCGCCATACTTTCTCCTGAAAATCAGGCAGGTAGAAAAACCCGAAATTCGTGCGCAGCGTTTGCGCGGGAATTCTACAGTAATGCATGAGAGCTTCGCAGATCAGGGTGCCTGAGCCGCACATGCAATCCCAGAACGTCGTTTCACCATCCCATTCGGTGAGGCGCACGATCGCGGCGGCCAGCGTTTCCTGCATCGGCGCTTCGCCCGCCCGCAGACGATAACCGCGCTTGTGCAGCGACTCCCCGGAAGTGTCAAGACTGACTACCGCCATATCTTCTTCGATATGCAGATTCAGCCGCACGTCGGGATTCACCGTCGCCACGGACGGCCGGCGGCCGCGCGACACGTCGCGGAAGTGGTCCGCGATTCCGTCCTTCAGACACTGCGCCGCGTAGAGAGAATTGTTGATGTTGCTTTTCGCTACCGAGGCGGTGATCGCGAAAGTGTTATCGACGGAGAAGAACGATTCCCATCCGGTTTTTCTGGCAGTGGATGTGAGTATGTCGGTATCCCTGCAGCGAAATGAGTACAGCGGAGCGAGCACGCGCGAGATCATGCGGGAAGTGTAGTTGATGCGGTAGAGCGCGTCGGGCGCCGCTTCGAAGTACACGCCGCGATATGCCGTTTTAGTATTGACGGCTCCGAGTTCCTGCAGTTCCTGCTCGCAGAGTGCTTCCATCTTGCCCGGCACCTGCGCGAAGAACGTATTGTTTTTCTGATAATCGTACATGGATTCCTTTTCTCCGTGAAATGATCAGGGAGTTACAGTTCTGCACCATAACTCCCCGGATCCAGACTTCAATGACGAACGGGTTGGCTTACAGCCGACGCCAATCGGTTTCTTCCGCGGGCTCGTTGTCGAGGATTTCCTCGATCATGAGCAGCACGTCTTCTTCGAGCTTCTCCACCACATCCAGCGCTTTCATATTCTCGACCACCTGTTCGGGACGGGAGGCGCCGGTGATGACGCTGCTGACATCCGGATTCATCAGGCACCAGGCAAGCGCCATTTGCGCGAGAGTACAGCCAATTTCATCGGCCAGGGCCTGCAGTTTGCGGGTCTTTTCGATTTTCTCCGCCCAGCCGTTTTCCATCATGCGCTTGCGCAGCCATTCGTATTCCGGCAGTGCGAGACGGGTACCTTCGGGCACGCCATCATTGTATTTGCCGGTGAGCAGCCCTGATGCGAGCGGACTCCAGATCGTGGTGCCGAGTCCGAGTTCGCTATACAGGCGTTCGTATTCTGCCTCAACACGATCGCGCTTGAACATGTTGTATTCCGGCTGCTCCATGAGAGGCGGAATCATATGTTCGCGCCGCGCGAAATCATACGCCTCGCGGATGCTTTCCGCACTCCATTCGCTCGTTCCCCAATACAGCACCTTGCCCTGCTGGATCAGAAGATTCATCGCCCACACGGTTTCCTCGACAGGAGTATAGATGTCAGGACGATGACAGAAAATCAGATCGACGTAATCCGTCTGCAGGCGCTTGAGCGCGGCATTCGTTCCTTCAATGATATGCTTGCGCGAAAGTCCTGTGTCGTTCGGACCGCTGCCGCCCCAGAAAATTTTGGTAGAAAGCACGAGGTCGCTGCGCTTCCATCCAGTTTCGGTGAGAATGTTGCCCATCATGGTTTCGGACAAGCCGTTAGAGTATGCCTCGGCATTGTCAAAGAAATTGACGCCTGCGTCATAGGCTTCCTTCATGCACGCGGCGGCCGCTTTTTCGTCAACCTGATCGCCGAAGGTCACCCATGAACCGAACGAGAGAGCTGAAATGCGAAGGCCCGAGCCTCCCAGAAAACGATATTCCATTATTTCTCCTCAATTGAAAACGACATTGATCCTTAAATGTAATGCTTTTCTGCTTTCCAGAGCTCTTCGATGTTATTCAGGGAGCTTTCCCAGGATCTTCCACAGCCAGCGGTGGAAGGAATGCACGCTTTGTACGGGTTCGATGAACATCAGCAAGCATTCACCGGCGACGACGTCAACATCGTTCTTTCGGCAGAATTCGATGGCTTCCTGCGATTGTGCTCCCTGCTGCAGCCACACGCGCGTGATGCCAGCTGCATGCGCCTCCTTTACGAGCTTTTCGCTTTCGGAGGGTTTGACCACCAGCACTAGTCCGCCGACCGCTTCGGGAAGCTCCGCGAGCGAAGCAAAGCACTTCACTCCATCGATTTCCTTCGCCTCAGGATGCACCGAATAGACTGTGTAGCCTTTTGCGCGGAGTTCCTTCAGTATGCTGTTCCCAAATTTCTTTCCACCCCGCGAGGCACCCGCGAGTGCCAGAGTTTTCTGTGCGACAAAATCTTCTACGCCGGAGCGTGTGACAGACAGCTGGTCCATGACTTCCTTTTGTTTCGATGCGACAAGGTTGATCCCCTAACTTACGAAAAACGGACAGGAATGTCATGTGCCCCGGAGGATGAGCTTCCCCGTTCTCTTGGAGGATGAGCCTTCCCGTCTCCGTCCCGCGGAGCTGGGCTCCGCTGTGGCTAGCAGGCTCGTCCCTGATCTTGTTCGCTGATCAGAAAATGAAGCAGCGCATGAAGCTCCTCGCGAACCACATACGTTTGTCCGTCCCCGCAAGGCGGGAGCAGTTCCGCGGACAGATCGAAGAACCTTGCCAGCAGGCCATCCCATTGCAGCGTCCCATCGGCGATGAGCGTCGAGCCGATAGTCGGAGCCCGGCGGGACAGTTTGCGGTGCAGCGAGGGCAGCCGGTCGAGTTTCAGCTTGCCATACAGACGCTCGAGCCCCACCGGTACGCGCAGGAGATACGGATTATCGGTCGGCCAGGAAAGGATGTCTGAGTACGACCGGTGAAGATTGGCAAGCTGCGGCGCAAGCTTCCGGACAATAAGCCGCTGCGGATGCTGTACCCAGCGTTTTTGCTCTGCCACGCGGGAGATGACCGAAACATAGTCGCGGTCAAGGTAGGGCGAGATATATCTGAGAAAGTGATTCTGAAGCATAGCGCCGTCGGCGCCGTGAGTTGGCAGCAGCGTGCGCACATTGAAGACGTCCGCACAGCAGCCCGGCGAGGCGAAGCCCGCGGGATCCGGTATCAGTCGTTCGAGGATTTCGCATGCGAGCTGCACATGTACAGCAGCTCCGCGTGCGTAGCGGAGAATCCCTGGTCTCAGCATCGCCTCCCTGGTTCGCTGGTAAAAGCTCTGCTTGTCCACCGCCTGTCGGCTGTTATTCCGTAAAAACCATCTCCCTTCGATGGACGTGTGTACGCCGTCCAAAACGAATCTTCCCAATGAGGCGTATTGCGGGAACGCCCACATGACATGGTAATTGTCGAAAGGAAGCAGGCCGTTGCTGCCTTGCATAAACTGCTTCGCCCGATGATCCAGCGGTAGTTCCTCCGGCAGCGTCACAACATGATGCCGCAGATGAAGCCGCTTCGCTACTTCAATTGCGATGCGCAAATCATGTCCCTCCCGCACCGCATGCGTGGCGAAAGGCAGATCAAACCCTTCCGCAGCTACAGCGCTGGCGATGACGCGGCTGTCCATTCCACCAGAAAGCGTGCAGACCATATCCCCTTCCGACTTCCGGTGCAGCTTGCGCACTGCCGAGCGGAAGGAATCCACGATATCGTCATCGATCCCGCGATACTCCGAGGGTTCGACCTTCGGAGAAAAATATTCTTCCTCGGTGAAGGTAACTCTCTGTCCCTTCTTCCGCACCCGGCAAACTGTGGCGCGTCCGAGGCGGCGGATGCCCGGATAAATCGTTTGTCCGTCAATTGTTTGTCCGAAGGAGAGAAGCTGACTTATCCCCTCTGTATTTGCGATATATGCATCTGAGATACAGGCCTCCGCCAAGGCCCGAAGCGAGCAGGAGAATGCGAATGTGTCGGCATCATGAAATACATAGACCGGCAGTGTTCCCCAGGGATCCGTAAGCAGCGCAAGCTGCCGATCATCCGCCGCGCAGGCCTGGAACATCCCGTTTGCTCCGGCGTCGATTTCTTTTGTCGAGAGAGAAAGCAATTCATGCGGACGGTACTCGATGTTCCAATCATCGAAGGCCACTCCATTGAACACACCGAGGGTGCTGCCGTCCGTGCTTCGCGAAGCGTGAATGGCGACTTCAGACACAGTAGATGTGACAGAACCGAGCGAGACTAATCCACTCTCCAGCTGCTGGCAGCTCACGGACTGATCTACCGCGCAGCGGCGGCGGTGTATTTCATGAAAGCGTGCTACGACAGACGGATCATTTGCGATGATCCCCAGAATCCCGTTGGGCAGCATGAAGGTTCCTCGTCACCCCGGTGATTGATTCGGATATGCCGGTATGTTACTTCCCGCCGATGACTTTTGCAAAACTCCCGAATCTCCCCCGCCAGTGCGTCGAAATTAGAATGGGACGGACAGCACGGTCATCTGCAGGTCGGGACGCGGTGTAACGGGATCGGCCCGGCGTGGCATAACGGGCTCGATCCGGCGCGGTGTGAGTTCCGACCTCATGGGATGGACACTGTTAGTCTTCGATTCAGCGGCGAGATGATACCCGATAATAGGGGAGACGATAGCGGCCATGATGGCAATCGGCACCCCGGTTTCACCTTCCCCATCGGCAGACAGCGCGGCGAGTCCAATGAGACTGCCTACCGCACCGCCTCCCATTGCACCCCACGCGGGTCCGACTCCACCCATGTATTCGCCACCGAGATAGACACCGAGCGGTGCACCGACCAATGTCGAAAGAGCATAGCCGCCGTAGACGCCAGCGAAGAATCCTTCAAACGTGCCGCCGAAGACACCGAATCCCGCAAGAAAACCCGCACCGGCGCCGATCGCGCCCCCGGCAGCGCCGGAGAGCACCTGCACACCTATTGTCTGTGGATCGAATGGCCGCCACTGACGTACGCTCGCATCCAGCTGCGCAGCCGCATCAGAATCAACAGATATACCGGTCCGAAATTCCTGCGCAAGCGATGCCGGCGCGGGGGTGTCGGAAGAATTCTGTTGTGCAAAGGTGGGAAAAGAAAGGAGAAAAGCGATGAGGAAAAACGACATGTTACGCATAATGAGATTCCCTAAATCTTGTATAACGTGTGGGGGAGAATCTGCGTATGCGGAGAACAATATGCAAGGGACGAAATAGTCCGTGATGAATTAATGACCTAATCGGACAATAATGGTGTGAATTGACAGTTGCAGATGTGCTGCGATCCAGCCCTTCATTTCAACCGATAATCAGCGTCCCCCGGAATCAAAGCAGCGGCGGGGATACGGAATTAAGCGGGCTTCAGTCCGGCAAATTTCAGGACGAGCGTCTTCTTGCCGACGGAATCGAACAGCACGACGCAGCGCGCTGAGTCTCCGGCTCCCTGAATCGACTGCAGCTTTCCACGCCCGAATGTCGCGTGAATTACAGTGCTCCCAACGCCAATGTCGCCGTCGACTTGCGAGTAGCTTTCGCCGCCGCCGAGCTGACTGTATTCGGAGTTCTTCGGCGTGTTGCTTTTGCGGGGCGGACTCTTAATCGGGCGTCCGTTGCCGCCGAACGATGCTCCGCTGAACGCTGTGCCACCCGTTGCGCTGCGTCGTCGGGTGGAATCGCGCTGAACGACCGATGCATCAATTTCATCGAGAAAGCGCGAAGGCACCTGCTCGAGCCGCTCGCCCCAGCGTGCGCGGGAACGCGCATGCGTCATGTACAGCTTCTGCATGGCGCGCGTCATGCCGACGTAGCAGAGCCGCCGTTCTTCTTCCACTTCGTCGCGCTCGATTGCCATTGAGGAGGGGAAAAGCCCTTCCTCCATGCCAACGAGAAAAATCACGGGGAATTCGAGTCCCTTGGCCGCGTGCAGAGTCATCATCGTCACCGCATTCCGTTCCTGGTCGAGGTTGTCGATGTCCGCCACAAGCGAGGCCTGTTCGAGAAATGCTTCCAGGGAATTCTGCCCGTCATCGGTCACAAAATCTGCGATAGCGGAGAGCAGCTCCTGCAAATTGTCGATGCGCATACGCGCCTCGGAAGTGCCCTCGTTTTTGAATGCGGAAATGAGTCCGAGTTCATCGATGAGCGAACTGATCAATTCTCCCGCGGATATTTCGCGCCGCAGGGATGCGTATTTCTGGATCAGCCGCACGAATTCCTCGACTCGCTTGATCGCAGAACCGGTCATTCCCGGCGCGCTGGCGACATTGATCGCGGCGACGAACATTGGCACGCCTTCGTCAATAGCGTAATTCCGCAGTCGCGTGATTGAGGTCTGTCCGATGCCACGCGTCGGGTAATTGATCACGCGCAGCACCGCATCGTCGTCGTCGGGATTAACGATCAGGCGCAGGTAGCCGAGCACGTCCTTGATTTCCTTGCGGCGATAGAATTCGATCCCGCCCACGATGGCGTAAGGGATGCTGTTGCGGCGCATCGCATCCTCGATCGCCCGGCTCTGGGCGTTCGTCCGGTAGAGGATGGCGAAATCATTGAGCTGCAGTTTCCGGCGCCGCGCTTCATCCTGGATGCAGGTGACGAGCTTGTGCGCCTCTTCGCCCTCATCCGCTGTCTCGAGCACGGTAATCGGTTCGCCAGCTTCGTTGTCCGTCCAGAGCGTCTTCGCGATCTGCTTCTTGTTGTGCTTGATCACCGAATCCGCGCCGGTGAGAATATTCTTTGTCGACCGGTAATTCTGTTCGAGGCGGAAAATCCGCGTGTTTCCAAAGTGCTTTTCGAACTCAAGAATGTTGCGAATGTCGGCGCCGCGGAAAGCGTAGATGCTTTGCGCATCATCGCCCACGACGCAGATATTCTGATGCGCGTCAGCCAGCCGGCGGACGATCTGATACTGCGCCTGATTCGTATCCTGATATTCATCGATGAGAATGTAGCGGAATTGCTGCTGATAGCGCTCGAGAACTTCCGGGTTGCTGTCGAAGAGCCGTATCGGATGGAGGATCAAATCATCGAAGTCCATCGCATTCGACGCCCGCAAACGCTTGACGTACTCGGCGAAGACATCCGCGACTTTCTGCTCGAATATTTCGAAAGCCTTGTTGGCGAGATCGGCTGGGGACATCATCCGGTTTTTCGCACTGCTGATTGCATGCCGCACAGCCGTAGGCGACACTTGCTGGGAGTTGATATCGAAATCCTTCATGATTCCCTTGATCACGCCGAGAGAATCTTCCGTGTCGTATATCGAGAAATTGCGGTGAAAGCCGATGCGGTCGGCATCACGGCGCATCAGACGCGCGAATGTCGCGTGGAAGGTCCCCATCCAGATGCGCTGGGCGGCTTCACCCGGCACCACCGTCTCGATGCGCTCACGCATTTCGCGCGCGGCCTTGTTGGTGAAAGTGAGCGCAAGAATATTGTGCGCCGGAACACCCTGCTGCAGAAGAAAGGCGATGCGATAGGTGAGAACGCGCGTCTTGCCGCTGCCCGCACCTGCTACTATCATCACCGGTCCCTCGATAGTCTGCACGGCGTCGCGCTGGACGGGATTGAGTTTATCTAAAAAGGACATGAGACTCGCTTATTTTTCCGGGCGCATGGTCGGGAAGAGAATGACGTCGCGAATCGACTCGGCGCCGGTGAGCAGCATCGTCAACCTGTCTATGCCGATACCTACACCCGCTGTCGGCGGCATGCCGTATTCCATAGTTTCGATGTAATCCTCGTCGAAGGTCATCGCCTCGTCGTCGCCGCGCGCGCGCAAACGCGCCTGCTCGGTGAAGCGGTCTTTCTGGTCGATCGGGTCGTTGAGTTCGGAGAAAGCGTTGGCAATCTCCTGACCATTGATGTACAGCTCGAAGCGTTCGACGAGTCCCTCTTCCGTACGGTGCTTTTTCGCCAGCGGCGAAAGTTCAATCGGATAGTCGGTAATGAACGTCGGCTGAATAAGCTTGGCTTCCACCCGCTCGGAAAATATTTCGTCGATGATCTTACCGGAACCGGCGCTGTCTTCCAGTCCTACACCCAGACGCCGGGCGGCTGCGCGAAGTCCGGGTTCATCGAGACCCCGGAGCTGTTCGCCCGTATGCTCCGCGATGGCGTCGAACATGCTCAGGCGGCGGAACGGCGAGGTGAAGTCGATTTCATTCTCTCCTACCATGGCGGTGTTGCTGTTGTTGACGGCAAGGTTGACGGTAGAAAGCATCTCCTCCGTCAGGTCCATCATCCAGCGGTAGTCCTTGTACGCGACGTACAATTCCAGCATGGTGAATTCCGGATTGTGGCTGCGGTCCATTCCCTCGTTGCGGAAATCCTTGCTGATCTCGTACACGCCATGGAAACCGCCCACGATCAGCCGCTTCAGATAGAGTTCATCTGCGATGCGCAGGTACAGCGTCATGTCCAGCGCGTTATGATGGGTGACGAAAGGACGCGCGGCGGCTCCGCCATACAGCGGCTGCAGCACCGGGGTTTCCACTTCGAGATAGCCGCGGCCGTCAAGAAACTGCCGCATGGCGCGGATGAGATGCGAACGCTTGACGAAGGTCTCTTTCACCGATGGATTCAGAATAAGATCCAGCGGACGCTTGCGATAGCGGAGTTCCTTGTCCGTGAATTGATCGAACACGACCTTGTTCCCCTGCTCGTCGGTCTTTTCTTTTGGCACGGGCAGCGGACGCAGCGACTTCGCCAGCAGCGTCAGGGTTTGCGCATGCACCGATACCTCGCCGGTGCGGGTACGGAACACATAGCCCGTCACGCCGATAATATCGCCGATGTCGAGCAGCTTCACCGAGTCATAGCTTTCTTCGCCGATGTCGTCGCGTTTCGCGTAGATCTGGATTTTTCCGGTGTGGTCCATGATATGGGCGAAGGTGGCCTTGCCCATGCGACGGATGGTCATGATGCGTCCCGCCACCGCCACGATGCGCTGCGGAGCGTCATCGACAAAGGTCTCGAGCACCTCGGCCGCTTCAGCATCCACCGCATATTCGTATGCAAATGGCTGCACGCCGCGTGCGAGCAGTTCATCATATTCTTCGCGCCGGCGGCGCATCAGATCATTGAGGTCGTCAGTCTGGCCTTGTTCCATCGAAAGATTCATCTTGTTTGTTTCAATACTGTCGGACCTAAAACATACGTCGGGGAAGGGTGAAATACAAAGAACGCTGTACGCTGTACGCTGTACGCTGTGCGCAGTATGCAGTATGCAGGACGAACGTATCCGTAGGGGCGAGCCACCTTCCAAATTGATAAGATGTCCCGCAAACGACGGACGCAGGAGCATGGGATGAATGTTCGTACCGCACCTCGGCTCGCCCGTGTCAGCCCACCCTCCCCCTTCGGCCCGAAGGGGCGATATCGAAACCGAGAGCGATAATCGAAACCGAGAGCGATAATCGAAACCGAGAGCGATAATCGAAACCGAGAGCGATAATCGAAACCGAGAGCGATAATCGAAACCGAGAGCGATAATCGAAACCG
>JBATDG010000138.1:0-12463 GCA_049663345.1 Bacteroidota bacterium
CTATTTGTACTGTAAATACCAAAAAAAGGCATCGTTGTCAAGTGGGGGGGGGGCGCACCACATCGGCATGTCACGCCATAGTCCCGTGAAACGGGACGACGGCGGGCGCCTCTGTGGTAAAATCTTCTCGTCTATACGCGAATTATTGACATTCAGGGGGAATATTCTTAACTATCGCAGAATACTTTGAAATAACAGTCAACCGGATCCTATATTCAGCGGAGGTTTTATGCAACATGCAGCACATTTTCGTATTCGTGAATTTTCAGTTTTGCTTCTCCTCGCCATGTTCGTTTTTCCGCCGATCTGTTCAGCGCAGTTCGACACAGGCAGCCTGAAACGGAAGGCGGCGAAAGCGCTGAAGGGTGGCGACGAGAAAAAAGATGAGTCTTCGAATCAGGAGACTACTGATGATGAGAATGTATCGGTGGATCAGATCACAAATTCCGCCACATCAGTCAACGCTGCCGACGTTATCCGCGACGGCCGCTATGCGATCGAAGGTCTCAGCAATCTGCGCAGCGTTCCGCAAGGTTTGTACGGAACGAAAAAGGAAGCGCAGAATTTCTACGAAAAATGCAAAACAGCGGATTATCCGAACCTGCGCACGAAAATTAATCAGGCCGTGGCCGCTGATCCTTCCGTTCTGGAGCGGGAGCAGTACAGCTACGACGAAGTTATGACTGCATTTCCCGAACACTTTGCCGGACTGACGAAAGAATATCTAATAGGCGAAATCAACAATTCAATCGAAATTGCCTACGCAGAGAAGGCCAAAGGCGCCTCACGTGCCGGCACCGCAGTCGATGCAGCGGAAGCAGCCTTGCTTGTGGCTGACGGTATCCTGCTCGTCACTCCCGATAACGCAAAAGTGCAGGCCGTGCGCGGCGATGCCCAGGCGGCCCTTGAGAGCATGGGTGCGGCACGCGAAGCCGTTTACAGCGGATCCTTTCACAAGGACAATGCGGGAAAAATCGTCTTTTCAAAGAATCTGATTACTGCAGGACAGGAAACTCCGGCAGCGATGAGCTCAAGCTTTACCGCGAATGACAACATCTACGGCATGATGTATTTCAAGAGCACATTCAAGGAAGTAACCGATGGATCTTCCTACGGGTGGACAAAACTGTTCGTTGACGGCAACGAAAAGGCGGGCTACGATTTCAAGCTCACAGATGACAAAGCGGCGAACGCCTGGCTCCGCTCCGAAATTATTCCGGATCCCGCCGTCAGCACTACGAGAGGCGCAGCGATTTTCACCAAAGCCATCAGCGAACTCTCGCCACGCCGTCACACTATTCTTGTGCAAACGCTCGACAACAGCATGCAGGTGCTGGCCGAAGGCGAGTTCGAACTTGATTGCTCGAGCGGACTCGATCGCATCGCCGACGTGAACAAGCAGCTCGGCAATAAGAGCCTCTCCGCCGTTTCGCTCCCCGCTGCAGCCATGAGCAACCCCGGATTGGAAAAGGAATTCGCTGCGGCGCTGAAAGATTGGCCGGAAAAAACTCTCAAGGTCATCATCACCGACAGTGACTGGACGATCCAGAGGCACCCGGTTTCCGGAGCAATCGTCTCGCGAGTCATAAACACCACCGTCGCCATGAAAAAGGCCGATGGAAATTGCCGCATGTTCGTCATCTCATTCGAACAGCCCTACAGCGGAAACAAGTACGGGAAAGCCCGCCAGTTCGGAGTTGGAGATTCGGCGGATATTTCGTGTGACAAAGTGAAGTAGCAACGGAAGAGTAACCACGGATTACACAGATTACACAGATTGGATTTTTCAGCACCCAACTCGAAAATTACTGCGCGCGGCTCTTGAATCGGTTAGCATCAGACATTCGAAATGCGCTTAACAAAACCAATCTGTGAAATCAGTGTAATCTGTGGTTACTCTTTTCGCGATTGACATCGCAGTTGATTTTCGAGGAGCGCTTTGACAAACCAATCTGTGAAATCAGTGTAATCTGTGGTTACTCTTACTACATGACCCGAATAAAATCGAGGAGCACCTGACCATGGGAAAATTTAATGCTTATGATCGCATCGCCGATCTGTATGACCATTATGTGATGGCCGATTATGACATCGCTTTCTGGCTGGAGGAATGCATTTCGGAGAGCGAAGTGCTGGAAGTGACCGCGGGAACAGGACGCGTGACACTGCCCCTGCTGCGGGCGGGACTGAAGCTCACCGCCGTGGATATTTCCTACGGTCTATTGAAGAAATTGCGCGAGAAAGCGGAGACTGAAGGCCGGGCCGTGGAAACGCTCCATGCCGATATGAGGGATTTCGACCTCAAAAGACAATTCCCGATCGCCATCATTCCGTTTCACTCTCTGGAAGAAATCCACGACGGCTGCGACGTGACCGCTGCTCTGCGGCGGGTTCGTGTACATCTGGCTCCGGGCGGACGCGCAATCGTAACTCTGCACAATCCGGCAACGCATCACGGCGATGATTCGGGAATGATGCGTCTCGGTGCCGATGAGACCCTGCCCAACGGCAACCGGCTGCTGTTCTGGTATGCGCGCACCTTCAATAAAGCCGATCAGACCGGCATGAGCTACCAGCTCTATGAAGAATACGATGTCGACGGAACCCTGCATCGCAAGCGCCTTTTCACGCCTCACTATCATCTCCGCACACGCGCCGAATTCGAGGAACTCGCGGATCGTGCCGGCCTCCGCATCACCCGCGCCTGGGGCGGCTACAAACACGAACTTTTGACTGACGAAAGCCGGTATATGATCTTCGAATTATCCGAATGAGGCGGAGGAGAAGAAACCACAGATTACACGGATTTCACAGATTGGTTTGTCAAAGCGCTCCTCGAAAATCAACTACGATGTCAATTCGAAAAGAGTAACCACAGATTACACGGATTTCACAGATTAGATTTTTCAGCACCCAACTCGAAAATCACTGCGCGCGACTCTTGAATCGGTTGGCATCAGACTTTCGAAATGCGCTTAACAAAACCAATCTGTGTAATCAGTGTAATCTGTGGTTACTCTTCTAAAAGGCTTGACTCACAAGATCGAGTATCAACATGGAAGGATGTCGGAATGGTACGTGTAAACTTTCTACTGCTGGGGATGTTTTTGCTCCCCGCGATGATGTTGGGTCAGGGGTCAGTCGATAACCGCTACCATTGGGAAGTTGGTGCGAGCGGGGGTTACAACCTGATGTATAATGAGCCCCTGCCATTCGGCGAGCAGGGGAGTTACGGACTAGACGGCGTCTACAGCTTTCGCGAACTCGCGCATGACGAGATAACCCGCACCACCGCATCACGCGCTGTGCTGCCGAAAAGCTGGGTCAGCGTCGCTGGGCAGATCGGTCCGGAATATCCGGGCAGCCCCGATGTGTTCGTCACCAATCTCGCGGGCGCATGGCTGGCGACGCGCACGATTGGAATCGGCGCAGCCTTTACATTGCATCAGCAATCATGGAATATAACCGATCATGCTCCTAGCAGACCGACTCAATATGCCCTGGAACTCAACGACTATACCTATGCAATATTCCTCGACATTTATGCGAGTTCGGGAGTCATGCTGCGCGAACTGATCGGAACCGGAAAGCAGGAATACCGGATTGACGGAAAGCTCATCGACGATCGTTCGGTCACCCGCTACGAGCATCACCTCGCAGCGACCGGCGGCGAGGATATCGGCTATTCGCATGAACTCATCCTCACTTCGTACGAAGACGACGATCCGAGGGCGATGTTCAATCACTATGTTGAAATTGCGCCGTCGCCGCACTACGCCTTCATCCCGCAGCTGCGGATGAACGCGGTGTTCCCGCGCTCTTCGAAGACCCTGTTCTCATTCGGCATCGGCTGCGGAGTGCAGTACAATTTCACCCCCCGCATCTTCATGCAGGCCACGCCAGTCTATTACCCCGAAAGAGATGATCTGTCAGGCAAGGAGTTCGATTTCTATGCCCGCTTCGGGGTGAGGTTTTAGAGGCGGAGGAGGAGCAAGGGAGGGAGGCGGCAGATCGATAATCGCCTTTCGGTCTAAAGCGTTGAGCTTCGGATGCGGCGTCCGGGGAATTCCCGGCACCGGTTAGTGAATAAATACGCTAATTAGGATATTATATGGAAAGTATAATACTTTACGGATGTTTAGAGTTCACTGTCCTTTTCTTATTCAGTAATTGGAGCGCTAGATGAAAAGATATCTGTACGTCATTATTACGATTGTAATTGCGATTACGATTGCCGCATGCAGCAGTGATGATACGAATACACCGATTGTCAATGTTGCCTATGAGCAGGCAAGCGCCACCAATGGCGGCATTCTGTACGATGCATTCTATAGCACAGAAGGTGGATTTGATCAGGCAAATTCGAATCTCGCGAAGTTCAAAGCTTCCGCGGATTTCTTCCGCTGCAAGCAGTGTCACGGCTGGGATCTCCTCGGAACCGCCGGTTCCTACAACAGCCGCGGCCCGAAAGCCACTCGCCCGAACGTATCTGCATTGAATCTGTTTCAGATCGCCAAAACGAAATCCGCGCAGGAGTTGTTTGATGCGATGAAAACGGCCACGAACCGCCGCGATATTTCTTACGACCTCGCCTTGTACAATCCCACGACGAACAGTACTGAAGGCGACAAGATGCCGAATTACTCGCAGTTCCTGACCGACGCACAGATCTGGGATCTGGTCAAATTCATGAAGGAAGGCGCCTTCGACGTTGCCCAGTTGTACGATGCATCCTACACAGGAACCTACCCCACTGGCAAAGCCACATTCAGCAACGTGGGCCGTGATGGAAATGCTGCGAGCGGAAATGCATATTATACCCAGAAGTGCTTCATCTGCCATGGTGCCGACGGGAAGACGCTCGAATTGGAATCGATGACCCTCGGCAAGTTCCTCCGTTCCAAAGCGAACGAAGCACAGCACAAGATCAAGCACGGTGCTCTCGGTTCGGAAATGCTTGGCAACTTCACCATTTCCCTCAGCCAGATGAAGGATCTTTACAAGGCAGTTGCGGATACAACAGTCTTTCCCAACTAGATTTCTGAAATCACAGACCGTTTTTTTGAAGCCCCGCCATCGTGCGGGGCTTCTTGTTGTGCGCCTCTGTGCGACTCTGCGGTAAAATCTTCTTCGCGTCCTCTGCTTCCTCCCTCTCCTTACTACTGGGAATTTATCGGACAGGATTGTATTTTGCTCCATACAAAACACATACCAGAGAACCGCGCATGAAGAAATTGATAATCACGCTTGTGCTCGTGCTGATCGCCTCGGCGGGGATGCTGCAAGCGCAAGTGGAAACGAAATCAGGGGATGACAAGGTCATCTACTATAGCACGGCTGTCCGGCTAAAAGATGGAAGGGTCCTCCGCGATGTGGAGGTCTCATACGAACAGGAGGAAGGCAAGTATGAGCGCTATGTGATCAAGTCGCGCGATGGCTCGATCATCAGACTGCTTCCATCCGAGATTCTGGTGATTGAAGCACATGCTCGTACGTTTTATCCGCCGGAATACAGCCCCATCGATATCGTGTATCCATGTGATGACCGGCAGCGGGAGAAACAATGGTATTTCGTTGAGGTTCGCGGCTGGGGATATTATGTAGGAAAAGATGAGTCAGTGAATGCGATCGGAATCGATCAGTCCGCGTTCGGGCCGGAACTCGCAGCCGGATTCCGTTTTGGTGCTTTTGGCATCGGACTCGGCGGTTCCTTTTTCCGCGCACGCGATATCAGCCGCATTCCATTTTTTCTTCATGCGCGCTATCAGCTCAGCGAAAAATGTTTTTCCCCTTTCCTGTATGCACAGGCAGGAACAGTGTTCGACAATCAGTCCGAGACCACGCCATCCATCAATGGCGTCTTTACGGAATCCGCAAAGATAATGGGCTTCGGCGCCGGTATCGATATACCGCTCGCCCCCTGGGTCGATTTCTCACTCGATCTCGGCTACCGCTATCTGCAGCTTCCGACAAGGGTCCCTTGTGATTGTTCGGATCAACCGGCCCCGACAGAATCAGTGTATTACAACGAAAGTCACGGTGTGCTGCTGCGTGCCGGCATCACATTCTAGGAAGGAAAATCAACATGAGATATTTAATACAAATCCCGATGCAGCGCCTGGCGGCTTTCGTGATGCTGATTGCGGCGTTCGGCCTGGGCGCATGTCAGACGCCGTCCGAAACTCCGCCCCAGACCCTCCGCGCAGTCACTGTCAATGTGCAGGATGCCAACGGAAGATCGATGGAATTGATCCCCGTCGAAATGTATGCAATGGACAAGGATGCGGAAACGCTGCTGAACAAGGAAGTGACCGATGTATCGGGCAACGCCCGCTTCGAAGTAGAAATTCCCACCACCGGCAAGGCCTTCCGTTTTATCGTGGGCAATGCGACGACGGGAAAAATGTTTGTCGACGCGAATCTCCTTTGCCGCGACACCTTAATGGTTGTCCGTCTGGCGACGGAAGTGCTGCAATGCGGTGAGACGGTGGATAAGTCCCTGCTCATCACAAATATCTGCGCGCCGCTGAAAACGGGGGAACGCTTCACCGACTCCACGCAATACATTTTTACCAGCACCTGCGACGAGGCGCTGACGTTTTCGATCGCGGGTCCCGCGATGACGAAAGATCTGCATCTCGTGATTCTCGGAACGGACGGAAAAGAGATCACCGACCGGCCGTTTGTGATTCCGGCAAAGGGACAGTTCGTCGTCCGCGCCGTGGCCACCGCAGTGGACAGCGGCTTGCGGAGCACAACCTTCACCTTCAACGGAACTGGACCGAACGCTACTTCCGCCACATTGAATCTCACCGTCGATGTGGATGCACGCAATTGCAACACCTGTGAATGTCCCGAAGAAACCATCATAGTAGATTTCGGAATGGTGGAGGCTTCGCCGACGCAGGGAAAGGGAACACGCATCGTCGAGCTCCCTGAAAATCTCTGCATTTTTTCGCGCCTGGATAACATGATCAAGGGTGTCTCGAAGCCGGATCAGTTCGGCGTGCCTGAAATCAAAAACGAATTTGTGCGCCCTGGCGGCGGGTATACACGCACATACACCTTCGTGCCGGCCCCGGGCAATTATGGTCTTGTCGAGGACTCGATCCTCATCGAGCATTACGTCGAGGCGGAAAACAAGACCTGCACGACGAAAGTCATCTTTCGCGGCCAGGGCTGCGGACCGGAATGCCAGCTGATCTCGACGGACTTTACCGATCTCGGAAACAATAACTGGGATTATCAGCTCGACCGTGTGCGTGTTTATGAGTCCGGCAGCGGACGGATCTGTGTGAAGAATATCGGTGAATGCGGCACACTGACTGTGAATCAGACAAACGCCGGCGCTCCGGGATTCTCACTGACTCCTCCCAGCGTCGAAATCGGACCAGGCGAAACCGGCTGCTTTAATGTCAGCTTCGAAGCATTGGACAACATCGTCTGGCCGAATGGCCATGGACAGCAGGCTAAAGTCGATCATGTCATTCCGGTGACAGTGCTCAATTGCGGAGCGAACAGGAAAATCAACGTGAAGGTGCATGTCGACACGCTGCCCGCGCTTTTCTCACGCTGCATTTATGAGTGGGAATTCAACGGACATTACGGCTACAACTTTACGCCGGTGGAAGGAAAGGGCGAAGATCACTACGATGCGGACCCTGTGAACAATCAGGATGCAGACCTTGTGGTGACGGACGTGCTCCCGGGCATCAGTGCCGACGTGCTGATCAAGAACGGATGGAAGCTGATCAAGTCCGGCGTGACGGAAGCACAGTTCAATTTCACTGACATGTCCAACGCAACGAACGGCTGGTCGCAGGCGGAATATCGCAGCATCACTTCGTCAGGATTCAATACAGGCGGTGCGATTACGCTCATGTTCCGTTCCGTCTACAGCGTCGAGGTCGTGAGAAATGGAATCACCTTCTACGCTTGCATCCGGGTTCGCGAAGTGAGCACCGATCCCGATGGCAAATTGAAAATGTGTCTTGATGTTCTTTTCCCGATGATCAAGGAGTAAGCGATGCGAAATATGAATTACCCCATCATTCTCATCGTCATCTGTCTTCCGCTTTTGATCGGTTGTGGAGGAAGTAAAGAGACACAGGACGCAGCGCCGGCGCGGATGTCCTCGTCCGGAGCGGCTGCGACAAATGCAGCGGCACTGAATTCGGACTCGGATGAATTCGCTCCCGCGATGCTGCCGGACGGACAGACAGTGCTTGTAACCTCGAACCGGGCGCACGGCGAACGCAACCTCCTGCGTTCACCCGAATTTTTATATGGCGAAGCTGTGTACGCGGTGACGCGCCCTTCGGTCGATCCCCTTCTCCAGCTTGATCGTGGAGATCATTGGTCCGCAATCTCTCTGTTTCATCCGACTCAGCTGGAGCGTGTGAATACCGGCGCTGTTGTGCTCGACCCATCCACCCGGCAGTTGTATTTAAGCGGCACGTACCGCGGCAACGGCGATGGAGGCGCGGAAATCTATTCCATGCCCTGGCCCATTACGGAGGGATCTGAAGCTCAGCCGGTGATCGCAGTAAATTCGCCCTGGTGGGACGCTCAGCCCGCAATTTCACCCGACGGCAGCACGATGGTATTCGCCAGTGATCGCGTTCCGGCGCAGCCGACTGTGAGCGATACCGGGCGCCGCGCGCCGCATCTGTGGATTGCCCGTCGTACGGACGGCGGAGTCTGGTCGGTCCCCGAGGCCATGCCCGCGCCTATCAACACCGGGACCGCCGAGATGTCCCCGCATTTCGGCAGCGACGGCAAGCTCTATTTCGCGACGCGGCGCTGGCCCGAAGCCGGCTTCGAAATCGTGAGCAGTAGATTCGATGGCAGCGGCTGGTCGCAGCCTGAACGCTTGAACGCGCCATTCAATTCCCCGTCAGACGATGTGTTTCCCTTCCTCACCGCCGACCGGCTGCAGATGCTCTTCGCTTCCAACCGACCGGGAGGAGCCGGCGGATACGACATCTGGTTTGCAGAAATGAAATACTGTGTTCCGCTCCAGGTGCTCGTTCGTCTGACGGACGCTGCCGGAAGCGACGCAGGCGCTGAGCCCGGCGCGCATATAGGGCTAGAAGTCATTGAAACCTCGACAGGGAAAGTAGTGGCGAAGGAAGTCACAGATGCCGAGGGGCTTGTGGATCTGCAATGTCTCAATGTTGGGAGAAAGTATGCAGTCCGGCCCGCGTCCAAAAGCTGCTTCATGAATTCTGATGGTGTGGAAATTACGACTCCAATGCCCGATAATATTGGAGAAGGCGTGTCCGTGCGCATCGACCTGCAGCGGCTGGCGCTGCCCGAGTTCTACGTCGTCAGCGATTCCATCCCGTTCTTCGTCACCGGCTACTGGTATCCCAACACCACTCCCGAGCTGGCGCGTCTGCGCAAGCGGCTCGACGACGATAACGATATTCCCAACGCCAACTTCATCATGACCGACGATTATCCCGACTACGACGGCGCGGCTGTGCGGGTGGACGCCTGGTTCAATAAACTCTATACCGAGATCGATCGTATGCTCGTGCCGATGCTCGACTCCTGCTACGGCGCCGCCGACACGCTCATCATTTTTGTGCAGGGCTATGTCGATCAGCGCGGGCTGGCCTGGGGCAAGTTCGACGAACCGGACGTCGTGCGCACGCTTGACGCAGTGATCAATCCAGGCACAATTATGCAGAAGCAGGAAGGCAACGAAAAGCTCTCGCATCTGCGCGCCTGGTACGCCATGCGCATGATCGATCAGCAGATGGACACGCGTTCGCCGCGCTATAAACTGCTTCGCGCGCAGAATCGCATCCGTCTCCAAAGCAACGGCGGCTCCGTCGGCTACGGTGAATCCGGTTCCACCGGAGGACCCGTCAACGATCCCCTCAAGCGTAAATTCACCGTATCGGTGGAGATTCGCTCCGCGTCAGGGCGATAGGATGGGGAATATGGCTAAGGCAGATGGCTAATGGCTAATGACCTGGGAGCGGCGCGCCCCAGCGCGCCTCTTCAACAGGACGCAACTGCCTTCCCATCTGCACCAAAAGGGCGCGCTGGTGCGCGCCGTCCCCACGCCATTAGCTATCAGCTATCAGCTATCAGCCATTAGCTATCAGCCATATCCCTAAACCCTCCGGATATCCGTTCATCGTGCCCAACTCGTTGCCGGTAATCGTCGAGGGCCGCGCGAACGATATCCGGCAATCCGTCGATCGAAGGTGGGTCTGGAAGGGCCGCGGGAATGCTGCCGAAACGAGGGGCGAGTGCCATCGGGAGCATGTCGTACACAGGAAGGAGAGTGAATCCTTCACCCTCGGGGGCGAGACTGAGATTGCCGAGGTGCATGTTCGTATTTCCGATCTGTTCGCCGAATAGCTGCAGGGCGGTGATTCGGTCGAGCGTTTGGGAATCAATCAATTCTCTCGCGTGCAGGGCCGTGGCGCTTCTGTTCCAGTCCCGGCCGGTGCCGGCGAATTCCGCATCGATCGCAGCGAGCGAAATCATCGGACGGCGGCCATAGCCATCGACGCGGTCGAAGCGTTGGCTTTCCAGGAACACGCGTCCGCCTGCCTGAACTACCGCTGTTTCTGCGGCAGGGAAACCATGAGCGCGCAGAGCTTCCAGTGCGTGATGCTCCGCCAGCAGCAGATCGCGCCAGCGCCGCGCCTCGGGATTATTTCCGTCGGATGAGAATTTCACGAGGACCTGTCCCACCGAATCCCGCCATGCAGTGAACTTCGGCTGTTCGCCTCCAGCCGAGGAGCCCGGAAGATCCCCTGCCATCACACTCGCTGCCAGCTGCGGATACCCGGCCTCCGGATCGCTGACACGCTCTCCTTGCCAGAGGCGGGTGCGTCCCGCCGCGGCCTCGCCGATGACGATATTTCCGGGTAATAAATCGCCGGAACGGAGGAGGCAGAGCCCCAGCTGATTTTCATTCCACTCACGCGGATCCTCCGGAAAACCCCATGGTTCCGCTACCCTGCGGGCGAACAGACGGCCGAGAAACCCCGCCGGCCGCAGATCATCGAGGAAGTAGGGGAGACCTGGGAAAATGCCATTGTCGTCATTCCCCCGCAGCCAGCGCGGAAGATCGTTCCCATCCACGAAAAACCGTCCGTCAGCGAAGCTCCGCAGCGTCGCGAGTATCCGCAAACGTCCATTTTCATCGATTTCGTACAGAGGAAGGGCGAAATCGCCGCCGAACAGCATTCGCGCCGCGGCATATCGGGTAGATCGTCTGGCCCCCAGGCGAAGCACGGAATCCCCTGCATCGGCAATCAGCCGCGACACCGTCGACTGACTCACTCCCAGCAGCTCCTGCAATTCAGAGGAAGTACGGACGCCACGGCCGAGGGAATACAGGAAATCGGGAATTTCTGGCATGGCAATATGAATGAATATGTGAATAATAAAACAATGACAATAATAGGAAATACCGCGAGAATAAGCAAGATGCCTGTCTCCCATGAATGCATGTGCGCATAAAAAACCATTCAAGAAAGGGCGCTCACATGTATAGAAATCGCGATGGACTATACATTTCCGGCGCCAAGGGAACCTGCGCCCTGGTCCTCGCGGCGCACAGGGAATTCGCTCCCTTCCGTAAATAAAATAATTCGGTTCGTATTGAAAGGTAGTGGCAATTATTCGTACACATCGCTATCTTCCTGTCATACCATTTTTTGGGGCTTCGCCTTGCCCGAATCATGCGATCATGACCACGATAGAGTTGTCCGATGTACCTTATTTGCTGCACATTCACAGCAGGACGCAGATATGTGGATAAGTATCGCCGAAGCTTATTATAAAAAACGACTTAATCTATAATAAGCGAGAGCGTTATTATAATGAATGAAATAGCGAGAGGCCGATGAGAGAAACGGGGAAATTGAACTGTCTCAATCCTGAGGCTTTCGCACATTTAATATTGCTGAAAACACAGGAGTACCCATGACCGCTGCGACGGATTACCATTTTCCTTTCGGCAACCGCCTGAAAAAGGTCGTGCAGAAAGACCGCAGCCCGAAAAAGGATTTCGTCCTCGGCGTCTACGCCAGCGCAGTGCATGCCCGGTGGCGGGATGCGAAAGGGAAGGTGCTCGTCCAGGCGCTGGCCGTTGCCAGCGAACCCGAAATATTCTGGAAGGGTGAAGGAGCGGAGAAGATCATCAAGCGCATCAAGCTGCCCGAGGGCATCGGCACGCTCGAGGCCGCCGCTGAGCAATACAACGGTCCCTCCGGCAACGCACTCGACACGCACATCCTCGCCCCGCTGGAACGCAAGCGCGAGGACGTCTGGCTCTGCGACTGCGTACCCTGGAGTTTGCGCAACCCCTCGCAGGACAGCGCAATTCAGAAACACTACGCACCGCTTTCCGCCGCTGGACTCGTACCCGAAGCCACCATCCCATCCGCGAAAGACCACCAGGGCATCAGCGACGATCGCCGGAAGGAAATAC
>JBATDG010000139.1:0-27595 GCA_049663345.1 Bacteroidota bacterium
CTGGGAACGGCGCGCACCAGCGCGCCTCTTGGAGCATTCGAACATTCGAACTCTGGGAACGGCGCGCACCAGCGCGCCTCTTGGAGCATTCGAAATTCGAGTGACAGGAGCGCCGAGCGCCTGCTCGGCGTCTTCGAGAATTCGAGGCTTCGAACTATCTCATCAAACCTGTGAGCATTGACCCTATCCGTTCCAGCAGCGATTTCTGTTCGCTGGCGATTTCTGGGGTGATGAGGCGTTGTAGGGCAAGGAGGTCGATGACGGCTGCGCATTCGAAGGCTGAGCCGCGGGCGTAGGCGAAGAAGCGATTGAAGGGCTGCCTGATAGACGTGTAGTTTTTCATGCATAAATTCCATGGCGTTCTCCCAAAAATTGCCATTATCGACTATTCCAAAATCTACTCTCCCAGCGTCCCAATCGAAAGTCCCAAATATCCCCCTCTCCTCTTCCTCCCTCACGATCCAATGCTCTAATGCTCTAATGCTCTAATGCTCTAATGCTCCAATGCTCTAATGCTCCAATGCTCTAATGCTCGAATGCTCGAATGCTCGAATGCTCCATTCTCGAATTCTCTTCTTCCTCAGTAGATTCCGCGATCCTTCCCAACCACAATTGCTCCGTCGTACACCGATCCGACTTCCTGTAGAAGTTCCTCTTCCCCTGCTCCCCAGTAAAGCACGTGGTAAAGCACAAGAACCTTCGGCCGTGCTTTCGCAGCGATGCGGCCGAGTTCGATAGTGGAAGTGTGATGCGCCTGATGATACGCGTTCCAGTCGGCGCGGCGGCGGTCTTCGAGTCCTTTCGCGTAGTACACTTCGTGCACAAGTACATCAGCTCCACTCGCGATTTCTTCGATTTTCTCGCAGGGCCTCGCGTCGCCTGAAACCACGATCACACGATCTGCCGTAGTGAAGCGGTACGCAAGGGACACTGGCCAGGTCCCGTGTGGAACCCGGAAGGCCTCCACCGTGACCAGGCTGTCGCGGTACACGACACCCTCGTCAATTTCATGCACCTCGCTGCGCCAGCCCTGATCGTTGGCGGGCTCCGATCCGAAGCGGCGGTATTGGATGTCTTCGCGATAGGCGTCAAGCAAATGCGAAACCATCTGCGCCGTGCCTTCCGGACCGAACACCTGCAAGGGTGTGTCGCGTCCCATGACCCAGGGCGTGAGCATGAGATCGGGGAGTCCGAGCGTGTGATCGGAATGAAGATGTGTGAGAAATACATGCGTGAGATTGGCGGCGGCGAGTGCGGGGATGCTGCCGCCGAAGCGTGGGGACATTGCCGCCGCCCGGCGCACGAGTCCCGGACCCGCATCCACAAGATACGCGCGACCGCCTACTACGACAGCCACAGCCGGACCTGAATTCTCCGGATCGGGATTCGGATTGCCGGCGCCGAGCATGACGAGTCGGGTTCTCGAGCTGTCATTATCCGAAACCGACATAGTGCTCGCCTCCGCAAAATGCACGCTGCCAAGGGTGATAAAACAGAGCAGCACAAATGTATAACCGATATTTCGCATCGCATTCCTCTGAGATTGACGGACCAATTCCAATGTGCGGAAGAAGCAGGAATGTATCAAACGGTTCAGCGTTCAGACGGGTTCACAATCAGCGTCAGAGAGTGCGGTCAGACAGATTCGCAATCAGCGTCAGAGAGTGCTGTCAGTCAGGTTCGCAGTCAGCATCAGAGAGTGCTATCAGTCAGGTTCAGAGCGGGAGGTCAGACGAATTCGCAGTCAGGCTCAATGCGTATGGTCGGCGTGCTCCCACCAATAGACTGTTGCGATGACGCCAAGAATGCCCGTCACGAAGACAACGATAAAGCTTGCGACGCCCATCTGGGCAGCTTCCGGACCCGCCGCTCCGGAATACATTGCGGGGATGGACCAGGGGAAGAATTCTCCCCACCCTGTGGCGCCCACCAACTGTGCGAGGATGAGCACGAGCATGGCAATTCCCATCGGCGCCAGGTATCCCCGACCCGCACCGGCGAAAAATCCGATCGGGAGCATGACGATTATAGTCATGACAGCGCAGACCAGCATTGTACTGATGCCAGAAAAAAATACGGCATTGCTCGCCAGCGGAAGGACTACGATTGCACCGATTGCGAGTCCGAGAAGCACGACAAGCATGGTCAGCAGTGCGGACCAGATAGCTATCACAATGAATTTTGCATAGACAATGCTTCTGCGGGAGGTGGGCAGGGCCAGCAGATCTTTGATCGTATGATCCGAGTACTCACGACCGAATACCCAGCTGACGATAAAGCTGAATACGACCATGCCGCCTATCGACACGGCCTGCGCGAGCATTCCGAAGTAGGCCGGCCAATCTGCAGAGCCAGCAATGATCTGTGCTTTCACGCTGATCAGGCCCATGTTCCGGGCGAGTTCCGGGTCCTTGAGTACGACCATGAAAAACCCTCCCGCGATGGGTGCAAGCGAGAAGCCGAGGGCGGTGAACAAAGGGACATTCGATCTCCGAGCCTTCAACATCTCGACCACAATGGCCTGCCGCAGCGCACTCATGCCGCCTCCCCTGGCTGCAGGCCGACGAGCCGCAGAAAATAATGTTCCAGATTTTCCTGTTCCGTTTGGAGCAGTAACGGCGGATGACCAGCACGAACCAGCGAAGCAGCGACCTCGTCAGGAAATTCGAGTGCACGCGCATCGCTGAGTGCGAGATCACCGGCATCGGTCAATTCCGCTTGATACCCTTCAGAATGTAGATGTTCGTATGCCGCGGTCATATCTCGAGCACGCAGGAGCAGCCGCTGAGTCCGGTTTTTCTCAAGTTCCTCCACATCCAGTTCCTGCAGCAACTGTCCGTTGTGAATAATGCCGATTCGATCGGCGATGCGGGAAACCTCGCCAAGAATGTGGCTCGACATGAACACCGTCACGCCTTCCTCCCTTGCGAGAGTAAGCAGCAGTTCGCGAACCTCTACGATACCGGCAGGATCCAGGCCGTTCGCAGGTTCGTCGAGGATGAGGAGCGCGGGATTGTGCATCAGCGCCTTGGCAAGTCCCAGCCGCTGCGCGTTGCCGAGTGAAAGCGTGCCTGTCGGACGATCGGCGTATGAATGAAGACCGAGCTTCTCAATCACTTCTGAAACTGCTCCGGAAGGAACGCCGGGCCGCAGTCTGCGGATGACCTCCAGATTTTCCCGCACCGACAATTCCGGATAGGCATGCGGCGTCTCAACCATGTAGCCAACCGAAGCCCAGAGCTGCTGCCCGCTGCCTGGTACGGGTTGTCCGAGCACGCGTACATCACCCCCAGTTTTATTGATCATCCCCAGCAGCATACGAATCGTTGTCGTCTTCCCGGCGCCGTTGAGTCCCAGAAAGGCGTAAATCTCACCACTGGTAACGGACAGCGAAACATCATCCACCGCACGCACATGCGTATATTGCTTCACCAGATTCCGCGTCTCGATCGCATGATCCATCAGCAGGCCTGATCTTTATTATGGACAAGCACTTCGTCCAATGTGCACGCGAATATTTTTGCAGTCAAGCACTCCGTGGACGCAAATGAATTCCACCCCGGCAGTGGAATGACGAAGCGATTCTTCAACAGATTTGGTCCCGCCCTCGCAGGGCGGCGGAGAGGAGGGGTTTGGCCGCCCCGTAACCCAGGGCTCACGCCCTGGGCTGGAATTTTACGCCCCTTCGGGGCGCACGTCCTAACGCCCTAACGTCCTAACGTCCTAACGCCCTAACGTTCTAACGCCCTAACGTCCTAACGCAAAACGACGACGCGCTTTTCGCCCAGCATGACATTGTCAACGATGAGCTGGATGTATTGGACGCCCGCGCTGAGGAGGCCGGCGTCGAGGTGGTGGCGGTAGTCTCCATCGGATTGGGGACCGAAGTCGCGGTCGAGAATGCGGCGGCCGGCAATGTCGGTGATGCGCAGGCGTACCCGCCCCGAAGTGCTGAGCGTGTAGGGAACCGTGAGAACGGATCCCTCGAGCGGGGAGACGGGATTCGGATACGGTGATCCGATAATCGCAGCCGAAGGCGGTGCAGCGTTGTTAAGGATGGACATGCTGCTGCGGTACATCCCGCGCCCGTGTGTGGCGGCGAATAGGACGCCATCGCCGCGAAGCTTGAGGTCGGCGATGATCACATTGCCGATGCCGTTGTTGTCAACGTTCCAACTCATGCCCAGATCGGTCGTGACAAAGAGTCCGACATCAGTGCCGACGTACAGCACGCTGTCGCGCTGCGGATGCCAGAGCACGGTGTTGGCCGGCACATCGGGCAGAGCTGCAGCACCGCTACCGGAGATGTCGCGCCAGGACGACCCGCCATCCGTAGTAAGGAACACATGTCCGCTGTCGAAGCCGCTGACGGTGTAAACCGCCCGCCGTGCATCGCGCGCTTGCACAGCGATGTCGGTGATGTAGCGGTCCGGCAGACCGGCGTCGATGCGGTGCCAGCTTCCTCCGCCGTCGGTGGTGACCTGCGCCCTCCCCTTCGATGCGCCGACGTATACGCTGAGATCATCGGAAGCACTAAGGCCAATCGCGGTCAGATAGCCGTCCGCTGCGAGATTGCCGCTGATCGGTTCCCAACTCGCGGCGCGGTCTGTGGTACGGTAGACGCGGTTGCTCCCGGCGTAAAGCGTTCTGCTGTCGCTCGGGGACATCTCGAACGGCGCCATGAAAGCGACCGGGTCGGAAGTGCCGAAGTCGGAGGAACGCGGTATCCCAATCATACTGACCTGAAAGCTGCGGCCGTAGTCGGAGGATTTCATGAAGTGCAGATAGTACAGCTCGGTATACACGTAGCGAGTATCGACGGGGTCAATCGCAGTGTAGCCGCCGTCTCCGCCCACGACTTCGGTCCAGCGCTGCCCGTCGAATGAGGTCAGCGTGCCGTTGTCGATGGTGCCGCCGATGACGAGATCGGTGCGGGGATGCGGCGTGCCGCTGTGAAATTGCACGGTCACCATGCCAGCAGTCATTTCTTCGAAACTCGCACCAGCGTCGGTGGAACGGAAAAGCCCGCCGTCGGTAGCGGAAAGGATTTCGTTCGATCCACGGGGATTGAATAAAAGGACATGATTGTCCGCATGGACGTAAGTGTACTTCTGAAAGTGATACCAGTTGCTCATCTGCTTCCAGCTCTGTCCCCCGTCGCCGCTGCGGTAGAGGTCGATGCCCCCGGCCCAGACGATATCAGGATTGTTCGGATCAACCGCAAGCGCGCTGTTGAATCGTCCCTGACCGCCCATGTAGGTCACGCCGAACAGATCGTTCACCGGAATGCGAAGTGCACGCCAGCTTTCTCCCCGGTCGTCGCTGCGGAAGATGCCGGCGCAGTCCTCGTCCGCTCCGGTGAAGGCAGCGTAGACGATATCTCCGTTCGAAGGAGCTGCCGCGAGCACAACACGGGAGTATCGATCGACGTCTATGCCCGATCCGAGAGGACCCACCCAACTGCCCCCATGATCATCGCTGCGGAATATTCCCGCGCCTTCGATGGCCGCATAAACGATGCCGGCATCCGATTTGCTGAAGACGACTGTGGCGGAGAACGGGAGTACCGGACGCGTAAGCACGCGGGTCCAGCTCGCGCCGCCGTTGCTGCTGCGAAAGACGCCGGCACTGCTCGCCGCGAGCAGGTTGTCCCGCAGATGCGGATCGAAATCAACATCATACATATAGTCGAAGTCGCTGCGATCGGTCGATGGAAGCATCTGCCAGGTATCACCCGCATCACGGCTGGCGTACATGCCGCTCCCGAATGCTGCTCCCCCCTGCCAGGCGACATACCCCTCGCCGCAGCCGCCGATTATATGGCGCGAGTCAAAGGGATCGACATCAATCGCGCCGATGCGGAGATTGGGCAGAAGATCGTCAAGTACCCGCCAGTCGCGTCCGCTGTTGGTGGACTTCCAGATCCCGCCTCCTGCGCTCCCCGCATAAATGATCGCAGGATCCGAAGGATCTAGTGCCATGCTGCGCATGCGGCCCGCAATGTTGTTGGGGCCGAGGGAAATCCATCGCCAGCCGGCAGTATTCTTTCGCAATCCCAACGCTTCCATAGAACGGATATGCGCCCGTGCGCGATCATACCAACCGCTCGGGATACCAGCAGGGTACGCTCGCTGGCCGGTGAAATATCGCGACGCCGCAGCGGGTTCGTCATAGCCCGGACGCACCTCGCTCCTTGCCTCGCGCTCCGGAGGATGCCCATTAGGATGCAGGGTTGCAAAAGAAAGTCCCGCAGCCGCAAGGAATACGATGGCGGAGACAGCACGCATGATGGTCAGAATATCTGGTAAGCGAGGGTGACGTAGAAGCGGTAGAAGGTCGGCTTGAGATTGAAGCTGGGACGCTCATTTCTTTCGTTGAAGATTTTTCCGAAAGCGTAGTCTATTTCAAGGGCGGGAATGACATAGAGATTTTTGAAAGGAACGAAGGCGTATTCCGCGCCGATGACGAAAGACATCCGGAGACTGTGAGTGACGTCGAGCTGATCATCCTCGATCAGCCAGACTTTTCCCGTACTCATTTCGCTGTCAGTGATGCGGACATGCTTGTCGCGCACGAAACCGAAACTCGGTCCGAGATACACGCGCTCGCCGTCAATGTGACCGAAGAGGCGGAGCAATACGTCGAGGGAAAGCAGATCATAATCGAAGGTGAGATCGGACACGACAAAGTTGACCTCCTGCACAGAGCGCAGACTGTCCACCCGAGCGGTGGACCAACTGGTGCTTGTCTTATTTCGGCTGAGGCGCAGGTAGACGGACGCATCGGAGAAAATTGGAATATTGATCGATGCGCCGTAGAAAAGATTGCTGCCGGTTTGATCCCCGACAAAATCGCAGGGACAGAGTCCGAAATAGTCGCCGTTGAGATATGTGAGATTCCCGCCGCCGAAGACGGCGAACTGATACCCGTTGTAGAGCTTCACCGGATCACGCGGCGCTTCAGGTTCGGTTTGCGCAGAAAGCCGCGGCGTGCCCATGAAAAAAACAACGGCGAGGACGATGAGCCATCGTCCTGCGCCGCTTCCAAATGTGCTGTACCGCTCGTGCGTATGTGTGCTCAATGCGATCTTATTCGTTCTCAAGGCTTTGCAGATTGGTGTGCAGTTTTTCGAGTGTCCGCCCGAAACTCGTCTGTTTTTCTTTCTCGCGCTCAATAACATCGGCGGGCGCATTCTCGACAAACTTGGCATTTCCGAGCTTGGAATCAATGCCTTTCAACAGCCCCGCAATGCGTCCGATTTCCTTCTCCAGCCGTTTTTTCTCAACGTCGATGTCGATGAGTCCTGCGAGGGGAACGAACAAATCAGCGCCGAACACTACGGTACTCGCGGACAGCGGGGGACGCTTCGCACCCACCGCGGCTTCGATGTTCGCGATGCGCGCGAGACGTGCGAGGAAGTGCCGGTTCTCGTTCAAAGTCGCGACCTGTCCTTCGTCCTGACAGTTGATGACCACGCTGAGGGATTTCCCTGCGGGGACATTCATCTCGCCCTGAATCGTGCGCACGCCTTCGACCAGCGACTGCAGGAAATTCATTTTCGCCACAGCGGCTTCATCAATCAGAGCTGAATCCATTTCCGGCAGACGCTGCACCATCAGGCTCACGCCGTCGCGTCCCGGCTCCATCTTGTGCCAGATTTCCTCGGTGATGAAGGGCATGATCGGGTGCAGCAGATGCAGAATCGCATCGTAGACGCGCAATGCGCGTTCGAGAGTAATGCGCTGCAGTTTTTCATCCGGCGAGTACAGCCGCTCTTTGATCAGCTCGATGTACCAGTCGCAGAAGTCATGCCAGATGAATTCATAGAGAACCTTCGACATCTCGGTAACGCGGTATTTCTCCATCGTCTCGCGGAGCGTGCCGATTGTTGCATGGAGACGGCTGAATATCCAGCGGTCCTCAAGATCCATTTCACCGGCGGCGATCGAAAGGTCCATGCTGCCGTCAGCTTTCTGCCAGTGCTTGTCGCGGAACTGCCACTCGCCTTTTTCCTCCACCTTCTGCTTATTCATCAGCAGGAAGCGGCCGGCATTCCAGAGCTTGTTGGCGAAGTTGCGTCCGATCTCGCATTTCTGCGTAGAGAACAGAACGTCCTGTCCGAGAGGCGCGAGATACGCGACAGTGAAGCGCAGAGCATCGGCGCCGTACTCCGCGATTACGTCCAGAGGATCGGGAGAATTACCCAGCGACTTCGACATCTTCCGTCCTTTTTCATCGCGGATGATGCTGGTGAAATACACGTCGTGGAAAGGCACGAGGTCTTTCGCCTCCGTGCGCGGCGAACCATCCGGCAGAGGAATTTCCGGCATGAATTCGAGTCCCGCCATGATCATGCGCGCGACCCAGAAGAAAATGATATCCGGACCAGTCACCAGCACGCTGGTCGGATAAAAGGTACGGAGGTCCATTGAATCCTGCGGCCAGCTATGCACGCTGAACGGCCAGAGCCAGCTTGAGAACCAGGTGTCGAGCACATCCTCATCCTGCCGCAGCTGCGTCGCGGAGCAGGCGGGGCACTGTGCCGGCATTTCCTGCATGGCATCCTGCCAGCCGCATGCGTCGCAATAGAAGACCGGGATGCGGTGTCCCCACCAGAGCTGGCGCGAGATCGTCCAGTCGCGGATGTTGGTCATCCAGTGCTCGTAGGTCTTCACCCATCGCTCGGGATGGAAAGTCACCACGCCGTCGCGCACGACTTCGAGAGCCGGAGCGGCGAGCGAGGACATGCTGATGAACCACTGATCCGACAGATAGGGCTCGACCGGCACGTCCGTTCGATCGCTGAAGCCGACACTGTTCGCATATTCCTCGATTTTCTCCATGAAGCCCTGCTCCTCGAGATCGGCCACGATGCGTTTGCGTGCGTCGTAGCGGTCGAGTCCTGCATAGGCGCCGCCGAGTTCATTGATCGAAGCGTCCACATTCATCACGTTGATGCGCGGCAGATCATGACGCTGTGCTACCTCGAAATCGTTGGGATCATGCGCCGGGGTGATTTTCACTACACCCGAACCGAACTCCGCTTCTACGTATGTGTCCGCCACGACGGGAATCTCGCGTTCCATGAGCGGGAGAAAGACCGTCTTTCCGATGTACTTCTGATAGCGTTCGTCGTCGGGATGCACTGCCACGGCGGTATCGCCAAGCATGGTTTCGGGACGCGTCGTAGCGACCACCAGGTACTCGTTTTCGCTCGGCTTGCCGTCGACCATCACCGGATAGCGAATATGCCAGAGCTTGCCCTGCTGATCCTTATAGACGACTTCCTCATCCGAAAGAGCCGTATGGGCGACGGGATCCCAGTTGATAATTCTCTTGCCGCGGTAGATCAGGCCCTTTTTATAGAGTCGAATGAACACTTCGCGCACTGCCACGGAGAGCGCGGGATCCATTGTGAAGACCGTGCGGTCCCAGTCGCAGGAAACACCCAGCTTGCGCAGCTGGCGGGTGATGATATCGCCGTATTTCTCACGCCATTCCCAGACGCGCTTGAGAAATTCTTCGCGGCCGAAATCATGCCGGCTTTTCCCTTCTTCCTTCTTCAGCGTTTTCTCGACCACCGTCTGCGTGGCGATGCCCGCGTGATCGGTACCCGGAATCCACACCGTATTTTCCCCGAGCAGGCGGTGCCAGCGGACGAAAATATCCTGCAGGGAATTGTTCAGTACATGCCCCATCGTCAGCATACCGGTGATATTCGGGGGAGGAATGACGACGGTGAATGTTTTAGCACCGGGCTGGGGTTCGGCATGGAACAGCCGCTGTTCTTCCCAGAAGGCGTACCAGGCGTCTTCCACCTGGGCGGGATCGTAGGCCGATGCGAGGGTGTTGGTATTTGTGGAATCTTCCGACATGATCACTCCATTTTTCGAAAAACCGCATTCCCCTGAAAAATAATTGAGAATGCAGCAGGGGCTGAGGCCCTAAAGGAATTGCCGTAAAACGCCGGCAATTGCAGAAATAACGGCACCCGCATTGATTGCGGAATCCGCATACAAACTTATAAGATAGGAAATCGGGATGAATTGCGGAACCGGAGAATTTTCTTTGTTGCGGAATCCCCTTGTATTCCCCTCAGGAAACCCGTAATTTTGTGTTTATGAACAGTGGAATGTGATCCGAGAATTGGAAACAAGTTTAACCCCTAACAAGCGAATTGTCCTTCTGGACGTCATGCGGGCATGGGCCGTACTCATGATGATTCAGGGACATTCGATTGACGCCCTGCTTTCCGACAGTTATTACAACAGCGGTTCTCTGCTGTTTAATATCTGGGAATTCAACCGCGGGCTCACCGCACCGATATTTTTATTCGGCTCGGGTTTCGCCTATGTCATCGCCACGTTCAGGAAAATGTCCTCCGGCGATGCGCTCCCGAAATCAGTGATCGTACGCCGTCTCCGCTGGATCGGCGTGCTCTTCCTCATTGGGGCCCTCATGCATCTTCCTGCCGGACGCGTAGGAGATATGCTGGCCCTTACACCGGAAAGCTGGCAGCGGTTCTTCAATGTGGATGTGCTGCGGCTCATGGCCGTCACCTTGCTCGGACTTTTTGCACTCTTCTTTATTGCACGATCGCGTGAACGTCTATTCAAAGTCTCCCTCGCGCTTGGTGCGGGATTCTTCATCGCTGCCCCTTTCATTTACATGGTCGAGTGGACAACCATTCTTCCCGGCGGACTCGCGGCCTGGATGTCCACCGACACTGGATCCTATTTCCCGATTTTCCCTTTCTCTGGCTACATGTTCATGGGTGCAGCCGCTGCGGCTCTTTATATGAAGTGGCGCGACGAGGGACGCGTGCAGATGCTGCCGAAATATTATTTCTTCGCAGCCTCCGCCCTACTGGTGCTGTTTTTCGTTCCCCGCGTAATTTGGGGCTGGGAGCTTCCGCTCAATGAAGCATCCTCCAGCATTTGGCTCACATTCAGCCGCCTCGGCTGGGTGCTCATGCTCTGGTCCGCAATCGGCTTCCTGCTCCGCAAAGTCGAGCACATTCCGGAAATCATTCCCATAGCCGGGCAGCACACGCTGTTCATTTATGTGTCGCATATCGTTATGCTGTACGGCTCCGCCTGGATGCCGGGAATGCGTCAGACCTTCGGCAAAACGCTTGAGCTTCAGCCCGTGTTGATCATCATCGCCTTCCTGATAGTCACGACCACGACGGCGGCCTACTGGATGCACACGCAGAAGATCAACAAGACTGTGGTGTACCGCTACCTGCCTTACGCAGCCATGGTAGTGCTGGCAACCGTGCTGCTCTTCGCGTAGGAAAAAACCACGCAGCCGGGGAGAAGAAAAAACCACGAAGGCACGAAAACACGAAGAAGAACACGAAAGATTTTTTAAAGGCGCTCCCGATGGGCGCCTTTTTTTGTTGTCGAGAGCCGAGCCGCTGGGGTTCAATCAGCGAAAGTGGACGAGGGTTCGGGACATCGCTTCGCGACCAGCCTGCATACGACAGATGTAAGTGCCTGCCGGAAGATTCAGGGAGAATAGCGTAACGGAATAGTTTCCGGGTGATCGGACGCCTTCGTCGAGGACGCGAATCTCGCGTCCCAGCATGTCATGCAAGGTGAGTCGGACGGTTGCTGCTGTCACGAGAGAATAGTTGACCACCGTGCTCGCGGAAAATGGATTCGGGTACGCCGGTGAGAGAGTTAAGGTCGAAGGGACTCCCTGCTGAGATTCTACGCTGTTGACGCTCTTGATCAGACGCATGTGATGCAAGAGATTATAATAGGATGCTGTCATCTCCTTGATCACGCCTCGTCCGCCAAGCGGTGTACAGACAAATGAAAATATTGTTTCTCCATACCAAGGGTGCATATACTTGGAATCAAAAACAAGAGAATCAGAGGAGACTATACCCGCTCTATCGGATGGAAGAAGCCCAGCTTTTGAAGTAAAATATTCGCCATCTTTCGCACGAAAGAAACGTGAAAAACCGAGATAATAGTATCCGAAATCATTCCCGCTGCTATCAATGTAGCTGAAATTCTTTTCAATACCCGGCTCCCTCACCAGATACGTCATCCAGGATTGCCGCTCTCCCGAAGGAGCGATAACTGTTTTCCGAATCGGATATTCCCATGAACCATCGGAGCGAATTGTTGAAAAGAGAAAAGTCATCACTACGGTCACCGTCTCATCCTGATTCCCATACGGCCAGGGGAGTCTGACGAATCGTCGATGCTCGTAGGTGATTTCATTGACATCATATATATATGGGAGAATCAGATCCAGCAGATCAATGTACGCACCATATTGCATGCGAACTGTGTCGCTGTAAGCGGTGAATTGTTCGCCAGTCAGGGTGGACGCAGTAAGACGATAGCGGTACTCCGGCTGTGCCGGATAATATGGTTGTTCGACAAACAGGAATGAATCTGTTGGTGCCGGTACACCATTTATCGTCCACCAGATCGAATCCGCCCGACTGCGTTCAAGGGTATACTTTTTGATCTGTCCGGTGAACTCTTCGGCATTCCATTGGAGCAAAGCCTCAGATCGCGAAAAGCTGCAGCGATTCGAAACAGTGAGTACGAGTTGCCTGTCCGATGCAGTGCTCGAGGAGAGCAAGGAGTCCCCGTCCTTTCCGATTTCTGCCGAAGGCGCTATCTGCTCCCTTGAAACCTGCGCTGATAATGGAATAGCGAACAGAACGAAAACAAGCATAGCGCAATACTTCAAGTTTTCTATGAAAGGAACCATATCCGCCCCCGGAAATCGTGAATGAAATTAATATCCGATAATATGGAATATCCCTGTCCCCTGCAAGGTAGGCTCGACTGCCCTTCAGCCGTGCGTTTCGTTTCCCGCATGATCTCCGGTTAAGAGCTTGCTCCTACTGTCAGCATAAATACACTAGCAATATGCGCGTCTCCAATTCCTGGCGTTAGGTGGTGTTTTCATTGCTACCTATTCACCGAAGTACTTTTGTATCAAAGTCTCCAATTCTGCCTTGACGATGGGCTTTGCCAGATAGTCATTACATCCCGATTGCATGGACTTTTCCCTGTCTCCGGATAGTCCATAGGCCGTTTGTGCGATAATGACCACATCTTTGTTGAATTCCCGGATTCGTTTTGTGGCCTCATATCCACCCATGACCGGCATCCGAATATCCATCAATATTAGGTCGATTTCTGGATTCTCACGGCATGTTTCAACTGCTGCAGAACCTGTAGAAACCGAAATAATATTTTCGCTATACGATTTGACAGTTTTTTCAATCAATAATCCCGATACTTCATCATCCTCAGCAATCAGGATTGTTAGTTTTCTGACAATATCAGTTTTCCCATAGGATGCGAGTTGATGAAAAACAGGTTCTATCACTGACCCATTATCGTAAGGCAAGGTAAAATAGAATGTTGTACCGATGCCTTGTTCGCTCTCGAGCCATATTTTTCCTCCCAGCATTTCCACAAAAGCTTTTGATATCGACAAGCCCAAGCCGGCACCCTGTCGAGCCATTTTATCAGTGATATCAGCCTGCACAAACCGTTCAAAAATGGCGTCCTGCCGCTCTTTCGGGATGCCTATACCTGTGTCCTTTACGTAAAACTCAAGTTCGGCAGGACCTCTGTCCGTATTTAGAAAATATCCGAATTCAATGCACCCTTCATCGGTGTATTTCAAAGCGTTCTTCACCAGATTCGCTAGAATGGCGTAAAGTTTTTCGCGGTCGGTGTCAATAACATCTTCCCTTTCAGCAAGTGACTTTTTACAGGAAAGCTGCATACCCTTTTTTTCGCACTCATTTTTAAACAGTGTGTATATGAAATCCATCTGTTCATTGAGGCTGGTTTCCTGTGCCGATGCTTTCATCTGTCCCGATTCAATTTTCGCAATATCCACAATGTCGTTAATGATACTCAGCATTCTTGAGCCGCTTTTCTCAATCATGCGGATGTATTCCTGCTGCTGCTCTCCGGACAGATCCTTTTCCTTTAAGAGTTCAGCAAAGCCGAGAATACCGTTCATTGGAGTACGGATTTCGTGGCTCATATTTGCGAGGAAGGCCGATTTAAGCCGGTCGCTTTCTTCTGCTTTCTCTTTTGCTCTGACTAATTCTTGTTCAGCAATCTTTTGTTCAGTGATATTTTCATGCATCAGCACAAAACGCTCAGGCGTACCAATACTATTATTTGTCGGGAATATCATGGCACGAATCCAGAGCGGGATATCAGGTGCTTCAGCTACCGCATCATGCGGATTAAAATAAATATCTGGAAGATATATAATTTCACCCCTTTTCAATCTGGAAATCAAATCATTCATTTCAGGGCTTTTACTTCTCAAATCATCAAATATTGAAAACTCCGAAGGCGGCATAGAACCAAAAAGTCTGATAAAAGATGGGTTCCCATGAAGGGTATGGCCCTCTTTATCTACTATCTGAATGGACAAAGGATTGTTCTCAATTATATCATTCAACTCCGCGACTGTATTTTTGTGATCAGTAATGTTTTCATGCATCAATATGATTCGATTGGGCCTCCCGCTATTATCATCCAAAGTAAAGCCGATAGCTCTCACCCAGACCGGCGAGTCCGGAAAGGATGCGTCAATATCATGAATATTGTAATACGAATCCGGGAAATACACCACTTCCCCATTCTTAATTCGATCAAACATTTCCCCAAATCCCTGCGATAATAGCTGCGTGTCATGAAATACAGAATAACCTTCAGGAGGTTTTACACCGAAAAGCTTTGTATGCGCAGCATTTATTTGAATCGGATAGCCCTCCATATTCAGTATTTGGATGGATACTGGATTCTTCTCAATAATATCCATAAATATTGATTCAGATAGCTTATTACTATGCTCCAACGCTTCTATCACAAGAGCAGATCGTTCCTTGCTGATAAGCAAGTCATCTTCGGTAAGGTTCCGCGAAAGCAAATCCGCAGCTTTGCCCTCCTTCAGGGCCTCATACGCCAGCCGCAATTCCCTTAGTTCACTTATGAGTTCTTCCTTTGATTTGCTCTGATCGTTCATATGAATTCTTCTATTTACCGAAATGGATGTTTTTTGAAAGCCATCCGCTGAGGCGATGTTGGTACAATTCAAACTTGCTTCCAGCGAAAAGTCTTTCAGACTAACGATAACAGTGCTCACCACGTTTTATGTAGAAATTAACCTCTAGCGAATAGCTTCTTCGCGTTATGTGGACCCGGGTATTCTGTTGTGCCGGCTGTCATAAGCCAGTCGCGGACTCTCCTATTTAAGCACATATTGCTGTATCAATGACATTAATTCTTTTTTCATTATCGGCTTTGAAATATAGGCGTGACATCCAGCCTGAAGCGATTTCTCCCGATCACCGGCCAAGGCGTACGCAGTTTGTGCAATGATGACTACATCGCTGTTGAATTCCCGAATCTGACGGGTTGCGTCATAGCCATTCAATTCAGGCATGAAGATATCCATTAGAATCAGATCAATATCTGGATTGTTGCGACAGAGCTCTACCGCTCTCGCTCCATTTTTTGCGTGGAGCACCTCTTTGCTGATGTCCTTGATGAGTACTGACAGAAGCATGTCTGCCGCTTCATCATCTTCCGCTATCAGAATTTTCAGATCATGAATCTTGATTGTTGATTTTTCCTCCACACTATTATCATCATGTTCAGCAACACTGCTTTCAACGTCGTCACAAGGGATGGTGAAATAAAATCGGGAGCCGGCGCCTTCCTCGGATTCGACCCATATTTCACCACCGAGCATTTCCACATAGGCCTTGGCGATGGACAAACCCAGGCCGGAACCTTCGGTAAAGACCTCTTCATCAGCACTGCCTCGAATGAATCGACCAAAAACGGTTTCCAGTCTTTTCCTGGATATTCCCCTTCCAGTATCCTTCACATAGAAACGCAGATCCTTCCCGATTTTCGAACACCCGAATTCGACGCTTCCATTCTGAGTATATTTTATCGCATTTTTTATCAGATTCGTAAGAATAGAATAGATTTTCCCCTTATCGGAATGCAGAATTATCTTGTTCATCGAGGCGACGGTATCGAGAATCAGCTGAAGACCTTTTTTCTGTGCCTCCACATTGAAGAAAGTGTATAGCTGCTCCATTAGTTCGCAGATACTCACATCCGATACGGAAACCTTCATCTGACCAGCTTCGATCTTGGAAATATCAATGATATCGTTTACCGTATTGAGCAGACGAAAACCACTGCTTTCAATGATACGGATGTACTCGTCCTTCTCGTCACCGGAAAGTTTCGGCTCTTTGAGAAGATCCGTGAAGCCCAGGATGCCATTCATGGGCGTGCGAATCTCGTGACTCATGTTTGCCAGAAAAGCGGATTTCAGTCGATCACTCTCTTCTGCTTTTTCCTTCGCAATCATCAATTCAGTTTCAATACGTTTTCGTTCAGTAATGTCTACTTCAATGCCATCCCAGCAAACGACATCATTGATCACTCTCGGCTGAGAGACATAATACGCCCATCTGATACTCCCGTCCGGACTGATAACCCTGCATTCCGTCCTGAAAACGGACATCTGCTCCAAAGCTTTCTTTTCTGCGATGATGAGTTCCTCGATATCATCTGGATGCATCCTACCATAGATAAGGTCCGGGTTTTCCATTACCTGTTCCGGCGTGCAGCCGTACAGCCGCGTTACTGCATCACTCACATAATTGAACTTCCGTTTGTTTTCATCAAGCATCGCTACCTGGTAGATCATCCCATCGACAATATTATTCGCGATTCGCTTAAGTTTCTCTTCACTCTCTTCCGCCAGTTCCTTTGCCGCCGTCAGTTCGTATTCGTTCTGTATCCGCGTGGTAATATCCAAGACAGTAGACACCATCAGGTCGATCTCTTTCAGTACGATATTTGACGCCGATACATAATGAATGGTGTTTGCCTTTTTATCCTTCACCGGGACCATTTCCCATTTCATTCTTTCCGGATCATTCGACCTCAAATCGGCTAATATTTTTTCGCCCAGTTCCATCTGATCCCGATACACATAATCGAAGAAGGCCGAGACGTCAGAACACATTTCTATTGGGATATGATATGCATCAGCAAATGCTTTATTGACGTATGTCACTTCACCGGTACTGATTCTATTTATGGCAAAACCCGTTGGAGAAGACTCGATAATCGCCTTCAGCTGCATTTCGTTCGCTTCAGCTTTCTCTTTTGCGTTTTGCAGCTCGACTTCAATCTCCTTCCTATCAGAGATATCCTGCGCAACACCCCATAATCCTATAATATTCAGGCTGGCATCGTACAGTGCTTCACCATGGACCCACATCCAGCCGTTACTCTTGTCGCTTCGTACTGTGCTTAACTCAAGATCGTACGGGATACCCTGTTCAGCTGTTTTCGCTAAAGCGGTCGACAGCCTCTCCCAACTTTCAGTCGTAAAGAGCTTCATATGCTCAGTATACGGCGGGACCGGCAATTCGGGATCAAAGCCATACATCCTGTAGAGCTCTTTGCTCCACGTCACGGTATTCGTCGCGGTATCGAGATACCAACTGCCAACACGGGCTATTTGCTGTACTTTGGATAATTCGTCGTTCGCCCTTTTTAAGGAAAGCTCGACCAGTTTACTCTCGGTGATGTCCATAAATACAACAATCGCAGAGATGCGTTCTCCCTTATCATTTAATATGGGTGAAGCATTTGCTGCGACATATCGATCCTCCCCATCAGCCCGACGGACAATAAACTCCTTACTACTGCTTTCCCCATACAAAACTGCTTTTGCCAATGGAACTTCGTCTGTTTTGTACGGCGTGCCATCGAGATGCAGTATTTGCCAACTTTCCACATATTTCTCAACCCCGATGCCTGCAACTATCTCCTCATAGTCTTTACCACGGATCGACAGCGCAGCCTTATTAACATAGAGCAAGTTACCCGATGGGACCTCAGCTATCGCAATCCCGGCTGGGCTGTTCTCCATCGCAGCCCGAAGCATCGCTTCACTCTCTTCCACCCTCTGCTTGGCAGAAAACAGTTGTTGATTTGTATGCTTCAATCGTTGTTCGCCGGCGACCAGTTCCTCGTTTGCCGCGATAAGTTGCTGTTCGCTGGCCTGAAGCTGCTGAATTGCGGCCCGCAGCTGCTGTTCGTTGGCCTGAAGCTGCTGATTTGCTGCGTGGAGCTGCTGCTCATTTGCCCGCAGCTGCTGATTTGTGGCCAGAAGCTGCTGTTCGTTTGCCTGAAGCTGCTGATTTGCAGCCTTCAGTTGCTGCTCATTTGCACTCAGCTGCTGGTTCAGTGCTTGTAACTGCTCCTCGGCTTTCTTTCGCTCTGTGATGTCATTCAGAGTGACAATCAGACTGCCGGGTATGAATTGCGCATGAAGTTCGCATATTTTTACTGAGCCATTCTTACATTGAATATTATATTCACCGGTATTGATTGCATTTCCTGATTTCGAGGCTGTTTCCAAAAAAGGTTTCCAGCGCTCGATAACAGCCTTGCGATAGTCCGGATCCGGGTAAGCAAGCTCATACCATTCTTCCATTGTCTTCGGATCATGACCATACAATTTGACGGCATTTTTACTCCAATACAGAATAGATTGATCGCTTTCATCAACTACTGCAATGGGGTATGGGCTATTGTCAATTGCTGCTCTAAATCTCTCCTCCCTCCTGTGTAGCTCCACTTCAGCGTGTTTCCGGTCTGTTATATCCTGAAAAGAACCGTACAGGTGAGCGATCTTCCCCTGAGCGTCTTTTTTGGCGTGGCCTCGCGCAGTACAAAAGGCATTTGTCGCATCACCGCGAACGATCTCGAGATCTAATTCATAGGGTTCGCCGGATTCCATGATATGCCGCACTGCTGCATCCAATCGTTGAAAACTCCCGGGGGTATATATCCTATTGTGGTCGGCGTAGGGAACCGCACCATGTTCAGGATTTAATCTGAATATCTGAAACAATTCATCAGACCATGTCACAATATCGGAAGCGACGTCCCAATCCCAGCTCCCGACACGGGCAATTCTCTGCGTCTGCAGCAGTGCTTCCTGCTCAACTTTCGATCGCTGCTCACTGGCCTGGAACTGCTGATTCACAGCGTGCAGTTTCTTTTCTGTCTCTTTCAGTCGGAGATTGTCTCGCTCCAATGCGACGATTCTTTCGTGAAGCAGATTCAGCTCATCCATAAATTACTCTTCTCCTTAATTCGCAAGAATCTGTCTAACATTTTTTATCGTGACCCAGTTTGCCAAAGCATTTTTTGTTTTGAGTCGCCCTCGGTATAGTAGACGCAGCCCGACCCGATATCGAATAAAACCGTTCTTCTTTCGTATCCGCCAGTTGTCCTGGCTTTAATTTCAAAATGTTTCTCGAGGAGCAACTGCTCAACAGAATTCAGATTGTCATGCCCGATCGTGTCAGTGTCCCGTCTCAGCACATTCGCCCCGCCAGCTAAACAAATCTCCATGTCATCTGTAACAATCTGCAGCTTTTGCAGCCGATGCAGCATTTCCTCGATGGCATTTGCGGCATACCGGTTTGCTTGGGCATGATTTTTAACCGGGCATTCACTAGGCAACATAACATGCGCCATCGCTCCCACATGCCTGATCGGATCCAATGCAGTAATGACGACGCATGAACCGATCGCACCTGAGTTCAGAATGCTTTCAGCGCCGCCGCAGCAAATCTCACCAGTGTGGACGTACTGCATTACTTTTGCCGGATTTGCCTCCGACAGAGTGGGAAGCCTTTCTTTTAGTTCAAAGGTCATCGTTGGGGGATTGAATTCTTCAATTGATTTTCCGTAATCTGAGTCGTCAGACAATGTATGCAACCGTCTGATCAGGCTTTGGTGCCTCTGTCCGGTTTTTCTGCCTCCAGCGCGGGCCTTCCATCAATGCCATTGAGGCGGACTGGTTTGCGGTCAGGGATAGGGAAAACATACAAGGAAATGTCCGACAATACAAGATTCGAATGAGAGAATATTGTACTGTTTGCAGTGCGATGCCCCTTCATGGCAGGCTATGCGACTTCGCCCGGGTGATATTCCCGCAGCCGCAAACGCTATCAGGATCAGTACCACCTGCTCAGCAGATTGAGCAGTACCCGCTCAGGGTTTCCGGAACACAGGGGACATTATTTTGGCAAAAGCTTCTCAAGTGAAAGAACATGCATTGTCAGGCGAAATTCATACTTCCAACGCCTCTGATAGAGCGGAGCGATGTAGCAGAACTGGTCGGGGGGCTGGATGGCAGTCTTCATCCGCCGCTTCCTCCTCCATATTCGGTGTGAGTGCTCCATGCATAGAAATAGGCGCTCCATCTGGGCGCCTATTTTCTTTCTACATCTCGTCCTCGTCATATCGACAGGATCGCTCTACTACGAAGTATTCCCGCTGCAATCAGCTATTACAATAACGCTTCAATCGCGCTTTCCCAAGCTTCTTTCGATTGCAGGCCGACCTGGGAAGAGACGATTTCGCCCTTGCGGTTGATAAGGAAGGTAGTGGGTATGCTCTGCACACCGCCATATGCCTGCGTGACATTGCCGTTGCCGTAGACGATATCGTAATTGATGCCCTGCTGCTTAACAAACTGTGCGACTTCCGCAGTGGCAGTGGGATCATCGAGAGAGATGCCTACGATTTCGAATCCCTTATCCCGGTAGGCATCCTGCATTGCAATGAAATCAGGAATCTCACGCTTGCACGGTCCACACCAGGTCGCCCAGAAGTTGAGCATGACCACCTTACCTTCGTAGTCGGCAAGGGATTTGCTGCCACCGCCGACAGCCGCGAGCGAAAATGCCGGAGCGGATCCGCTGCTGCTTCCATTTTCACCTGCAACCTGTTGAGGCAGCTCACTGGGGTCCGGCGCATTCATTTTATTGATGACGATGATCGCGACGATGAGGACAGCGAAAGCCGTCATCACCATCGCGAAGGTATTGAATCCCTTATTCTCACCGGCATTCGTGTTCGCTTTTTTATTTTTGCTGTTGCTGATCTCTTTTTTCATGCGATCCAACTCTCTTTCGTAATATTCGATGATTTCAATTTTTAGCTAGCCGAAAGGAAGGCGCGCAGTTCCTGCACAATTTCCATCTGCCGATCGACAGGGAAATCCTTTTCATCCATCGCCGTTCCAAGCGTTCCCCATATTGGCTCGCCGCAGCGCAGGCAGCGGATACCTTTCTCCATCAGAAACGTCACCGCTTCTGCATGTGTCTCAACCAGATCTTCAATAATTGTTTCGCGGGATATTTCAACGGGCATGGCTGCTCCTGCATTATTCATGAAGATAGGATGCAGGAGCAGCACAAAGGTTGCAGGAAGGGATGAGCGATGCGTGGGAAGCTGAGACCTCAGGTCCTCACTTTTTGCGTTTGTTCTGGTCGGGGGAACTCGTCAGCTTTTTATTGTTGCCGGGCGCTGCAGGTGTCGCGGTTTTCGGCTCGCGGCGCGTGTTCTCCGAAGGCTTCGCGGTCGGCTGCTGAGCAGTTTCGCGATTTTCCCGGGGATTCGATGGAGTCGCAGTTTCCTGCCTCTGCTGTCTGGATTCTGTCCTCTCCGACGGACGGCGGATATCCTTCAATTTTTCGAGTTTTGACGGAGCAGGACGGTGACCGTTTTTGTCCTCCCGCTCTATCTTCGGACGGTAAATATTCAGCTGCCCCTTCTCCACTTTCTCACCCGGCGCGCTGTTATTATGAACAGCATACGGTGAAATACTGCGGCCAGTCGCTCGCTGGACGTCCTCTCGCTTCGGTCCTGTGATATAGGTGGAATTTCTGCTTTTGTCTATGTACGTATGATTAATCACCGTTGAGGTCCGATATTCGCGGTCACGGTCGTTTCTGTTGATATGATAGCGATACAGATCATGCCTCTCGATATCCCTGTCTCGAACGAAGGTCCAATGATCGTGGCCGCGATGATGGCTCTGTCCTCCAAAGCTGAGGCTGATGCTGATCCCGGGGCCCATCGGTTGCCAACCGTAATAGCCTTGTGATCTTCTCCAGGTTACCCATGATGGTCCCCACTCATTGTCGGGCACCCAGAACCAACCGTAGTAATCGTCAAAATCCCAGCGACCATAGTGAAACGGCGCCCATCCCCAGTCGTAGTCAGATACCCAGGTCCAGCCATAATCCGTATATATCCAGTGTCCCTGTGTCGAATAGGGTGCGAAGTCCGGCCCGGCATCCGGAAGCCATACATAACCGTATTCCGGATACTCTACCCATTGTCCGTAGGGACTCAAATGATCATAGAACAGCTGGAAACTGATTCCAATGTGTTGGGCAGAGGCTCGTTCAGAGATTGCTCCAAACGAGAGTATCGCTGCAAGGACAATGACTATTCGAAGTCCGACTGAACCCTTTATAAAGTGATCCATTCGGGCGCGTGTTTTCAAACCACCATGGTCTATCATGATATCTCCATGCGATCGGTATTCTATTTATGCTATACCGAAGGATAGAAATACCCGTGGTCGCATGCATTACACAACTTGGTGTATGAATTGCACTATTCACACGTGTTGCGATACGCTTGTATCCCGTGAAAGGCAGACAACAGCACGAAGGGAAGTCAACCCCTGCGAAAACCGAGCGCGGTAAGCATGTGAATGGATGCGCCCGACAGTCCGGACACCTCTAGCTCAGAGGCCGCGAATTCCCGTCGAAGCGGGTACTCCGCCCGCAGCCGCGCAAACTCCGCCGCAGCCGCTTCCGGCTCCATCTCCACCGCCCTCCGCAGCGCAGCATCATCTACTCGCACATCATACACACTCCTCACCCTCTCCAGCACCTCCCCGTAAACATCACTTGGGAGGTCCGCGCTGAGATCTGCTTTTTCAAATATTTTGAGTCTTTGCGTCTTTGTGCCTTCGAGTCCGGCCGTATCAAGCTTCTGAGAGGATGTACCACTGAACCATTCACGCAGCGCTCGCGCAACCATCTCCGTCCCCAGCAGCTTTCCGTCCCACGCATGTCCCGCGATATGCGGCGTGGCAATATCGGCTGTGCGAACGAGCGCGGGATCGATGTGCGGTTCGCCGGGAAAAACATCGAGCACGAGCGGATTTCCAGCGGCGGACCAGGCCAGAACGACTGGCGCATCCATCACTCCCCCGCGCGCGGCGTTGACAAACAGCGCTCCGGGACGCATGCACCCAAACTGCCTTTCTCCAAAAAATCCTGCAGTGGGATATTTTCCCTCACGCGTCAGAGGCACATGCAGCGTGACGATATCGCAGGACAGTATTTCTTCCATCGAAACGAAGCCGTCCGGACTCCACGCAACGGGTTGTTCACCCCGCGCGGCGCGCGGCGGATCGTTGAAGCGGCAGTGCATTCCGAGTGCATGTGCGACATCCGCAACCTGTGTGCCGACGTGTCCCACGCCCACGATTCCAACGGTCGCACCTTCGAGACGAACGCGTCCGCGAGCATGAAGCTCAAGCATCGATGCCGCCCACCATTCCGCCACCGACCGCGCATTGCTGCCCGCTGCAGAAGCATACGTGATCCCCTGCGCGTCCAGCCAATTGGTATCGAAATGATCCGTCCCCGACGTGGCCGTAGTCACAAAGCGCACCGGAGTCCCCTCAAGCAGAGCGGCATTCACCGCGATAGTCGAACGGCAAAGCAGAACGTCCGCAGTCTGCAGGAGATCGTGGAGTCGCTTCTGATCGCGCGAATCAAAAAGCCGGATTTCGCCGAGTCCCTCGCAGGCGGATTCAATTTCGGGAATGTTCTTATCTGCGGCGATTCGCATGACTGATGGCTGATGGCTGATGACTGATGGCTGATGACTGATGGCTGATGGCTGATGACTGATGGCTGATGGCTGATGACTGATGGCTGATGGCTGATGACTGATGGCTGATGGCTGATGACTGATGGCTGATGGTAAGATGTAAAAATGGAAAGATGGAAAAAAGTGCGGATGAGCCATTAGCAATCAGCTATCAGCCATAAATGCATCAGCCATGTATTCATCAGCTATCAGCCATTAGCTATCAGCCATTTCCTCCTCCCTCTTGACAATGAACTTTCCCGGATATATTATGTCCGAATAGACGCATTTTCCTCTCATTCACGATCAGGAACTGGTGATGGACAGAAGATCTTTCCTGACTTCCGCGGCGAGCGGTCGTTCTGCGAATGGTGCACGAAAGACTGTGCAGCTTCCGGAGGACGGCGGACATGAAGCCGCGATGATGCATCGACAGATGCTGGCCGAGCGCGAAGCGAGCCTCAAAGGGGCGCGCGAACCGCTGGCCCTGCCCCGTCTTGTGACGAGCGGACTCGAACCGTACGTCCCTTCCGCACAGAAGCCTTGGGACAAACAGCGCGCCGGCTATCTGCTGCGGCGCACGCTGTTCGGAGCGAAGCGCAGCGAGACTGATCTGGCGCTGACGAAATCTCCCGGCGAGGTGGTCGACATGCTCCTCGCAAATCCGACTCCGCCCATACCGCCGTTCTCCTGGCAGAACAATGATTACTACTACGACAACAGCAATAACGATCAGGTGAACCGCGGGTGGCTGCAGGATTTGCGCGACTGGTGGACCGGCCTCATGCTGAACCAGGATTTCTCGATCCAGGAAAAGATGACGTTTTTCTGGAGCGATCATTGGGCAACGGAAGCATTGAGTGTGCGTCAGCCGCATTTCAATTTCTGGTTTCTCGACCTGTTCCGCAGCAACTTCCTGGGCAATTTCAAGCAAATGGTCAAGGACGTCACCGTCTCCCCCGCCATGCTCATCTACCTCGACGGCTGGTACAACACCAAACAGCGGCCGAATGAAAACTACGCTCGTGAGTTGATGGAATTGCACACGCTCGGCGAAGGCAACGGCTACACGCAGGATGATATCATCAACGCCGCACGTGCGCTGACGGGGTGGACAATCAAGGAGACCGGAGCGACGCCCGAGGGCTACAAAAAATACGACCCGAAGAGTGCTGTCCTCCTCACCAACCGCTATGATGCGACGGACAAGACCATCATGGGACGCACGGGCAACTGGGGCGCGATGGATCTGATCGATATCATTTTCGAAGTCCGTGAGTCGGAAGTCGCCCATTATATCTGCCGGAAACTCTATCGCGAATTCGTGTACGAAATTGCGGATGAGACTATCGTCGATCAGATGGCAGCACAGCTGATCAGCGGCAACTGGGAAATCCGTCCCGTCATCGCGACGCTTCTCAAGAGTGAACATTTCTTCGACACTGCGAACATCGGTGCACATATAACATCGCCGCTGGAATATTACCTCGGGTCGATTCGCGCACTCAACATCACCACGACAAACGTCAAATACATCTACCAAGTTTGCGCGGCGCTCGGTTGTCAGTTGCTCGAGGCACCAAACGTCAAAGGCTGGCCGGGCTATCGAAGCTGGATCAGCGCCAGCCGCCTGGCGAGCCGATGGTCCGTCGCGGACGAACTCATTCTCGGAACGATGCGGACGACGCCGAAATTCAGCGTGGATCCCGTGACCTATGTGTCCACCCTTTCAGATCCGAACAATCCACGAAAGATGATTCAGGATATCCTCGACTACATCGTGTCGTTGAAAATGAGCACGAACCAGTTCGAGATTCTCCTCGACAAGCTTCTGGCCGGCGCGCCGGAATACGAATGGAACATCAACCTCCCCGGAGCCGACGGCCATATAAAGGATCTGCTCAAGGCCGTGCTTCGTCTTAGTGAATCAGAACTCTGCTGAGCAGAGAAGATCTTGCCACAGCATCAAGGAACACACCATGAAACGTAGAGACTTTGTCAAGACCAGCATCGCCGCAGGCGTTGTGGCCTCGACCGTGGGCAACATCTTCGATCCCTTCTCGGTCAGAGCCTACGCCAATGCTCCTTCATTCGCCCGCGCCGCAATGAACGCCGGTACCGGACGCGTCCTCGTCGTCGTGCAAATGGACGGCGGAAACGACGGACTCAATACGGTGGTCCCTCATGAGGATCCCGTCTACAACAATCTTCGCGGCAGCCTCGCCATCACGAATCCCCTGCGCATCAATGACACGCTCGGCTGGCATCCTGCGATGACCGGCTTCGAACGCATGTACAATGACGGCCAGCTCGCGATCGTGCAGAGTGTCGGCTACCCGAATCCCAACCGCTCGCATTTCCGTTCCACGGATATCTGGTTCACCGGCAGCAACAACAGCAGCCCGCCGGACGCCAACAGCATACTCGACGACGGCTGGCTCGGACGCTACCTCGATTCCCGCTATCCCGGCTACCCTGATCCTGCCGTCACGCCCGACCATCCGCTCGCCATTGAAATCGGCACAACCACTTCGCTGATGATGCAGGGTGCGAACATGGGCATGAGCATGGCCATTTACGATCCGGAAACATTTTACCGTATCATTTCCGGCACGGATATCAGTGGCGGCGATCCGCCCGACACCAGTACTCCTGCAGGACTCGAACTCGAGTACATCCGCAACATCGCGCTGGAAGCGAACAACTACGCCAAACCCGTTCGCGATGCGGCCAACAGCATCACCAACAACGACGTCTATCCCACCGGCAATGATGTCGCGGAGCGGCTGAAGATTGTTGCCCGCCTGATCGCGGGCGGACTCGAAACGCCGATCTACGTCATTTCGCAGCGCGGGTACGACACCCATGCGCAGCAGGACAGCGGCGGCACACCGAAGCACACCGCGCTGCTCGGCGGATTGTCCTCAGCGATTGCGGCCTTCTTCGACGATCTCAAACTCTTCGGGCAGCAGGATCGCGTCGCGCTCATGACCATGTCCGAATTCGGCCGCCGGGCGGAAGCCAACGGCACGGCAGGCACGGATCACGGCACCGCCGCCCCGATGTTCTTCGTCGGACCGGAAGTATTCGGCGGTGTCTACGGCGACAATCCAGCCCTCAACGATCTTGATCGCTACGGCGATCTCAAGCATCAGTACGACTTCAAACAGACCTACGCCAGCGTGCTGCAGCAGTGGTTCGGCGTCAAGCCGGCGGATTCTTCCCTCCTTCTTAAAGGAGAATGGGAGACACTCCCATTGTTCACGCAGGCGCCGGTTGGAATAGCCTCGAGCGGTGTGCCCAACGGTTTCGCGCTGGAGCAGAATTTCCCCAATCCCTTCTCCGTCAGCGCACAGGGATCGACCACGATCCGTTTTTCCACGCCGGGTGGTCCCACCCGTCTGCAGGTCTACAACATCCAGGGCAAACTCGTCAAGACGCTCGTTGACGGCAGCATGGCCCCCGGCACACACGACATCCGTTTTTCACCAGCGTCCCTTCCCGGCGGAACCTATCTCTACCGTCTCGAAAGCGCCCGCGCCGTTGAAACACGGAGCATGGTAGTGATGAAATAACGACAGGCCCATCCTTTTGAATAAAACGGTGTGCGAAAGTGCACCGTTTTTTTTTTTTCGAGATCGGGGGCGAGTGCGAGAGCGAGTGAAGTGGGGATGGGAGCTTCCGTAGGCGACCGGAGCGGCGCGCTCCAGCGCGCCCTGGGAGCGCGAAAACGCGGAGCTGGCGCTCCACGGTCCTGTGCTGCGCGGAGCTGGCGCTCCACGGTCCTGTGC
>JBATDG010000140.1:0-3313 GCA_049663345.1 Bacteroidota bacterium
ACACAGGACCGTGGAGCGCCAGCTCCACGCGCACAGGACCGTGGAGCGACAGCTCCACGCAAGCACAGGACCGTGGAGCGCCAGCTCCACGCAAGCACAGGACCGTGGAGCGCCAGCTCCACGCAACACAGGACCGTGGAGCGCCAGCTCCACGCGCACAGGACCGTGGAGCGCCAGCTCCACGCGCACAGGACCGTGGAGCGCCAGCTCCGCGTCTTCGCCGAAATAGCGGAAAGTCGCGGATAGATTTTAGCTACACCAGTAACAGGTAACCGGGAAATGGCGATGACTGACGCCGGACACAAATTCACACATACGTATTTTGCGCAATATCATGACTGCGATACGCGGCAGCGGCTGACGGCGCTGGCGATGATGCGCTATTTCGAAGACATCGCACTGCTGCAGAGCGATTCCTACGAGGTGGGACTCACGTATTATGCGACCGAGCAGGTCGCATGGCTTCTGAATAAATGGGATATCCGCATCCAACGTGCCCCGGTGTTCAAAGATGATGTGCATGTGCTCACACAGCCGATGGCTATGCGCCGCTTTCTTGCTAATCGCCGCTATGAAATCAGCAACGAACAGGGAGAAATTCTGGTGGAAGCGGATTCGCAATGGGTGTTCGTTGACCTGGCCCGACGTCGGCCCACGCGCATTCGTGAGGATATTTTCCGGACCTATGGCATTACCGATGAAGTGGACGCGCTGCCCACGCCGCCGCTGCCGCGCGAACCGGAGCGCGGCGATGTAATGCGGGAGTTTCATGTCCGTAAAAGCGATATCGACGTTAACCGTCACGTAAATAATATTCGCTACGTCGATTGGGCGCTGGATGCCCTTCCTGAGGAAATCGCATTGAATGCGACACTGCGCCGCCTCCTCATCCATTATAAAAAGGAGGTCCACTACGGTGAAGAAGTCGTTGCCCGAACCGAAATGCGTGATGAGGAGGGACTAGCTGTGGCCTGCCACGGAATTTATGTCGGGGAGGAGCTTCGATGCGCACTCGAGAGCCGGTGGGAGGTAGAGTAACCACAGATTACACGGATTACACAGATTGGTTTTTTTAGGGGAGGAGACTTCCCGTCTCGGTTACGTAGAGTAGGGGATTGGCTTGTACACGGTTGAATGAATCGATATTTTCCGTATTGCACGTCTGTTTCATTAACTGCAGTAATTATGCTCCGCAGGATTTTTCTATTCAGTCTCGTCAGTTTTCTCTTGGCCGCCGGGAACGCAGCCTTCGCGCAGGGAATCATGGCGGAAATTCCCAAAAACATTGATGTGACCGCACGGTACGTGTTTTATCTCCCCGATGCTGTCGTTACACCGGGGAATCCCCAGCCGGTGCATGAGGAGTTCGGTGAGTACCAATACGCTGAAATCGTTAATCGCTTTGTCGCAGCAGGATTCGTGGTGATCACACAGCCTCGTGAAGCGACCTCGCATCCTTACCTTGAGGCGGACGCCATAGTGAAGCAGATTCGGCAGCTGCTCGCGGAGGGAGTTCCGGCTGCAAGTATCGGAATTGTAGGCGCCCGGCAAGGCGCCGCCATCGCTGTGATCATTACTTACAAGATGGAAGTGGCAGGACTCCAGGTCGTGCTGCTCAGTGCATGCAACGAACAGTTTATCGAGTTCTGGAAGCAGCAGAATGAACTTCTCGCAGGCAATGTGCTTTCGATTTATGTGACGAGCGACACGGAGCGGGGCCCCTGCCTCCCGTTTCTGGAATACTGCGCGAAGAGTACGGTGCAGCTCTATCGCGAGATCGCGCTGCCGGCCAGCGCAGGGAATGGCTATTTCTACAAAGGCACCGCCATCTGGATGCTGCCTTCAATAGCCTGGCTTCGCGGCGAACATGATGCGGTCGATGAAAACGGACTCATCCCTCCGAATGTTCAACGCCCGAAATAGATGTCGGAGCGCCTTTTTGGAAACGCAACAATTCAGGGCAACATTTTCTGACCTGCCTCGTATAGCGGAGAATATAATCGGACCATTATCCCGTGAATAAAAAGCAGAAACAACGAGACAGCAGCGGACAAGCCGGCTTTCGTGAAACTCTGAAGTCGGATTTTCGGCAGGAGGATTTCGCGAAGAATATCAAACGCGATTGGGAAGAGGTGGTGGAGTTTTTCATGACCGAGGAGCGGCGTGAGGAATTGCGCTCCATGAATTGGATGAAAAAACTGTTTGTCGTTCCGTTCTGGCTGTTCAAGGCGATGTATCTTCGCCTGACCCCCGCTCGCCGTATTCTATTGCTGCTCGGCATTTTTTTCAGCTTTATAAACATCCAGGGAAATGTAGGGGATACTTCGATCTCCAACGGCCACATGTTCGGCGTGCTCCTGCTGTTGTTTATTCTTTTGCTCGAACTGAAGGATAAAATACTCGCCCGCGATGAACTCGAGGCCGGCCGTGCTGTGCAGATGGCGCTGATGCCCGATGAACATCCGCAGTTTCAGGGCTGGGATATCTGGATTCATACGAGTCCCGCCAACGATGTGGGCGGAGATCTCGTTGATTATCTGTACGTCGATGACGGCCGGCTCGGACTTTCGCTCGGCGATGTGGCAGGGAAGGGACTCGGCGCGGCCTTGTTCATGGCCAAGCTGCAATCGACGCTGCGCGCGCTTGCTCCGGGACGCGAGAGCATCCCTTTGCTGGGTGCAAAGCTCAGCAATATTTTTGACCGCGACGGACTTCCCAACCGCTTCGCTTCGCTGGTGTATCTCGAAATATCCCATGACGGCGGAGAAGTGTCGCTCCTTAATGCCGGACATATGCCTCCTCTGCATATACACGGAGACGAAATTACTGAACTGCCCCGGGGCGGTCCCGCACTTGGCATCGTGAAGCATTCGTCCTTCGAAGAGCAAAGAGTAGAATTGAAAGCCGGGGAGATTCTGCTCGTCTATTCTGACGGACTCACAGAAGCACAGAATGCCAGCGGTGATTTTTTCGGCGATGAACGGCTTCGCCGCCTCCTTTCGCGCATTAAGGGACTCGATGCCACGCGTACAGGCGCTCACATCCTCGAGCGCATCAACCGCTTCGCCGGTGAAATGCGTCAACACGATGACCTCTCGCTCATGATATTGCGGCGGCTGTAAACCGCCCTCCCGCCTTAACGCCCTATAGTCCCAGGCGTGCGTGACCTGGGCCGACCCGTTGGCTCGGCCCTACGTCATCGCATCGAATTCCATCGCCGGGTTGCGCGCACGCGCCGCATGGCTCGCGCGCGGTGTGGATTTCGTCCCGTGTGTGCTGATCCCGGGGCCGACCCGTTGGCTCGGCCCTACGT